>NZ_CP088017.1:0-610059 GCF_021049285.1 Ruania halotolerans
AGGGCCCCAGACCCGGTCAAACGTCGCCGCGGTCACCTCGGTCACACAGACGCCGATTGCCTCCACCATCCCCATTCTGAAGATCTTCCTTCCCCTCTGTGGACAACTACTGCTCCCCGACCAGTACTCACAGCAAAGGTCACATCCGCCGGCGCACAGATCCGGCGGCACCTATCCGCGCCAGGACGGGCCTGTGCGTTCGACGCGAAGTTTCACACAGACTGTGGATACAGTTGTGGATCGTCGCGGGATGAGTGAGGCCCGGGCGAACAGCACGATGCCAACTGCGTCCCACAGGGAGTCAAGTGTCCGAGTCACCCGTGGATCCAACGGATCTGAGCCAGGCATGGGACCGCGCCTTCGAGATCCTCTCTTCGCGTGGTGACCTGGGCGGCGCACAGTTGGGCTTCATCCGACTGACCCGGCCGCTTGGCGTCATCGATGACACGATCTTGCTCGCGGTCCCCAGCGACTTCGCCAAAGACTTCATCGAGACCCGGGCGCGGGAATCGATCATCTCGGCGCTCTCCTCGGCATTGGATCGCACGGTACGCGTGGCTGTCACGGTCGATGCCTCCCTCGAGGACTCCCTGCCCGCCGAGCGGGCACAACCGGCAGCTCACCACCTCGACACCGAATCCCGGCCCGTCGCTGAGCAACGCGGACCTGACATCGCCAGCCCCAGCACACGAGACGAACGCATCCCACCGGCTCGCACCGAACGCGCACCTCGCCCGGATACCTACGCCACCGGCGTGGATCCGCATGCTCGACTGAATCCGAACTACACCTTCGAGACGTTCGTGATCGGGTCAAGCAACCGATTCGCCCATGCGGCCGCGACCGCCGTCGCTGAGGCGCCGGCCAAGGCTTACAACCCGCTGTTCATCTACGGCCAGTCCGGGCTGGGCAAGACACACCTGCTGCACGCGATCGGCCACTACGCCAAGAGTCTCTATCCCGGGATCCGGGTGCGGTACGTCAACTCCGAAGAATTCACCAACGACTTCATCAACTCCATCCGGGACGACAAGGCCGAGGCCTTCCAGAAGCGCTACCGCGAAGTCGATGTGCTCCTCATCGACGACATCCAGTTCCTGCAAGGCAAGGAACAGACGATGGAGGAGTTCTTCCACACGTTCAACACCCTCCACAACGACAACAAGCAGGTGGTGATCACCTCCGATCTGCCTCCCAAGCACCTCAACGGCTTCGAGGATCGGATGCGATCCCGGTTCGAATGGGGCCTGATCACCGACGTGCAGCCACCCGACCTGGAGACCCGCATCGCGATCCTCCGGAAGAAGGCCGGCGCCGAATCACTCCAGGCACCGAGCGACGTTCTCGAGTACATCGCCTCGAAGATCTCTTCCAACATCCGCGAACTTGAGGGGGCCCTCATCCGGGTCACTGCCTTCGCAAACCTGAACCGCCAGACCGTGGACCTCTCCCTCGCAGAGATGGTCCTGAAGGACCTGATCACCGACAACGACGGCGCCGAGATCACCCCATCGGTCATCATGGCCCAGACCTCGTCGTATTTCGGGGTGACGATCGAGGCCCTCTGCAGTGCCGACAGGTCTCGTGTGCTGGTCAACGCTCGTCAGATCGCCATGTACCTGTGCCGAGAACTCACCGAACTCTCGCTGCCGAAGATCGGTCAGGTTTTCGGCGGCCGCGATCACACCACGGTGATGCACGCCAACCGGAAGATCCGGCAGCAGATGGCCGAGCGGCGTTCCACCTTCAACCAGGTGACCGAACTGACAAATCGGATCAAGCAACAGCACCGCAGCTGACCGGGCAGGTCCTCCGACCTCCCGCGTACCCGCTCTGACCAGCCACGATGCAGATAGCAACGACGTGATTCATGCACAGATGTGGATGAATCTGTGGATGGCCGTGGACAGACCCGCACAATCGGTGGACCAATGACATGTTCACCGTGGACGCAGCCTGTGGGTCTTGTCGCCCTGCACAGCTCTCCCGTCACCCTGTGCAGCGCCGTCCTACTACCCGTCCACACCCGGTTCGCCGCGCTGACCTGCACTGATACGTGTTACCCACAGTGTCCACAACACCGATGATGACGATGACCCTTCTCTAGGGATGATCGGGTGTGAACAACCACCATTGGATCTGGGGCCGATCCTGCTTCCGAGCACTGGTGTGCTCGCGGGATGTCACTCCAGTCGTCTACTGTCGAGTCCAGGCCGTGTGCGCCGTCCGCTGCGCTCGTCGGAATTGACGGGGGAGCATCGTGCACGCCTGCACAGTCACTATGCTCGGGACCCCCGAGTTCGCATATCGCAAGGAAGAGGGCCGAGATCGTGAAGTTCAGGGTGGAGCGAGACGTCCTGGCGGACGCCGTCACATGGACCGCACGCACCCTGCCGAGCCGACCCCCCTCACCTGTACTCGCCGGTGTCCGGCTTGAGGCCGACGCGGAAGGACTTGTGCTCTCCACCTTCGACTACGAGGTCTCCGCGCGGTCGGCCGTCGTCGCTGACGTGGATGAGCCCGGCTCCGTCCTGGTCTCCGGTCGCCTCCTCGCGGAGATCTCCAAGGCATTACCGAACAAGCCCGTCGAGGTCACGCTCGAGGGAAGTCGGGTGACGGTCGTCTGCGGATCGTCACGCTTCACTCTGCTCACCATGCCCGTCGAGGACTACCCGACGTTGCCGGAATTGCCGGATGTCACCGGCTCGATCGCCGGTGATGCATTCGCTCAGGCGATCTCGCAGGTCACCATGGCTGCCGGCCGGGACGAGACCCTGCCCTTGCTGACCGGGGTACGCGTCGAGATCGAAGGTGACACCCTGACGATGCTCGCGACCGACCGGTACCGGCTCGCGATGCGTGAGATGACGTGGTCGCCGGCATCGCCGTCGGTCTCCCGCATCGCACTGGTCCGCGCCCGCACACTCTCCGATGTTGCGCGTAATCTCTCGAGCGCCGGTTCTATCGAGCTTGCTCTTGCCGACGGTGGCGACATCATCGGGTTCGAAGCGGGTGGTCGCCGCACGACGTCCCTGTTGGTCGACGGCGAGTACCCGCCCGTTCGGCGTCTCTTCCCGGATCAGACCACCACTCACACAGTCACCAGCACTCACGAATTGGTCGAGGCCGCCAAACGTGTCGCCCTCGTCGCCGAACGGAATACACCGATCCGACTGTCCTTCAGTGAGGGCCAGGTGGTGCTCGAAGCAGGTCAGGGTGACGATGCCCAGGCCTCGGAAGTTCTCGAATCCACACTCGTCGGTGAAGAGATCTCCACAGCGTTCAACCCGCAGTATCTGCTCGACGGCTTGAGCGCCTTGAACACCGATTTTGTCCGCCTCTCCTTCACCCATCCCTCGAAGCCCGCGGTCATGACCGGTCAGGACGACGCCGACGGCTCCGACCACGCCGAGGAATTCCGCTATCTCCTGATGCCGATCCGATTCGGCGCCTGAGCAACCACCGCACTGCGCAAGGAGCCTGTGATGCACGTCGGACTCGTCGGCCTCGGCAAGATGGGTGGCAACATGCGCGATCGCATGCGTGCCAAGGGCTTGCGGGTCACCGGATTCGACCAGAATCCCGAGATCAGTGATGTGTCCTCGTTGGATGAGCTCGTCAACGCTCTGGGCGAGGACGCTCGTGTGGTGTGGGTGATGGTCCCGGCCGGTGAGATCACCGAATCAGTCATCAGTGAACTTGCCACCGTGATGCGCTCCGGCGATGTGATCATCGATGGCGGGAACTCCAAGTACACCGACGACCTACGCCGCGTCTCCGAGCTCGCCGAACGCGGGATCGGCTACGTCGATGCGGGAGTTTCCGGCGGGATCTGGGGTGAGGCGAACGGCTACGGCCTGATGGTGGGCGGCTCGGACGAGACCGTTGCCTCGCTGATGCCGATCTTCGATGCCCTACGCCCCGATGGCCCGCGACACGAGGGTTTCGTTCACGCCGGCCCCGTGGGAGCGGGCCACTACGCCAAGATGGTGCACAACGGCATCGAGTACGGCGTGATGCAGGCGTACGCCGAGGGGTACGAGATCCTTGCCGCCCGGGATGACCTGATCGGTGATGTCGGTGCCGTTTTCGAGGCATGGCAACGGGGCACCGTGGTGCGCTCATGGCTGCTCGAACTCCTCGTGAAGGCGCTGAACGAGGACCCCGATCTGGATGAGATTCGCGGGTATGTCGCCGATTCCGGTGAGGGCCGGTGGACGGTGGAGGAGGCGATCCAGCAGGCGGTGCCGGCACCGGTGATCAGTGCTGCGCTCTTCGCCCGGTTCGACTCACGGCAAGAGGACTCACCAGCGATGAAGGCAGTCGCTGCCCTGCGCAATCAGTTCGGTGGGCACGCCACCCAGCCGTCCGCCGATGGCTGAAGGAGTCTGACCGACCGGCATGTACGTCTCTGACCTCGCGCTGACTGACTTCCGCTCCTACCGCGAGGCCCTGCTGTCTCTGGACCCGGGAATCACAGCGTTCGTCGGTCCGAATGGTCAGGGCAAGACGAATCTCGTCGAGTCATTGGGGTATCTGTCCACCTTCTCCTCTCATCGAGTCGCCTCCGATGCTGCCCTGGTGCGCCACGGCGCTGCGCGCGGGATCATCCAGGCGAAGGTGATGCGTGACGGGCGGGCCTCGGTACTCGAACTGGAACTGGTGGCGGGGAAGGCGAACCGGGCTCGCCTCAACCGGGCGCCACTACCCCGCACCCGTGAGCTACTCGGCATACTGCGCACCGTGGTCTTCGCTCCCGAGGATCTGTCCCTGGTCAAAGGCGACCCGGACGGTCGACGACGCTTTCTCGATGAACTGTTGGTGCTACTGAGCCCGAAATTGGCCGGTGTGCGATCCGACTACGAACGGGTGGTCCGCCAGCGCAACGCGCTGCTGAAGTCTGCAGCGGGAGCTCGCAAGAGTGGAGCGAGCGGTGACCTGCGCACATTGGATGTCTGGGACGAGAAGGCGGCCAAAGCCGGTGCTGAGCTCATCGCTGCTCGGGTGAGGGTGCTCCACGGTCTGCGCCCGCACATCGAATCCGCCTATGAGCGCGTGAGCTCACAGCAGAGCGTGGCGTCGGTGATCTACCGGGCGAGTGTGCAGCAGGTGATGAGCCCGGAACGTGCTGAACTCGACGGTGCCAGCCAGGAGGAGGGTGAGAGCACGCTCACCAACGCAGACCTGGTGGAGGCCCAACTGCTGGAGGCCATGTCCCGGTTGCGGCCGAAGGAGATCGAGCGTGGCGTCAGCCTTGTTGGCCCACATCGGGACGAACTGGAACTGCGGCTCGGTGAACTGCCGGCGAAGGGATACGCCTCCCACGGGGAGTCGTGGTCGCTCGCCCTCGCCCTCCGCTTGGCCAGTTATGAGCTGCTCAAAGCCGATGACTGGGACGCTGACGGCGAACCTGTCCTCATCCTCGACGACGTCTTCGCTGAACTGGACACCCGCCGGCGCCGACGGCTCTCCGAGGTGGTCGCGAACGCCCAGCAGGTATTGATCACGTCCGCGGTGGCCGAGGACGTTCCCGAAGAGCTCGACGGTGCCCGTGTGGACGTAATGGACTCGGTGATCACCCGTGTCCGATGAGCCGGAAGCGGGAACGGGAGCCTCCGATGGTCTCGGGGACGGCACATCCGAGGAAAAGCTCCACGACGGCGGCCCGGCCGAGAATCGTGATCAGGCGGCCCAGTCGGCACTCGCCCGAGCACGGGACGCCGCTCGTGCGAAGGGATTGCGTACGGCGCGTCCAGGCACACGGCCAGGGCGCACACTGCGCCGTCACGACGGCGTGGCATTCGAGGCTGCGCCTGGGCACGGAACAGGTCGCGACCCCGCACCGCTGGGGGCCACGGTCGAATCTCTGGCCCGTCAACTCGGCTGGAACCAACCCCTCTCCGTGGGTGGCGTGATCGGGCGGTGGCGAGAGGTTGTCGGTGATCAGATTGCCGACCATTGCACGCCGGAAACATTCTCTGACGGCGTGCTGGTGGTACGAGCAGATTCCACGGCCTGGGCCACCCAGATCCGGCTCCTGGGCCCGCAGCTGGACCGACGGCTGGCCGAGGAGGTGGGTGAGGGCGTTGTCACCAGCATCCAGGTGCTCGGCCCCGGCGGACCGACCTGGCGGAAGGGGCCTCGTGTGGCCCCCGGAGGTCGAGGACCGCGCGACACGTACGGATGACTCGCCGCAGGGAAGCACCAGGGTGTGGATAAGGGTGTGGATATTCGTCTGTTTCGGCAGGTGAGGGGTAGAATCGTGGGAACTGTCCGGGATCTGTGGACTTGCTCCACGGCCACCCGGACCTGCACATGCCTGCCCCGCTCGTAGCGGACCACCGGGGGTGCGCACCGATGACGATAGGAGAGCCAGGAGAACGTGGCTGACGAGACGCCCCCGCCAGTAGCCGGGCAGAACCCCGCCGGATCATCTGGCTATGACGCCATCAACATCACCGTTCTCGAAGGGCTCGAAGCGGTCCGCAAGCGACCAGGGATGTACATCGGGTCCACCGGTGAGCGTGGCCTGCACCACCTGGTGTATGAGGTGGTGGACAACGCCGTCGATGAGGCGCTCGCCGGATACTGCGATCACGTGCAGATCACCCTACTTGCCGATGGTGGCGTGCGGGTGATCGACAACGGGCGAGGGATTCCCGTGGCCATGCACCCGACCGAGGGTCGCCCCACGGTTGAAGTGGTCATGACGGTCTTGCACGCCGGCGGGAAGTTCGGTGGCGGCGGATACGCCGTCTCCGGCGGTCTGCACGGGGTGGGTATTTCCGTGGTGAACGCTCTGTCCTCACGTGTGGTCACCGAGGTCAGCCGCGATGGCTACCACTGGCGTCAGGACTTTTCCGACGGCGGTGCTCCCCTCGGAGAGTTGCAGCGCCTGGGTGCCACGGACGAGACGGGGACGACCCAGACGTTCTGGGCGGACCCCACGATCTTCGAGACCACTGACTATGACTTCGAGACACTGCGCTCGCGGATGCAGCAGTATGCCTTCCTGAACAAGGGGCTGCGCATCACCATCACCGATGAGCGGCACAGTGACACCGATGATGAGGTGGCCGGTGAGAAGGACAGCGCTCACGAGAACCAGGGTCACTCGAAGTCAGTCAGCTACAAATACGACAATGGCCTGATCGACTACGTCACTCACCTGAACGCCTCCAAGCGCACTGAACTGGTGCACCCCGAGGTCATCTCCTTCGAGACAGAGGACGTGGAGCGCACGATCTCCCTCGAGATCGCGATGCAGTGGACCGGTGCGTACTCGGAGAGCGTGCACACCTATGCCAACACCATCAACACCTCTGAGGGCGGTACCCACGAAGAGGGGTTCCGTTCGGCACTGACCACGCTGGTGAACCGTTACGCGCGGGAGAACAAGCTACTCAGGGAGAAGGATGAGAACCTCACCGGTGACGATATCCGGGAGGGCCTGACCGCCGTCATCTCCATCAAGCTCGGCGAACCGCAGTTCGAGGGGCAGACGAAGACCAAACTCGGCAACACCGAGGCGCGGACATTCACGCAGAAGGTGGTCTTCGATCAGTTCGGCGACTGGCTCGAAAGCCACCCGAACGAGGCCAAGGACATCATCCGCAAGGCCGTGCAGGCATCGGTGGCACGGCTCGCCGCCCGCAAGGCTCGTGAGGCGACCCGCCGCAAGGGGTTGCTCGAGGGCGGGGGCTTGCCGGGCAAGTTGAAGGACTGTTCCAGTAGGGATGCCTCGAGGTCTGAGGTGTTCATCGTGGAGGGTGACTCGGCCGGTGGTTCAGCCGTGCAGGGGCGCAACCCGGAGACGCAGGCGATTCTGCCGATCCGCGGAAAGATCCTGAACGTGCAGAAGGCACGGGTGGACAAGGCCCTCGCGAACCAGGAAGTGCAGGCGCTCATCACCGCGTTCGGTACCGGGATCGGCGAAGATTTCGACGTCGCCAAGCTGCGTTACCACAAGGTCGTGCTGATGGCGGATGCCGATGTGGACGGACAGCACATCTGCACGCTGTTGCTCACACTGCTGTTCCGGTACATGCGCCCCCTGATCGAGGGCGGGTACGTCTACCTCGCGCAGCCGCCGCTGTACCGGATCAAGTGGACCAATGCTCCGCACCAGTACGTCTTCACTGACAAGGAGCGCGACGTGATGCTGGCCGAGGGTCTGGCGAAGAACCACCGCCTGCCCAAGGAAACCGGGATCCAGCGGTACAAGGGCCTCGGGGAGATGGATTACAAGGAACTGTGGGAGACCACCATGGATCCCGATACCCGCACACTGCGCCAGGTGACCATCGGGGAAGCAGCGGCCGCGGACGAGATCTTCTCCATCCTCATGGGCGAGGACGTCGAATCACGCCGCTCGTTCATCCAGCGCAACGCCCATGACGTGCGTTTCCTCGACGTCTGAGTAAGGACCTTTTCGTGACTGACGATCTCACCCCCATGCCCGACGACGCTGCGGAAGTGATCACCGACCGCATCGAGCAGGTGGACCTGCAACTGGAGATGCAGCGGTCCTACCTCGACTACGCAATGAGCGTGATCGTGGGCCGCGCGCTGCCCAGCGTCCAGGACGGTCTCAAGCCGGTGCACCGGCGCATCCTCTATGCGATGTTCGACGGCGGATACCGCCCGGACTCCTCCTTCTCCAAGTGCTCACGTGTGGTGGGCGACGTGATGGGTCAGTTCCACCCGCACGGAGACAGCGCCATCTATGACGCGATGGTTCGCCTCGTGCAGCCGTGGGCGATGCGGTACCCGCTGGTGGCCGGTCAGGGGAACTTCGGTTCTGCTGGCAATGACGCCGCAGCCGCCCCGCGGTACACCGAGTGCAAAATGGCACCGCTTGCGCTCGAGATGGTGCGCGACATTGACAAGAACACGGTCGATTTCGGTGACAACTACGACGGGAAGACGAAGGAACCCCTCGTCTTGCCGGCCCGATTCCCCAACCTTCTCGTCAACGGCAGTTCAGGGATCGCCGTCGGGATGGCCACGAACATTCCCCCGCACAATCTGCGGGAAGTGGCCGACGGCGTGCACTGGTTGCTGGAGCACCCCGAGGCGACACCGGAGGAACTTCTCGCCGCACTCCTGCAGCGCATCAAGGGGCCGGACTTCCCGACGGGCGCGCAGGTACTCGGCCTGCGCGGGATCGAGGATGCGTACCGCACTGGTCGCGGCTCGATCACGATGCGCGCGGTGGTGGAGGTCGAGGAACTCCAGGGCCGTACGTGTTTGGTGGTCAGTGAGCTGCCCTACCAGGTGAACCCGGACAACCTGGCAGCGAAGATCGCTGATCTGGTGCGTGATGGGCGGATGCAGGGAATCGCCGACATCCGGGACGAGACCTCCGGTCGAGCCGGGCAGCGCCTGGTGATCGTGCTCAAGCGCGACGCTGTGGCGAAGGTAGTGCTGAACAACCTGTACAAGCACACCCAGTTGCAGGACAACTTCGGAGCGAACATGCTCGCCCTGGTGGACGGCGTGCCACGCACCCTGAGCCTGGATGCCTTCATCCGGCACTGGGTCGCCCACCAGATCGATGTGATCGTGCGGCGCACCGAGTTCCTGCTGAAGCAGGCTGAGGATCGAATCCACATTCTGCGGGGGCTCATGAAGGCCCTCGATGCACTCGACGAGGTCATCGCGCTGATCCGGCGCTCGCCCACGGTCGACGAGGCGCGCACAGGTCTGCGCGAGCTGCTCGACATTGACGAGATCCAGGCGAACGCGATTCTGGAGATGCAGTTGCGGCGCCTGGCTGCGCTGGAGCGGCAGAAGATCCTGGACCAGTTCAAGGCGCTGGAAACCGAGATCGCCGACTACAAGGACATTCTCGGATCCCCCGAGCGGCAGCGCCGGATCATCGGCGAAGAGCTCACCCAGATCGTGGACAAGTACGGCGACGAGCGCCGTTCCACCATCCTCCCCTTCGATGGCGAGATGTCCATCGAGGACCTCATTCCCGAAGAGGACGTGGTGGTCACGATCACGCGGGGTGGGTATGCCAAGCGCACCCGCACCGACAGCTACCGTGCCCAGCACCGTGGCGGCAAGGGGGTGCGCGGTGCCCAGTTGCGCGGTGACGACGTGGTGGATCACTTCTACGTGACCACCACCCACCATTGGCTGCTGTTCTTCACCAACCTGGGCCGCGTGTACCGGGCGAAGGCCTATGAACTGCCGGAGAGCGGTCGTGACGCCAAGGGGCAGCATGTGGCGAATCTGCTCGCCTTCCAGCCTGGTGAGAAGATCGCCCAGGTGCTCGATCTGCGCGACTATGACCAGAGCGAGTACCTGGTGCTCGCCACGAAGAGCGGGCTGGTGAAGAAGACTCGCCTGAGCGAGTACGACTCCTCCCGCACCGGTGGCGTAATCGCCATCAACCTGCGCTCGGATGAGTCGGGTGAGGTCGACGAAGTCGTCGCTGCGCGGTTGGTGAACTCCGACGACGATCTGCTGCTGGTTTCCCGGAAGGGACAGTCGCTGCGTTTCACCGCGACCGACGAGGCACTGCGCCCGATGGGCCGGGCGACATCGGGTGTGACGGGGATGAAATTCCGGGATGAGGATTCTCTCCTCTCCCTGGATGTGGTCCGCGAGGACTCCGACCTCTTCGTGGTGACCGAGGGCGGCTTCGGTAAGCGCACCCGGGTGAGTGAGTACCGCGTGCAGGGGCGCGGCGGCCTGGGCATCAAGGTCGCGAACCTCGTTGAGGCACGTGGCGATCTCGTGGGTGCGTTGATCACCGGACCGGAGGATCAGGTGCTCGTGATCATGGAGAAGGGCAAGATCGTGCGCACCGCCGTCTCCGAGGTCAATCTCACCGGACGCAACACCCAGGGCGTCACGTTCGCCAAGCCGGATACGGGCGACCGGATCATTGCGATCGCACGCAATGTCGAGACGGCAGTCGAGGCTGAGGTTGAGGAAATCGAGGCCGAGTCACCTGACGGCGCTGCCCCGGCCGGGGAGTCCGGCGACGGCGCGGTTCCAGTGATCGATGCCACGGGGAGTACCGATGACGCGGGCGATGGCGTACCGTCAGGCGAGTCATCTGGTGAAGGGCAGGAAGAGAGCTGATGAGCGAGCAGACGTCGAAGACGGGCGCACCACCCGTGCGCACCTCGACCAGATCCTTCAGCCCAGCAGAGCGGCCTCCCTCCGTGCCGCCGCAGTCCGTGCCGCCGCAGTCGGGCCAGCAGCAGTCTGGGCAACGATCCGGAGGGGCGAATGCCGCGCCGGCCACCGGCTCGTCATGGGCGGCGACCTCGCGTGAGCAGGGAGCAGACCGCCCCTCGGGTGCGCCGGCGGCGGAGCAGGCAGAGGGCGGTGGCCCGCGCCGGGTCCGGCTCGCCGTGTCCCGCATTGACCCGTGGTCGGTGATGAAGCTGACGTTCCTGCTCTCGATCGCGATCGGGATCGGGATCGTGGTGGCCACCGCGGTGGTGTGGGGTGTGCTCAACTCCATGGGTGTGTTCGCCGAGATGCAGGGGCTCATCGCAGAGGTGGGCGCTATGGCGCAGTTCGGTGAGTTGCTCGAGTATCTCGAGTTCTCCCGGGTGCTCTCCGTTGCGACAGTGATCGCGATCGTGGACGTCGTGCTCCTGACGGCGCTCGCCACGCTCGGTGCCTTCGTGTACAACGTGGTTGCTGCCATGGTGGGCGGATTGCACCTGACCCTGACGGACGACTGATCTCACCTCGGCGTGCCCAAGCAGACGTGATCAGTTCCACGCCGATACGTTTTGGAGGCGGCGGGCGCGCTGGGGTAGTCTCTGGGGGCGCCCTGGCGGGAAACTCCCGGGGTAAGGGGCCTATAGCTCAGACGGTTAGAGCGCTTCCCTGATAAGGAAGAGGTCGCTGGTTCGAGTCCAGCTAGGCCCACGTCCACAGCACGGAGGGAGACGATATGAAGAAGACAGTCGTCCTCCTCGTGCTCGCGGTCGGCGGGTTCGTCGCGTGGCGCAAACTGGCGGAGGATCGCGCAGTGCGCGATGCCTGGGCCGAGGTCACTGACCCGCTGGACTGAACAACGCGGCGTTCACGCGAGCGGTATCCTGAAGTACCCCCTAGGGGCCATGGCGCAATTGGTAGCGCACCTGCTTTGCAAGCAGGGGGTTACGGGTTCGAGTCCCGTTGGCTCCACCCATCACGGTGACGCTTGAACGTGACTGCGTGGCTAACACCGCGATGTCACCGCCTCGTCTGTGCGGCGCAGGTGATACAGGTCCGCGAAGCTGGCCGAGCCAGTAGCCGCTCGGCAACTATCGGCTCGCCACAGAGTTCGCATCGCCCATAGGTGCCGCTGGCGAATTTCGCCAGGGCGGCGTCCACATCAACCAGGTGAGTGTTGGCCGCCGCGAGCAGCGCACCCGCCTGTGAGCGTTCGAAGGCGATCGTGGCGCCCTCGGGGTCATGCTCGTCATCGGTGACGGTGAGCTGCGCGCCCTCGACGATCGACGTGACGTTCTGAGTGAGGGCGGCGATCCGATCCGAGGTGCGCTCGCGCTCGGCCGTGAGCATGCGACGCAGCTCGGCGAGCTGGCCGTTCGTGGGCGGATCGACGCGCTTCATGGGACGCACACTGTACGACACCGGCACCAGGCCGGGTGGGATGTGCTGACGAACCCACGAGCATGGGTCGTCGCCGTCGATGGGGTGAGCAATCCGACGCTAGGGCCGCTTCCCGGGACCGGCGACCTCAGCGAACGCCGGCCCGTTTCGTCGACCCTCGTTCAACCAGGCGTGCCGGGGCAACCAGGTGCTCGGCCGCCGTCGGAGGGGGAGAGCTCATTCTGGCCTCGAGCAAACGCACAACGTTCTCGACGATCCAATCGTTTCCTGGGTCAATGGTCGTCAAGCCCGGACCGATATGCGCGCCGATGGCGAGATTGTCGAACCCGACCACCTGGATGTCCTCGGGCACGCGGCGCCCGGCGTCAGCCAGTCCCGCCATCGCCCCGATCGCCGCCTCGTCGGTCACGCAGAAGAGTGCATCGATGCTCGGATCGCGAGTGACTGCGCGGGAAACCGCTGTACGTGCCATCTGTGCCTTGATCGGGTCCGAGGAGAGCACCAGGCGCGGATCGACGGCCAGCCCACGTGCAGAGTGCGCCTCCTCCCAACCGGTGGTCCGCGCAAACCGCATACCGCGGGACACCGGACCGAACTCACCACCCACGATCATCACCCGCCGCGCGCCACAATCCAGCAGATGGCCGGTGGCCAGCCGCGCCCCCGCCACATTGCTCATCATGACGTGGTCGAATCGGCGCGGCACCGGCTTCTCCCCCAGGAGTACCACCGGCAGTGTCGCGCGGATCCGGTTCACTTCGGTATTGCCCAGGCCCACCACGCTGAGGATGGCGCCGTCGTACATGTGGAGCCGCGCCAGCGAGAGGGCGGCCAGCTCGCCCTCCCGGCTCGCACTGCTCTGTTCCACCACGAGGTGCCTGCCACGCTTTCCGACGGCGTCCGCCAGCTGGGCGCCGAGCTGGCCGAAATAGACGTGGTCCAGTCGGGGAACGATCAGCGCGACAGTTCCACTGGACCCGGACCGCAGCTGCCGTGCCGTGAGGTCGACGTGGTAGTCGAGCTCGACCATGGCGGCAAGGACCCGTTCGCGGGTTGCGGGGCTGACCTGTGGTCGGGCATTGACCACACGCGAGACGGTCATCGTCGACACCTCGGCGAGCCGAGCGACATCACGGATCGTCGTCATGGCCCTCCTGGTGGCATCGGTGGCGCGGGCGCCATGCCCGCAAGCCTAGAGTGACTGTACGGCTGTGCAATGCTCAGAGGCGAACGAACCGGTCACGGATGGCGTGGCCGCGCCGTTGAATTGCGCACTCGCAGGTGCACCTGTTCCTCCACCTGCACAGCCTCGGTACGTCCAGCGATCCGTTCCAGGAGGAGCCGGACGGCTTCGGCCCCGATCTTCGATCCTGACTGGTCCACGCTGGTCAGGGAGATCATCGGGTGGCTGGCCATCGTGATGTCGTCGTAGCCCACCACCGACACATCCTCAGGGCCGAGTCCGGCCGCGGCCACCGCGCGCAGTGCTCCCATCGCGAGCGTGTCGTTCCCGGCGAAGATTGCGGTCGGACGCTGCTGCCTTGCCAGTAGCTCGGCGGCAACTGCTTCCGCTTCCAGCTCATCGCCTCCCGTGTAGGTGACCTCGGGTTCGAGATTCCGACGGCGCATCTGCTCCAGGTAGACCGTGTGGCGGATGGAGTGCGGCTCGAGATCACTACGGTGCCATTGGCTCGATGCGTCGGCGAGGGGCGTGCTCGTCGGATCGATTGTCAGATGCAGGATGTGCTGGTGCCCCAGCGTGAACAGGTGGTCCATCACCTGCTCGGTACCTGAGCGATCGGCGCCGGCCACCGTGTCGTAGTGTGCCGAAACGTCATGGCGGCCGATGATCACCATCGGAATCCGGTCGCTGAGTTGCTCCAACCATTCTTGGCCGACCTTCGGTGAGATCGCGACGATGCCGTTGACCTGCCGATCGGCGAGGCTCTGGAGGGCGGCACCGGCCTCGCCTGGTGAACTGATCGGCGCCACCACAAGCTGATACGGAGTGGGTGCCAACGTCTCAAGCGCGCCTTGGACGATCATGGTGAGGAATTCGTTGCTCACCTGGGCGATCTCGATCCCCATGGTGTTGGAGGTACCGCGCATCGCCCGCGCTGCCAGCCGCGGGCGGTAGCCCAGCTGGGCGATCGCCGCGTCGACTCGAGTACGCATCTGCGGGCTCACCCCGTAGGCGTTCCGAATCACCTTGGAGACGGCGGCCTTGGAGACTCCGGCTGCATCCGCGACATCCTGGATGGTCGCGTTCCGGCCCGCCCCGCGCGCGAGCATCGGGCTGCGGGGTGGGGGCAGGACGGTCTGTGGCGAGGACTGCTCCGCTACGCCGTCGATGCCGTCAGGTCGATTGCCCACAGGTCACAGGTTAGTACCGAATGTGTAGACCGGTTGACGAACGCTCGATGCACCACCTATCGTCCGGAGTGAAAGGATTCAGCGAGTGGGCAGAACGAGCTGCGCACCGTCTTTGCGAGGAGGCAAAGCAATGAACCCCAGCCCATTACGACGGCGTCACCTCAGCGTGGCTGCTGCCTCGGCAGCCGCTGCGGCGCTCGTCCTGTCCGCATGCTCCGGTGGCGGCAGCGAGGACGGCAGCGTCGAGATCACCTTCCTGTCCACCTCGGACGAGGACAACACCGCGCTGGCCGAGGCCCTCATCGAGGCCTTCGAAGCCGAGAACCCGGACATCACCGTCAATCTTGACGGTCGCCCCGGCGGCACCGAGGGCGACAACCTCATCAAGACCCGGCTCTCCACCGGTGAGATGGCAGAGGTGTTCAACTACAACTCAGGATCACTGTTCCAGGCCCTCAATCCCGACCAGAACCTGCTTGATCTGAGCGACCGGCCCTGGGCGGACTCACTGACGGACGACTTTGTCTCTGTGGTCAGCACCGACAATGGCCTCTACGGCGGCTCGTATGGAAGCTCGTTCGCCGGTGGCATCGTCTACAACGGTGCGATCTATGAGGAACTCGGTCTCGACGTGCCGGAGTCCTGGGACGACTTCATGGCGAACAATGAGGAGATCGCCGGGGCGGGGTATGACCCGATCATCCAGACCTACGGTGACACCTGGACCAGCCAGCTCTTCGTCCTCGGCGACTACGCCAATGTTCACGCCCAGGATCCGGACTGGGCTGAGCAGTACACGGCGCACGAGCGGTTCTACGCCGAAGAACCAGCCCTCGCCGGTTTCCGGCACCATGAGGAAGCCTACGAGTCCGGCTACTTCAACGAGAACTACCCGTCAGCAACCTTCGAAGACGGTGGATCGATGCTCGCCGAGGGGACCGGCGTGCACTACCCGATCCTCACCACGATCCTCAGCTCGATCCGGTTCAACCACCCGGACGCGGTCGAGGACATGCGGTTCATGGCGATCCCCGCCGATGATCCGCAGTACACCTCGGCCACGATCTGGCAGCCGGACGGTCTGTACATTCCGAACACTGTCGAAGGTGAGCAGCGAGACGCCGCGCTCGCTTTCGTCGACTTCGTGACCGGACCGGATGCCTGCTCGGTCTTCATCGAGGCGGTCAACCCGACAGGGCCCTATGTCAACGGTTGCGAGCTCCCGGCGGATGTTCCCCCGCTCGTCCAGGATGTGCAGTCCTACTTCGACTCCGGCAACACGGCACCGGCGCTGGAATTCCTCTCCCCGATCAAGGGCCCGAACCTGGAGAACATCACCGTCGAGGTCGGCTCTGGCATTCGCGGTGCTGAGGAAGCGGCGGAGAACTATGACCGTGATGTGGAGAACCAGGCGCGGCAGCTGGGCCTCGAGGGCTGGTGACAGTTGAGGCCACCAAGGTGCGGGCCGGCAGGGCTCGTAAGGTCCGCACCTTGGGCACCGCTCGCCATGCGTATCCGCTGTGGTTCTACCTGCCCGCGGCGGTGTTGTTCCTGGTGTTCTTCGCCATCCCGACATTCGCGTCGTTCTACTTCAGCCTCACCCGCTGGACGTTGTTCGACCAGGAGTTCATCGGGCTGGAGAACTACATCCAGTTCTTCCGTGAACCGCAGCTGTATCAGAGCTTCATCAACACGCTGATCTACGGCTTCGTCACCTCGGGTCTGAAAGTCGTGATCGGACTGGCGCTGGCCGTGTTGCTCACCTCGGCGCTGGTCGGGCGCAACTATCTGCGGTCGGTGATCTTCTTCCCGGTGCTGGTCTCCACGATCGGGGTGGGGATCATGTTCAAGGCGCTGCTGGACCCCTTCGACGGCGTGGTCAACGGTGCGCTCGAGACGCTGGGGATCACCGGTCCGGGATGGCTGACCGATCCGGACCTGGCGTTGTTGACGATCGCCGGGATCGATGTGTGGAAAGGCCTGGGGATCGCGTGCCTGATCTACATCGCCGGCCTGGTCGCCATCCCGCAGGAGTACTACGAGGCCGCCCGGGTCGATGGGGCGAGCAAGTGGGCGGTGTTCAAGTCCATCACGCTTCCTCTGGTCAAACCCGCCACCGGCACCGTGATCATCTTGTCGTTGATCGGGGGGTTGCGTTCGTTCGACCTGATCTGGGCCACCACTGGTGGCGGGCCGGGCTTCAGTTCCGACGTGATCGGCTCGGTCATCTACAAGCAGTACCAGGCCGGCTTCTACGGCCTGTCCACCGCCGGGAACGTGGTGTTGTTCCTCGTGGTCACCGCGATCATGGTCCCGATCTCACTGATGCTGAACAAGCGGGAGATCGAGCAATGAGCGCGAGGAGCCGCAACGTCCTGCCGCAGGCAGGGGCGCCGAGGGGCGAGGTGCACCGTAGCGAGGCACCGCAGTGCTCCTGCACAGAGGAGGTTCGACGATGAAGCGTGAGCGCACCATGCGCTGGGTCATTGGGATCGCTGCTGTTGTGGCGTCCGTCATCATTTTCATTCTGCCATTCGCCTTCATCATCATTCAGGCGATGAAGACGCGTCAGGAAGCCTCTGAGCTGGCGTTCACGTGGCCCACGGAACTGGCGTTCGTGGAGAATTTCGTCGAAGTCATCACTCAACGCGATTACATCGTGGCGCGCGCATTCGTGAACTCCACGGTCCTGACCGTGGCCAGCGTGACCTTCCTCGTGGTGATCGCCGCCATGGTCGGGTATGTCATGCAACGGCGTGCCTCCAAAATCCGCACCGTCGCGAATTTCTTCGTCCTCGCCGGCCTGATCGTGCCACCCGCGGTGGTGCCCACTGTCTGGGTGCTGCAGACCGTTGGCCTGTTCGGGACGTTGCCGGGCCTGATCCTGATCGAGATCACGTTCGGGCTGGCATTCTCGATCCTTCTGTTCCGGGCATTCGTCGCCACGATCCCACGGTCGCTGGACGAGGCGGCGATCATCGATGGGGCTGGCCCGTTCCGGATCTTCCTCGGGGTGATCCTGCCGTTGATGAAACCCACGGTCGTCACGGTGATCGTGGTGCAGTCGGTGCAGATCTTCAACGACTTCGCCAACCCGTTGTACTTCCTGCCTGGCGATGACAATGCCACCGTGCAACTGACCCTTTACAACTTCCAGAGTCAATCCTCGAACCAGTGGAATCTGCTGTTCATGGACATTCTGCTGATCACCATCCCGCCACTGATCATGTACATCTTCTTCAACCGCCAGATCGTCGCCGGACTCACCTCCGGCGCCGTCAAAGGCTGACATTCGACAATGGGAGCATCTCGCATGAGTTCTCGCGTCACCCGGGTCCGGGTAGAACGACGTAATGACGCACCACTGGCCGATGGTCCAACGCCTCGTGTGACCTGGATCGTTGAGTCGGATGAGCCGTGGCGGCAGGCCGCGGCCGAGATCCGGCTGGACGGGGGTGAGCCGGTCCGGCTGGAAACAGCGGAGTCCGTTTTCGTCGACTGGCCCTTCGCACCGCTGGAACCGCATGCACACCATGAACTGCAGGTGCGGGTCACCTCCACAGACGGCGTCACCACCGAGTGGTCCGAACCGGTCGCCTTGCGCAGTACGTTCCTCGCCGAGGGCGAATGGCAGGCCGCGTTCATCGGGCTGGCCGAGCCTGTGGGTGTGGCGTGCCCAGGCAGGGCGCGCACCGAGATCGAGGTCGCTGGACCGGTGCGTAGCGCCACCTTGTACGCCACGGCTGGCGGCGTTTATCAAGCGAGCATCAACGGAACTGATGTCGATGATGCTGTGCTCAAGCCGGGCTGGACGGACTATCACGAACGCCTGGTGCATGAGGCCACCGATGTGACCGATCTGATCCGGCCAGGCGCCAATGCGATCGGCATCCGGTTTGCCGGCGCCTGGTGGACGGAAGAGTTCGGCTTCCACGGCGCAGGCCGCCGGATTTACGGTGACCAGCCCGTCGTTGCCGCACAGCTCCATATCGAACTCGCGGACGGCACCACCCAGGTGATCGTGACCAACGAGGAGTGGCGAGCGGCCGCCGTCGGGGAGATCACGGCGAGTGGCCTGTATCAAGGTGAGGCCGTTGATGCCCGGCGAGCCCTGCCGGGTTGGGATCAGGTGGGCTTTGACGACTCGACCTGGCCGGCCGCCGTCGTGACGGACATTGGCGTGGTGCCAGAAGCCGACCCGGCCGAACCGGTGCGGCGTGTGGATGAGCTGCCGGTGGCTGAGGTGATCACCACGCCATCCGGGAAGACCGTGCTCGATTTCGGCCAGAACCTCGTCGGGCGGCTGCGGGTGAGGGTGAGCGGGCCCGCAGGGCACACCATCACGCTCCGGCATGCGGAAGTGCTCGAGCACGATGAGCTCGGCATCCGTCCGCTGCGGTACGCCCAGGCCACGGACACGCTCACCTGCTCCGGCGGCGATGATGTGTTCGAACCCGAGTTCACCTTCCACGGATTCCGCTACGCCGAGGTGAGCGACTGGCCGGGTGATCTCGATCCGGCGGCGTTCACGGCGGTGATGATCAGCAGCGATATGCGCCGCACCGGCTGGTTCACCAGCTCCCATGAGCTCGTGAACCGCCTGTACGAGAACGTGGTGTGGGGGATGCGCGGCAACTTCGTCTCCCTTCCCACCGACTGCCCACAGCGTGATGAGCGCCTGGGGTGGACCGGGGACATCCAAGTGTTCTCCCCGACGGCGGCCACGCTGTTCGATTCCGATGGTTTCCTGACCTCGTGGTTGCGTGACGTGGCGATCGAGCAGCGCCGCGCCGATGGGATCGCTCCGTTCGTGGTGCCCCATGTGCTCGGTGAGCCGAAGGCGGCCGCGGCGTGGGGCGATGCGGCCACGGTGGTGCCGATGGTGCTCTTCGATCGCTTCGGTGACCGGGCGGCGCTGCAGGAGCAGTACCCCTCGATGAAGTCGTGGGTGGACGTGCTGGTCGGCCTGGCCGGAGACCGATTGCTGTGGGAGGGCGACTTCCAGTTCGGTGACTGGCTCGACCCGGCCGCACCGCCGGACCAGCCGGGCGGCGCGCGCACCGACAAGGACATCGTGGCCAGCGCACACGTGGTGCGTTCAGCGCTGGTGCTCACCCGGGCGGCCACGATCCTCGGGCATACCGAGGACGCTGCCCACTATGGCGACTACGCCGAGCGTGCGCGTCAGGCGTGGGTGCGCGAGTACGTCACCGGGGCTGGGCGGATCGTCTCTGACTCCCAGACCGCCTATGCGATGGCGATCTCCTACGGCCTCGTTGATGCTGAGACCACTCAGGCGATGGGGGACCGGCTGGCGGAGATCGTGCGCCGGGACGGGTATGTGATCGGCACCGGGTTTGTCGGCACCCCGATCATCGCCGACGCGCTGACGGTGACTGGGCATGCCGACGCCGCGGGCCGATTGTTGCTGCAGACCGGGGTGCCGTCCTGGCTGTATGCAGTGACCATGGGTGCCACCACGATCTGGGAGCGGTGGGACTCGATGCTCCCGGACGGCTCCATCAACCCCGGTGAGATGACGTCCTTCAATCACTACGCCTTCGGCGCGATCGCGGACTGGCTGCACCGCGGCCTGGCCGGCCTCGCACCGGCGGCCCCGGGCTATGCGAAGCTGCGGATCGCGCCCGTGCCGATCGAGGGCATGGAACTGGCGTCGGCGCGGCAGGAGACCCCCTACGGACTGGCCGAGTCCAGCTGGGCTGAAACCGGTGATGGCACCCTGCGGGTGCATGCCGTGATCCCCGCGAACACGACGGCGGAAATCGCCCTACCCGGGTGCGAGCCGTGTGAGGTGGGTTCGGGCTCTCACGAGTGGGTGATCGAGGATCCTCGGCAGAGTTCGCCGGTGGGCTCGATTGGCTGGGACACCCCCCTTGGGGCGATTGTGGACGACCGGCGCGCCCACGAGGCCCTCCTGGCCGAGGTCGCTGCCATCGACGCCGAGCTCGGCGACCGATTGCGGCACGGCACGGCATGGTCGGATGGCCAGCCGTTGTCCACAATGCTGTTCGGGGTTTCCGGTGAGGTGCGCGAGCAGTTGCCGGCGGCATTCGAGCGGGTGAACGCCACGTTCGGTCGGTGAATCGCGGACGCCCCTGACGCGGACACACCTTCCGAGTCCCGACGCAGGCTGGAAGGTGTGTCCGCGCACGCAAGGTGTGTCCGTGACGGATCAGGGCTCGAAGAGTTCCTCGTTCCGGCAGTCGAACACTGCGGCGAGCCGGAACGCGAGTAGCGCCGTCGAGTCGTCGGCCGTTGCAGGCTAATGTCTAGATTGCTAGCATGCGAGTATGCAAGCCGCAGCGAAGGTGCAGTGCAATGTTTACCTGCCGCCAGAACTCGTCCGGGCGATCAAGCACCGCGCGATCGATGAGGGCGTCTCCCTCTCGGCGTGCGTTGAACGGGCACTGACGGCGTACCTGGAGTCCGTGGAGGAGGAGTCATGAGTCAGGTCGAATTCGCCGTCAGTCCCTATCGGTTCAGCGCAGACCCGCCGGCAATGGTGGCATTCCTCGAGACCCTGGGCATGCGCAAAGTGCTGACGACCGCAGGCGACTGGTTCGGAGTGCTGCGCGCCGGTGCCGGGTGGGTCGGCGTGCATCAGGCGGCATCGAGCGACATCGGCGCCGCTCCCGGCGAGACACAACTGGTGCTCCTGACGCGCAGTGCCGCCGCCGCGGCGGCCGAACTGGAGTCTCGCGGGATCTCGACGACGGTGTGGGACGAGTCCTACGGCCAGCACGCAGGCGTTACCGACCCCACCGGCGGAGGTATCTGGATCAATGAGTATCAGGACGACCTGTACGGGTACCTGGGTCATGACGGCGAAGGCGACCCTCGCCTGAGCGTCACCATGGTGCGTCCGAGCGTGGACCGAGAAGCCGATCGGACCTTCTTCGGCACCTTCGGATTCGTTCCGGAGGCAGGCGCCAACGAGTGGTGGGAGGCGTTGCGTGCATCTGATGTCTCGGGCGTGATCGGGCTGCACAAGCCGATGAGCGGCGAGTATCCGACGTCGTCTGCAGCCTCTCCGTTCGCGGATCGCACATCAATCGCTCGGCTCGGGTTCGAGACCACCGAGGACCTCGATGCGCTCGCGGTGCGACTCAGTGCGGCCGGGTACCAGGCGCGGGTGGTGGTCGACGCCGTGCGTGCGGTGCATGTGACAGATCCGGACGGATGTCGCATCGAGATCCATCCTGCACGCACCTGACCACCACTGATAGCGAGCAGCTTCCTCGACGCAGACACAACTTCCGAGTCCCGACACAGGTTGGAAGGTGTGTCCGCGCGCGGAAGGTGTGTCCGTGGAATCAGAACGGCGGGCGGGCCGCATGGGTAGTTTGGATGAGTGAGCAACGACCTCGTGCGCCGGATCGCCGTCACGGCCTCGGCCGTGCTCTGCGCGGTGGCCACGGCATTCGGGGTCGGCGCACTGGGCGGAACGGAGGTATCCGAGGCCGCGGGCGGCGCGCTCGCGGCTGATGCCACGCTGATCGCGCCTGGGAGCGGGGCGTTCGGGATCTGGTCGGTGATCTACCTGGGTCTGGCCGGGTATGTGGTCTGGCAGTGGCTGCCGGTGAGCGCCACGGCACGAGCGCGCGCCGTGGGGTGGTGGGCGGCTGCGTCGATGCTGCTCAACGGTGCCTGGTTGCTGACGATTCAGCTCGGCTGGCTCTGGGCGAGCGTCGCGGTGATCCTGGCTCTGGCGGTGGTACTCAAGGTGGTGCTGGCCCGCCTCACCGCGCACCGGCCCGCTGGGCGCGCCGAGCTCGTGGTGGTGGACGGCACCTTCGGGCTCTACCTGGGTTGGGTTGCCGTGGCGACCTGCGCGAACCTCGCGGCGGCGCTGGTGGCCGCGGGGATGCCGCCCACGGGCCTGCTCGCCGAGGCGATCACCATCTTCATCCTGATCGCCGTGCTCGTCCTCGCCGCGGTGTACGCGCGCAGCTATGGTGCTCGGTTCGCGATTGCTGCGGCGATGGCCTGGGGCGTGGGGTGGATAGCCGTGGCCCGCCTCACCGGCGAACCATCCGCACCCTCGGTGGGCGTGACGGCCGTCGCCGTCGCGGTTGTCATCCTGGTAGTTACCGTGCTCATGCGTGCCGCCCTGCGGCGCACCAGATCCGGGACCGGTTCCCCGCCCGCCTGACGTGGCTAGCGCGCCGCAGCGTTCCCGAACGGCGGCCCGTTTCCTCTAGCGCAACAGGCGCCGCCGTGCCAGTCTCGGACCATGTGCCGCAACATTCGCCCCTTGCACAATTTCGAACCCCACGCGACCTCCGAAGAGGTGTACGCCGCCGCACTGCAGTATGTGCGCAAGGTGAGCGGGATGAATAAACCCTCCGCCGCGAACGCCGAAGCGTTCGACCAGGCGGTGGCCGATATCGCCCACACCACCGAACATCTGCTTGCGGACCTGACCACCAAGGCGCCGCCGAAGGATCGCGAGACCGAGGCCGCCAAGGCCAAGGCGCGGGCAGCCAAACGCTATGGGACCGAGGCGGCGAGCGCCTAAGCCATCGCGGCCGTGTACGTCAGCGCCCGGCCGGGACAGGCAGCAAATCCAGCAGGTAGGTGGCCGGCGACTCGGCCTGGTCCCAGGCCGAGCTGAGCACCGAGACCGTCCACCGTGCTGAATCCGCCTGCGCCAGCGGACGAATGGCCAGTGCCTCGGCCTGCGGTTTGGCCGCCACGTGCTGCGGGACCACGGCGATTCCCAGGCCGCGAGCCACCAGGTCCAACAGGGTGTGCACATCGTTCACCGTGCACCGCACCCGCCGGTGCAGGCCTCTGCTGGTGAAGGCGTCGTCGTTGAGCGTGCGCACCCCCCAGGAGGTGCCGAAGTCCACGAACTCGTGATCTTGCAGGGACTCCCATGACACGTCGGGCACAGCGGTGAGGGGGTGATCGGGCAGCATCAGCGCAACCAGGGGCTCCTGGCCGATCGTCGTATGCCGCAGCGTTCCGAGGTGCTTCTCGGTGGCCACGAACGCCACATCCAGCGAGCCGGAGCGAATCATCGCGACCAGATCGAGGGAGCCCGCCTGCGCGAAGTGGGTCTCCACGAGCGGGTGCCTGCGGTGGAATCGCTCCAGGAGCCCGTTCACATCGACCATGCCGAGGCACTGCTCCGCGCCGATCCGCAACCGCCCGGACAATGCCGCGCCGGCCCGGACCACCGCATCCCGTGCGCCCGCAGCCTGCTCCAACATCGATCGCGCGAACGGCAGTAGCGCGTAACCGGCCTCGGTGGGCTCCACCCTGCGGGTGGTGCGGGTGAACAGTGTGGTGCCCAGTTCGCTCTCCAGGCTGCGGATTGCCGCGGAGAGGCCAGACTGGGAGATGCCGGCGACGGCGGCCGCCCGGGTGAAGTGACGTTCGTCGGCAAGGGCGACGAGGTACTCCATTTGCCGCAGATCCATCAGATCACTTCCGCTTCTCAATCCCACATGTGAGAGTTGTTGGACTTCTAGATTCGAGGGTTCCTAGGGTAGATCCATCTATCGGGCCGGGTCACGATCCCGGCGCACCATCTCGTAGAGGAGATCGGAAATGCAGCAACGCACCATCGGAGGGCGGACCGTATCCGCCATCGGGCTCGGCGCGATGCCCATGTCCATCGAGGGGCGGCCAGACCAGCAACGGTCGATTGCCACGATTCACGCCGCACTCGACGCGGGCGTCACCCTGATCGATACGGCGAACTCCTATCACCGCGATGCCGGCGAGGAAGGTCACAATGAAGTGCTCGTTGCACGGGCTCTGCGCGAGCGCAGCGTCGGTGCCGACGAGGTGCTGGTGGCGACCAAGGGCGGCACCGAACGCCCAGGTGACGGGTCCTGGACCAAGAATGGACGCCCCGAACGACTGAAGGCGGCCGCGAAGGACTCCGCGCGGCGCCTCGGCGTGGAGGCGATCGGGCTGTACCAGTTCCACCGCCCCGATCCCGAGGTCCCGTTCGCTGATTCGATGGGTGCGATCGCGGAGCTGCTGGACGAAGGCGTGATCCAGATGGCCGGCATCTCGAATACGGACATCGCGCAGATCGACGAGGCGAACGAGATTCTCGGCGGCCGCCTGGTCAGTGTGCAGAATCAGTTCTCCCCGCGGTTCCGTTCCAGTCAGGGCGAATTGGAGCACTGCGCCCAACTGGGGATCGCTTTCCTTCCGTGGAGCCCGCTCGGTGGCATCGCCAATGCCGCCGAACTCGGTGCGCAGCACGCCACCTTCCAGGCCGTGGCCGAGGAGGTGGGGGTGAGCGTCTATCAGGTGACACTTGCCTGGGAGCTTGCACTTGCCCCCGTGGTGGTGCCGATCCCGGGTGCCTCCCGCCCGGAGAGCATCCTCGACTCGGTCGGCGCCGCCGCCGTGGAGCTCACCGACGACCAGGTCGCCCGGCTCTCCGCCGCCTGACCGCCACTTTCACCATCCTGCTGAGGAGCCCAATGAAGACCTTCACCATGCCAGGCACCGATCTCACCGCACCGAACGTGGTGCTCGGGCTGATGCGCATCCAGGACAAGACCGACGACGAGGTGCGCACCCTGGTGCGCACGGCCACCGACGCCGGTATCACCTTCCTCGATCACGCCGACATCTACGGCTCGCAGACGCACGGCTGTGAACGACGGTTCGCCGAAGCCATGCAGCTGAGCAGCTCCCAGCGCGAGCAGCTGATCATCCAGTCCAAGACCGGCATCGTCCGCGAGAACGGCCCCTACTTCGACTTCTCCTACGAGCACATCATCTCCGGTGTGAACGGGTCACTGGAGGCGCTCGGCACGGACTACCTGGACATCCTGCTGCTGCACCGCCCGGACGCACTCGTGGAGCCCGAGGAGGTGGCCCGCGCCTTCGACGAGCTCGCCGCCGCCGGGAAGGTGCGCCACTTCGGCGTCTCCAATCACACCCCGCGCCAGATCGATCTGCTGAAGACGGCCGTGACTCAGCCGATCGTGGCGAACCAGATGCAGCTGTCCATCACGCACTCGCCGATGATCGCCCAGGGTGTGGCGGCGAACATGCAGAACCTGGACCAGTCGATCGCGCGTGAGGACGGCCTCCTCGATTACTGCCGTCTGAACGGCATCACCGTACAGGCGTGGTCCCCGTTCCAGGCCGGGTTCTTCGACGGCCCGTTCTTGGGATCCGAGCGCTATCCGGAGCTGAACGCGGTGATCGATCGGCTCGCCGCGAAGTACGACGTACCGGCCATTGCCATCGCAGTCGCGTGGATCACCCGGCACCCGGCGCAGATGCAGGTGGTCATCGGCACCACCACACCGGAGCGGGTGACGGCTTCAGCGGCAGGCTCGGACATCCCGCTCACCCGGGCGGAGTGGTACGAGCTGTTCCGCGCCGCCGGGTACACCGTTCCCTGAGCGGAGCTCCTGGGCGAGCAGGTCCGGCCGCGCCCCGGGGCAGGGTCCCCGGCGCAGAGCAGAGGGGCGAGATCGCCGACGGCGGCCCTACAGGTAGTGCCGCTGCCTCGCCCTGAGCTCGGCGTACGCCGCGTAGGCCTGCTGGGTGCTCTCCAGCCGGGACACCTCGGCCACCGGCACGTCCCAGCCGTTGGTGGCCGGGGGGTTCGGACCACGGGGGTCGGTCTCGATCACGATCACCGTGGCATCGTCGGCGGCCGCCGCCTCGGCATAGGCGCTGCGGAACTGCTCGATCGTGTCCACGGAGATGGTCCGCACCCCGAAGCTGGCGGCGTTGGCGGCCAGGTCCACGCCCACGTGGTCGCCCTCGAGGCGGCCGGAGCCGGAATCGCGCATTCGGTACTCGGTGCCGAATCGCTGTGATCCCACTGACTCCGAGAGCGCGCCGATCGAGGCGAAGCCGTGGTTCTGCAGGACCACCACGATCACCTTGAGCCGCTCGGCCACGATGGTCGCCAATTCGGTAGGCATCATCTGGTACGTGCCGTCTCCGACGATCGCCACCACCTGATGCTCCGGCTCCGGGCGCGCCAGCCGAACCCCGATGGCGGCCGGAATCTCATACCCCATGCAGGAGTAGCCGTACTCCAGGTGGTACTGCGCCGGCCCGGCGGCCCGCCACAGCGCCTGCAGGTCACCGGGCATCGACCCGGCGGCGTTGATCACCACGTCCTCGGCGCCCATCAGCTCGTTCAACGCCCCGAACACCCGCACCTGCGCCGGCAGGGGTGCGTGGCCGCTGTTCTCGCCGGAGGCAGATGCTGCGGCGCCGCCCACATCGGCGCTCGCCTCGCTGGACCTTCCCGCACCGGAGCTGCCTGCACCAGTCAGCTCCGCCGTCACCCGTGCCCAGTCCTCGGCGCGGGTACGCGCCTCGGCGCTGTAGCGCTCGTCGACCCGGTAGCCGTGCAGGGAACCGGCCAACGCCGTCAGACCCTCGCGGGCATCCGCCACCAGCATCTCGGCACTGTGTTTGGCGGCGTCGAAGCCTGCCACGTTCAGGTTGACGAAGCGCACGTCCGGGTCGGCGAAGGCCGTGTGGGACGCCGTCGTGAAATCCGAGTAGCGGGTTCCCACGCCGATCACCACATCGGCCTGTGCGGCGAGTGCGTTCGCGGCCGCCGCACCGGTGGACCCCACACCCCCGACGGCGCACGGGTGGTCCGCAGGCAGCGCACCCTTGCCGGCCTGGGTGTCTGCTACCGGAATGCCGGTCGCGTCCGCGAACGCTTCGAGCGCCTCGCTCGCGCCGGAGTAGATCGCCCCGCCGCCGGCCACCAGCAGTGGCCGTTTCGCTGTGCGGATCACCTGGGCTGCGCGCTCGAGGGCAGCCGGTTCCGGGACGGGCCGGGCCACGTGCCAGGTGCGCTCGCGGAACAACGCCAGCGGGAAGTCGAACGCCTCGGCCTGCACGTCCTGCGGCAGGCACAGGGTGACGGCCCCGGTCTCGGCCGGGTCGGTGAGCACCCGCATCGCTTGCGGCAGCGAGGCGATCAGCTGTTCCGGCCGGATGATCCGATCCCAGAACCGGGAGACCGGCCGGAACGCATCGTTCACGCTGACATCCGGAGAGCGCGGGTCCTCGAGTTGCTGCAGGACCGGGTCCGGGCGGCGGGTCGCGAAGATGTCCGAGGGCAGCAGCAGCACCGGCACGCGGTTGATCGTGGCCAGGGCGGCACCGGTGACCATATTCGTCGACCCGGGTCCGATCGAGGCGGTGCAGGCGAAGGTCTGCAGCCGGTTCCGGCTGCGCGCGAACCCGACGGCGCTGTGCACCATCGCCTGCTCGTTGCGCACCAGGTAGTACGGCAGCGGCTCCTCACCGTCGTCCGGGTCGAGGGCGTTCTGCAGCAGCGCCTGCCCCACGCCGGCCACGTTCCCGTGCCCGAAGATCCCGAACGCCCCGGGAATCAGTCGTTGGCGGATGCCATCGCGTTCGGTGTACTGCACGGAGAGGAACCGCACGAGCGCTTGTGCCACGGTCAGTCGCACCGTGTCATTCTGCTCGCTGTTCGGCGCGCTCTCACCAACCGGTGCGGTCATTCCTGCGCCTCCTCACCGTTCGTGCCACCGGCGAGTGGCAGCCGCGGGTCAACGTCCTGCTCCGGCCATGTCTCGCGCACCCAGGCGTAGTGCGGGTCATCAGTCATCTTCCACACGCCGTCCCGCTCCGGGCCGGCCATCACGTTCAGGTAGTACATGTCATATCCCGGCGGCACCATGCACGGCCCGTGGTACCCGTGCGGCACGAGTACGGTGTCGCCGTTGCGGACCTCGGCGAGCAGCTCCATCGGTCGCTCGGCGGTGCCGTGCTGACGGTGGTATCCGACGCCACTGGCGGGGTCCGCACCCGGGGCGTGGGAGCGGATGCGGAAGTGGTAGATCTCCTCCAGCACCCGCTCGTCCTCGGTGTGCTCATCGTGCTTGTGTGGCGGATAGGAGCTCCAGTTGCCCCCCGGGGTGATGACTTCCACGGCGAGCAGGCGGTCCGTGGTCACCGCATTGCCGAGGGCGTAGTTGCGTACCTCACGCGAGGCCATTCCCGAGCCCCGCAGCTCCAGACGCACCTCATCGGCGCCATGGTAGGAGGCAGAGAGGGTGGCCTCGGCTCGCGCGGTCGGCAGCGCGAGCCGGCTCCTCGCGTGGTCCCCGCTCGTTCGCACCTCGGCCGTGGCGCCGCGTGGGAGATACAGATAGTCGGTGAGCGCAGAGAACTCATCGGGCCGCCCGTGCAGGTGGAACGTCTGCTCGCCCACGGTGATCTCGAACGAGCCTGCCATCGGCAGCGCGATTGCCTCGTCGCTCTGCGTGGATATCGTGACGGCGGCCCCGGCGGACATCTCGAGGATCTTCAGTCCCGAGTAGGCCCAGCCCGCCCGCTCGGGCGTGATCTCCAGCGCGAACGGGCCGTTCGGTGCACTCCCGGCCTGCACCAGCAGTTCTGCATCGCTCATGGTGGGCGATCCTCCTCGATCCGATTCGATCAGTCTGTTGCTTGAGCCGGTCATCGCAACGGCCAGTGCACGAGTTAGAGCAACGCAGTGGCGGCGTCCACAGCCGCTCCCACGTCACCGTTCGGTGGATACAGCAACGTACGGCCGATCACCAGACCCAGCACATTGGGGCAGGCGAGGGTTGCCTGCCAGCTGGCCAGAGCGGCGTCGGGGTCCTCGGGTACCTCACCGCCGAGGATCAGGCTCGGCATGGTGGTGGCGGCCATCACCCGCTCCGGCTCGGCCACTGCGGGCAGCTTCAGCCAGGTGCGCGCTGAGGTGCGACCGAGGCCGCTGGCCACGGCGATCGACCGGATCACCGCTTCGGGGGAGAGGTCGTTGCGCAGTCGCCCGTTCTCGACGTAACTCCAGAACGGCTCCACCATCGAGACGAGCTCACGGTCGGCGAGTTCGTTGACGGCGTTGGCACATCGCTCCAAGGTCTCGGCCGTGCCCGATTCAGCAGGCGCCACCCGGAGCAGCATCTTGCCACCGGCCAAACCGGCCTCGGCGATCCCGCGCGCGTCGTAGCCGGTGAAGCGGTCGTCGGCCTCGAACACCGCACCGGGAAGTCCGCCGCGGTTCATGGAGCCGAAGACCAGTTTGCCCTCCAGGGCGCCGAGCAGAGCCAGATCCTCGATCAGATCTGCCGTGCCGAGGAAGCCATGCACACCCGGACGGGCCAGGGCATCGGTGATCCGGCCCAACAGGTCGGTGCGGTCGGCCATCGCCATCGCATCCGGCCCGGCGCCGAGCGAACCCCGGGCCGGGTGATCGGCGGCGATGATCATCAGCCGTTCACCCGGTGCAGGCAGGCGACCTGGTGTGCGGGTGGCCAGAGCCTCGGCGATCCGGTGCGGCGTATGCGCGCGGATCTGCGGCAGATCTGCGATCGCGATCGGTGCGGTGGTGGTCCCGCTCGTGCCGCTCATCGGCCGGCCTGCGCGTTCACTTCGGCCACCGGGGTGCCCGCGAGCACGGCGTCGACCTCGGCGAGCGTGGGCATCGCCGTGGAACATTCCAAGCGGGAGGCGACGATCGCCCCGGCTGCGCTCGCGGCCTCGATCGTGCGCTGCAGCGGCCAGTCGTTGATCAGTGCGTGCACCAACGCGCCGCCGAACGCGTCCCCTGCGCCGAGCCCGTTCACCACCTCGATCTGGGTGGGCGGCACCTCCACGCGCTCGGTGGCAGTCTTGGCGAGCGTGCCGGCCGGGCCCTGTTTGACGATGGCCAGCCGTACGCCCGCGGCGAGGAGCGCATCTGCGGCCCGTTCCGGTTCGGTCTCCCCGACTGCCACCTCGCATTCCTCGGAGTTGCCGACGGCGACTGTGACCTGTGCGAGCGCCCGCTGCATCTGGGCGGTCGCCTCGTCGGGTTCAGGCCAGAACATCGGGCGGTAGTCCAGGTCGAGAACGGTGTGGCCCGATGTGCTGTGGAGGGCTCGGTGGGTCAGCGCGGCGTGGTGCGCGGATCGGCTCGGCTCGGTACAGAAGCCGGTACCGGACACCCAGAACAGCTCAGCCTGCGCGATCTGCTCCATCGGCATATCCGCCTCACGCAGCTGCAGGTCCGGGGCACTGGGCCGGCGGTAGAAATACAGCGGGAAGTCGTCCGGGGGAAAGATCTCGCACAGTGTGATCGGGGTGGGCAGGTCCGGATCGGTGATCACGTAGTCATCGCTGACCCCGAGGCGGCGCATCTCTTGACGCACATACCGGCCGAACGGGTCATCTCCCACCCCGGTGAGCACGGCGGCGGGGCTGCCCATCCGGGTAGCGGCCACGGCCACGTTCGTGGGGCTCCCGCCGAGGAATTTCCCGAAGGACTGGACGTCCTCGAGTCCGACCCCGATCTGCAAGGGGTAGAGGTCGACGCCGGAGCGCCCCATGGTGACGACCAACACCTGCGTAACCAACCTTTCCAGCGTGCATGCGCGTGGGTGGGTGCTCGCCAGGCGGCGAGACATTCACGATTGTGCCCTACGAAGGCGGATCGGTACACCCGATTGTCCTAACATATGCTGCTGTCACCTAGAGTTTGTATGCTCGCGGGTACACGCCGTGCTAACCAAGGAGGGGTGATGGGGTCCGAGGAGGCAGCCATCGTGCGTGTTGAACTGGATCGAACCAGCTCGACACCGCTGTATCACCAGCTCGCCACTGCGATCGAGCAGGCCATTGAAGGCGGTGCTCTCGCACCCGGGCAGCGCCTCGAGAACGAGATCGCTCTCGCCGAGAGGTTGCGCGTCTCCCGCCCGACTGCCCGCCGCGCCTTGGCCGAGCTCGTGGACTTGGGCATGCTGGTGCGCAAACGTGGAGTCGGAACGCAGGTGGCGCCAGTGCGGGTGCGTCGCAAAGTGGACCTGTCCAGTCTCTACGACGACCTCGAACGCACCGGCCGAAAGCCCACCACCTCGGTGCTGGAGTACAACGTGGCGCCCGGCTCGCCAGAGGTGAGCCGGGCCCTGGAACTGCCCGATGGGGCAGACGTCGTCACGATCCGGCGCATTCGCAGGGCCGATGGCGAGCCGCTGGCCCTGATGACCAACTTCATCGCGCTGGAGCTGGCCCCGAGCTATGAACAGCTCGGTGCCGTGGGTCTTTATCACGCACTGCGGGAGGCCGGAGTGGAGATCCATATGGCCCACCAGCAGATCGGGGCCCGTGCGGCCACCGCCGCCGAGGCGCGCCTGCTGGAGGAGAAGCCGAAGACGGCCGTCCTCACGATGGAGCGCACCGCCTTCGACTCCACCGGCCGCGCGATCGAACACGGCCAGCACATCTACCGGGCAAGCCGGTACAGCTTCTCCACCACCCTCTTCGCGCAGTAGGCGCCGCTTCCCGTGGTCGGCCCGATCGCGTGCGGCGCGGCAGGGCCGGCGTACCACCGACGGGGGCAGGCCACGGTTCGCCCGGGAGGGACATCTTCGCTCGACCTGCCCTCCCGAGGCAGGCACGTTAGCGTGCTGGGAGCCGTTGACGCCCTGAGAAGGAGGCCACCTCGTGGAGGAACTCCACCTGACCTACGGTCTGATGGGTGTCCTCGCCGCCATTCTGGCGCTCGTCAGTTACGGGATGCGCCAGGTGCCGCTCAGCGAACCCCTGGTTGCCCTGGCGCTTGGAGTGGTGCTGGGACCGCAGGTGCTCGGTCTGGTGGAGATCACCGATCAGGTGCGCGATGTGGTGCTCCTGGAGGGCAGCAGGCTCATCGTGGCATTGTCGGTGATGGCTGCTGCGCTGCGGTTCCGCGCTTCTGAACTCGGCCGGGTCGTCCGCCCGGTCCTCCTGCTCCTTGCGATCGTCATGCCGCTTGCCGCGGTGATCTCCGGCGCGGCATCCCTGGTGATGGGTGTGCCACTGGCCCTCGCTGCGCTCATTGGTGCCTGCCTGTGCCCGACCGACCCGGTGCTCGCCAGCTCGGTGGTCTCCGGCGAGCCGGCGGAAAGACACCTACCCGGCAGGCTGCGCCACACGTTGAGCGTGGAAAGTGGCATCAACGACGGCCTTGCCCTGCCGTTGGTGGGCCTGGCACTGGTGGCCGTTCTCCCGGCGCAGACGCTGGGGGCAGCGGCAGGACTCCTGACGTATCAGGTGCTTGTGGGGGTGGTCATCGGGATAGCCACCGGTGCCCTGGCTGGCTGGGGTGTGCGCCGGGCCACCAGGAACCGGGAGTTGGAACGCGCACCGGACCTGATTCTTCCGCTGCTTCTTGCGGTGGGCGTGCTCGGTGTGGCCAAGGTGGCCCAGACAGACGGAATTCTCGCGGTGTTCGTGGCTGGGACGGTCTACAACCGCATGACCACTCGGGATCAACGCGAGCCCCAGCAGGCGATTGACGAAGCGGTGAACCGCTACCTCGCCCTGCCGCTGTTCCTCGTGCTCGGTGTGGTGCTGCCCTGGGCGCAATGGGTCGAACTGGGCCCGGCCGCCGTCGTGTTTGTGCTCCTCGTGCTCCTCCTGCGCCGCGTTCCCCTCGTGCTGACGCTGGCGCGGCCCATGCGGTTGCCGAAGCAGCAGGCGGTGTTCCTGGGCTGGTTCGGTCCGATGGGCGTGAGCTCGCTGTTCTACCTGGCGCACAGCCTCGAGCAGGGCGTCACCGATCCGCGCCTCTTCGCGGTCGGCTCTCTCATGGTCGCGGCCAGTGTGCTCGTCTATGGCCTGACCTCCACACCCGGGCGCAAGCTCTACGCCCGGTCCGCCGGGGAGGCAGCATCGTGAGCGACGGAGCCCGCGTGCGGCCCTGCATGCCCAACGGCGCCTGGTGCCGGCCCGGAGATCGCGATGGGTTTCACATGTCAGGATCGAGGGCATGACCACCCGGCCTCGACCGAACACGGGCCCGGCCGCCTCGCCCGGCCTGCTGCTGCCGGTGTGGGTGTACCCACTGGCCGGTCTGACGGCGGTGATCATCGGCCTGGTGCCGTGGCTGCGCCAGGGGCCAGTGCTGCCACTGCAGAACCTGTGGGAGGTCGATGCCCTCCCGGCGCAGATGCCCATCGCGCTCCTTCCGCTGAACCAGTACTACCTCACCGCCATCCTCGGAATGCTCGTGCTACCTGGCCTCCTCGCCGGTCTGCTGGTGCACGCTGCACCCGCAGCGAGGCGGTCGCGGGCCACGGCGCTGGCCGCGCTGGGATTGAGCATCGGCTATCTGGGCGCCGTGGTGCAGGCCGCGCTGGTACTGAGCGCGGGCCTGGAGGACAGTACTCGCGCCCGGGTCTACCTGGCGCTGATCATCACGTGGACCGGACTCAGCGCATTCGGCGGACTGATCGTGCTCGGCCTGCTCGGGCGGGGCCGGCGCGGTGGGGTGCCCCTCGCCGTCGCCTTCGCCGCCCCAGCGGCGACCGCCTGGGCAGGACTGCTGATCATGCCCTCCCCGGCAACTGCCTCTGCGCTGGCGACGGACGCCGTCGTGGCGCTGCGATGGTTGCCCGCGGTACTGGTCGGACTGGCGCTCGGGTGGTGTGGCGCCCGCACGCTCGGCCGGGTGGTCGCCTGGCTGTTGAGCCTCATTCTGCTGTACGTCCTCCCGGCGGCCTTGACGGCGCTTTCGTATGTGGCCGGCTATCGTGCCGCTGCCAACAACCCAGGCGAACTGATCGGCGCAGGCCTGGATGTGCTCGCAGCGGCGCTCGCACCGGACAACGCGGGCCCGCTGGTGCTGGTGACCCTGGCCATCGGGATGGTGGGTGCCGTGATCGCGGGCGTGCTGGCCTGGCGGCGCAGGCGTCAACTCGCTGCGCAGACCCTCCCGGGACGCGACGACTCGCCATAAGAGTGCCGGTCTGTCGGTACTCAGACGTAGAGTGCATCGTTGTGACCCAGCCAGTGATCAGCGCCAAGGAGCTTCGCAAGACCTACGGCGATTTCGTTGCCGTGGACGGTATCGACTTCGAGGTCCGGCCCGGAGAGAGCTTCGGGCTGCTCGGCCCGAATGGTGCCGGTAAGTCCACCACGATGCGGATGATCGGCGGCACTTTGGACCGCACCGGCGGCGAGCTGAGCGTCCTCGGGATGGATCCGGGACCCGACGGCCCGACGGTGCGCGCCCACCTGGGCGTGATTCCGCAGCAGGACAATCTCGATGAGGAGTTGCGGGTGCGCGAGAACCTCATCATGTACGGGCGCTACTTCGGTCTCTCCCGCACGTTCCTGTCCGCCAAAGCCGATGAACTGCTCGCCTTCGCCCAGCTGGAGGCGAAAGCGAAGGAGAAGGTCCAGTCCCTCTCCGGCGGGATGAAGCGGCGCCTCACGATCGCCCGAGGTTTGGTGAACGAGCCGCAGATCCTGCTCCTGGACGAACCCACCACCGGGCTGGATCCGCAGGCCCGGCACGTGCTCTGGGACCGGCTGTTCCGCCTCAAGGAGGCCGGCACCACTCTGGTGGTGACCACGCACTTCATGGATGAGGCCGAACAACTCTGCGACCGTCTCATCGTGGTGGACCACGGCCGGATCATGGCCGAGGGCAGCCCGCGCGAGCTGATCCGGGAGTACTCCACCCGCGAGGTGGTGGAGCTGCGCTTCGGCTCGGCCCGCAATGCCGAGGTGGTGGCCGAACTGGCGGGCGTGGGCAGCAGGATCGAGGTGCTCCCGGATCGGGTGCTGATCTATGCCGACGACGGCGAAGCCGCCCTGGAAGAGGTCGCTCACCGTGGTCTCGCCCCCGTGACCTCGCTCGTACGGCGCTCCTCCCTGGAGGACGTGTTCCTCCGCCTCACGGGGAGGTCTCTCATTGACTGAGCGTGCCGACCAGACCGCAGTGGGGCATCACCACGACGACCTGGACACGACCGGCCTGGCGTACTCCGGGCGCGCGCCGAGCCATGCCGAGATGGCGGGCCGCGCCCGTCGATTCGGTGCGTGGTATTACGCCGAAACCACGCTGCGTGGCATGCGTGCCTACCTCGTGCCGAACGCGATCACCGCGATCGGGCAACCCCTGCTGTACATCATCGCCATGGGCCTCGGCCTGGGTGCACTGGTGGGCAGCGGAGTCGGCACTGTGGACGGGGTGGATTACCTGACCTTCGTGGCACCGGCGCTGCTGGTCTCCACCGTGGTGATGTCAGTGACCGGCGAGATGACCTATCCGGTGATGGCCGGGTTCAAGTGGATGCGCACCTACTACGGCCCGGGCGCCACCGCCTTGCGACCGGACCAGATCGCGCTCGGCCATCTGCTTGCCGTGGTGATCCGCTTCGTGGTGCAGTCTGCGATCTTCTGGGTGATCGCGGTGGCATTCGGCGCGACCACCCTGGGGTGGTCGGTGCTGATGGTGCCGATCGGGGTGCTCGCCGCCGTGGCGTTCGGCGCCCCGTTGCAGGCCTACGCGGCGAGCCTGGAGGGTGAAGGGTTCCAGTTCTCCTTCGTGCAGCGGTTCATCGTGATGCCGATGTTCCTGTTCTCCGGCACGTTCTTCCCGCTCTCGGTGATGCCGGTCTACCTGCAGTGGATCGGGTGGCTCTCGCCGGTCTGGCACGGTACCCAGCTCGCCCGGGTTGCCTCGTACGGCGCGGAGGTGCCCGGATGGCTCATCGCGGTGCACGTGGTGGTGCTTGCCGCAGCTGGGCTCGCCGGGGTGCTCTGGGCGCGGCGAGTGTATGCACGGAGGTTGATCTCATGAGTGTGCTGGACCGCACCGGTGGGCCCGCGGGGGCGGCGTCGCTGGCCGAGCCGGGCGCCCGGAGCAGCGTCAGGTCCGTCCTGGAACGCGGGTTCACGGTAATCCGGAACCAGAACTGGATCATCCTGGTCTCCGGCTTCTTCGAGCCGGTGTTCTACCTGCTCGCGATGGGCATCGGAATGGGCACGCTCGTGGGCGCGGTGGAAGGCCCGGGTGGCCGGGAGATCACCTACGCGGCGTTCATCGCTCCGGCCCTGCTGGCCACCTCGGCGATGAACGGCGCGTTCTATGACTCCACCTGGAACGTGTTCTTCAAGCTGCGGTTCGCCAAACTGTATGAAGCGATGTTGCAGACTTCGCTCTCGCCGTGGAATGTAGCGCTCGGGGAGATCCTGATGGCGCTCTTCCGCGGCCTGCTCTATGCCGTGGGATTCCTCGGCGTGCTCGCGATCATGGGCCTGGTGACCTCGTGGTGGGCGCTCGCAATGGTGCCGGTGGCGGTGTTGATCGCGTTTGGCTTCGCCGCCCTGGGGATGGGCGTGACCAGCTATATGACCCGGTTCCAGCAGATGGATCTGCTGAACTTCGTGATGCTGCCGATGTTCCTGTTCTCGGCCACGCTGTACCCGATCACCGTCTATCCGGAAGCGGTGCAGTGGGTCGTGATGGCGCTGCCGCTGTGGCATGCGGTGGAGTTGATGCGCCAGCTCTCCGTCGGCCACCTGACCTGGATCACCGCCGTGCACGTGGGTTACTTCGTCGGGATGGTGGGCGCAGGATTGTGGCTGACCACCACCCGGCTGCGGGCGCTCTTCCTGCGTTGAGGGGTGCGAGGCGTCAGGAGTCGAGCACGCCGTAGGCGATGAAGTTGTCCTCCAGCACACCCGTGGCGTCATTGAGGCCGTCGCAGGTGATCAGCCGGATCTCGGCCTCGGTGGTGTTGCCGTAGACCTCCAGCGTGGGGAATCCCTCGCGGCTCTTGTCGAACAGCTCGGTGCGGTAGACCGTGAACGTGGCCACCGAACCATCCTCGCGCGCCACCTCGATGCTGTCGCCAACCTCGAGTTGCGGCAGATCGGCGAAGATCCCGGGTCCGCCCTCGATACCGTTGCGGTGACCGAGCACCACGGAGGGGCCGATCTCGCCCGGCGTCGGGGAGTGCACGTACCACCCGGGTGGAGAGCCGAGGTTGTACGGGGGAACCTCGATCAGCCCGTTGTCCTGCAGGCCCAGATCCATGAGTTCGGCGTCGACGCCGATCGCGGGGACGGAGACCACCGTCGGCTCAGAGGCCGGTAGCGAGGCGGGCTCGGCTTCCGGCTCGGCTGCCTCGGTGGGCTCGGTGGGCTCGGTGGTCGGTGATGGTGTGGGGGAGGGCTCCGCCGTCGGCGCGTCCTGGGCCGGGATCTCCTCCACCTGGCCCGCGCTGGTCGGCGCGGGCGCGGTAGCTCCGTCGTCCGGCCCGGCGCAGGCGGTCAGGGCGAGTGCGGCGGCCGCCGCGCAGACCGCAAGGCCTGCGCGGCGACCGTAGGTGTGACGCATCATCAGTGAACCGTGGTCACCTGATCACGCGCGGGTGGAGTTGCGGCGCATCGCCCAGGCTCCGCCACCGGCGAGTACCAGGGCACCTGCTGCGACACCCACGGCGAGGCCGGTGTTGTCCACCGGCTGGACCGGTGAACCGGTGTCAGCGCCACCCTCGGGCATCGCGCCCATCTGCGAGACGTTCACCGTGCCGCAGGCTGCCGGCAGCGTGGCTGCGAGCGGCAGCTCCTCGTTCAGCGGGCTCATCTTCTCGGCCGCTTCCTCGCTCAGGTTGGCCGGGTCCACACCGTGAATGACCACGACGGCGGTGCCGTCGGCGAGAGCCGCAGCGGTGTCGTCGTTGAGCTCGAAGGTGCGCTCATAGGTGTACGCGTCACCACCGGGGAAGCGGTCGATGGCCAGCGCCGAATCGGCGCTGGTGTCGCCCTCAGTGGTCAACGAGGTGCTGACCTCACCGTAGAACGGCACGCCCTCGGGTGTGCTCACGGCGCCGTCACCGTCAGTGTCGGCGCTCGGGTCTGGGCAGACCCCGTCGGCACCGATGTGGATGTGCTGCGCGTGCGGGAAGGGTCCGTCCATGAACGTTGCTGCCGCACCGGAGACGTTGATCGAGACTGTGGCTTCGCTTCCGTTCAGCTCGATCATGGCCTCACCCGTGGTGCCGCTGTCGTTCAGTGACTCCAGGCTTGCCTGACCCGACCAGGACTCGTGCGTGTCGGCCATGGCCGGGGCCGCGGTGAGCGTGAGTGCGCCCAGTGCGATCGCGGGGACTGTCAGTAGCATTCGATTCCGCATGTCTCTCCCTCATGTGATTCGTCCATTCCGCTGGCGTCTGTGCCACCGGAGCCCGACAGCTCGGTCTCGGCCGGTGTCGGTGCGGCACCCGATGTGGGGTGCCGGTCGTGCCTGTGGGGGGTGTGCTCGGCCGGTTTCAGCACGGCGAGCAGACCGGTGCCGGCATCACCGCCCTCCGAGGCGTCCGTAGGCGCGCTCCGGAGGGGGCGGTCACGGCAGCGGATGTCGTCACCATCGTGCGCATCGTCGTGCTCCCACCTCGATCGGGGTCCTGATACACGGGGTTCGGAGACCTCGAACGTGCGGATGGGTGTGATCGCGATCAGATTTCTCACCGTCGACCGCGCGGCCGACGGCACCAGCACTTGGGGCGCATCGACGCACCGCTTGGAGGTGATCAGCGCGTCAGCCTCAGCGGCGATCTCAGCGCCGGGCCGGGGTGAGCGTGCCTGCCTGGAGGAGCCTGGTCTGCTCAGGCTTCGGGAAGCTCGAGTTGCCGCAACCGCGAGTAGGCCCCGCGCATGTGCTCGGCCACGGCCTCTCGTGCCGCTGCGGGGTCGCCGGAGGCGAGGATGTCCCGCAACTCCTTGTGCTCGGGGTAGCCGACAGTGGGGAAGTCCGGGAAGTTGATGTTGCGGGTGTGCAGGAAGAACGCCACCTGGCTGCGGATCGAGGTCCATACGCGTTGTAGCCGGACGTGATCGGCGGCGTCATAGATCACGTCGTGGAAGGCGAGGTCGAGGGCCACCGCTTCTTCGGGCTGCACGGCACCTGAGGTGCGCTTCATCTCTTCGAGCACCCGGTCCAATTCGGCCAGGTGATCGGGCGTGAGGCGCGTGGCCGCCCGCTCACCGGCGAGGGTCTCGACGGCGGTCCGCAGTGTGTGCACCTCCTCCACGTCGCGCTGGGTCAGGATCGAGACGAATGCGCCACGGTGCCGTTTGATCTCCACCTGCCCTTCGGCCTCGAGCAGGGCCAGTGCCTCTCGTACCGGGCCGCGGCTGACATCCAGTGCCTCGGCGATCTCGGCCTCGCGCAACCGAGCGCCCGGCGGCAACTCGCCGCCTGCCATCTTCGCCCGCAGGATCCGCACCACGTGCTCGCTCAGGGACGTGCGGGGTCCGATGGTTCCCAACGTCATCGCGAGGCCTCTCCTGGTCGGTGCGGCGCGCGGGTCAGCGCGCAGCGCGGCACGGTTGCTCTCATGATCGCCTCTTTCGCTCTCCGTTGCTCGCCGTTCCGGCCCAGCGTCGCTACTCCGGGACCCGATTGCTCCTCATGTAGAAAATATAGCGTTGACAATCTGCAATTGGCGAACTAGCGTCATCGAAGCGTCGTCATCGAGGACGACCGCCCCGCTGGCAGGGGTTGGCGCCGATCACCGAGAGGCACGTCACGACCGTGAGCACCCGCACCACAACTCCCCCCGAGTACAACCCAGGGATCGGCGCCGATGTCTCGCCGTATCCCAAGGCCGCACCGAGTGATGCGAACGCCCCGCACGTGCACCAGGCGCAGGTGCGCGTGGACGCCGGCGCTGACGCCGGGCCGATCACCCGTATCTGGGAGAGCATCGGCTACGACGAGTTCAACTGGACCTACACCGCCACAGGTCGCAGTCTGCTGCGCACCTTCGGTGAGATGACCGAGCGCGGATTCCATGTGCGCCCGCACTACGTGTTCTGCTCCGGAAGTGGTTTCGGGATCCCGCACTGGAGCCAGGGAAACGTCTACCACGAGGATGCTCAAGGCAACCCGTTCTACGACTTCTCGCTGGTCGACCAGGCCTACGACGCGATCGTCGAGGCCGGGCACCACGTGCTCGTCGAGCTCGCCTTCACGCCGCGAGATCTGCTGCCCGATCACGCCAACGAACTCGAGGTGGTGCCCAGCCCCACGGCATACAGCCCCTACGAGGCCGGTCAGTGGGCGTACCCGCCACGTGACTACGACCGCTGGGGTGAGCTGGTCGCCGCACATGCTCGGCACTGCCTGGAGCGGTACGGCGCGGCGGAGGTGGACACCTGGCTCTGGGAGCTATGGAACGAGCCGGACATCTTCTACTGGCGCGGCACCCCGCAGGAGTTCTACGACCTCTACTCCGTGACGGCCCGGGCGGTGCGTAGCGTTCTGCCGCACGCCAAGGTCGGCGGGCCAGCCGTGACCGGTGGCGGAGTGGAGTTCATGCGCGGCTTCCTGCAGCACACCCGCGATCAGTCCGACCCGCTGGACTTCGTCTCCTTCCACACCAAGGGATCGGCATTCACCCCGTGGCGCACCTACGGTCCCACCGGCGGCCCGGCCCCCGAACAGCAGAATCCCTCCGCCAACAAGATGATCTTCGAGGTGCAGCGACTGCTCCGGGTGATCGCGGAGTTCCCCGAGTACCACCACCTGCCCGCCATCGTCGATGAGTGCGACGCCGGCGTCCCCGCCCACCACTCGTTCTACGACAATGCCAACTTCGCCTTCCAGAACACCGAGTACTTCCCCGTGTTCCAGGCGAAACTGATGAAGAAGCTGCTCGACCTGAACGCCCTCGAGCAGGTACAGGTGGCGCAGGCGACCTCATGGAGTTTCTACATCGAGGCCGAGCGCTACTTCGAGGGCACCCGCTCCTTCCTCACCGCCGGCGGGATCGAGAAGCCGCTCCTGAACGCGTACCGGGCATTCGCCCACCTGGGTCAGCGCCGGCTCGCCGCCACCAGCGACGCGGCCGTGTCGGTGGCCGAGGTCGACCACGCGTCCGGGCACAGCATGGGCGAGGAGGTCGACGTGCTCGCCACCGCGAAGGACGACGGCACGATCGCCGTCCTGGTCTGGCGGCACACCGATGATCAGTACCAGCGTGACGAGGTCGAGGCCGAGGTGAGCATCGCCGTCGACGGCTTGAATGGCACCGGCTACACGCTCCGGCACTGGCGCATCGATGCCGACCACTCGAACTCCCACACGCGATGGAACGAGGTCGGCTCACCGCAGCTGCCCACCGAGGAGCAACTCGCCGCGATCAAGGCCCGCCAGGGCCTGGAAGAACTCGAGCCGGCACAGCAGATCACGACGGCGGAGGGCACCTTCACCACGACGGTCACCTTGCCATTGCCAGCAGTCTCCCTCCTCGTGCTGGAACCCCGATGAGTGCGTTTGCACGGCAGGTGCCGCTCAGTTCGGGAACCTCGATCCCCCAGGTGGGGCTCGGCGTGTTCCAGGTGGGCCCGGACGAGGCGCAGGCCGTGGTGGAGCAGGCCCTGGAGGTGGGCTACCGGCACATCGACACCGCCGCCGCGTACGTGAACGAGTCCGGGGTGGGGGCTGCGATCCGCGCCAGCGGGCTGGATCGCGAGGAGGTCTTCGTGACCTCCAAGCTCCGCAACGGCGATCAGGGGCACGACTCCACGCTGCGCGCCTACGCGGACACCTGCTCTCGGCTCGGCCTGGACCGGCTCGACCTGTACCTCATCCACTGGCCGAACCCGGCCGCGGGGCTGTGGCAGGACAGTTGGCGCGCCATGGCGCGCCTTGCGGACCAGGGTGAGGTGGCCGCCGCCGGGGTGTCCAACTTCCTCATCGAGCACCTGGACGAGTTGGCCGCCGTCTCAGAGCGGCTTCCCGCCGTCAATCAGATCGAGGTGCACCCCACCTACGCTCAGCGTGAGCTGAGGGACTACTGCCAGGCGCGGCAGATCGCCGTCGAGGCGTACTCCCCGCTCGGGCAGGGCGCTGACCTGCAGCACGAGACCATCACCGCCATCGCCGAGCGGCTCGGCGTCACGCCTGCGCAGGTGATCCTGCGCTGGCATCTGGAGTCCGGCCACATCGTGATCCCGAAGACCGTCTCGCCGGAGCGGATGCGCAGCAACGCCGACCTCGACGAGGTGGCGCTGACCGCCGAGGACCTCGCGGCGATTGACGCTCTCGAGGCCGGCCATCGGACCGGCAACGACCCCCGCACCTTCGACAAGTCCCAGATCCGCTGACCCACCCACCCGTTCGGAGAATGCTCGATGGCGAGTCCCGCTCTGATCGCCGAGACGACCACCCGGTCTCGCTCGGCGCCCGTCACAACCCCGAAGCGCCCTGGCCAGCGCGCCCGGGAACGCCGCCGCAACCTGTGGATCTATGCGTTCCTGATGCCCACCTTCGTGCTCTACGGGATGTACACGCTCTACCCGATCGTGGCCAGTTACTGGTACTCCCTCGTGGAGTGGAACGGCTTCTCCAGTGAGCAGCGGTTCGTCGGCCTGGAGAACTACGAGGCCGTGCTGGCAGATCCGCTGTTCTGGTCCTCGGTGCGCATCACCTTGGTGTTCATGCTCATCGTGGCCCCGCTGCGGGTGTTCGGCGCGTTCTTCCTGGCGATCCTGCTGAACTCACCCAAACTGCCGTTCACGTCCTTCTTCCGGACGGCCTACTTCCTACCGGTGGTCACCACCACGGCGATCGTCGGTGTGGTGATGCGGTTCATCTTCGACCCGGCCAGTGGGCCGACGGCGGCCGTTTTCGGTTTCCTGGGCCTCGGGCCGGTGGACCTGCTCGGCTCCTCGGAGACGGCGCTGGCCACCGCCGGCGTGGTGTACGTGTGGAAGTTCTTCGGCATCACGCTGATCTACTGGCTCGCCGCACTGCAGACCATCCCGCGTGATCTGTACGAGGCCGCGAGGATCGACGGGGCGGGTGCGCTGGGCCTGTTCCGGCACATCACGTTGCCGATGCTGATCCCCTTCCTGCTGATCATCACCGTGCTCACCATCGAGGACTGCTTCCACGCCTTCGACCTGATGCAGACGATGACGGCAGGTGGACCCTTCTTCAGCACCGAGATCATCGAGATCTACATCTACCGGTGGGCATTCGCCGCCTCGATCCCGCAGCTCGGATTCGCCTCCGCCGCTGCCGTGCTGTTCGGCGTGATCGTGCTGCTGGTGGTGATCGCCCAGGTGTGGGCCACGGTCATCTCCCGGCGCATGCGCAGCGCTCAAGGAAAGGCTGGTGCGGCATGAGTGCGGGGCTGGGAACAATCACGACGGCGGAGCGCAGGCCTCGTAGCGGGCCTCGGGTGCGCCGGAAGTTGCCGTGGTGGATCCTCACGGCGGCCCTGGCCGTGCTCGCGTTTGTCTGGGTCTTCCCGTTCATCTGGATGGTCTCGGCCTCGCTGAAGACCTCCGGAGAGATCTTCGCCGGCGGACTCGGGTTGATCCCCGAGGCGTTGCAGTGGGAGAACTACAGCCGGGCCTGGGAGGACGGGAACTTCAAGGTCTACCTGCTCAACACCGTGATCGTCACGGTGGCCACCACCGTGATCGTGGTGGTGCGGTGTGCACTGTCCGGGTACGTACTCGGCCGGTACCGCTTCCCCGGGTCGCGGATCATCCTCGGGATCTTGGTGGCCACCCTGTTCGTGCCCACCGGGTACACGATCATCCCGATCGTGAAGCTCTCCCTCGAGCTGGGACTGCTGGATCAGCTGGGCGGCATGATCCTCGCCCTCGGTGGGGCCGCGAACGTGGCCTCCATCCTGATCTACGCCGGGTACTTCCGGGGAATGCCCGCCGAGCTGGAGGAGGCGGCGATCGTGGACGGCGCCGGGTTCCTGCGCGTGTTCACCCAGATCATGCTGCCCCTCTCGATGCCGGTGACCGCCACGGTCGGCATCCTCACCTTCCTGTTCACCTGGAACGCGCTCTTCCTGCCCTTGGTCTTCTCCTTCAGCAACCCGGCCCTGCGCACGGTGAGCGTGGGGATGCAGGCCTTCGTGGGGGAGAACTCCACTGACTGGCCCGGTATGGCCGCAGCAGGCGTCATCTCGCTGCTACCGGTCGTCGTGCTTTTCGCCTTCATGCAGCGCTACTTCGTGGAAGGCATCGCGGGTGCGGTCAAAGCCTGACCATGCCCGCTGTTCATTGCCAGGCACCATCCGATTCCCTGTCCCGATCTCAACGAGGAGACTCTCATGACCCGCTCATCTGCATTCAGCCGCCGTTCCTTCATGGGTGGCGTCGGACTCACCGGCATGGCCGGCGTACTTGCGGCGTGCAGTGGGGAGAGCCCGCCACCGGACCCCGCGGGAGGTGGTGGCGGCGGGGGCGGCGCCAGCGGCGAGGGCCTGGACTGGTGGGACCACTTCGGCGGCCTACAGGATCTGCACGCCGAATGGGCCACCACCGAGGGTGAGAACATCGGGGTGCCGATCGAGTACTCCTACAACGAACCCGGGCAGGCCACCGAGGCCCTCCAGCTGGCGAACCAGACGGACACCTTGCCCGATGTGTACTCGAACGTCGTCGGCCTGCCGCTCCCGGCGCTGGTGGAGGCCGGGTGGCTGCACCCGATCACCCTCTCGGATGAGGCGATGGCCAGGCTCCCCGAGGGCACCTTCATCGAAGGCATCACGATGCTGGACGGGGAGATCTACGGTCTTCCGGCCCTCTCGGACCGGCAGTACTGGGCCTGCACCTGGTACAACTCCCAGATCGCGGACGAGGTCGGTTTCGATCCGCCGCAGAGCTATGACGAGCTGCGGTCGGCACTGCAGGCGATCGCCGACCACGGCGAGTATGCCCCGATGACCCTTGCTCTCGGTGCCGCCGGCCGGATCCGGGATCAGGTGGACGATCTCGCGCAGTCCGGTGGATTCCCCGGGTGGCAAGGGCTGCGGTATGACACCGGCGAGTACGAGTACCACCACGACTCCTACGTGAACGCGATCGAACTGCTCAAGGAGATCTCCGACAACGGGTGGCTGCTGCCGGGCACCAATGCCTTCCAGATCCCGGATGCGCGCGGGCGCTGGTCCGCCGGGCAGATCGGCTTCTTCCTGGACGGCCCGTGGTCGCCAGGCGGTGTGCGCTCCCTGAACCCCGACTTCCTGCCGAACATGGCCGTGGCCGGCCAGCTCACCCCGGACGGGGAGGAGCTGATCATCACCCGCGGTGCCCCGGCACCCACCTGGTTCATCGGTGGCTCCTCGGCCAACCCGGAGGCTGCCAGCCAGCTGGTGGAGACCTTCACGCGGGACGACTACCAGCTGGCGCTCGCGGTGGCGATGGACCAGCCGCCGCTGAACCTGGACGTGGTGGCCGAGGCGGATGTGATCGAGCCCTACGCCTGGCTCATCGAGGACTTCAAGGAGCGAGTCTTCCGAGCGCCGCAACCGCAGGTCCGCAAGGTGGAGGTCACCGAGGTGCTCTCCCGGACCACCCCCGTGGCCCCGCATCTGGGGGACATCATCCAGGGATACCTCGGCGGCGATGTGACCGACCTGCAGGGCGAGCTGGTCAAGCTCAGCGATGCCTTCTCTGCGGATCTGGACTCGGCTATCGAGTCTGCGAGCGCCGACGGTGTGGAGGTGTCCCGGGACGACTGGGCCTTCCCGGACTGGCAGCGCGGCACCGACTACACCTACTGATCGACGAGTACGGAGGAACGTGGGATGGACGCATTCCCGAATGAACGGACGGCGATCGTCACCGGGGCCGGATCGCCCCGCGGGATCGGCCGCGCCGTGGCGCACCGGCTGGCCCGCGAAGGGTGGGCTGTCGGCGTGCTCGACATCGACGGCGACGCGGTCCGCGGGCTCGCCGAGGAGATCTCGGCGGCGGGTGGTCGAGCCGCGGGTGCGCGGGTGGACGTTTCCGACCGTGACGCCGTGCGCGGCGCGGTGGCTGAGGTGTCCGGGGATCTTCCGCCGGTGCTGGCGCTCGCGAACATCGCAGGCGTCAGCTCCCCGGTGCCGTACCTGGACCTCGACGATGCCGAATGGGAGCGGGTGCTCCGCACGAACCTGTTCGGGGTGCACTACCTCACGGCCGAGCTGGCTCCGGCGATGATTGCTGCCGGAGGGGGGCGGATCGTCTCCATCTCCTCGGTTTCCGCCCAGCGCGGCGGCGGCACCTACTCCAAGACGCCGTACTCGGTGGCCAAAGCGGGAGTGGTCGGGCTGACCCGGTCGCTCGCGCGCGAGCTCGGTCCGCACGGGATCACGGTGAACGCGATCTCACCGGGCCCGATCGACACCGACATCATGGGTGGCACGCTCTCGGAGGAACGCAAGGACGAGCTGGTGCGTGACCTGGTGGTGAACCGGGTCGGCACCGTGGAGGACATCGCCGCCGCGATCAGCTTCCTGGTCTCGGCCGAATCGGGCTACATCACCGGGCAGACGCTGAACGTGGACGGCGGGCTCTATATGCACTGAGGAGTACACAGGCTCCTCGTGGCAGTTGGCAGTGCGTTGCCGGAACGGCACGATCTCATGGCGCGGGCGGCTGGTCGTGCCAGGGTGGTGGGTATGACCCCCACGAACCGGGCAGGCCGTCGAGATCATCCGCCTCCGCGGACCGGTCCGAGTGAGAAGGAGGTGCTTGTCGGGTTCTTGGACTACCTGCGCGGATGCGTCGCCGCCAAGGTCGATGGCGCCCCCGAGCCCGCGGTCAGGGAACCTGGGGTGCCATCGGGCACCAACCTGCTCGGCCTGATCCACCACCTGACGCATGTGGAACGCGCACTGTTCCTCGGGGTGCAGGTGCGCAGTTGGCCTGCGACCTTCCGTGCGCCCCGGGCCGCCAGTATCGCGGACGTCGTCTCCGCGTATAACGACGCCGTCAACCAGTCGAACAAGGTCATCGACGCGTGTGCGGACATGGACGGATCGGACTGGCGGCCCCAGGCAAGAGGTGCCTGTCCGTCGCTGCGGTGGGCGTTGACCCACATGATCGAAGAGACCGCCCGCCACGCCGGTCACGCAGACATCCTGCGCGAGCAGATCGATGGACGTACCGGTCGGTGACGAGCGTGCGGAGCCGACGCCGGACCGTCGGCGCACACTGGTGTGGTGATCGCCTCGTGGAGACGTCACCGGGCAGACGCTGAACGTGGACGGCGGGCGCCGTCTGCACTGACGTCCCGCTGCGGGAGGGCCACGATGAACCGGGGCAGCAGGGCCTGGGTGATCGGCCCGATGGTGAGGGCGAACAACACGGTGCCCACGCCGAGCCGACCCCCGAGCAGAACTCCGACCAGGACGACCGTGATCTCCAGTGCGGTGCGGACCAGGCGAATGGAGAGGCCGGTCCGGCGGTGCAGGCCGGTCATCAGTCCGTCCCGTGGACCTCGCCCGAGCTGGGCGCCGATGTACACGGCCGTGGCCAGGGCGCACAACAGGATGCCGCCCAGCATCAGCCCCACGCGCGGCAGCAGGGCGTCCGGGCGCTCGAGCAGTGCGAGCGTGACATCCGTGGAGAGACCGATGACGATCGCATTCGCCACGGTGCCCATGCCAGGCTTCTCCCGGAGTGGGATCCAGAGCAGCAGGAGCAGCAGACCCATCGCGATGACGGCCTGGCCGAGCGTCAGCGGTACGTGGCGGATCAACCCGGTGTGCAGCACGTCCCACGGTGAGGCACCCAGATCGCCGCGCACCATGACGGCAACGCTCACGCCGTACAGCCACAGGCCCAAGAACAGCTGCGGCAACCGCCGAGGGAGGCGGCCGGCGCGAAGTTGAGCAATCGGTCCGAGGTCAGCGAGGGGAATCACGAGACCACTGTGGAACTAAGTGGCCCTGTACTACATAGCCACTTGATGAGAAGGTGGACTGCATGAAGCAGTCCATCTCTGCGCGGCGCGTGGCCGACCTTGTCGGCACCCTGGATCACAGGCCGGCGTACGCGGACCTGGCTGACCGGCTGCGCCTCCTGATCGGGGATGGCCGCATCGGCTACGACGTCCGACTTCCTGGTGAGCGCGAGCTCACCACGGCATTGGGGGTCTCCCGCACCACGGTGGCGCGGGCCTATGCCCAACTGCGGGACAACCAGTTCGCCGCTGCTCGCCAAGGATCGGGCACCTATACCCGGCTCCCGGGCGGCCGGGCGGTGGCGCGCGACCGGGCGATCATGCCGGGAATGGCCGATGCTGACGTGATCGACCTCACCTGCGCGGCATCGGGTGCGCCGCCCGAGCTGGCATCCGTCTTCGCCGAGGCGGCGGCGGAACTGCCGGCCTATCTGGGCAGTACCGGCTACTACCCGCACGGGCTTCCGCTGCTGCAGGAGGAGATTGCCCAGCACTATCGCGACCGAGGACTACCCACCGCACCCGACCAGATCATGGTGACAGCCGGCGCACTCGCCGCAGTGGCGATCACGGCCACGGCGCTGGGCGGGCGTGGCCGGCGCACCCTCGTCGAGACGCCGACCTACCCGAACGCGGTTCGAGCGTTGCGGCATGCGGGCGGCCGGCTCATCACTACCCCGGTGGATCCGGGCGGCTGGATTCTGGAGGACGTCGGCGAGGTGCTGCGCCGCACCCGCCCGACGCTCGCCTACCTGGTTCCTGACTTCCAGAATCCGACTGGTCTGCTGATGAGTGAGTCCGAGCGAGAGGTCTACGCCGCTCACCTGCGCCGTGCCGGCACGGTCGCGATCGTGGACGAGGCACACGCCGGCCTGGCGCTGGATCCGCTGACCATGCCGGCGCCGTTCGCGGCGTTCGCACCCACCGCCATCACGGTTGGTTCGGCGAGCAAGTCACACTGGGGCGGCTTGCGGGTCGGCTGGATCCGGACCCCGGATTCCCGCTATGGCGGGAAGAAGGTGCTCGAGCAGCTCACCGACGCTCGAGTGGGCCTTGACCTGGGGACGGCCGCGATGGAACAGCTCGTCATGACGAAGCTGTTCGGCCGGCCCGAGATTATCGAGGGCCACCTCACGCGGGTACGGGAGCAGCGGGACGCGCTGGCCGCAGAGATCGGAGCTCGCTTGCCCTCCTGGCGGTTCCGGCTCCCGAACGGTGGCCTGTCGCTGTGGTGCGAGCTACCTGAGGCGCTGAGTACCGCCGTCTGCGCGGAGGCGGAGCGCCACGGCGTCTACCTCGTGCCGGGCCCCGTCTTCGCCGCCGAAGGTGGGCTCGACCGGTTCCTTCGCATCCCGTGGACGAGGCCGGCGGCGGAGCTGGTCGATGCAGTCGAACGGTTGGTGCTGGCGTGGGAGCAGGTCTCGACCGCAGCGCGCCCGGGCCGGCCGATCACGTCGCGTGTGGTTGTTGCCTAATCGACGCTCGTGAGCGCGCTTGACCTCAACCATAGGTGAAGTTTCAGACTGAACAACGAAGGGGCGGCGGTGCCGCCCGGAGCGATCGTTGACGAGGTGGAATGCATGCGTGCAGTACAAGTGTCCCAGTACGGCGGGCCGGATGTTCTGGTCCCAGTGGAACTCGCGGACCCGCAGGCCGAGGCGGGTGAGGTCATCGTCCGTACGGCAGCGATCGACACCATCTACCTCGAGACGCAGATTCGCGGTGGATGGGGTGAGATGTTCGGCGTCACGCTGCCGTACGTGCCCGGCGGCGCGGCCGCGGGGACCGTGGTCTCGGTAGGCCCGGACGTCGAGGCCTCATGGCAGGGACGGCGAGTGCTCGTGGGGGTGGGCACCCAGGGCGCGTACGCCGAGCTCGTCCGGGCCGGCATCGACCAGCTGGTGCCGGTCCCGGACGGCCTCGGTCTGCGCGAGGCAGCCGCTCTGGCGCACGACGGTGTCACTGGGATGGGAATCCTGGAGGCCATGGCCATCAAGCCGAGCGAGCGAGTACTCATCCTCGGAGCCGCGGGAGGGATGGGCACGCTACTCGTTCAGCTCGCACATGGAGCAGGCGCTCATGTGATCGGAGCAGCCCGGGGGGCCGAGAAACTGGGCCTGGTCGATCGGCTGGGCGCGGACACCGTGGTCGACTACTCCGAGGACGGCTGGATCGAGCGAGTGCGGGATGCTCTCGACGGGCAGGATCTTGACGTGCTGCTCGATGGCGTCGGCGGCGAGCTTGGCACCGCGGCGTTCGGCCTCGTGGGCCGCGGTGGTCGCGTCTCGGCCCACGGCGCCGCGAGCGGCGATTTCGCCGAACTGGACGAGACGCAGGTGCGCGACCGGGGCATCCTGGTCAGGGGAATCGAGGATGTGCAGTTCGACCCACCCGAGGCGGCCCGGTTGGCGGCCCGGGCGCTCGACGAGGCGGCGGCCGGGCGGATGCGCCCGGTGATCGGGCGAGAGTTCGCGTTGTCCGATGCGGCCGAGGCGCACCGTGCGATCGAGGCACGCTCGATTCCAGGGAAGGCCCTCCTCATCCCTTGACTGGCGATGATTCGCACGGACATCGAAATGTCATGGCGCTGCCCGTGTGAGAGCCCGATACTGGCGTGATGTTGGCTCTGAGCGAGATCGCCACAGTGAAGGTGACGGTCGATGACAGATGGTGCTCCGACGTCGCCGACTCCGTGGGGGAACGCTGGGGGCTCGCCCCCGGTTCGCTGCGATGGTGGCGCTCATCCGCGACGCATGTGTTCGTCGTTCCGCCGGAGGTGGATACGCGCGGTGTGATGTACGCGCGCTTCGCGCCTCGGGCGACTGCAGCGGGTGACCGGCTCGCTGCTGGAACCGATGCCGCGCAGCAACAGCTCCTAGTCGAGACTGCGTGCGAGTTGCGTGGCTCGTCGTCGCTCTAGGGTGGCTCAGTGCGTCCGATAGCGTGAGTCGCACCGGCGATCGTCGGCCGCACAGACTCTGAAGGAGCGCCATGCCTGGGACTTTGGGAACGTCTTTCGGTGCGGCGACCACCGCCTACGAGGCGGGTCGTCCGTCCTACCCGGCGGCCGCCGTCGACTGGATGCTCGCCGGTGCCCGGCGTGAGTTGACCGACATCGTCGACGTCGGTGCAGGCACCGGCAAGCTGACTGCGGCGCTGGTGGGCGAAGGCCGCAGCGTCACCGCGATCGACCCGGACCAGGCGATGCTCACCACCTTGGCGGGCAACCTGCCCGAGGTGAGTACCGCCGTCGGGACGGCGGAGCACCTGCCTCTGGTGGAGGCGAGCCACGATGCGGCCGTGCTCGGGCAGGCCTGGCACTGGGTGGACCCGGCCACAGCATCGGCGGAAATCGCGCGCGTGCTGCGGCCGGGCGGCGTGCTCGGCCTGATCTGGAACATCCGCGACGAACGCACCGAGTGGGTGGCCCGGATGAGCCGCATCATCCATCTCAGCGCCGCCGAGCAGCTGATCTCCGGTACCGGGCCGCAGATCGCTGCGCCGTTCGGTGAGGTCGAGCTGGAGCGGATCGAGTGGAGCCGGCGAATGGACCGGGCAACGATCGAGGCGATGGTGGCCTCGCGCAGCTACTACATCACCGCCAGTGATGATGATCGGAGCCGCATCGACGGCGGCCTGGCCGCGCTCCTCGACGAGTTGGGCCTGACCGCCGCCGATGCCAGCATCGACTTCCCCTACGTCACGGTGGCCTACCGCGCCACGCGTTGATCGGCGTCCGGTCTGTCTGGCGCAACGTCAGGTGCAGCGACCGGCGCGATGTCGCGCGGTCGTGCGGTGAAGAGCGCCACCACGGTCAGCACCGCCCAGAGTGCCGCGATCACTGCGGCCGCACCCTGCAGGCTCCACGCCTCGGTGAGCGCAGCGGCGCCCATGATGCCGATCCCTGGTGCGAGGCTGAGCAGTGCGTTCTGCGTGCCCATGACGCGCCCACGCATGGCGTCCGGGATGTGTTCGAGCGAGAGCACGCCCACCAGTCCGCCGAACAGTCCGCTGGCCAGCCCCACCACGAATGCGCCGATGAGGATCAGCGGTGTGGAGTGCAGCGTCGCGATGACGATGAACCCGAGCGTCGCACCGATCATCCCGGTCCGCAGCCACGCAGCGCGGGCGCCGCCCGGCTTGGCGAGCACTGCGTAGATGCCACTGCCGATCAGGAGCCCAACCGCGAGTGCGCTGAGCACGAACCCGAGCAGCGCCGTCTCATTCACGGCCGTGAAGTGCACGGGAAGAACCAGACCCTGAAAGCTCGCCAGCACCACGCCGCTGACCACACTGATGGCCGTGAGCAGGATCAGGATCCGGCTGCGCACCAGCGTGGACCACCCTTCGCGGAACTGATGGACGGCGCTGCGTGGTGCGGTTGCGTCGGTGGCGGCGGTGATGGCGCCGAGGCGCTTCGGGATGGTGAAGGTGATGAGCGCGGCGACCAAGGACGTGCCCGCCGTCACCCACAGCACGCTCGAACCCTCGAGAAGTGCCACCAGCGTGCCCGCGATGGCTGGTCCCACCACGAGCGCCGCGGCGCCGATCGACTCGCGGATCCCGAGCAGCCGTTCCTTCGAGAGCCCGCTCTCGGCCACGATCGCCGGCAGCAGCGCCTCACGGGCGGTTTGGCCGGGAATGTCGCCGAGTGAGCCGATCACGCCGAACAGGACGAAGATGCCGACCGTGAGATCGGTGAACAGGTCGATGAACGGCAGCGCGGCCACGGCGGCAGCCGAGAGCACGTCGGTGACCACGGAGGAGGTGCGCCGGTTGATCCGGTCGATCACCACGCCCATGAAGATCCCGGCCAGGAAGGCCGGGATCGCTGTGGCCGCGGCTACGGTGCCCGCGCCCAGCACGCTGCCGGTGCTTTGCAGCACCACGAGCGGGATGGCGATCGCGGCGATCGAGTTCCCGAGCAGGGAGAACACGTAGGAGGCGAAGTAGGTGAGGGAGTAGCGCATGCCCTCATTCGAAACTATGACGTTACGATAAGGTCAAGGCCCGCGGTCAAGGCTCATAGTCGAGGCGTGCGAGGACGTCGAGCTGCGGCTCGGTGAACGCCTGTGCGCGGTACTGCTCGAGCAGGTCGTTGACGCGGGCGTTCTGCAGCTCAGGCATCGGTGCGGCGGCGAGCAGAGTCCGTAGCTCGTTCGCGATCCGATCGCGCTCTGCCTCGGGCGTGGACTCGGTGACCGCCAGTAATCCGCCTATCGCTGCGGACAGCAGGTTCCGCAGCCGCGGATCGGTTCCCATAGCCTCGGCGTGTGCGCGCACCTGCGCATGGGTGGCTGGATCGCCGGCGCTCATCAACAGAGTGAGGTCGGCCTCCAGGCGTCTCGCTGCTGCGTCGGTGAGAAAGTTGCGCGCCAGTTCGTCCAACTCCCCGTAGCTCGCCGGCGCTTCAGGCAGCGGCGATGTCCGGGCCGCGCGGACGATCTCGAGCTGGCGGGTGAGCGTGGCGATCTGATCGCGCAGCGCCTCCTCCAGGCCGGCGAGCTCGTCCTCGATTCCGGTGCCGGGCAGGTCGAGGAGCCCGCGGATGCGATCGAGCCCGAGGCCGAGGCCGACGAGGTGACGGATGCGAAGGAGGCGCGTTGCGTCCAGCACGGAGTACTCGCGATAGCCGTTGATCCGCCGCTCCGGCTCCGGCAGCAGCCCGATCTGGTGATAGTGCCGCACGGTGCGCGAGGTGACGCCCGCGAGCTCGGCCAGCTCTCCGATCCGCATCTGCACCTCCCGGTGGCAGCCTATGCGGCGGTCGTGACCTCACGGCGGCTGACACTCAGCGAACGGCGATGGCATCGATCTCGACGAGCAAGTCCGGATGGCCGAGCGCGCTGACTTGCGAGAGAACCCCGGGAGGGCTCACCGATGCTGCGGCGAAGGCGCGGTCGAGGACGTCACCTGCGCCGGCCTGGAACGCTTCGACGTCGGTGACGTGTGTGTTGAGCTGGACGACGTCGCTCAACGTCATGCCGGCGGCTTCGAGAACCCGGTGGACGTTGGCGAGAGTGAGTTCAACCTGCGCGCGCAAGTCGCCCGGGTGCTGCGGTTCGCCGTCGTCGGACATCGCCGTTTGACCGGACACGAACAGCCACGATGAGGGTGCGGTGACCAGCACGCCCTGATCGTCGGCGAAGTGCCAGTTGAAGGGGTTGATGCTCGTCTTGTCAGCCATGTGCGTCTCCCATCTGTCCGAGCGCCCTGCCAGGACGAGGTCGACGCTAGAATCTCAACCATGGTTAAGGTCAAACCGCGCGCGACGCTGACACCCGGCGAGGTTGCCGCCCGTGCCGGGGTGGCCGTGTCGGCGCTGCACTTCTACGAGCGCGAGGGCCTGATCAGCAGCACCCGGACCGCCGGGAATCAGCGCAGGTACCGCCGCGACGTGCTCCGCCGGCTCGCTTTCGTGCGGGTCGCTCAGCGCGTGGGCATCCCGCTAGCGCGCGTGCGCGATGAGCTGTCCCGCCTGCCCGACGAGCGCACTCCCAGCCGACGAGATTGGCAGCGCCTCTCCGCGGCCTGGCGCGAGGAGCTCGAGGAGCGGATCCGCGGGCTCGAACAACTTCGGGACGATTTCACCAGCTGCATCGGTTGTGGCTGCCTCTCCCTGCGGCAGTGCGCGCTCGCCAACCCGGGGGACGCGTTGGGCGGGCACGGGCCGGGCCCGCGTCTGCTCAAGGACGAGTCGAGCAGCTGATCCCGCGGTCTGACCGGGCGGCCCGCGGTTCTGACCAGCGCGTGCGCGCCCTCACTACGCCGGGGGCGTGCCCTTGGGTGCCGGGCCGAGGTCGCTGAGCAGATCGCCCATGCGCTTGTACGCGCGGTTGCGGTAGGCGATCAGTTCGGCGCGTGTCTCGTCGTCGAAGTCACCGGTCAGGCCCTTGCCGTTCTTCGCCCCATGCCGTCCGGCCGCCACGGCGTCGGAGATCAACGACGGCGTCCCGAGCCTTTCGCCGTACGCCTCGCCCAGGGTGGTGTAGCCATTGGCGTAGACGTCCAGGCCGGCCTGGTCGGCGATGGCGAACGGGCCGAAGAAGCCCAGCCGGTAGCCGAACGTGGTGCGCACGATCGTGTCGACGTCCTCGACGGTGGCCACGCCCTCCTCGACGACGGCGGTCGCCTCCTTCAGGAGGGCGTACTGGAGGCGGTTCAGAACCATGCCCGGGGTGTCGGCCACCTGGGCGCCCTCCCGGCCGATGCGCACGAGGAGAGCCTTGATGGCCTCGACGACGTCCGCCGTCGTGGCCTCTCCGGCGACCAGCTCGACCCCGGGAATGAAGGGGGCGGGGTTGGAGAAGTGCACGGTGAGGAAGCGCTCGGGGTGCTGCACGGCGGGGACGAGCACGTGCACCGGGATGGTGGAGGTGTTGGTGCCGATGATCGCGTCCGGGCGGGCGGCGGCGCTGATGCGGGCGAGGACGTCGTGCTTGACGTCGGCGCGCTCGAAGACGGCCTCCTCGATGAGGTCCACGTCCGCCACGGCCTCCTCGAGGGAGTCGGCGGCGGTGAGGTTGGTGCGGATCCGGTCCGTGCTGCCCGGCTCGTACAGGCCGTCGGCTTCGAACTCGGCGGCCTCGCGCAGGAGTCGCTCCCGGCCGGCCTGGGTGGCCTCGGGGGTGGTGTCAACGATCGTGGTGCGGATCCCGGCGTTGGCGAAGATCTGTGCGATGCCACCGCCCATGTAGCCGGCGCCGACGACGGTGACGGTTTCGATGGTCCTGCTCATGCGGAGGCTCCCTGCTGGTTGGTGGGCTGGTCGGGTCGGTTCAGGGCCGAGCCCACCACCTGGCGAATGTAGTCACGGTTCTCGGCGCACACCCCGATGGAGTCGCTGCCGTAGTGCTCGGTGCAGAACGGGCCGCGGTAGCCGAGTTCGATCGCGCGGCGGATGACTGCACGGTAGTTGATCACGCCGTACTTCAGCGGTACTGGTGCGGAGGAGTAGGAGCCGGTGGCCGGGTCCTCGTCGCGGGTGTAGTTCTTGATGTGCCAGAAGTTGCAGTACGGCAGCACGGTCTCGAATAGGTCGATCATGCCCGGCGAGCTGGGGATCGGGCGGTGCAGGCGCACCAGGTTGCCGATGTCTGGGTTCAGGCCGACGGCGTCGTGGCCGACGTCCTTGACGAACTGCACCGCGTCTTCCGGGGTTCCGACGTAGGTGTCCTCGTACATTTCCAGGCTGAGCTGGATGCCGTTGGCGGCGGCGTGGTCGCCGAGCTCGCGGATGCGCTCGATGGCGAGGGGGCGCAGTTCCGGATCGTCAACGTGCCCGGGCTCGAGCCAGAACCAGAGCGCCTGCTGCTGCGCTGGGGTGAGGCCCTGCATGAAGCCGAGATTGACGATCGAGGCGCCGACCTCGGGGGCGATGTCGAGGAACCGGTGGGCGTCGGCAAGGTTCTGCTCGCCGTTCTTGCGGTCGACCACGCTGCTGCGCGTCATCGAGATGGAGGAGATGCCCAGGCCTTCGTCGGCCAGCACGCTGCGGAACTCGTTCAGCCGCTCGGGGCTGAGCTTGGCCAGGGAGAGCCAGGCGTCGGTGGGGTCGATGTGGTCGAAGCCGAGTTCGCGCACCTGGCGGAGCTGGCCGGCCCAGGTGGTGGCGCTCGCGTCCTCAGTGGGCGTGCCGTCCGGGGTGCGACCGCCGAAGGTGAGCATGTTGCAGGCGATCGGCCAGTTCTCGGCGGTGAGGTCACTGTGCGGGGGCGTCGTTGCTCGCGATTTCATATTATATAGAATATCACTGCCCGGCGCGCGGAATCTGATCACCCGAGGAGGAGGGCGAGTGCAATCTGAATGAGGAGCAGCGTGGCGAGCAGAACCCATCGACCCTGCATTAGTGCCGCACGTAGCCGGGATGGGTGTTCAGAATGTTGCGCAGCGAAAGCCACGAGGTGCGCGACCGGCAAGAGCGTGAGGGTCCACAGCGCCAAGCACCCGACACACTGCGAGATTGATCCTGACTGCACCGCGACGACGGAGGCGTACACCGCCGCGACTCCCGCGCCGAGACCGAGGGCAACACGGTAGAGCCCCGGTAGCGGCACTCCGACCAGGCTGAGGACGCCGGTCATTGCTGTGAGGGGGAAGAGAACGATCCCGAGCATGAATCCAATGAGTTGCTGCGACTCCAAAGGGTCACTCGGGGTGAGGTCGAGGCAGACGAACTGCGCGGCCGATCCGCAGGCAAGCGGAATCTTGGCGTCCAGTGCTGCAACGACTGCGACGAGCAGACTCGCCGCGAGGAGCGTGCCGACGACTCCCACGACCAGTAGGACAAGACCGATCTCGCGAGTACTAGCCGACGGAGCCACTCGGCCAGCATTTGCGGACCGACTTCGTGTAGGAACTCCCACCGTTCCCCCTCTACGCGCCCCGACCCCCGGAGCCGCGTCAGACGATTGTGAGTCGTCCACGCCGGAGGGTCAACATCGCCGGGCCCGGCCATGTCGCCTTTGAGCGCGGGCTTAGCCGATCTTGTATGTACCTTCGTCTGTCGTAGCGTTGGCGCCCGCTCACCGGACAGTCTCGCGGACAGGTCTTCCGGCACGGTGCCCGTCACACAGGGCCTGAGCTGAACCGGTGTCCCACTCCGTTCTGGTGAAGGTTCGTCTTGCGGGACGGTTCGGCGCGCGTGGGTTTAGGACCGCTGCATTCCGCCCAGAATGACGCTTCGCGCTCGTAGACGTGACGAGCATCAAGGCATCTGGATACGCGACAACCCGGGTGCTGGGTGCGCACGACCCAACACCGATGATCTTCGATAGCAGGTGCGGGAGCTGGTCAGGTGGATGCTCTAGTCGTTGTGCTGCCAACTGAACATCTCCCATTCATCGGTTCAGTTCCCCAATGATCGCTGCGGCATCAGCACTTGGACACGCTTGGCCATCCTGGGCGACCTTCTGGATGCCGTGGGTACGGCGTCCAGGCCCAAGGCGCCGGTGCAGTCATCGCGTGATCTGATCGAGCCACCTAATGAGGCGACGATGAGGTTTTTGCTTGGCCTTGCTCTATGCGCCTGAAGCTTCGCCGAGCCAACGACACGCCCCGAATCTGCCTGCGATCACGCGGATTACTGCAAAGTCGCGCTACGGTGATGATCCACAACGATTGGAAGAGGCCATGGATGTAAGCAAAACTCTTGCAGAGGCTTGGGCGGCCGTTGAGAAGGCGAACTTGCCGGAAGCGCTCCAACAAGTGGCGTTTAAAGAGGCGGTTGCTCTCCTGGGCGGCGATGGAACAGGTAGTCAAGCGCAACAGGATCATCCGCCTGTAAAGAAAGCACCCGCATCGAAGACGAAGACCAAGGCGGCGAAAGTAGACGAGCACGAAAGTGAGGTCGTCGATGCGACGACCTTCTTCGAGGCGGTCGCTGGAGAAACCGGCGTTCCAGTTGAGGACCTCGAGCAGTTGTTCTATCTGGATAAAGGCGCACCCCGCATCAACCTCACCTCGAGTGCGTTGGGCACCTCGTTGAAGGGCAAGCAGGTCAACGTGGCCGTTCTGATCGCTGTCGCGCGACACTTCGGACTGAACGAGGATGAGACATCGGCGGCCATCATTCGCGAGGAGTGCAGCCGACTTCGCTGCGCGGACCGCAACCTGGCGACAAACATGAAGGGACTTGCGGGCATTGTGCTCTCCGGCGGCTCGACGAAGACCCTGAAAGTTCGACCGGCGGCGAACGCCTCGTTCGTGGAGAAGGTCAAGGCCCTACTGCATCCAGGTGCTGAATGAGCGCCGGTTCCCAAAAGGTTGGCCAACTTGAGCCGGCGTTCATCGCCGCTGGATCGCCAGCAGACGTCACCCACGAACTGTTTTTGGCGTTCTTCGAACTGAAGCGCCGGTACGTCATGGACGACCTTCGACCGAACGCGGTTGAAGGTGGCCGCTTCTCGGAGGCTGCTTTTCGGCTATTGCAGTGGCTATCAGGTGGGGCGTTCACGCCGATCGGCAAAACCCTCCCGTCCGTGCCGAAGTTGATGACAACGATTGAACAGTCCGGGCACACGAGTGAGAGCGTCCGACTGCACATTCCGCGAACGCTTCGGCTCATTTATGACATCCGCAACAAGCGAGATGCGGCACACCTTGCGGATGGGATCGACCCGAACCTGCAAGACGCCACGTTGATCGTCGCGAACGCGAGTTGGGTTTTGGCCGAGTTCGTACGCCACTTCCTCAAGTCGACTCCGAACGATGCGCATGTTGCTATCGAGCAACTCGTTGCTCGGGATCTCCCGGTCATCCAGGAGTTCAATGGATATCCACGCCTTCTCAAGGATCTGAAGGCCTCGGATCATGTGATGGTGCTGCTCTACTGGGCGGGGAGGCCTGTAACCTTGAATGAGCTCTCTGGCTGGCTCGTCCCCAAGATGAGAGCGAATCTGAAGCGCACCGTGCAGGGCCTCTCTGAAAAGCACCTGACACATCTCGATGGTCAAGAAGTGCACCTTACGCACCCCGGGGGGCGCTACGTCGTAGAGGCGGGCTTGTTGCAGCCAGTCTAAAGCGACCGACGGTTCCCGGATTGTGGTCATGACGCCGGGCCAGCAATCGAGGTCCTCCGATAACGACAACAACGACGCGACCGCGTCATACCGCCGCGACCGTACCGCGGGGCTCGGGACAGCCGCCGAGATCGTGCTTTCCGTCAGTCCCAGGGCCGTCTTGTCCTGGGGACCGTTGCACGACGTACCGTACGTCGGCGACATCGAGCGCGAGTGACTCGACGAGGCAGAGTCGGAGCGCTTCGCCGGTCGCGTCGATGACGAGACTTACCTACAGGCGCCCGAGTGGATCGTGACGACCGTGACGGACGACGGGTTCCGGGCGCGCGAGGCCCAGCAACTGGACCCTGATGCAGGTGTGCGACGTCGTCAACGCCGCATCCGTCGCCCTGAACGAAACTTCGTAGCGGTTTCGCCCGAGCAGGCTCTGGAACTAGTGACCCGCGCTGCTGGCTTAGCCTGGGTGGGTGCACTCGGGGGCTCGAAGGCCAACACCCTACTGGCTCGCCGGCCACCCATATCTACCGCAATTACCGCAGTGATTTCGCCACAACTTTGTGGAGGTACGCAACTAGGATTCCTCCATGTCTGAGCCGAACGACCTCCATGAGCAGGTCGTGCAACTCCTCGCGTTGGGCCACGAGAGTCGATCGTTTGAAGTCAAGGGACCGTTGTCTCTCACAGCGAAGTCGCACTGCGCCAAGGCGGCTCGTGCGGTGATGGCGATGGGCAACCTGCGCGATGGTGGGATTGTGTTGATCGGCGTCGACGAGGCGCAGATGACCGAGATGCTGCCCGGCTTAGACGACGGCGGTTCAAGGCGTGGAGCGACTTCGACAACGTGAGCGACGCCCTTGCCCGCTACGCAGATCCTCCAGCGACCTTCACGCTCCAACCGCTGACGCTTACCTCCGGAGCGAAGGTCGTCGCCTTGGTGGTCAGCGAGTTCGACGACGTCCCCTACGTTTGCAGGCGCGACTTTCAGAACGAACTCAAGGACGGCGCCATCTACGTCCGTCCGCGCGGGAAGCCCGAGTCACGACAGCCTCATTGGCTGACATGAGGGACCTACTGGATCTGGCGACCACCAATGGCGTCCGCGGGTTCGTCCGCCGCGCAGGACCGGCCGGCATCCCGCTCGGCGTGCCCAAGCTCCAAGACGAGATCAACCGCGGGGCCTACCTTGCGGAGAGTCCGAAGCAGCGGGGGCGCCCCCACGGCCGTGATGGCACAGATCTTGGCTGCTGGCCACACCGACGTCTCGATCCGGCCTACTACCTACGACAAGACCCGCCTATCGCCGGCCGGACTTCACGAGTTCATCACCGAGAACACGGTCCGGATGCGCGGATGGCCCGTGCCGTTCGTCGATGATCACGAAGGTGTCATCCGATTCCAGGACTCCGTCGGGCAGGAAATCGAACCGAAGGTCGTCCCTCACATTGAGGCGTGGCGGATGTGCACCAGTGGCCAGTTTCTGCACCGCCGTGTCCTTTCCAGCGACCTGCGCGACGTCAGGGAGACGCAGCCGACAGACCCCACATCCACCGGGGTCGTCATCGTGTGGGACGTTCTCCTCTACTTTGTGGAACTGGCTGAGTTCGGTGCCCGGGTCGCCACAAGCCTCGAGCAGGATGCCATCACCTTTGACATCGCACTCAACCAGATCGGCGTCAGGGAACTGGTGTCCGGAGACTGGCAACGAGACCTTCACGGGTCCGTACAGGATGTCAGCCAACGAACTTGTCACGAGTCTCAGTGTCACGGCCACCCGCCTTGCGGCGGAGCCCCGCTTGGTGGGAGTCGAGCTGGCACAGTCACTGCTCAAGCAGTTCGGCCTCGACGTCCCCGACCGAGTCCTTAATGACTGGCAGGCGCAGGTCTTTAGCCGCTGACTATTCCCGGTCGAGAGCGTGCAACCGCCCACATAGACGCCACGCGTCATCACGAATCCATGCGGACACGACTGGGCTCGTCGGAATATCACCGCGCCTTGGCGTGGCGTTCGGTTGGCACATCCTCGTCCGGTCCTAGAACCGCCGCTGTCGAGCAGCTAGAACATTGTCGCGCCACGCGCTGGCGGCGACCTCCGCTCGCTGCCAGTCACTGCCGAACATGCCACCAAGCAGGGGCCACCAGCGCTCGCGCTGTCCTTGCACATCGCGGACTGTCTCCGGCGCGAGACCAGCGTTCTCGTCGAGGTAGCGCTCGGCGTGCCCGATGCGACCGATCCAGTGCGAGCGCCCACGTCGGTACTCCGGGGCGGTATCGCTGTTTGCTGCGAAATCCAGTTCGGACATAGCCAGGAAGCCCTCCGTCTGGTTGAAGAGCTGTTCGTACTCCTGCTCGTCGAGCACGAACGGTTCTGCCAACTGACGAAGTACGCGGAACAAGTGCTCGGATACGGGTGTGTAGAACTTGCCTGCGCCCTTCTCATATTCAGCGAGGCGTTCCTCGATGGTCCCGCCGCTGATACCAACACGCGCCAGGACTGACGCGGCCACGTCGGCTTCCCGGAACGGCTGCCACGGGCTGGTCGCAGCGGTCAACGCAAACGAGTGCCCGTTGATGTCCACCCGTGGGTCGAGCGTGAACGCGCGCACCATGCGACCGTTTCGTCGCGCTACCGCGCCCATGACTCCCGCGTATATGACCGGCAACAGCACGTACTCTCGCAGGTGGATCAGTGCGGTGAAGCCACCTTGCACCTCATTAGTGACCGCCGCGATGCGTGACATTGCGCGGGCGGCAAGGACCGCGTGGTCTTCGGCACCCCAAGCGCCGAGCGTGATCGCAGCATGGACGAGCGGCCCGACAAGTTGTTCGTACTCCTGGGCGCGCTCGACCATGGTCACCACACTGGGGCCCGCGCCTCCACCCAACGGGAAACGCTCCTGGTCTTTGAGCGCTTCGATAACCGTCTTCACTTCGCCGAGGAACAGATCCTCGGTCGCCATCATCTTGGAGGGGTCGGTAATACCCAGCTTGAGTGCTTCGGCGAGGCGTGGACCGCGATCGGCATCGTTCGCCGTCGCAATGGCGGCTGCGATCGTCGCTGCCGAGGTGGTAGACGTGCCGAAGATGCCCATGATGGCAGCGACCAATCGAGCAAGATTGGCTTCGCGGTTCGGACCGAAAATGTCGATGCGCTGGAGGCTGTTGAGCGTCCGACCACCACCGAGGTCGTAGTTCGGAAGGTCGCAGTCGTCCAGTCGAACCGGAAGAAGCCAAACGTGGCCGAGTGGCCGGAGTCGAAACTGGTCGACCGCCAGCGCCAGCTCCTCGTTCATGAAGGTCTTAGTCTTGGAGACGCTAATCGTGGAGAAGCAGGCGATGAACGCCAGCGAGCCATCCTCGATCGCCGAGCGGATCTTCTCCTTCCAGTCCTCGCCGGGCCACAGATTCTCTGTGTCCTTCCACACCGGAATCCCTGCCGCACTCAGCACCGACGCCAACGTCTCGACAGCCTCGGCGTTCTCGTGAACGTAGGAGAGGAACGCATGCTGCACGGGACTATCGACCATGCCACCAGGGTAGGGCTGACCACCGACGAAACGACGCGAGACATCGACACCCCGACGCCCGCGAAGCGCCGCCTGCGACCAACGAGCTCACCGGCCGTCCCGGGCTGCGACTGCGTCACTCCGCCGCGACTGGTCGGCGATGAGTTGCTCCAACCGAAGTGTCGGCGGTGGCTGGTATAATCGACGCAGCCTCGTTGGTTGAGGTGCGTCAGTGCTGGAGGGTTCGACTCCCTTCAGTTCGTAGCGGGAGTGCTAGCAGTTCTACTGCTCTCAGCGGTCCGTCTTCTATCCGAGCGTCCATGGCGTTCAAGGAAGGAGCGACCGATGAACAGAGGCAAGCACAGCAAGACAACCAGCGACAACTACCGTGAAGTTCAGACCCAGCGTCACTACATGCAGTACGCACTAGAGACCGTATGGACGGCCGTAGCGGGAGCAGCAGGCGGGCACTGGCTCTCCTGAACCAATGAGGCAAACGCGCCGCAGCCACTCGAGTTGCGAGTACATCAATCCGCCGCGTCGAGGCGCCCAGGACGACTCGGCGTTTCTGCGCTCGAAGCGTGGCGTCGCATCAGCCGTGGATCTCGTCGCGAATGGGCGGACAGCGCCGACGCCCTGAAGGACGGGTCCCTTAATGGCAGTCGCGCCACTATCGTTTGTGGCTCACACGACGGTGAGTAGTAGCCGCCAGCGGCGTCCTCTACGTCCCTGCAAACGACCTGCTGAAAGTTGCCGATGGCTGAGATCCCCGAAGAAGTCCTTGCCGGCTATCTAGGAACCCTGCACGCGTTCGTGCGCCGAGCCCGGCGCATCGAAGCGCACTCGCTGCAGGCCGACCGCGACCAGTTCATCAAGTGGGTGCATGGCTCGGCACAGCTGACGCTCGGGAACGGCGCTGGCGAGATGCACTACGACGTGCCGCCCGAGGAGGCATTCGAGTCGCTTGCAGCCCGCGTCCGACCCCTCCTGCTTGAACAGGACGGCATCCACTTCTCCCGAATCCTCGCCGCCATTGGCGCCTTCGGTCGAGGCGACGAAGGTGTCATGCGAACCCGGCAAGTCTTGAACAAGGCGTGGCAACGCATCACCGGGGCAAGCATCGTCGGCTTCGCTATCAGCGAGCCCGTCGACGGCGCGCCGCTGATCAACGACGTCGATCTGGCCCACGGCTGGTTGTACGGCGACCTTGTACACGCCGCCCCGGACGTACCGGAAGGCGTCTTGAGCGCCACGCTGAACCAGCGCTACTTAGCCGCCGTCCTCATCTACGGCCAGGCGGCACTGGCTGCCGTCGCGACCCTGAACGTGGTCCGGATGCTCGTCGCGAAGGGCCTGCTCACCCTGGATGCGGATGCGGAAGCCAGCCCGGTTGTCGTCTCAATGCCGATGACGCTTCCAGTGGTGGCCGCCCGGCTCACGCCGACTGACCAACTCACCGGACTCGGGGCGGCGTCGCCCAGCGCGACGACCACGCCGCCGGCCCCTGCAGTGCCGCGCGGGGCCAATGACCACGGCGGAATTGGACCGGGCGACTCGACCTGAAGATCTACAAGCGCGTCGCCCAGGGTTGGCTGGCACTGAACATCGTCAGTTGTCCAGGTAACCGCCCGTTCCAGCACCCGGGCGTGGTCGACGTCGACGCCAACCATGACGACCTCGCTACACACCCTGACGGGCCGCGATGAGTGCGTCATACCGCCGCGATCGACGCGGGCACTCCACCGGGGCGGGAGCCCACGACGAGTTTGTCGGCAACTGCTCCCGGTTGGGGATCGGTTTACGATCGCTCCTTGAGCCGAACGAGACCGGCCGGGGTGGGCTCGAAGCCGCATGACTCGATATAGAACGGTGTGAGGTCGGGCCCGAAGTCGACGAACAGCCACTCGCAGCCGGCGGCGCGCGACTCCTGTACCGCTCGGGCAACGACCGCTGTGCCGAGCCCTCGATGTTGATGGGAGGGGCGCGTCTTGGTATCGATAAGGAACGCATGGTCGCCGCCGTCCCAAGCCACGTTGACGAAGCCCACGAGTTGGCCGGCCGGGCTCCGGGCAGTTACCCATCCCAGTGAGTGTTCGCGGAGGCGGTCCCACCAGCCCGGAAGTGGCGACCCGCCGTGCGACTCGGTCAACTCAACGAGTTCGGCGTCGGACACGGTGGATCGCCAACTGATCTGTGCGTCGTCGTCGGCCATCAGCCAAGGTTGGACCACGGCGCCGCAGCCCGCAACGGCATCTGCAAAACGGCGAGGAACAAGCAACGCCGCGCCCTGAAACAGCAACTCCGCAAGCTCACCGCTCACGCCGGCTCACTTCCCGAAGACACCCGCCACCGACCAGAGATCGCGCGGGCACCGGAGAGCGCCTGACTCAACAACGCCAGCTCCAGCGCGACATGGATTGAGGACCCTTGTAAGGACTTAGGTCGCCTTCGTCGGGTCCAGGGTGGCTGAGTCCACGGAGTGGAAGGATGGGTGCAGCTCGGCATCGAGGGGGATGCTCGCTCCAACCCGTCTCAGGAAGGAAACATGCATGATCTCGTTGTCCGCCGCAGCCGGCATCGCTCTCGTCGAGCTTGGGCTCGCCCTCACCCCCGGGCCGAACATGATGTACCTGGTCTCTCGCAGCATCAGTCAGGGATGGCGTGCGGGGATGATGTCACTGTCAGGGACGGCGGTCGGCTTCGTCGTGTACATGGTGATGGCAAACCTCGGACTAGCGGCAGTGTTCCTCGTTGTCCCATGGCTGTTCATCGCGCTGAAAATCGCGGGTGCCATCTACCTCCTCTGGCTCGCGTACAAGACGCTTCGCCCGGGGGGGGGGGAAATCGCTGTTCGAGACCAGCGAACTCCCGCGCGACTCGTTCGGCAAACTCTTCCGCATGGGGCTCCTGACGAATCTGCTCAACCCCAAGGTCGCGATCCTCTACCTCGCGCTCATCCCGCAGTTCATCGACCCCTCCGCCGGCAGCATCGTCGCACAAGGATTCCAGCTCGGGGCGATCCAGATCCTCGTCGGCGTCGCGGTCAACGGTGCGATCATCGTCGCCGCAGGTTGGGTCGCCACCTTCCTACAGCGCAAGCCTGCATGGATGCGATGGCAGAAATGGGTCACCGGCACACTCCTCGGTGCGATCGGCGTGAAGCTCGCGATTGATGCCCCTGCCCCCGCTGTCGCCCCGTAGCGGCCGCCACTTCGCCCGTCGTATGGCGGATGAGCGTCCACCTGCCGGAACATCCACATTCGGGGCTCCCATCCCAGGACCTTTAGCACCGAGAAAAGAACGCCATCTACAATTGCGATTCACAGCAGGCGGTGACCGAGTCGACCACGAGGCTGCGAGGCGTCCCGGTGAGGGATCGGCTTCCGGGACGATGGGAGTGCTGCACTAACGGGCGACAGTGGCTAGTCCCGTTCGTGCAGGAGACCATTAGGTGTCTCGCGAATCCTCGAGGTCCGTTAGTACGAGGTACTCCTTGTACTTCGGCGGACAGAGTGCGTCTGCGACCGCGTCACATTGGGTGTCCGCAGCGGAACTCACCTCGCCCCGCTCGACATCAATGTCAACGCTCCAGCAGAGAACGGCCCAATGCAGCGCGCCCCTCACGCCGTCGACTGTCCCAGATCGAGCGGATGCCAGTTCGATGCGAGTTCGCTCACCGACCTGCTCGATCGAAGCGAGCCACGTACTGTCGCTACTCCTGGCCGTCGCCAGGTGTTCGTCGTCAGCGTTTGCGTAGTCGACCTCGACACAGTCGCCGAGAGCGGCCGTCAAGTCACCTGCAGCCGGGAGCGCACGAACTTGCGCGCGCAGGCAATCGAGTATCTCGAAGTACTCCTCGGAAAGAGAGTCGACCGCTAGCTGCCGAGCTACGTCTCGATTCGACGGTCCGCAGGCGGAAACGCTCGCAGCAACTAGTCCGACGCTAGTAGCCAATGCTAAGCAGCGTCTCGTCAAGTACCTTGGCATAAAGACTCGTTCCCAACTGGTTCGGGTGCATGGAGGTTGCTGAGACAAATTGATCGTCTCCATGGGTTGCAGCAAGGCATAGTGAATTGATTCCTGGTTGCGCGTCGCACGCGCCAGGGTCTGCTGCACGGATAGGTGACGTTAGTGGTTAGTCACGCAGCCAGGTCGGCTGTCGTGGTCACTCGAATCGGATGTCGATCACCACCCGGGAGGGGTCAACGCTGCTGCTCAGGCAGTACTCAACGTCGGTGCTGCTCAGGCCGAGGTACAGCGAGCCGCCGCCTTCGAATCCGGTGAAAGCACCAGTCATGGCGACATCCTCCACTACGCCGCCGCGCGGCAGCGCCACATCGGGCGCCGGCTCATCGAGTAGTGGCGACGCGCCCGGAATGCTGACCTGAAGCAGAAACTCCCCATCCATGGGAATCACCGGACTGGGACCCTCGCTGATCGCCTCTTCGACAGCCGACGCCCATAGTTCGATCTCTCCTGAACCGCTCGTTCCCCCATCGCGGTTGAAGTTGAGGATCACGCGTTGGCCATCACTGCGGTCCTCGATCAGCACCTCTTGTAGTTCCAACCCGAGGACGTGACCATCGCGGAAGACGGCAGCGTCACTCGTTCCCAGGCTGAAGAAGCCCGTGGGCATCGTGTCCTCGAGAGCTTCTTGTGTGGGCTCAAGCGGCGGTGATGGGCTCGTCGAGTCGCCAGCGGCGGAAGGACTCGACGAACTGGTGGAGGCTGCCGTCGGTGCCGGTGGTTCCGTATCGCCTGGAGCGCAAGCAGCCATGATCGCCGTCAAACTGAAAACATGGACGGCGGCGACGAAGCGCGCCCAGGCCGGTCGCAACACCGTTTCGGCTTGTCTACGCTGCATTCGGTTCGACATTGCGACGCCCCCCGGGTCAACAATTTCGATGGTAGCAATGAGGGCGGTTGATGACTCGCCGTCGCGGATCGCAATCGCCCCGGACTCTCGATGCTGAGGAGCTGACCAGGCACAACGACTTCGTGGCCCTCATGCAAGACACGAAGCCTGGGCGACGCCACTCGGCAGGGCCACCCAGTCGCGAAGAAACAGGCCCGTAGGTCGATCCGTGTGCGGGACCAACACACTCGGAGGGGCGAGCAGGCTTGAATACCGGATGGCCCCCGCTCGCAGCGGGCGAGCGTCTGCCCGACTCGGCGTTATCCGAGATGTGCTCCGAGAGCGTTTGCCACGGCAGATGTCTCGTCGGTTCGATCGACGGAGCCGTCGAAGTCGAGCAGTTGGGTCTTGGTGCTGATCCGGCTGCCGTTGACGTGCTTGCTCCATGAGGATGCCTTCTGGACCGAGGCGGCGGGTACCTCGACGGCACGTAGGACTTCGTATGTGTGCGCGTCGAGAACTATGAACAGGCACACGTCGAAGTCCCAGGACCGGAACGGGCTGTAGAAGTGGGAACGGTTGTCACCTGTAGCGATCAGGCGAGCCTTGACCTGAACGAGCCGCCCGTCTGCAGCGCGGACGTCCCAACTCTTCTCGGACTACGGGGCGAGCGTGCCACCGTATAGGGTGGCGGCGATCCATTCGGCGAGGTCTCCGGCCGGCGCGTTCCGCGAACGGATCACCTGCCGTCTTACAAGCTCGGTAAGAATGTCGGCATACAGGCGTAGCAGTTGCAGCGTCGAGTGCGAGCGCAGATTGTGCTCATCCATTGCGTGTGTCCTCCGGTCGAGCGGTGGCAACCTCCAGCGGGCGGCAGTGTCCGCCCGACCTGGATAGTCGCATGAGCCCTCGGTTCGTCCGGGCGCGGAGGGTGTTTGTGGGGCCCCGCTGACCGATCCCCGAGCGGGTAAGTGAGACCTCGACTGCAGGCCGAGGTCTCACTGACCGAGGATAGATGCGAATGGCGCAGCTTGGACGTTCTCGGCAAGCCAGTTTACGTGACGGTCAGGTGGTGAGGTTGACGTCGTGACAGTATGGCGACAAACCTCTCAGCGACGCGAATGGATACGACTGTGGCCTATCACTACCCACCGCCAGCGGAGTGGCAGACATATCAGACACTAGTTGCCGGCTTCGCGCGGATCCTTTACGACGAGCACACAGTTGAGGAGTACGGCAGGACCGGGCAACGACAGCATGGCGTCGATGTTTTCGCTCGCGATCATGCTGGCAAGAATATAGGACTGCAGTGCAAATGGACCCATGAATCGCTGAACGAGGATGCCTTGCGGAGCGAGTGTCATAAGGCCCAAGAGTTCGTTCCGGCGTTGGACTACTTCATCCTCTGGACGACAGCCAGGCGTGATGTACATCTTCAAGACTTGGCCCACGAGTTGGATCAGTGGGGCGTGTACCCCTTCGCGCTGGGGATTCGTTTCTGGGATGACGCAATCGAGCAATTGAACCGGATGTACACGGTCGCGAGCACTTACTACGCCGAGTGGCTTGATGAACACCAGCTCACCGCTGACCACGATCATCGCCGGAAACTACGGATCGCGTTCGATCGACCGGCTTTCCATGACCCGATCTACTTAGAGCGAGACTTCGATGATCTGCTGCAGGCCGTCAGAGACACGCTCGTCTTCTTGAAGGCCGGACTCCTGTACGATCGCTATAACAGGACCCTCATCGCCCAGGCCTTGCCGTTCAGTTTGCTGAGCGACGCCAAGTACATCGAGGGCCTTGCGAAGCTGGTGTCGATGTTGACTGGTCTCGAGGCGCTCCTACGGCGCAGCGCCGCGGCGTTTGGCACGCCGATCATGACAGATCCGCGCGACGTCGAGGAGTGCGATCGAGAGCGACAGCGCATCGTCAGTAAGGTGAGTTCACTGTTGCGGTGACACTGCGGTCACCTCGAGACTTCGGCGTAGGCCGACGAGCGCGTAGATTCTGTCGCGGCGGGAGGATGCACTGACCGCAGCCTAATTCAGGTGTCGATGCCTGCCGTAGGCGCGGAAGTCTCTGACCACCACGAAGCTGCGGGGACCCCATCTCGCCCCGCCGCTGGCGACGCGCCCTCGGCCGTCCGAGTCCACTGAGGGCCAGACCGTCGTGACCATGGCGACCACCCGTCCGTGTGCCCAGTCACCGACGCGTGCAGCAGCCCCAATCACCTATCCCCACGCTCATCGGACGAGATTGGCGAAGGCCGGATTGGTGGCGTATTTCATGATTCCATCGCGGTCGAGCTCTATGCCTAGTCCGGGTCGCGCTGGGATTGGTAGGTGTCCGTTTTCGTCGAGCACCCACTCGGTTTTACTGATCTCGTCGATATAGGCTGATCCGGTCTTGTACTCGACCAGATCGGTGTCCGGGAGTGCGGAGGCGAGTTGGAGGTCAGCCGCCAGCCCTACCGCTGTGTTCCAGCCGTGCGGGATGAGGCGCGCTCCGCGTTCGGCCGCGAGCCATCCGATCTTGCGAGAGTCGCTCAAGCCGCCGCCCTTCGTAGTGTCAGGCTGAACGATGTCGAAGGCTCCCTGGAGAAGGTAGGGGACGAACGTCTGACGCCGTGTCATCACCTCGCCCCCGCTGATCGGCACGGGTGACTGGCGCCGGAGCTCGCAAAAGTCGTCGAGCATGTCAGGCGGAAGCGCTTCCTCAAACCATGCCACGCCGTAGTCTGCGAGCATCTGCGCGGTGCGCAGTGCCCACTTCAAACGTCCCGGAAAATTGGCGTCTGATCCGCCGGCGTCCACCGCCAGTAGGGCGTCGGCGCCGATCGCCGTTCGAGCGGCGGAAACGATCGCCTCGTCCGTCCGGTGGTTAACGCGCCCGAAAGGGCCCCATCCGATCTTGAAGGCGCGAAAGCCTTGGCCCAGCAGCTCGTGCAGGTGAGCGGTGAGAACTGCCGGCTCATCCATCAGCAGCGAGGCATAGGGCAGGACGGTCTCGCGATAGCGCCCGCCAAGCAGCACACCGGTCGGCAAGTCTGTCGCTTGACCTAACAGGTCCCACAAAGCTGTGTCGATCCCGCTGATGGTGTGTGTGATGGCCCCGCCGTGTCCAAGCCAGAAGGAGTTGCGGTGCAACTGCTCGGTGAGCCTCTCTGCTTGACGCGGATCCTCGCCCAGCAGGAATGGCTCCAGCGCCTCGAGGGCCCCCCGAACGAGAGTGTTGGTAGTGAAACAGCTGCCCAGGCCGATCAGGCCGCATTCGGTCTCCACAGCCACGATCGTGTGGACGACGTCGTCTGGCTGCAGTTCGGCGGCCCACCCGCCTTCGGGTGTCGCCCCTCGCAGGCCGGTTGAGTGCACCTTCGCGATCTTCACACTGCCTCCTGTTGATAATTAACTGTTGTGGATAGTCGGGACTCTAGCTCAATTCCCACCTGGTGGCGCAAGTCCGGCCTTAGGTTGCCGATCCAGCGTTGTGACAGGCTCCGCAGGGCCTTGACAGACGGTAGTTGATAGTTAATAGTTGGCGCGATCGGTAGTCCATCACTGCGCAAGGAGGCTGCATGAGTACTCACCAATCCTTCAATCGGCACCGCCGGCTCACTCGTCACGGCGTCCTGGCGGCCCTGGTCGCCGGGAGCGTCGCGGCCCTGGCTGCTTGCGGCCAAGATGCTGAGGGTGGCGAGGTGACTTTGCGCATCGGCCACACCCAGGGTGATGCGCATCCATACCAGGCCTGCGGGATCGAACACCTGCAGAGCGAGCTTGAGGCGAGCGGGACGGGTGTGTCGGTGCAGGCGTTCCCGAACGCCCAACTGGGCTCCAACGAGGACAATCTCACTGCGATCCAAGGTGGTGAGCTCGACGGCGCGATTCCGGGTGTCGGAAGCTTGAGCATCTTCGACCAACGTGTGGGAGTCCTGGAACTGGCCTTCGCCTACGACTCGCTGAACGACGTCCAGCAAGTCATGGATAGCGAATTGGGGCAGGAGATCTTCGAACCGTTGCGTGAGAGCGCGAACGTCCGAGTACTCGGACCGCTATGGCCGCTGGGAACGCGGCACGTTACAGCGAATGTCCCGGTCACCTCCCCGCAGGATCTTCAGGGCCTGAAGCTGCGATCTCAAGATACGCCGAGTAGCCGAGCGACCGTGGAAGCACTCGGCGCCTCAGCCAACCCGATTAACTTCACAGAGCTATATCTGGCTCTGTCTCAAGGAGTAGTCGACGGCCAGGAGAACCCGTTGAACCAGATCGACTTCGGCAAGTTCCAGGAGGTGCAGGAGCACCTGTCGCTAACCGGGCATGTTCAGAACGCTTCGACCCTCGTCGTCTCCGAGTCCTCCTACTCGAGCCTCACGGCCGAACAGCAAGATGCCCTCGACTCGGCGGCCAACGGAGCCCAGGAGGCTGTTGCGGCGTGCATTGCCGACATCGATGATGAACTCCTGGAAGAGTGGCGCGTCACTGACGTCATCGAGATCGTCGACGCCGAGCAGATCGACCGCGCTGCCTTCCGAGAGCAGGCGCGGCAGGTCTACAGCGACCCGCAGTATGCAGACATCGGAGGCGACCTCTACGACGACGTGGCAAGCGACTAGCTGCCATGCGCAACGTGGTCCGACTCGTCCGTCGCTCCCTGGCGGTCACTTCGCTGAGTGTCGCCGGTGCGCTCGTTGCGGGCGTCTTCGTGGTCGTCATCGCCCAGGTGTTCTCGCGTTTCGTCCTGGGCAGCCCGCTTGACGGCACCGACGAGTTGGCCCGCCTCATCTTCGTCTGGCTCACCTTCGTCGGGGCTGGTTCGATAGCCGCGACTCAAGCCGGGCACATTGCTGCTTCGGCGCTGACCAGGAAGAGGGGCGGTCTCCCAGCGCCCATGGTCGTCGTGGTCCAACGCGCGATGGTGTTCCTCGCCTGCCTAGTCATCACCTACGCCACAGCCGGCACGGTCAAACTGTCAGCGCTGCAGGTCTCCACATCTCTCGGCGTGTCGATGAGTTGGCTCTACCTGGCTCCCTTGATCGGGATGGGACTCATCGCCATCCATCAACTCATCAACCCGATCCGAGCTGAAGATGAGGAATCCGGGGAACCGGAGACAATGATATGACGTTACTGCTCGTTCTTGTCGCCTTTCTCGTACTGTTGCTGGTCGGTGTTCCTATCGCATTCGCCATCTTCATTCCGAGCCTGGCCTACTTCGTCCTGAGCCCGAACACCTCGTTAGCGAGCGTCGCTCCCACGATCGTGTCAAGCATTGACAGTTTCCCATTGGTCGCAGTGCCGATGTTCTTGCTACTCGGCGCGATCGCCGGCCGTACTTCGGCAACTGAGAAGATCTTCAACTTCGCCGAGAGCGCGCTGGGAAACGTCCGAGGGAATCTGGGCTACGTCAACATCGGCACGAGTCTCGGCTTCTCCTGGATATCAGGATCAGCCATTTCCGATGCTGCTGCGCTGAGCAAGATATTGGTGCCGAACATGGTGCGTCGGGGTTACCCACGCACCTACAGTCTCGGCATCACGGCGGCGTCCTCGGTCATATCGCCGATAATGCCCCCGAGTATCGCCGCAGTGCTCTACGCGGTCGTCAGCGGCGTGTCACTGGGCGGGATGCTCCTGGCCGGGATCGGCCCTGCGCTCCTGATCACCGCCATCCTGTGCATGTATACCTGGCTTTGGGCGCGGTTCACAAAGGCTCCTATTGATAGCGAATCCTCGGACGGCCCCGGTAGATGGCGCACTCTGCGCGCCGTACTGCCGGTCTTCGGGGCTCCGGTGATCTTGATTGGTGGGATTCTGGGCGGCGTATTTACCCCTACGGAAGCTTCGGCGGTGGCCGTGCTCTACCTCCTCCTGCTGGGCTTAATCGAGAAGAAGATCAACCCGAGGGCGCTCGGGTCGGCCCTGGCCGAGACCGGAAGGACTGTAGGGTCGATCATGCTGATCGTTGCTGCAGCCTCACTTTTCGGCCGTATCGTCACTCTCGAGGATGGAGCGCGCTTACTGTCCGAGTTCCTCTTATCACTCACCGAGAATCCTCTTGTATTTTTGCTGATTGTCAATGTTCTGCTTCTGGTGGTCGGGATGGTCCTTGAAGCTGGCGCAGCCATTCTTTTGCTGGTGCCGATACTCCTTCCCATTGCCGCGCAGTACGGAATCGATCCGCTGCACTTCGGGTGCATCGTAATTCTCAACTTGCTCATCGGTCTCCTAACCCCGCCGCTGGGGTTATTGACTTACGTGCTAAGCGCTAGCACTAACGTACCGATCGCTGAAGTCTTCCGATCTGTCGCCGTCGTTCTAATTCCATTGATAATAGGCCTGTTTTTGGTGACCTACATTCCCATCATCAGCCTGTGGATACCGAACCTCTAGAAGGGAATCACCGGTGAGTGTAATGACTGCGACGGGCCCCGTCGCTGCCAACGAACTGGGCCAGACGTTGATGCACGAGCACATTTACGTCAATCTCATGCGTGAGTTTCGCGGTACCGGGCTCCTCAACGATCATCAGGAAGCCGTCGAGGAGTTAGCCGCCTTCGCCGCACTGGGCGGCGGCACCATAGTTGATGCAACCCCAGCGGAACTGTCCGCAGGTGCCGCTCCTGACCCGGGCGGGTGGCGCGATCCCGCACCCCCGGAGTCCGAGTTGAGTCCGGCATCACGCACGGCGACGAATGCGCTAGCGCTGCGGGACTTGTCGGAACAGACTGGCGTGCGCATCGTGCTCGGTACGGGCCACTATCGCGACCCCCACCTGACTCGAACCATAGTGCAGAGTCGGGACCCGGAAGAGGTAGCTGAACAACTGATCTTGGACATCAGGGAAGGATTCGCCGGCACCGGCGTGAGGGCTGGGATCATCGGCGAGGTCGGTGCCGAGCGCTGGTTTATCTCGGAGCTCGAGCACCGTTCGTTCCTTGCGGCTGCTCGCGCGCACCGCTGTACAGCGCTACCTGTCACCACGCATGCGGCCCGCTGGCCGAACGGGTTGCTGCAGCTCGATCTGCTCGCAGAATACGGCGTTCCGCCGGAGGCGGCCATCATCGGTCACTGCGACACCGTCCCTATCCCTGAGTATCATCAAGCGCTAGCCGCTCGTGGGGCGTATGTGCAGTTCGATACCTTCCGGCACGCTTCAGGTCCCCATTTCGAGCGCAGAGTGGATTTCATCCTCAAACTGGTCGCCGCAGGTTTCGCGGACCAGATCCTCGTTTCCCACGACGTCTGCGAGACGACACATCTGCGTAGCAACGGCGGACAAGGATTCACCGCCATCCCCTCTGCCCTTCGTCAGCGCTTGGAAGATCTCGACATGCCCGAGGTCTACCAAGCCATCATGGTGACGAACCCAAGCCGTGTCTTCGGAGGCTGAGATGACGATCCGTACCTGGGCTGGCCCGGCCCATGTCCCCAATCTCATTGAGCGCACTGCCGCGCTGGGCGTCGTGGAAGTCTCCCTGCAGGAGGAACCGGAACTGCTGATCTGGACCGAGCACGCCGAGGCGGCCAGACTTGCGGAGATCTTGAACCGCACACCCAGCGTGCGTTGGGTGCAACTGCCCTCGGCTGGCGTAGAAGACTTTATTGACGCCCGGGCGCTGGACCGTACGGACGTCGCTTATGCTTCATGTCGTGGCGCATTCGCTGTACCAGTGGCAGAACACGCGATCATGCTGCTGCTGGCGGTCCTGAGAAACCTGAAGACCCGTGCCAGATCCCAAACTTGGGGCAGCCAGAGTGGACAGTTGCTCGCCGGCTCGCGCGTACTGATCGTCGGAGCAGGTGGGGTCGGCCTCAGGACAGCGAGCCTCCTGCAAGCCTTCCATGCCGAGGTCAATCTCATTGGACGAACGGCTCGAAGGGTGCAGATCGACGGTGCTATTCACTACGTCCGTGCGTTCGAACACCTGGACCATCTGTTGGACCGCCACAACATACTGATCCTGGCATGTCCGGTGACAGCCCATACCCGAGGGCTGATCGGCCGCACTCAACTAGAACGGCTGGATCGAGGAGCTCACCTCGTGAATGTTGGCCGCGGCCCGGTGTTAGACACCCAGGCTCTCCTCTGGGCACTCGACGAAGGGCACCTGCACGGTGCCGGCTTGGACGTCACAGACCCCGAACCGCTCCCCATAGGCCACCCGCTATGGGACAGAGATGATGTACTCATCACCCCGCACACGGCCGATACCCTGGAGATGGTGGAACCGCTCTTCATCGAGCGCACAGTCGCTAACGTCCAGCGGCTGGGCACGGGGCAGCCACTCCTGGGAGAGGTCTCCCTCAGCAATGGATACTAAAGCCGGTGTTGCCACGAAGCTCGGGCGCCACGGTCCCCGATTCGTGACCGCGTCAGAGAGACTAGCCAGATGATCAGGTCCAAGATGAGGAGGGGACGATGTTAGAGAGTCGCCTCGGGCCTTCGTCGCTACTCCGGGTGCCTGCGGGTGCGGTCGTTGCCGATGTGCTACGCGATGCAATCGTGGAGGGTCGGCTACGGCCCGGCGATCGGTTGAAGCAGGAAGACCTCATGCAGTACTTCGGGGTGAGCGTCGGACCCGTGCGCGAGTCTCTGCGCACCCTAGAGAGCGAGGGGATCGTTGTTTCGGCGGCCCGCCGAGGATACCTGGTCTCCGACGTAACCCTTGAGGAGGTGGAGTTCCTCTTACCTATACGACTGGTCCTAGAGCAAGCCGCATTCACTCAATTGCAGCAAACCCTCGACGAGGATGTGCTGCGCGCCCTGCGTCAAAGAATCGAAGAGATTCGCGACGGGGCGAGCAACAATAGCATTCGTCAGGTCAACGAGGCCGACCAGGCCTTTCACGAGGCAGTTGTCCTTTCCTGCTCCCGCTCCCCTCAGGCCGTCCGGCTGTGGCGACTTATTATGCCTCGCGTGCGGATGTTGTTCAATATGCTTACTCCGATGCACCGGACGCTGTCTGCCGTTGCCCAAGAACACGAAATTCTAGTCCAAGCTGTCGAAAGCGGATCTCAAATCCTCCTTCAGACCGAACTGGACAAACACATCCGGACTCAGCCGCAAACACTCTTACAGGCCAAGATTGCCTCTCCTGGGCACTGAACTTCCTTGGGCGCCCGGCCCTGGAAACCGTCCGATTTGGCGTTCTGAGTCCTCCCCTTGCAGGGTCAACAACGCTACCGTCCGGCCGTCTGCCGGGTTGCGGGTGGGCGACTCCTTCGCACGAGACCGTGGCGCTACCTGGACCTTCATCCTCGGCGTCCCTCACGATGACTGCGTGACCAACGAACGCGCGCTCGTACGAGCATTCGAGAGCGTGCGCGACTTGCCGTACGACACAACTGCTGCCCACGATGCAGCCGGCTTGCGTGCGCGTGGTCGTGGGAACTGCGTCGCGAAAGCGGCCCTTCTTGCCGAGGAGCTGAGCAGGTTCGGCGCCACTTGCCGCTTGGTCTCCTGGGAGTACGAGCTGCCCATCTTGGTGGCGGTGCAGCGCGATCTGTCCTTCACCTCTGACATCCACACGGCAGTCCAGGTGCGCGTCGATGACCGCTGGATCGTTGTGGATGCGACCCACGACCCAGCTCTCGCCAACCTCGGCCTCACCGTGGGTCGATGGGACGGACGAGCAGCGACAGAACCCGCGTATCAGCCGGTTGATCCTGTCGTCCCGCACGGCCCATATGGCCTCTCGAAATCGCCGCTTGATTCCGTGATGGCGCGGATCGGCCATCAGGTGGAGGCGACTGGCCCCGATCTGATCGCGCAGTACCAGCGTGATCTGAACGTGTTGTTCGAGCTCGCCCGGGCATAGCCGGCTGCGGTGATCTCCTCGCTCAGGGGCCCCTGCGGCGTGTGCGGAGATCGTTCGGAATGCTCAGGTCGTCCCTCCGGTCATCGCCTCCTTGGCCGGTAGTGGCCAAGGGCATGAAGTGGCCACTGGAAGGCGTTGTGCGGGCGTGTAGCGGGCTTCTAGGGTCGTGAGGTTCGGTTGTCGAGGCGGTCGGGGTGGGTTCGTGCGTTGTCGTGGTGTGGGGGTGGCCGGTGTGCTGGGGTTGGCGTTGCTGGGGGCGGTGGCAACGGCCGGGCCGGCCGTGGCTGCGGTGGATCCGGTCGAGCACACCGTCGATGTGACTGAGGTGGGTCCGGGATCGTGGCAGGTACCCGAACTCGCGTCCGAGGTGCAGGTGACGTTGCGTGGTGCGGCGGGCGAACTCTGCGAGAGGTCCGGTGGCTCAGCTCCTGGTGGTGCCGGTGGTGTCGTGGCCCTGGCATTGAGTGAGGACGTGGCCGGGAGCGAGTTGTCCTACACGGTCGGTGCGGTCGGTGGCGGTAGCCCCGAGCGCGAGGATGGATCGCCCAACTACCGTGGCGGCGCCGGCACTGCCGTGGCGACCGATGACGGACTGCTGGCCGTGGTCGGCGGAGGCGGCGGGGGCGCCGCCACCCACGACTCCTATGATATTGGCACCGGCGAAAACCCCTTCGTTGGGTGTGTGGCTGGCGGTGCTGGTGGGGTGGCGACCTCGCCGGGGGTCGGTGCTGGTCAGGCGGGGTTGGGTAGCGACTTGTTCGACTCCCACGCCCCAGGTGACGGCGGTACCGAGACCGGTGGCCAACCAGACCCCGAGGCGTCGTTCCACGAGAACTCGATTTACGGGGGGCAGGCAGGCGAGGACGGGCCACCTTCGCTCGTCGACGGGTCCATCAGCCTCAGCGCCGGCGGGTACGGTGGGCACATCGGTGGTGGCGGCGGGTCCGGGTACGCCGGCGGCGCTGGCGGCACCTTCGACTACGCCACGGTTGACGACTCTGCTGTTGACGACCTCGGCGCCGGTGGTGGTGGGTCGGGTTTCCTGGTCGATGACCCGCGGGTCAGTGCCGTGCCCGGTTCAGCCGGCACGAACCACGGGGCCGGGTCGATCACGATCACCTACCTGATGCCTGGCCCAGCTACCGCGGCCGACGCCGACGTTGAGACCGGCTACGGCGACAGGTCTGTGCGGGTGACCCCGGAGGTGGACGGTGCCACCATCCTGAGCCTGAACGACGAGCCCGAATTCGGGCAAGCGGACGTGGAGGACCTGGACCTGGTCTACACCCCGGATTCGGACTTCGTAGGCACCGACTCCTTCACCTACACCGCTAGCGGACCAGGCGGGGACAGCGACCCGGCAACGGTGACCATCATCGTGGCCGCCCCCGATCTCACCGTCGGCGGCGACTTGCCGGAGGCTATTCAGGGCCACTCGTACGAGCACACTCTCACCGTGACCGGTGGCACCGAGCCACACGAGTTCACTGCCGAGGACCTACCCGAGGGCATCGCCCTTGACGATGGGGGGCTGACCGGGAACCCGACGGCGGCCGGGGAGCATCCGATCACGGTCACGGTCGCTGATTCCAGCCGCCCCGAGGCCGTCACCACCACCGTGGAGCTGGTGCTGCACGTGCACTCCAACCAGTTCGAGGCACCCGCTAGCGCCGAGGCCGGTACCGACATCACCCTGACCGGCACCGATCTGCCTGACGGGGACTACGACATTGTGCTCCGCTCGGACCCGGTCACCCTGGGCCAGACCACTATCACCGGCGGTGTGCTGGAGGCCGAGGTCACCATCGCGGCCGAGACCAGTACCGGGGAGCACACCCTCGAACTGGTGCGCGAGGGCGTGGTCATCGGCACGCATCCCCTGGAGGTCACCGCTCCACCGGCCGCCGACCCCACCCCGGAGCCGGAGCCCACCACCGAGACCGAGCCGGAACCCACACCAGAGACGCAGCCGCAGAACAAACTCCCCGAAACCGGCGCCACCTGGACCACCCCCGCCGTCCTGGCACTACTCCTCATCGCCAGTGGCGCTGCTGCACTGGGCGTCCGCCGTATACGCTCCACCGGCTGACCCAACCAGCGCCCGCCGGCATCCCATCGTGCCCACGGTCGCCTCTGCTGGTGGCTCTTCCTCGCTCGGAAGCACGGCCGCCGCCACCCTCACGCGCTGTGCCCAGGTGGTCGCTCCGCGGTCCTGGTACCGGGCGCTCATCGCCTCCAGAACAGGTGATGCCGTACGCCGCTCGGGCTCGGTACCACCTCGAGGTGGAAACGCTCGAGCAGTTCCTCGGGGGTGTGCCACAGCCGGACGCCTGATCCGAGCTCGACGTCGGACACCGCGATGTGCATCGTGTCGATCAGATCGGCGTCGAGGAACTGGCGGATAGTGGTTGCACCGCCGCCGAGCCGGACGTCCTGACCTTGAGCCGCCGCCTTGGCCCGGTCCAGCGCTTCCGCCGGCCTGGCATTCAGGAAGTGGAAGGTGGTGTCGGAGAGAGTGAAGGACGGTCGTTCGTGGTGGGTGAGCACGAACACCGGCGTGTGGAACGGGGGCTCGTCGCCCCACCAGCCCTGCCACTCGTGGTCCCGCCACGGCCCGCGCTGCGGTCCGAACTTGTTGCGCCCCATGATTTCGGCGCCGATGTTTCGCGCGAAGTCGCGGGTGAAGTAGTCATCGAGACCGCGGGTTCCGCCGGGGTCGGCGCGGTTGGGCCAGCTGGCCGTGGCCCCGGCCCAGGCGAACATGTCGCCGGGGTTCGCGTGGCCGAAGGGCCGTTCCAGGGACTGGTCCTCACCGGCGCCGAATCCGTCGCGCGAGAGGTTGAAGCAATGGACTCTGAGCAGCTGATCCATGTGAACTCTTCCGTGCTCTTTGCGTGTGGTTATCGAGGTAGGTGTGTGGTCTCGAGGTACGCCGCCAGGGCGTCCAAAGTCGAGGCGAGGCCTTCCGCGGCACGCTCGGTCTGAAGCTCGTGCGGCAGTGACCGTTGATGGACAGTGATGCACGTGTCGTCACCCACGCCACGCAACGTGATGGTCGTCCTGATCCCGGTGCGCGGCTCGTCGAACACCATCTCCTGCGGTGCTGCGAGCCGTCGGTAGCGGAAATGGAGTCGATGTCTGGACCCGTCAGGCGCTTGGGTGTCGAGAGCGAATCCTCCTCCGGTGCGCAGGTCGACCGCCACTGACTCCGGTGGCACCGCGGCGTGAGTGCCGCCCCAAAACGCTGCGAGACTCGCTGGCCGGGTGAACGCCTCCCAGACTTGTTCAGGTGTCGCTCGTAGGCGACGCTCAGCGATCAGCTCGCCATCGCGAAACTGCGGCGTGCCCGCGGTCACTGTCTCTCCTCCGAGTGTTCGAGGTGTGCTTCAAGCGCATCGAGCCGGTCGTTCCATTCGCGGCGTTGATCGTCGATCCACGTGCTCAATCGATCGAGCTCCCCGATGTTCAGCCGACAAGGCCGACGCGTTCCGTCACGAGACTGGTCGACCAAACCGGCCCGGCGCAGGACTGCCACGTGGTGTGAGATCGCCTGAGGCGTGAGCGCGAATGGCTTGGCCAGCTCCTTCACGGTGGCCTCGCCCGCCACCAGGCGGTTCACCAATCTCCGCCGCACCGGGTCTGCAAGAGCGGCAAACGCGGCGTCCAGTGCCGGGTCCGCGTGGGCCAGTGACGAGCGCATGCCTCGACACTACAACAAACATGTGCTTGCGCAAATAGTTACTTGTGGATGCGAGCGGTTGTGAAGACGTTGCTTGGCCCGGTCGCCCAGAATGATCAACGGAATTGGCCGTGTTGGAGTCGGGCAACTGGCCGAATCGGTTTGTTAGCACCGGCGAGCCGTGCGTTAAGCGTTCACGACTGCCAGCGGCCCCGAGCAGAGCGGCCGATCGTCAGCGCGAGGCCGTCGCCCGCCCTGCCTGCCGACGTCCCGCCAGCACCAGCCCCACGAACGCGATCGCTGCGGCGAGCATGACCACCCCGTTGCCGGCGAGCACCAGCGTCCACCCATGACCGAACCCATCGACGGCGACCGAGCGGCTGATCGCGGCGACGTCACCAGTGGCGAGGCTGTCCGCCGTCCGCGGTCCGACGCGGGCGGCGATCGCGACCACCAGGCCCGCACCGAAGAGGGCGAGCACGATCGAGGTCGAACCGGCGCGCACCGTGTTCAGCAGGCCCGAGGCCATGCCGATGCGGTCGTGGTCGATGCGTGACATCAGCTGGGCGTCACTGAGCGCGGTCAGCGAGCCGATCGCGACGCCGAGGGCCGCCGTCGGGATGAGCGCCACCCACACCTCGCCGACCGTGGCCAGCAAACCGAAGGTGAGGTACGCCGTCGCAGCGAGCACAAGGCAACTGGCGGCGATCTTCGGGGCGGAACCACCGCGGTTCACCCAGCGGGAGACGATCATCGGCACTACGAACAGCGGGATGGTGAACGCGAGCATCCAGGTGCCGGCGGCGGCCGCGTTCAGCTCGTGCACCACCAGCAGGTAGGTGGGCAGATACACCGCGAACCCGGCCATGCCCGCCCCCGCCATCACGGCGCTGATCAGCCATGCTGAGGCGATCCGGTCACGCAGCAGGCTCAGCTCCAGCAGCGGCGCCGAGACGCGCAGCGCGCGCACGATGAATAGGGTCAGCACCACGCCCGCGCCCACGAGCTGGCCACCGCCCACCACCGTGTTGCCGGAGGTCATCGTCGAGATGCCCAGCAGCAGCAGGCTCAGGCCCACGATCAGCATCAGCGCGCCGATCAGGTCGAACGGGCGCGGCTTCTCCGCCCGGGACTCCTTGATGAAGAAGGTGCTCACCACCATCAACACCGAGGCGCCCGCGAGCACGCCGAACGTGCCGCGCCACCCAACCGCGTCCACGATCCAGCCCGCGGCCGAGGGCCCGATCGCCATCCCGATCCCACCCGCAGCACCGCACAGAGCGAACGCCTTCACCCGGTCCGGGCCGGTGAAGGAGGTCGTCAGGACCGCCGCACCGCAGGCCATCAAACCTGCCGATCCCACACCCGCGCTGATCCGGGCTGCATTGAGTATCAGGATGGTGGGGGCGATCGCCGAGAGCGCGATGCCGGCGGTGTAGACACTGGCGGCCACCCGCAGCACCAGCCGCCGCCCGAACCGGTCACCGAGGGCACCGGCGATGAGCACCAGACAGGTGGTGGCGAGCAGATACCCGGTCACGAACCACTGCATCGCGGCCGGGCCGGCCTGCAATTCGGCGGAGATCCTCGGCAGCGAGATCGCCGTGCCCGAGGTGGTCAGCGAGCCCACCACATACCCGGACAGCACACAGAACAATGCCGCCCACTGGCGGGCCGTCCACCGCGCAGCCGGCGCGCGGCGAGCCGGGCGCCGTCGGACCCGAGGCCGGACGAGCCGGCGCGGCGAGTCGTGCTGAACCGATGAAGTCACGGACCACCATTCTACCGGCGCACCCTCCGCGCGGTCGAAACGTTTTTGGTCACACCGCGGCGTACCCCGATGAGAGGCGAGTAGCGATCAGCGGCTGACGGCGGACGCGTCCCGCAGAGTGCGCTCGCGCACCCCGGCCAGGTGGGCGGTCATGGCAGCCACGGCCGCCTCCCGATCCCCGGCCTCGATCGCCGCCAGCACCGCCCCGTGTTCGGTGATCGCCAGGTCGGCGTCACTGTGGCGCTGTTCCACGAACTGCCTCAACCGCTCACCGTGGATACCGATATGCCCGGACATCTGCTGCAGGTACCGGTTCCCGGTGGCCGCGAGCACCGCGTCGTGAAAGGCGCGGTCCGCCGCCAGGTAGGCGCGCAGGCTCGGCACGTCGGTGCTGCCGGTGAGCAGCTCGGCCTGGCGGCGCTGGTCGGCCAGGGATGCGGCGAGCGTGCCGGTCAGCTCCTGCCAGGCGTCGTCGGGGATCTGACGCAGCGCTCCCACTTCCAGTAGCACGCGAGCGTCGAAGAGCTCATTGATGGCGCCGGCGTCCAGCGGTGGCGCCACCTTGTACCCGCGCAGCGCGCTGCGCATCACCAGCCCGGTCGACTCCAGCTGCACCAGCGCCTCGCGGATCGGTGTGGGGGAGACGTCCAACCGGGTGGCGAGCGCGTCGATCCCGAGCTGGGCCCCGGATTCCCATTCGCCGGCCACCAGCAGCTCGAGCAGCGCGTCGTAGACCTCATCGCGCAGCGCCCGCCGGGAGGCCCGCTGGCCACGCGAGCCGCCCGTGCCCGGAGCGCTCATGCCCGGCTCACATCCGCTCCGGTGCCGCGATCCCCAGCAGGTCCAGCCCCTGAGCCAGGGTGCGCCGGGTCAGGTCCACCAGCGCCAGGCGACGCTCGCGCACCGACCCTTCCGAGGCGAGCACCGGGCACGCCTCGTAGAAGTCGGTGAACGCACGGGAAAGCTCGTACAGGTAGGTGGTGAGACGGTGCGGCTCCAAATCCTCGGCCACGGCAGCGAGCACATCACCGAGACCGTCATTCGCGAGCACCAGGGCCCGTTCGGCCCGCTCCAAGGCGACCTCATCGATCGCGGAAGGGACGCCGTCGGGAAGCTCGACACCACGCTCGCCGGCCCGGCGCAGGATGGAGACCATCCGGGTGTGCGCGTACTGCAGGTACACCCCGGTGTTGCCGTTGAAGGCGGTCATCCGCTCCGGGTCGAAGACGTAGTCCTTGGTGCGTGAGCCGGAGAGGTCGGCGTACTTGACCGCCCCGATGCCGGCCTGCTCGGCAATCTCGGTCAGCGCGGCCTCGTCCAGGTCGCTGCCCTTGGCCTCGGCGCCCTCCCGGACCACCGTCGCGGCAGCCGCCACGGCCATGTCCAGCAAGTCCATCAGCCGCACCGTCTCCCCGGAACGGGTCTTGAACGGCTTGCCGTCCGGGCCGAGGATCGAGCCGAAGGAAATGTGCCGGGCGTCCACGTCCTCGCTGAGCCACCCGGCCCGGCGGCCGGCCTCGAACAGCAGCCGGAAGTGCAGGGTCTGCCGGGCGTCCACCAGGTAGAGGATCCGGTCCGCCTCGAGCTCGCTGATCCGGTACTTCAACGTGGCCAGGTCGGTGGTGTCGTACCCGTAGCCGCCGTCGCGCTTGCGCACCATCAGCGCAGCGGGCTGATCGTCCGGGCCCTTCACGTCCTCCGACAGCACCACGAGTGCGCCGTCGGAGATCTCGGCGATTCCGGCTTGCTCCAGCTCGGCGGCCACGCCGTCGAGCATGGTGTTGTAGGAGGACTCACCGCGGGAGTCCTCGGAGCGCAGCAGGATCCCGAGCCGGGCGTAGACCTCGTCGAAGTAGAACTCCGACTCGGCCACGATCTCTTTCCAGACCGAGAGCGTCTCCTCGTCGCCTGCCTGCAGGGCGACCACGCGGGCCCGGGCGCGGTCAGCGAACGCCTCGTCGGCGTCGAAGGTCTTGCGCGCTGCCTTGTACAAGGCGTCCAGGGCGGAGACGGTGGTGGCGTCAGCAGAGCCAGCCAGATCGCTGTGCCGCCACAGTTGCTCCGGGTGCTCGGTGATGTACTGGATCAGCATCCCGAACTGGGTGCCCCAGTCGCCGAGGTGGTTCTGTTTGATCACGTCCGAGCCGAGGAAGCCGAGCACGCGGACCAGGGCGTCCCCGATCACGGTGGAGCGGATGTGCCCCACGTGCATCTCCTTGGCGATGTTCGGCCCGGAGTAGTCGATCACCGTGCGCACGCCCGCCTGCGCGGCCGGCACCCCGAGGCGGTCCGAGGCGCGCCGCGCCTCCACCTGGGCCCACAGAGCGTCATCGGAGAGCGTCAGGTTCAAAAAGCCCGGTCCGGAGATCTCCACACTCCCGACGGCGGAGCCTGCCGGGATCTGTTCGGTCACCGTGGCAGCGACCTCACGGGGGTTCGCGCCCACCTTCTTCGCCAGGGCGAGGGCGGCGTTGGCCTGCAGGTCCGCGTGGTCGCTCGGGCGGATCAGCGGGTCGGCACCGGCCTGCTCGGGGTAGGCGGCCGAGATGGCCGCACCGACGGCGTCGGTGAGCTGCTGGGAGAGCGAGGGGACGGCGTCGGGGGCGGGGGAGATCTCAGACACGCCTGTCATCATCCCACTAACCTCCTGCGCACAGAATCACTCATTGATCTGGTGGGTGAGTGGCGGGAGCTGCTGGCGGCCCTTCGGCTCAGCGGAGCTCGATCAGGCGCTGCCTGTCTTCAATCAGGCGAACGATCTCGTCGATGAGGGGCTCGAACCACGCGAGCAAGGCTCGTCGGCGCGTGTTGCCCACCCGGATCCACAGCAGGACCGGCGCACGATCGGATAGGAACGCCATGGTGGAGAAGTCGTCATCCTTGGTGATGAGAATGGCGTCGTGACCTAGGGCGTACGCCCAGAGCTCGTGATCGGTGGCATCGCCACGCATGATGTCGCCTGGCGTGCTCTGCCTGGTGGCCGTGCGCCGCAAGGACGCGCGCCAGTGCTGGTGGCAGCTGCGCACCCTGCATCCACAGCTCAGCTGCGGAACCACTCCTTCAGCGCCGGGTACAGCTGGGCGTAAGACTGCGCTGCGGGCGCATAGACGGCCACCAACTCCGGGGTCGGCTGGACCCGCCGCTCCACGCTCACCATCGCCTCGGCTGCCGCGGCTATCCCACCGGGAACGAGACCCACGGCGCTCGCGGCCAGGATCGCCGCCCCGAGCGCGGTGGCCTCGGTGGTGGAACTGATGGCCAGTGGCCGGTTCAGCACCGAGGCGAGGATCTCGATCCACGCGCGCGAGGCCGACCCGCCGCCGAGCACCACGATCTCTTCCACCCGGCCGGCCGGGACCTCCAGCCGGTCCAGCAGCACCTTCGTCTCGAACGCCAAGCCCTCGAGCACGGCCCGGTAGAACTCACCAGCGCCGTGGCTCTCGGTGAAGCCGGCGAAGGTGCCGCGTGCCTGGTCGTCCCAGAACGGGGTGGCCGAGCCGCTCAGGTACGGGAGGTAGCGCAGGCCGCCGGCACCCGGAGCGGTCGAGTCCAGCAGGTCCTCCAACCCGGCCGGATCCTCCGGGATCGCGCCGGCGAACGCCTTCCGGAACCACGCCACCGAGAGGGCGCCGGAGTTGATGAACCCTTCGATGGTCACGCCCTCACCGAGCGGCGAGCCGAGCAGCCGGTAGTCCCAGCTCGCGTCCGCCCCCTCAGCGGCGTGCACCCCCAGCGTGATCGACGTGCCCAGGCTCAGGTAGGCCAGCCCCTTGCGCGAGACGCCAGCGCCGAGTCCGCCGCTCTGCCCGTCCCCGGCGCCGGCGACGACCGGCAGGCCCTCCGGCAACCCGGTCAGCTGTGCCACCTGCGCCGTCACATGCCCGACCATCCCACCGGGCGGCACAAGCGCCGGCATCTGCTCCCGGCGCAGCCCCACCCGCGTGAGCAACTCCTCAGACCAGTCGTTGCTGGCCATATCCACCAGGCCCATCGGGTCCGCTGACGCCGTGGAGGTCGCGAGGTTCCCTGTCAACCGATGGCTCAGGAAGGCGTGCACATCGGCCACGTGCTGCGCCGCGGCGAGCGTCTGCGGCTCGTGGTCGGCGAGCCAGCCCAGTTTGTAGAAGCTGGGAGTGGTCGAAGGCGGTTTGCCCGAGATGCGGTGCGCCGTGCCGTCGCCGAGCCGCTCCACCTGCGCCCCGGCGCGCGCATCGAGCCAGAGCATCGCCGGCCGCAACGGCCGCATCTGCCCGTCCAGGCAGACGAAGGACTCCCGCTGATGCGTGATTCCGATCGCGCGCACCGTGTGCCCACCCGCCGTCAGCTCGCCTGCCGCGCCGATGAGCACGTCCAGGGTGGAGCTCCACCACTCCTCGGCGTCCTGTTCATGCCAGGTCGGTTCGGGCGAGTGCCGATCGATCGCCGCCCGGGTGAGGGCATGCACGGTCCCGTCGGGCCCGAACGCCACGGCCTTCGTGCCCGTCGTGGAGGCGTCGATCCCGATCACCACGTCCATGTGCTGCAACTCCTTCGTTGTCATACCCGACGGCGGCCCTCGCCTGATCACGCACCCTCACCCGAGCAAGCACCCTCACCTGAGCACGCACTCGCACCCGACCGAGTGCGGCCCATTGTGGCTATATCTCGCAGAATGAGCGAAATTGGCCGCACTCGCGGATGGGGGTGGTGGGGCTAGAGGGCTTGGCGGATCACTGTGAGCGGATCGTCGGCACCGGCCAACACCACCCTGATGGCTGCCAGGAGGGTAAGCCGGTCTGCGATGTTACCGAGCCGCGTATCCACCAGGTGCGCCGCGAGGCCGCTTGCCGCGACGCCTTCGACCGTCTGGCCGGCCTCCCGCATCCGTTCTAGTGCCTCCGAAGCAGTCTCCCCGGCGCCTATCCGGGCGCCGTACACCTTGTTCCGGCCCGACAACCCCGTGACCTCGAGATCACCGACACCCGGTAGACCGAAAGCCGTCTCCACCCGGCCACCCAGTGCCTCGGCCACCAGGCCCATCTCCTGTGCGGCGCGGGCGAAGATCGCTGACTTGAAGTTGTGCCACGGCTCTCCCGTGGCCTGCTCCATCCCGTCGGCAAAGCCGAGCGCGATGGCGTAGACGTTCTTCAGCGGGGCACACACCTCCAGGCCTGCCTCATCATCACTGATGCTGGGCTGGTAGTCCGGGGTGCGCATCAGGTCGGCGAGCGCGGTGGCTGCCTGCCCGTCATCGGTGGAGGCGAAGGCGGTGGCGGTGAACCGGCCTGCGGCCACCTCGTTGGCCTTGCACGGGCCGCCGATCGCGACGATCACGGCGCCCGGGTCCTCGATCGCCTCGCGGACGGCCTCGGGCATCAGGTCGATGGAGCCGTCCGTGCGCTGGTGGAAGCCCTTGCTCACCAGGCCGAGCACGGGTCGGTGGGCCGGGTCGGCCGAGCGGGTCAGGTGCGGCGCAGCAAGGCGACTCACCTCCAGCACCCCCACCGAGGCGACCGCCACGATCACCGCATCCGCGCCCGCCAGGGCGTCGGCGATCCGGTCGCTCGTGAACACCTCGGCCCCCCGGGCCAGGGGGACCTTCGTACCGGGGTGAGGGCCGCCGTCGGCGAGCTCTTCAAGGAAATGATCGTCCAGCCAGGTGCCCCACAGGGCCACCTCGTGGCCGTTTGCGCGCAGGGGAGTGGCCAGGGCCGAGCCCATGGCGCCGGCACCGAGGATCGTCACGCGCGCCATCAGGGCACCAGCGCAAACTTCGAGCCACGGCCGGCGGCCATGTCTTCCAGGCTGTCCACGAGGGCCTCCAGCGGACGGGTCTCGGTGATCAAGGACATCCCGTCCACCCGCCCGGTGGCCAGCAGCTTCACCGCGGTGGCCACATATCGCGGCTGGTGGTGGAAGACGCCCTTCATGGTGAGCTCCTCGTAGTGCACCCGCGAGGTGTCCACGCTCATCAGGGCCCCCTTCGGGGTGCCACCGAACCAGACGGCGGTGCCTCCCGGGCGGACCGTGTCCAGCGTCTGCTCCCACACCGGGGGCAGGCCGACCGCTTCGATGCCCACATCGGCTCCCCGCTCACCGGGGGTGTGGGCACGGATCGCCTCCAGGCGAGCACCGTCGTCGAGGTCGGTGATGTTCACCGTGTGCTCGGCGCCGGCGGCCAGTGCCTGCTCCAGGCGCCAGGCGCTCTGGTCCACGCTGATCACGTGCGCACCGCGCAGCGTGGCCAGGCGCACGAACATCAGACCGATCGGCCCGGCGCCGTGCACCACCACGCTGTCACCGAGCCGGATGCCGGACTCGTCCATCCCGTGCACCACGGTGGCGAGCGGCTCCAGCGGGGCGGCCGCCTCGAACGGGAGGGTCTCGGGGATCTCGTAGGTGTTGCGCGCCACGATCGGGGCGGGCACCACGATCTCCTCCGCGAAGGCGCCGTTGAGGAAGACCAGGTTCTCGCACAGGCTCTCCCGGCCGAGGGTGCACGCCCAGCAGCACCCGCACGGGGCGGTGTTCGCCGCGACCACCCGCATCCCGGGCGTGAAGCTCTCGACGCCGTCGCCCACCTTGGTGATCACACCGGCGAACTCGTGTCCGAACCGGGCCGGGAGGGTGGGGAACAGTTTCGGGTGCCCGCGGCGGTAGGACTTCAGATCGGTTCCGCAGGTCGCGGCGGCGCGCACCTCGACGGCGATCTCACCTGGGCCGGGCTGTTCGCGCTCGATCTCCTCGATTGCGAGCTCCCCGGGTCCGCGGAAGATCGCGGCCCTCATGACGCTGGTCCGTTCGGCTGGGGGCCTCGGGTCATGGTCAGCTCTCCTGTTCCTCAGTGACTTCGGCGACGATGACGGTCTCGACGTGCTCACGCAGTCGGCGCAGATCCTCGGAATCGATGCCGTCGTCAACGACGACCGCATCCATCTCGGACAGCCCGGCCTGGCGGTGCAGGGCACGGCGGGAGAACTTGGTGTGATCGACCAGCAGCACCGACCGGGCGGCCTGGTCGATCAGGGTGCGCTTGACCTGGAGCGGGCCCTCCTCAGGATGGAAGATGGCCCCTTGACCGACGGCGGTCGCCGACAGGAAGAACACATCGATCTGGATCGAACGGATCGCTTCGTGCGTGCTCGAGCCCTGGAACGACTGGAAGCCGGGTGAGAAGGTGCCGCCCAGTCCGAACATCGTGGCGTGCTCGGCGGCGGCGACCTGCTCGATCACCGGCAGGAAGTTCGAGACGATCGTGAGACCGTCCCTGCCCGCAAGCTCCTCGACCAGTGTCAGTGCACTGGTGGAGTCGTCCAGGGCGACGACCCGCGTCTGGCGCCGCTCATCGACCGTGTCCAACCACGCCAGCGCGGCAGTGGCCATGGCTCGCTTCTGCGGGAGCATGTGGTGGCGGCGCAAGGCGACGTTGCGCTCGACCTCCTCGATCGGGGTCGCTTTGGCGCCGGAGCGCACCTTCGAAACGACGCCGCGGGCGTCAAGCTCGTCGAGGTCCCGGTGGATGGTCATAGCGGTGACACCGAAATGCTCGGCGAGCTCGTCGATGCGGATGAACCCCTTGGCCGAGACGATCTCGGAGATCTCGCTGCGCCGCTCCTGCGCGGCCTGGCGCCGTCTCATGCTGCCTCCTCGCGATCACATGTCGTCATGGGCCAAGTGTGACGTGTTCTGGGAACGTAACATAGGCAATGTTAGAACGAAAGGGTTGTAGCGTTAGGAAACATGCTCTAGAGTCACATTTCATGTGATGCGCATCGCGGCGCGAACCGAGACGAAGGGGTCCCGCGTGGTTCCAGCACTGCAAGTGAACGGCCTGTCGAAGGCTTTCGGCGGTGTCCCCGTCCTGCGCGACCTGAGCTTCGCTGCGGAGCCAGGCTCGGTGGTCGTCCTCGCCGGTGAGAACGGCGCGGGAAAGTCCACGCTGTTCAACATCGTCATGGGCCGGCTACCCGCCGATGCCGGCACGGTGACGCTGCGTGGCACCGCACTGACCCACCCGTCGCCACGGCACGCACGCGACCTCGGCGTGGCGCTGGTTCCCCAGGAGCTCGCCCCCTACGAGGACCTGACGGTGGCCGAGAACATCGCCGTCGGGCGCGAACCCCGCGCCGCAGGGTTCATCCTCCGCCGTCGGCAGATGCGAGCCCACGCCCGCGAGCTGCTCGCCGAGTTCGACGTCGACATCGACCCGGACCTCCCGATGAACCGGCTCTCCGTGGCGCTGACCCAGATCGTGGAGATCGTGAAGGCCACCAGCTCCGGGGCCAAGGTGCTGCTGCTGGACGAGCCGACATCGTCGATTCCCGAGGCGGAGGTGGAACGGCTTTACCAGGTGATCCGCAGGCTGCGTGATCGCGGGGTCGCCATGGTCTACACCACGCACCGGATGCAGGAGATCGAGGCCATCGCCGACCGGGTCGTCGTTCTGCGGGACGGGGGACTCACCCTCGACGAACAGGCACGAGAGGTGCAGCCCCACCAGATCGTCACCGCGATGATCGGGCGCGAGCTCGGCACCATGTTCCCTGAGCGTCCCGCTCCCGGGACGATGCCGGCCCTGGAGGTCAACGAGCTGCAGCGCCGGCCGGGTCGGCCCACCGTCACCCTCACCGTCCGCGCCGGTGAGGTGGTGGGCCTCGGCGGGTTGGTGGGTGCCGGGCGATCGGCCACCCTGCAGGCGATCTTCGGCGCGAGACGGGCCGCGGCCGGGACCGTCACCGTGAACGGACACTCCCTGCACCGTCAGACGGCGCGCGCGTCCATCGACGCCGGCCTCGCCTTCGTCCCCGAGGACCGCAAGCGGGACGGTCTCGTGCTCGGCCGCTCGATCCTCGACAACATGACCCTTCCCTACATCGCCGACTACTCCCGCTTCGGGGTGATGCGCGCCGGGGCGCGGACCACAGCCGCCACACGACACGTGGACGATATGCGGCTGCGCTACCGCTCCCTGCAGCAGCTCACCGAGACCCTCTCCGGCGGGAACCAGCAGAAGGTCGTCATCGCCCGCTGGATGGATCGATCCCCGGCGGTGCTCCTGCTCGATGAACCCACCCGCGGCGTGGACGTCGGCGCGCGTAGCGAGATCTACCGCATCATCAGCGAGCTCGCGGCGACGGGCCTCGGCGTGCTGGTGGCGAGCTCGGACATGCCCGAGCTGATCGGACTGACGCATCGGGTGCTCGTCATGCGCGAGGGCGCGATCGCCGGTGAACTCGACCGAGCCGATCTCGACGCCCCCGATGCCCAAGCTCGCATCTTTCACCTGGCCAGCGGTGAGGACGCCGCCCGCCACACGACCGAGGAGGGTCGATGACCAGAACCGTGCCCGCAATCGCTGCGAACGTCCGGCAGCTCACCGACGGCAAGTCCGCGCGCGAGGTGGCCACGGCCTTGCTCGTGCGCAACGCCATGGTGCTGATCCTGGCGGTGGTGATCTGCTACTTCGCCTACCGCAGCGCGCGCTTCGCCACCTTCGACAACGCCACCTCCATCCTCATCGCTGCCGCCCCCTTCGCACTGATTGCTCTCGGTCAGACGTTGGTGATCCTCACCGGTGGGATCGACCTCTCCGTCGGATCGGTGATCGCGGTCAGTGCCATGAGCGCGGCCTGGACGGCCGTGCGGATACCGGACCAGCTCTGGCTCGCGCCGGTGGTGGCCACCGGTGTGGGACTGCTGGCGGGCGCCGTCAACGGACTGCTGGTGAGCAGATTCTCCGTACCGCCGTTCGTGGCCACGCTGGGGATGCTCACCGCCGCGTCCGGCTTCGCCTACGCCATCGGCAACGGCGCCCCCATCAACGGTGTGCCGGACGGCTACGGCGCCTTCGCCAACAGTGAGGTGCTCGGGATGAAGATCCCGGTGTTGCTGATGATCGTCGGATTCGTCACGTTCTGGTTCGTGCTCCGGCACACCACGTTCGGTCTGCGCATCTACGCCATCGGTGGCAACTCCAGCGCCGCATCGCTCGCCGGTGTTCCCACCGAGCGGACTCGCGTGTGGGTGTACCTCATCAGCGGCGGCCTGGCCGGACTGTCCGGGCTGATGATCTCCTCCCGGGTGATCTCCGGGGCGCCCACGCTCGGCGAGGGCTACGAGCTGGACGCGATCGCCGCCGTCGTGATCGGTGGCGCCAGCCTCTTCGGAGGCCGCGGCACCATCTGGGGCACCCTGCTCGGGCTCATGCTCATCCAGACCCTGAACAACGGCCTGCAGATCCTCGTGATCCCTCCGTACTGGCAGGCCGTCATCAAAGGCGCCCTGATCGCGGCCGCCGTCGCCATCGATGTCTGGGCCACCAGACGCACCCGATCCTGACCATCCCGAACCCCGTAAGAGACCCACCCACCTGCAAGGAGGCACGAAGGTGCGACACCACGCGAAGAAGACGATGATCGCCGCCACGCTCGGCGGCGGGTTGCTGCTCGCCGGCTGCGGTGCCGGCGATCCTGACGCCGGCGACGACACGCTGCAGATCGGCGTCTCGGTCTACGACATGAGTTCATTCATCACCCAGGGCCAGGAAGGAATGGAGGCCTACGCCGAGGCCAACGACATCGAGCTGCTGTGGAACTCCGCCGGGCTCGACGTCTCCACCCAGGCCGACCAGCTCGACCAGTACGTCAACGCCGGCGTGGACGCAATCGTGGTCGTTCCCGTTCAGGCGGACTCGCTCGGTCCACAGCTCGTCGCCGCCTCAGATGCCGGCATTCCGGTGATTCCCGTGAACGCGGCCCTCGACGACACCACCAACGTCACTGCCTCGGTCCTTCCCGACGATATCGCCGCCGGCGAGAGCGAGGCGCAGATGATGGTGGACGAACTCGGCGGCGAGGGCAACGTCGTCATCCTGCAGGGCCCACTCGGCCAGTCCGCCGAGATCGACCGCACCGAAGGCATCGAGAACGTGCTCGCGGAGAACCCCGGCATCGAGGTCCTCGCGATGGACACCGCGAACTGGACGCGAGACGAGGCGGTGAACCTCATGGCCAACTGGATCTCCGCCTTCGGTGAGGACATCGACGGCGTCATCGCCGAGAACGACGATATGGGCCTGGGTGCCCTCCAGGCGCTGAACGAGGCCGGAATGAGCGTGCCGATCGTCGGCATCGACGGCATTGAGGACGGCCTGGCAGCCGTCGCCGACGGTGACTTCATCGGCACCCATCTCCAGCACGGCCGGGTCGAGCTGGCTGCCGGCCTCGCCGTGGCCGAGCGCGCCGCGAACGGTGAGGACGTCGAGGACCTCTACACCTATGTCATGCCCACGGTGACGCCGGACAACGTCGAGGACGTGCGGGCGAACGTGGTGACCGACGTCGAGGCCTTCCTGGACCGCCTGCCTGAGCTCATCGAAGCCAACCTCGCCTCCGGCGACCTGTCGAACGAGGAGTGACCTACCGCCGTCGGGTGCCGGCTGCCGGTACCCGACGGCACCATCGCACGATCACGAGGAGAACGATGACCTTCCATGACGACGCCCTGGACGCGTGTGTCCGCGTCTCCCGAACCCTGGGCTCGGACCCCTCCCTGGTGCTGCATGGAGGCGGCAACACCTCGGTGAAGTCCACCCGGACCGACGTCACCGGCGAGAGCGTGGAGGTGGTGCTGACCAAGGGCAGCGGGTACGACCTCGCCTCCATCGTTCCCGAGGGGTTCACCCCGCTGCGCAAGGATCGGGTGCTGGCGCTTGCTGAGCTCGAGTCCTTGGACGACGTCTCCCTGGTGAACGAGCTCAAGCAGGCGTCCATGGATGCCTCCGCCCCCTCGGCCTCCATCGAGGCGATCCTGCACGCGCTCATCCCGCACCGGTTCGTGCTGCACACCCACGCCGACGCGATCGTCACCCTGACCAACCAGACCGACGGCGAGCGGCTCACCGCCGAGACCTTCGGCGAGGACGTGTGGGTGCTGCCCTACGTCAAGCCCGGCTTCGCCCTCGCCCGCCAGGTGGCCGTGGCGCTCGCGGACGTGGACGTGCGCTCCTTGCGCGGCATCGTGTTGCGCAACCACGGCCTGTTCACCTTCGCCGACGATGCCGACGCGGCACTGGCCACGCACCTGGAGCTGGTGCACACCGCTGCCGCGGCACTGCCGCAGATTCCCGACGGCGGCCCCTCACCTGATATCGATCCGCTCGCCCTGGCGGCGCTTCGCAAGGAGATCAGCGAGGCGGCCGGTGCGCCGATGGTGCTGCAGCGCCGCACCGGGACCGCGGTGGACGCGCTGCTGGGTCGCAGCGACCTCGACCAGATCACCCAGCGCGGCCCGTTGACGCCCGAGCACGTCATCCACACCAAGCGGGTGCCGATGGTGGGCACCGATGTGGCCGCCTATGTGGCTGGGTACCAGGCGTATGTGGATGAGCACCGTGGGTTGGCCGGCGGTGAGCTCACCCCGATCGACCCGGCACCGCGGGTGATCCTCTCGGATCTCGGGTTCCTCACCGCTGGCCGCACCGTGAAGGCCGCGAACGTGGCCGCGGACATCTACGAGCACACGGCCGCCGGGATCCTGCGTGCGGAGGCGATGACCGGTTTCCGGACGCTATCGGCGGCCGAGGCGTTCGACATCGAGTACTGGGTGCTGGAGCAGCGCAAGCTGCGTGCCAAGGGCGACCCGCCGCCGTTCGCGGGCGAGGTGGCGCTGGTGACCGGCGCCGCTTCCGGGATCGGACGCGCGTGTGCACAGGCGCTACGGGAGGCGGGGGCCGCCGTCATCGCCCTCGACCGGGATGCTGCGGTCACCGAAGCGAACGCGCCGGACTGGTACGGCATCGTCTGCGACGTCTCCGACGCGGACGCTGTGCGGGCCGCGGTGACCGAGGGGGTGGGCCACTTCGGTGGCCTTGACATCTTGGTGCCCGCCGCAGGCGTGTTCGCCGCCTCGCACCCGATCGATGGTTTTCCGGCCGGGCCGTGGGCCACGAGCCTGGACGTGAACGTCACCGGGTTACTGACCTTGCTCGGCGCCGCGCACCCGTACCTCGCGCTCGCGCCGCGGCAGGGACGGGTGGTGCTGGTCGGCTCGAAGAACGTCCCGGCGCCCGGTCAGGGTGCGGCGGCCTACTCGGCGTCCAAGGCTGCGGCCACCCAGCTGGCCCGGGTGGCGGCGTTGGAGTGGGCGCCGGACGGGATCCGGGTGAACACGGTCAACCCGGATGCGGTCTTCGACACCGCCCTGTGGTCCCCGGAGCTGCTGGAGCAGCGGGCTGCGAAGTATGGAATGTCGGTGGCCGACTACAAACGCCGCAACCTGCTGGGCGCGGAGATCACCAGCGCCGACGTCGGCGAACTCGTGGCCGCGATGTGCGGGCCGCTGTTCGCCGCCACCACGGGCGCACAGGTGCCCATCGACGGCGGCAGCGACCGGATCGTTTGACGGCACCTCGCACGAAGAATCCCCCGCCGATCTGGTCACCCAGATCGACGGGGGATTCAATCGTGAACGACGAGGTCAGTCCTTCTTGTCAGCGTCGTCGGCGGCGTCCTTGACGTCATCGGCCGCATCCTTGGCGGCTTCCTCGGCCTTCTCGGCAGCGTTCTTGACGTCTTCGCCGGCCTCGTCGGCCGCCTCGTCGGCATCCTGTGCCACGTCCTGGGCGGCCCCGGTTGCCGATTCCTTGACCTCCTTGGCCTTCTCGGCGACCGTCTGCGCCGCATCGGAGGCAGCGTCGGCGGCAGTCTTGGCGGCGCCTGCGACGGCCGCACCGGCTCCTTCGGCCACGTGCTTGGCCTTCTCCACGGGCGCCGGAGCGTCGTCCCAGTACTCCTCGGCCCACGGGTCGTCCACCGGCTGCGTGCGCTTCCAGATCAGTACACCAGCACCGGCGACGGCGGCACCGACGAGCACCCATCCCAGGGTCTTGCCGAGCTTGTTCCCGCCCTTGGCTTTCTTCTCCTGCGCGGCCACGGCGTCAGTCGCAGCGTCGAGCACGGAGTTCGCCTTGCTCTGCAGGTCATCGGCGCTGCCGCTGGCCGCCTTGGCTGCATCCTCCATGGCCTGGACCACGCGCGGGAGCACCTTGTCCACCAGGGTGTCGTGCGCGGTGTCGACTGCGCCCTTGCTCTTCTCGGCGTACTCGGCGATCTTCGGCGCGGCGGTGGTCACACCGGTGCGCCACGCCTTCTCCACACGTGGGCTTGCCCACTCGACGGCAGAGTCCACCTTCGGCCCGGCCCACTCGACCGCGGACTCGACTCGGGGTCCCGCCCACTCCTTGCCCTGGTCGGCGAGCTGGCGCGCGACCTTGCTGGCTTCCTCGGCCTGATCCCGAAGTTGCTCGGCGTTGACCTTGCTCTTGCGCGACATATGACTCCCTAGCTCACGTCCCGCGGGGCGGGGCACGGATCATTGGTGTGGTTCGCTCGTCCGTTTCCTATCGTGCCACCCGGTCACCCGATGTGCACACGACTGCGCGGAACTTGTCACCTCCGTTCCTGAATTCGAACGGAACCGTGCGCTCCAAACAGTGCGAAGATGGACCGTATGGACGCAATTCTGCACACCTCGGCCGGCGACATCACCGTGGAGCTCTTCCCGCACCACGCCCCCAAGACGGTGAAGAACTTCACCGAACTCGCGACGGGCGCACGGACCTGGACTCACCCCGAGACCGGGGCCCAGAGCAATGACCCGCTGTACAACGGCACGATCTTCCACCGCGTGATCCCGAACTTCATGATTCAGGGCGGTGACCCCCTCGGCACCGGTACGGGCGGCCCCGGCTATGCCTTCGACGATGAGATCCACCCGGAACTGCACTTCCGCGAGCCGCACATGCTCGCGATGGCCAACGCGGGGATCCAGATGGGCCGAGGCACCAACGGCTCGCAGTTCTTCCTCACCACGGCGGCCACGCCGTGGCTGCAGGGAAAGCACACCATCTTCGGCAAGGTGAAGGATCAGGCCTCGGCCGCCGTCGTGGACCAGATCGGTTCGGTCTCCACCGATCCCCGCAACGACCGCCCGGTCGAGGACGTGGTGATCACCTCGATCGAAATCCTCGACTGATCCACGGCAGCATTCGATGACCAGCTACCCCGCGGCCCCGCCGCCGGGCAGTGCCGCGGGCCCACCGGTGTGCCCGCGGCACCCCGATCGGGTCTCGTACGTCACCTGCCAGCGATGCTCCCGGCCCGCCTGCCCTGAATGTCAGCGGCCCGCGGCCGTCGGGGTGCACTGCGTTGACTGCGTGCGCGAGGCGAGTCAATCGGTGCGCCCGACGCGCACCGTGCTTGGCGGCCGGGTCAGTCGCAGCGATAGACCGGTGGTGACGCTCACGATCATCGGACTATGCGTCGCGGCGTTCCTCGCCTCCTACCTGCTGCCCGGTGCGATCTGGGCCTTCAGGTTGGTGCCGGCGCAGGCCGGAGACGAGCCGTGGCAGTTGCTCACCTCCGCGTTCCTGCACGCCGGCTGGCTGCACCTGCTGGCCAATATGTACGCACTGTGGATCGTGGGCCCGTTCCTGGAGCAGATGCTCGGGCGGTGGCGTTATATCGCGTTGTACTTGGTGAGCGCACTCGGCGGGTCGGTGGCCGTGCTGCTGCTCACCGCGCCGGAGAACTATGGGTTCGCGACGGTCGGTGCTTCCGGTGCTGTCTTCGGGCTGTTTGCCGCCGTGGCGGTGGTGCTGCGCCGCACCGGCCGTGACGCCCGGCAGATCCTGGTGGTGATCGCGATCAACGTGGTGATCACCTTCGTCATCGCGAACATCTCCTGGCAGGCCCACCTCGGTGGCCTGGTGGTGGGTGGAGCGCTCGGCGCACTCTTCGCCTACCTCCCCAAAGAACAGCGGTCCGTCGGGGCCGTGCTGGGGGTGGGCGGGATGCTCGCGCTCCTCGGAGCCCTCACCGCCATCGCGCTGGCCTGACGGACCCACGCACTCTGCGCCACCGCGGTACTGATCGAAAGGCACGTCGCGCAGTTCCTCCGCAGCGGAACTGCGCCACGTGCCTTGTGGTGTGTGCAGGCGCCAGCCCGGGCATCCTGTCTCGAATCACACGGACGTAGTTTTCCACAGCTTCATGCACAGTCTGGGGATAATCACACAGTTGTGATTCCCCGCGGACTCTCACCACACGCGGGGTTGCCGGCCGTCTCGGCGTGTGGCCCCACCGGGCGCACACGGTCTTCCGGCGAGGCGTCACGACGTGCGAACCGCATCGGGCACGCGTGCGTGGTCTGGCCGGCCTGCAGATGCGCGTGATCCACTCCGTCAAGGTAAGCGCTAGAAAATATGCGCACTGAACACTGGACATCACGGAATACAGCGCTGTAACGTCTCCTCTCGACGAAGACGTCCGCTCGGGAAGGAACGCGCGCAGTCATGGCAGCCAAGACCACCCAGCCCAACATCGTGGTGCTGATGACAGACCAGCAACGGGTAGGTCTCACCGGTGCCGAGGGCGGCCCCGACTCGATGCCGCGGGTGGATGCGTTGTTCGCCGACGGCGCCCGTTTCGACCGCGCATACACGAGTTGTCCGGCGTGCGTACCGGCCCGGACCAGCCTGCTCACCGGGCGGTTCCCCTCCGCGCACCGCGTGCGGCAGAACAGCAATGCCGAGCACGCCTTCTACAGCAAGGACCTGCTGGATGTGCTGCGGGCGGCGGGCTACTCGTTGCACTTCAGCGGCAAGCCGCATATGCACCCTGGACCGCAGGACTTCGACACCTTCCACGGTCCGTTCATGCACGACCGCGGCCCCACAGAGAGTGCAGCGCACGAGGAGTTCGATGCGTGGCTGCACGGTCTCGACCATGCCGTGACCGAGGAGCCGACGCCGTTCCCGCTCGAGTCCCAGCTGCCCTACCGGATCGTCGACGGCGCGATCCGGGCCGTGGACGGCGCACCTGCGGAGGATCCGTATTTCCTCTGGCTGTCATTCCCGGAACCGCACAACCCGTATCAGGTGCCCGAACCGTACTTCAGCATGTTCGACGAGGCCGAGGTGCCGGAACGGCTGGCGGGCCCGGAAGCCCTAGACGCCCTGGGCTGGCGGTTCCGTTGGTTGCACCGGTTGATCGAGGAGAAGCGACCCGGGTTCGACCAGGTGTGGAGGCGGTACCGGGCGAACTATCTGGGCATGCTGCGGATGATCGACGACCAGATCGGGCGCCTGGTGGATCATCTGGCCGATCAGCCCGGCGGGCTGGAGAACACGGTCTTCGTGTTCCTGACCGATCACGGTGACTTCGTCGGTGACTACGGGCTGCAGCGCAAGGGCGCCGGACTGCCGGAGGCTCTCACCAGGATCCCGCTCGCTGTGGCCGGCCCTGGGGTCGAGACCCAGCATCGCAGCGAACTGGTCTCGATGGTGGACCTGCTGCCCACGATTGCCGAGTGGGTGGGCCAGCCGATCCCGCCCGGGGTGCAGGGCCGATCCCTGGCGCCGTTGCTGCGTGGAGGCGAGGCTCCGCCGTCGGAGTTCTCCACCATCTACGCCGAGCACGGATACGGCGGCGTCTCCTACGCCGAGACCGACCGGCCACCCCTGCACTTCCCCTACCAGGGGTACACCTTCGACGAGCTGAACAGCGTCACCCAGAGCGGGGAGATGCGCATGGTCGTCGGGGGCCGATACAAGCTCATCGTCGACGATCGGAGCGAGGTCTTCCTCTACGACCTCGAGTCCGATCCCGCCGAGACCAAGGACCTCAGCGACGACGCCGCCCTGGCAGGCGTCCGCGAGGACCTCTATCGCCAGCTCGTGCAGTGGTTGCTCCGCGTCGCGGACGACCTGCCCGAGGGCGACTACCAGCCGAAATCCCGTCCCCACAACTGGCGCTGGGCCTGAGCCCAGGCACTGCGATCGAGGAGGTCAGCATGGCGCTACCCGTGGCGGGCCAACGGCCGCACGTTCTGCTGGTGATGACCGACCAGCAGCGAGCGGGATACACCAGCGGTTCCGGCTTCGCGCTGGACACCATGCCGTTCTGCGACAGCCTGGCCTCGGCCGGATCGCTCTTCCCGAACGCCTACACGACCGCACCGGCCTGTGTTCCCGCGCGGGAGAGCCTGCTGACCGGGCGGTGGCCGTCCGCGCACCGCGTGACGCAGAACAGCAATGCCGCCCACGCCTGGTATAGCAAGGACCTCCTCCAGGTGCTGCGCTCGGCCGGGTACCGGCTGAGCTTCACCGGTAAGCCGCACATGCATCCTGGCCCGAACGACTTCGATCACTACGCCGGCCCCTACTTTCACGCCGGCGGCCCGCAGCGTGACCGGGAGCAGCACCATTTCGACGCTTGGCTCGACCACCTGGACTTCGGCGTGGCCGGGGAACCGGCGCCGTTCCCCCTCGAGGCCCAGCTCCCGTACCGCATCGTCAGCGACGCCATCGCCGACCTGGACGCGGCAGCTGGGCACGAGGGTCCGCAGTTCCTGTGGCTCTCCTTCCCGGAACCGCACAACCCGTACCAAGTGCCGGAACCGTACTTCAGCATGTTCGCCGAAGAGGAGATCCCGGAGCGTGCCCACGGCCCGGAGGCTGCCCAGGCGAAGGGCGGGCACTGGGCCTGGTTGCAGGGACTGTTCGCATCCAAGCGGCCGGGCTATGACGACGAATGGCGCCGCTATCGCGCGAACTACTGCGGGATGCTGCGGTTACTCGACGATCAGGTACGACGATTCGTCCACCATGCCCGGGCCGCACTCGAGGGCGACATCCTCGTGATCTTCGTCAGCGACCATGGCGACTACACAGGTGACTTCGGTCTGCAGCGCAAAGGCGCGGGCCTTCCCGAATGCCTGGTCCGGATACCGCTGTTCTTCTCCGGGTCCGGAGTCAGCCCCGGTCAGGTTCGAGATGAGTTCGTCTCGATTGCCGATCTGATGCCCACCCTGTGCGAACTGGTCGGTGCGCCGCTGCCTGACGGCGTCCAGGGCCGAAGCCTGCTGCCCCTACTGCGTGGGGCGCCGGGTCCGGAAGCCGAGTTCGGATCGATCTACGCCGAGAGTGGTTTCGGTGGCCTCATGTACGGCCCCACCGAACGCCCACCCCTGCACTTCTCCTATGACGGCCACACGATCGACTCGCTGAACTCCGTGACGCAGAGCGGTCGGTCACGGATGCTGCGCCGGGGCGAGCACAAGATCGTCCTGCACAGCAACGACACCGGCGAGCTGTACGACTTGGCCGCCGATCCCGGTGAGGTCACCAATCTGATCGACGACCCCGCCTACGCCACGATCCTGCACGAGCTGCTGTGGCGGCTGGCCCAGTGGATGCTCCGTCTCCAGGACGAGCTCCCCCGTGGCACCTACACCCCGAAAACGTCCCCCCACAACTGGACGACGAGCCCGAGCTGACGCTCGTACTCACCGAGACGAAGGAGTCTGCATATGAACACCTCAGGAACAACAGCACGTGGTATTCCCGGACCGCGGTCCCTCGATCGCCGCCAGTTCCTCGGAGCCTCTGGCGCCAGTGCTCTCGCAGTGGCGCTGGCCAGCTGCACCGGTGGCGGTCAGAGCTCGCAGGAAGAGACGAGCGGCGGCGGTGACGGGCGGATCCAGTGGTGGGACCAGTTCCGCCCGCTGACGCAGATGCTCGAAACTGAGCTGTTCGAGCCCTATATGGCCGCCAATGAGGGCGTCACCATCGAGCGGCGCGAGCTCGCGGCCGCTGACCTGGGGCAGGCCCTGCAAGTGGCGCGACGCAGCAACCAGTTGCCTGATGTGCACTCCCTGGCGGGCCTGGATTCGGCGCCGGCGGCACTCGTGAGTGAAGGCTGGTTCCAGCCGATCAGTGAGTTTGCCGATTTCGACGCCAGCCCGGTGGCCGATCAGATCTTCGACGGTCTGCACCGGTTCGAGGGGAACGTCTACTCCGTGCCGCTCTTCTCTGCACGCCAGCACGCCACCATCCCCTGGTACAACGCCGAGCTGCTCGAGCAAGCGGGGGTGGACCCGGCAGATGAGCCCGTCACCTGGGACGACCTGCGGACGATCGCACGGCAGGTCAAGGACAACACGGACGCGCATGGCATCTTCCTTCCGGCTCAGAACCCGAACTACCTCAGCGCGATCGTGATCCAGCTGGCGATGGCCGCCGGGGCGCCGGGTGAGATCGACTGGCGCACGGGTGAGTACGTGCAGGACTCCGCCCCGTTCGTGGAGGCTGTCGAATTCCTGCTTTCGCTGCAGCAGGACGAACTCGTCCACCCGTCCTCACCGGCGATGATCCCGCGTGATGCGATGGCACGATGGGCGGCCGGCGAAGGGGCGATCTACCCCTGGGGTCCGTGGTTCATCGGCGATCTCGCCTCCGAATCCCCCGATGTGGTCGAGCGCGGTCTCGGGTGCTGGTCGATCCCGCGCCCGGACTCCGAGCTGCGCTCGGTCCGGTCCGGTCCGGCCGGCGGCGTGTTCTGGGTCTCGACGGACTCCGCACAGCCCGAGGTGGCCGCGGATCTGCTGCTGCAGATGACCCAGGAGGAGTTCCAGTCCGCGCTCGCCACAGCGATGGATCAGCCGCCGGCGTTGCTGGAGGTGGTCGAGACCGCCGATGTACACCCCGCGTACCGCGACATGGTGGCCCGTTTCGCCGAAGATGTCCGCATCGCGCCTTCTCCCGAGATCGGTCACCCCGAGGCCTGGCGAGTCCTGGCAGAGATGCGTCCGGTCGAGCCCGGCATCGGCACGATGATGCAGTCGGCACTCAGCGGGGACGACATCGACGTCGCCGCCGAGCTGCGCACCTACCGGGAGGCGATGAGCGCCGAACGTGAGCGAGCCCTGGAGGCCGTGCAGGGCGAGGGCGCTGAGGTCGATCTGGACGCGTGGGTGTTCGGGAATTGGGATCCGGAGTCGGATTATGCAATCGCCGATTACGACGCTCGATAAGCCTGTTCGGGGTAGTGATCGGGCAATGATCGGGCGAGGAGCGCAATGACGGCGTTGGATGAGAGCCGGGAGTTGTCGACGATGTCGGCGCGGCCTTCGAAACTGGGGTTGTGGCGGCGGTTGCGTCGGGATTGGTGGATTTATCTGTTCTTGTTGCCCACGATTGTGGGGTATGGGGCGTATACGGTGTATCCGTTGGTGGCCTCGTGGTGGTTCGCGTTTCTGGATTGGCCGGGGTTTGCTGATTCGGGCACGTTCATCGGTGTGGAGAATTTCCAGCGGTTGGTTGGCGATGATCTGTTCTGGAATGCGTTCACGAACTCGTTGATCTTCTTGGTACTCGCGGTGCCGTTGCGGGTGGGGTTGGCGTTACTGCTGGCGATCTTGCTGAACCGTAAACGCACCCCGTTCAAGGGCCTGTTGCGCACGTTGTTCTTCCTGCCGGTGGTCACTACCGGGGCGATCATCGGGGTGGTGTTCACGCTGTTGCTTGATGCCGGTGGCCCGATCAGTGTGGCGTTGGTAGGGGCGGGGTTGCTGGACTCGCCGGCGAACTTCGTCGCTAGTACTGATACCTCGTTGCTGGCGGGGGTGGCGGTGTGGGTGTGGAAATGGCTCGGGATCACGATGATCTACTGGCTGGCGGCGTTGCAGACCATCCCCGATGAGGTCCACGAGGCCGCGATGATCGATGGCGCCAAGCCGTGGCAGGAGTTCACCCGGATCACGATGCCGCTGCTGATCCCGTTCCTGGTGATCATCACCCTGATCGACACCGTGGGTGCGTTGAACGTCTTCGATCTGATGTACACGATGACCGGTGGTGGGCCCTCGTTCTCTTCTGAGGTGATCGAGATCTTCATCTTCCGTACCGCTTTCGGGGCCACCGTGCCCCAACTCGGATACGCCTCAGCCGCCGCCGTGCTCTTCGGGATCCTCACGATGGGCATCGCGCTGGCCCAAGCGGTCGGTCTGCGCTGGGCCCGCCGAGCCACAGGAGCAATGAAATGACCACCCCACCCACCACCACCACCGCTCCTGCTGCTGCTGCACAGAACGCGGGCAGGAATCAGCGGGTCCGGGGTCGGGCGTTGCGCCCGGACCGCCCCGATGGGCTACGCACGCTGATCCGCCGGCCGGGGAGTTTGATGATCTTCGCCGGGTTGTTGATCCTGGCGTTGATTTGGATCTACCCCTTCATCTGGTTGGTCTCAGCATCGTTGAAGACCCAACCTGAGATCTTCGGCTCCGGCCTGGGCCTGATCCCGGAGACCCCGGTGTGGGAGAACTACACCCGCGCCTGGACCGTGGTCGGGTTCGACCGGTACTTCCTCAACTCCGTCATCATCACCGGCGGAACAGTCGCGCTGATCGTGATCCGCTCCGCCCTAGCCGGATACGTCCTGGGCCGGTATGACTTCATCGGCAAGAAACTCCTCATCGGGATCTTCCTGATCACATTCTTCCTGCCCGAGGGCTACACCATCATCCCCGTGGTCCAACTCACCGACCAGATCGGGCTACTGAACACCCACCTCGGGGTCATCCTGGGCCTGGGCGCCGGCGGTCAAGTCGCCGCCACCCTGCTGTATGCCGGCTATTTCCGTGGACTACCCAAAGAACTCGAAGAATGCGCCCGCCTCGACGGCGCCGGGCACCTGCGCATCTTCGCCCAGATCATGCTCCCCCTGGCCTGGCCGATCACCGCGACCGTGATCATCCTGAACTTCCTCTTCGCCTGGAACGTCTACCTCCTGCCACTGGTCTTCACCCTCTCCGAACCCGCCCTACGCACCCTCGCCGTCGGCATGAGCGCCTTCATCGGCGAATACTCCACCGACTGGTCCGGCCTGGCCGCCGCCGCCACGATCTCCCTCATCCCCGTCATGGCCATCTTCATCACCCTCCAACGCAAATTCGTCGACAGCATCGCCGGAGCAGTCAAACAATGACCGGCGCTCGGCGAGAACGTCGCCTCAGAATCCACTCATTGCCATCCGCCCACCATCAGATCGGCTACCGATCTGCACCTGGAGGAGACATGCCCACTACGTCAGGCAGGCACCGATTGCGGGCCGGAGCGACGATGCTCACCGCCTGCGCACTGCTGGTGCCGATGTCGATCGCCACCGCCGCCCCGCACGGCGATCCCGCTGAGGAGGAACAGATGCCCATCACGACGACGGTCAGTGGACAGGTCGTGGATGCCGACAGTGGCGAACCGATCGAGGCGGCGACTGTGCACGCCTCGCGCACGGACGCCGTCACCCGCTCCGGTGCCGACGGCACCTTCGTGCTCGAGGAGGTGCCTGCGGACGCGGCACTGGTGGTCGCCGCGAGAGAGGGATACGCGTTCGCCTCCACCGCCGTCGGCTCCTCCGCCGTCGATTCCACCGCCGTCGATTCCACTGTGCGGCTCGAGCTCGAACGGGACAGCGACCCGGCCCGCGGCGAGTACCCGCGTCCGGACGCCGATCGCCGCCCGTTCACCGACGACGCGTGGCTCTCCCTGAACGGCACGTGGTCCTTCGCCTTCGACCCCGACGACGTTGGTGAGTCCGAAGAATGGTACGAACCTGATCACGAGATGGATCGAGCCATCCGGGTGCCATTCGCGTACCAGTCGCTCGCCGCCTGGGGCGAGGAGGAACTGGCCACCAGCGAGACCTTCCTCAGCGCGTACGCCGATTATCAGGGCACCGTCTGGTATCAGCGCTCCTTCACCGTGCCGGAGGACTTCCCGAACGACGGTGCAGTCCGGCTGCGCATCGGCGCCGCGGACTACGGCGCCGCGGTCTGGTTGGACGGCGAGGAGGTCTTGCCCTACTCCGGTGACGGCTTCACCGAGATCAGTGCCGATCTGGGCAGGCTGCGCCCGGGCTCGACCCACACCCTGGCGATCCGGGTCGAGGCGCCGTCCGTCGACCGCGAGACGCCCTACCCGCAGGGGAAGCAGACCGGTGACCCGCCGATCGAGGGAGCGAGTGAAGGGTGGTTCAGTGACGTCGGCGGGATCTGGCAGTCGGTGTGGATCGAGCCCTATCGCGGGGGTCGCCTGACCCAGACGCACGTGACGCCCGAGCTGACGTTCGAGGGAGACTCGCGAACGCCGTCGGAGGCCTTCGTGACGATTGACGTGACCGCGGAGGGCGTCCGCGGACGGCCACCGGTGACCGTGACGATCACCGACCCGGACGGGCACGTCGTGCACTCGCGGATCCGGGTGCATCTTGAGGACGGGCGTGGCAGCGTGCGCGTACCGATCGAGGACCCGCATTTGTGGGACACCGACGACCCCGCCCTCTACACCGCCGACTTCCGGCTGCTCAGCCAGGACGGGCTCCGGACCTCCTTCGGGATGCGCAGCATTGAGCGCAATTGGGCACCCGGGCAGGAGGGTGAGTACCAGTACATCTACCTCAACAATCGCCCGATCTACATCCGGGGCGTCCTGGATCAGGGGTACAACCCGTGGGGCCTGTACACCTACACCGGTGAGACGGCCGGTCCCGACCTGCAGACCGGCACCGAGGCCGAACCGGGCCGGGGATCCATGGCGATGGACCTGCAGAACGCCCGAGACCTCGGGTTCAACGTGGTCCGGCACCACCTCAAGGTCAACGAGCCCGCCTACTACCACCGCGCCGACCAGTTGGGGATGCTGATCTGGTACGACATGCCGAACTCCGGGTGGGGCTCTCAAGGGGACCCGCAGGCCGAGGAACTGTTCGAAGAGCTGCTACGGAACACCCTCAACCGGGACCACAACCACCCCTCGATCGTGATCTGGAGCGTCTTCAACGAATCCTGGGGGCTGAACGAGCGCCCGTTCCAGGAACCGATCGCCACCGACGCCTTCGACTATGTGCGCGGGATGGTCGACGTGACCCGTGACCTCGATTCCTCCCGCCTCGTGGTCGACAACTCACCGTGCTGTCAGAACGGCCACCTGGAAGGGTCGACCGATCTGAACGACTTCCACTTCTATCTCGATACCTACGATGCGTGGAAGAACCTGCTCGACGGGATCGAGCCACAGATCGAGCCGGGCTCGAGCTGGAACTTCAACGACGGCGTCCAGGACGGGCAGCCGTGGCTGAACTCCGAATTCGCGGTCAAGAGCGGGCAGTTCCAGCACAGCGTGAGCCTGTTCCGCAGCTATCCGGAGATGACCGGATACGTCGGTGTGCAGATCGCTGAGACCGAGCAGGAGGTGCAGAGCCCGTTCCGGTACGATCGCCAGCCCAACTCCCCGGAGTTCCTCGACCACGAGGGCAGGGCTCGCACGATCGAGATGTTCCAGCGCGACGACGCGATCTCCCTGATGACGCGGACCTCACACACCCTCGAACGCGGTGAGACCATCGACGTCCCGGTCCGGATCAGCCACTTCAGCGATCTCGACCTGTCCGATGCGCAGCTGCACTGGCGGATCGGCGGCTACCGGGACGACGGCACTTGGGTGGGTGAGGCCGATAGCGGTTCGCAGACGATCGACCCCAGGCGCTATACCGTGACCGACGCCGGCACGGTTTCGCTGACCACACCGGAGGAGCTGCGCGTCGGGTACCTCTGGTTCTGGATCGAGGCCGACGGCGAGACTGCCGCGGAACAGTACCTCACCTTCGACACGCCGGTGCCGGCGGGCGGGGCGGGATTCTCACCGTCCGACGTGGTCAGCCACGAGTGGACTGGTGGCGTGGCCGCGCACGGCGAGTCGGACTGGGTGAGCGGCTATGGCCGTGGCCACTTCGACTACGAGGTGGCGGTGCCCGAGGAGGTCCGTACCGGACAGGCCGGCGAGGTGACCCTGGTGATGGAGGTGGCCTCGGCGCAGACCGCCGGACGGTTCGACCGCAACCACGTGACCAGCGCTCGCCGGTATCCGACGGATCTCACGGTCTCGATTGACGGGCACGAACTGCCCGCCGTCCTGCTGCCCGACGACCCGAACGGCCCGCTCGCCCTGGCGGGCCGATCACGTGGCACACCGGCCGGCGACTTCGGCAACCGGTACGGCTACCGGATTGCGGTCCCGATCACTGCTGACCAACTCGGTGAGGATGAGACCGCCACGATCCGGCTCGCCAGTGACGGAGGTGGGCTCTCGATCTTCGGCGCGCGGTCCGGCCGGCACGGCCAGCCGCCGATGCTGATCAGCGGCGACGTCACGGTCGCCGACGAGCGGCCCGCCTATGAGCCGGTGGACACGCGACTGTCGGTGTACCAGGCCGGTGCGCAGATCTCACCCGAGACCGGGTCCGGGACCGCGATCGTCTCGGTCGTCAACGACACCGCCGAGACGATCGAGGAAGTCAGCGTGGCCCTGGCCGCACCGCAGGGCTGGACCGCCAGCGCCGAGGACCCGGCCGCCATCGCATCACTCGCACCCGGTGCGGCGCGGCATATCGCGTTTACCGTGCAGAGCGGCGGGGGCGTCATGCCCGGTGAGTCCGCGGACTTCACCGCGACCGCCAGCTGGGCTGATCACGCGATTCAGAACGTGAGTCCCTCGACCGTTGCCTTCGATCCGGCTGCCTACTCCGAGGTGGGGGTGAGCGACAGCTTCGACACCGACACCAGCGCCGAGTACACGTTGCACCAGCCCCTCGCGAACAGAGTGCTGCCGACGCTGACCGTCGGGGCCGGCACGATGCAGGCACAGGCCGGCAGCCCCTACTTCGGCCTGGCCGCGCACGAGTCCGGGCCGCAGAGTCCGCAGGCGGTGGTGGTGGTCGAGCACGGCAGTTTCGGCGCCAATGGCATCACCCCGGACTCGCAGTTCAACGGGATCGTGAAGGACGAGGACAACTACGTGATGGCGTGGACCGGTATCGGCGGGCAACACGGCGTTGACGTGGTGATCGACGGTGAGCTGACCAACGCGTGCTGTACACCGGGCAGGCTCCAGCCCGGAGACCTGTGGGCGTTCGCCCTCGACGGCAACTCGATCGCCGTCTGGGTCGACCAGGGGCTCGGCTGGAACCGGATTCTGACGACCACCACCCAGGGCCGGATCGATTTCACCGAGCCGGGAGCGCTGGACGGGTGGCACTACGCCGCAGGACTGCGCAGCGGCGGGGTTCAGACGATCCACCATCTGGAGGGCCGCAGCCGAGTCGACGAGCACTAGGTCGTTGCGGCCGAGGCGCCCACGCGCCCCGGCCGCACCGGGCACAGGAGGGGGCATGTGCACACCATCGACTGACAACCGCCGCGCCGCCGCGATCACGACCGTGACCCGGTAGCGTGACAGGCGTGGCTCAGGACCAGAAGACCGGGCGCCCGCGCCTCACCGACGTCGCCGAGATCGCCGGCGTGTCGATGAAGACGGTCTCGAATGTGATCAACGGGTACCAGCACGTGGCGCCACGCACCCGCGAACGCGTGCTGGCGGCCGTGGACGAGGTGGGCTACCGCCCGAACCTCTCCGCCCGCAACCTCGCGCGCGGCCGCTCCGGGGTGATCGCGCTCGTGGTCCCTCGACTGGAGATGCCGTACTTCTCCGCGCTCGCGGGCCGGGTGATCGAACGCGCGCAGGCCCGGGGCTGGTTCGTGCTGATCCACGAGACCGGGTGGGACCGTGCCGCCGAGCGTGCTGCGCTTGAGGGTCACTTCCCGCAACGCATCGACGGGCTCATCGTCAGTACGCAACGCCTCTCCGCCGAGGACTTGCGCATGCGGACCGACCGAACCCCGCTGGTACTGCTCGGCGAGCACGGCTACGGCGATCTCGCCCACCACGTGGCGATCGACAACGTCGCGGCCTCACGGACCGCAGTGGAGCACCTTCTGGACCGCGGATGCCGGCGGATAGCGATGATCGGTGCCGATCCCGACGACGGTGACGATCCCCGGATGCGCGGGTACACCGAAGCGCTCGGCCATGCCGGTCTGCGGCTGGACCGGAATCTGATGCGCCGGATCGAGAGCAACTCCGGTGAGGAGGGCGAGCGCGCCACCCGGGACCTGCTCGCCCAGGTGGGTGAACCTCCGGACGGGTTGTTCGCCGTCACCGACTGGGTGGCGCTCGGCGCCATCCGGGCCCTGCACCTGGCAGGGCTGCACGTGCCCGATGACGTGGCCGTGGTGGGCTTCGACGACATCCCCTACGCCCGGGCGGTCACGCCCTCGCTGACCACCATCTCCCCGGATCGCACCGCGATTGCCGAACTGGCGCTGCAGATGCTGGAGGCGCAGTTGAGCGGTGGTGAACTGGCGGAGCCCGTGGATCAGCACGTGCCGTTCCACCTGGTGGTGCGCGAGAGCACCACCGGAATCGGCGCGGCGCCGGCCGAGGATCAGGAACCGGTGGCCTGAGCCGCCCCCCAGCCGTGCCAGCGGTCCAGCTCCACCAGTACGCTCACCCGCGGCCGGTCACGTACCGGGTAGGGGTTGCCGCCGTAGTGGATGGACAGCCGGTCGATATCGGCCAGATCGGCATCGTCGCGGATCTCGACCACATGCCCCTGCACGCTCACGTGCGTGTACCAGTTGTCCTCGGCAAGTGCGGTGAGGGAGACCTGCGGGTTCTCCCGCAGGTGCCGCAGCCGTGCGCGGCCACCATCCAGGTTCAGGAGCAGCTGCCCATCATCGGTGATCAGGTACCAGGTGGCCACCGAGACCGGGTACCCGTCCGGGTGGATCGTGGCCATCACCGCCGGGTTGGGCCGGCGCAACAGCTCGAGCGTCCTCTCCGGAAGCGGGGCGCGGGGCATCTCTCAGCGCCACCGCATCGTCATCACGAACCCGATCATCATGAGTCCGAAGCCCACGGCGAGGTTCCAGGAGCCGATATCGGGGATCGGTCCGGCGGACTGCACGATGTAGGTGACCACCACCCACACCAGGCCCAGGATCATCAGCGTGACCATCGTGGGCGCCCACCAGCGCGGGTTCGGCTTCGGCGCGGAGGACGCGGGCGGTGGGGTGTAGGCCGGCTTCTTGCGGGACTTCGACTCAGGCATGGCTGCGTTCTCCTCGGGGACGACTCTGGGCCAATCCTACGGGCAGTGCAGCCGCACCGGGCCGAGAAGCCCCGATCGCATGGGTGCACCCTCGTAGTAGACCGCCGCGGCATTGCTGACCAAGACCTGGAGACGGTTCGTCCCAGCACGCAGCAGACCGGCCCGGATGCGGATCCGGTAGGGCGCCCAGCCAAGCACGCCGGCCTCCGTGCCGTTCACGATCACCGTGGCCGTCTCCCCGACCTCGCCGAGGTCCAGCACCACCTCGCCGGGGTCGGCATCGAGCTCCAGGTCGGTGCGGTACTCGACGGTGCCCGAGAAGCGGCGTAGCCCTGGAACGGTGAGCCAATCCACGCCGTCGGGGATCGGCTCCGCCCCGGGCAGGGCGAGCCCGTCGAGAGCGCGCGACGGCGTCCCTCGCCACCCCGCCACCGGCACGATTCGGCTCCCCGTGGGCAGTCCCAGCCAGCCCCCGACGGCGTCCCCGCCCTGGTCCGGCCCCTCACCGGCCGGACTCAGCACGGCGCTCTGACGGCGCTCCAGCACCAGCTCGACGGCCATCGCGGTACCCGCGGACTCCGCGTGCGCCGGCCGGTGCACCTCCTCGAACGGGAACCACCACTGCCAGGGCGAGCCTGCGCCGTCGGGAACCTCCAGGTGCACCGTGGTGCGGATCGCCTCCTCGCCCTCGTTCACCAGTAGCCAACGCGTGCCCACCCGGGCCACGCGCAGGCCCGGGGCGGCCGGCTGCACCCGCAGCGGCCAGGCGCCGGTGGCGTGCAGGTGTTCGAGCACGTCCTCAAGCCAGCCCGGCCCCAGCGGAACCCGGGCAAGGTTGTGGTCGCTTCCGCCTGGAATCTCGGCCAGATCTTTGCCCACACGGGCGTCCACCACGACGGCGTAGCGCTGGTCGCCGAGGTGCAGGCGCCCGTCTCTGATCTCGCCCGAGGCGAGCTGGTCGGTGCTCACGTAATGGAAGTCAACCTGCCGTTCCAGCAGCGCGGCTGCTGGAACATCCGGCGCATGCGCCTCCTCGCTGAGCACGGCCACCGGCGCCCGGGGCGGGGTCTCGGTCAGCAGGTCCGCCATCCGGGCGAGGTAGCGCACCAGCGCCGGGAACTGTGGCCACCACGGGTGATGCTTGCCCAGATCCGGTTCGCTCTCGAAGGCTCGATTGCCACGCACCGAGTCGAAGAAGGCGTGCAGGACCAGTGTGGCGACCCCGCGGCTGAGATACCAGTCCAGCAGCCACTTGGCCTCATCCATGGTGAGCTGCCAACCGTAGGCGCCGAGCACCTCCGCCACGGCCGTGGGCGCCGCGCGGTTCCGGGCGGCGCTCGCAGCCACTTTCGCCGCAGTGCTCTCCGGCCCGGTCAACGCGGTCTCGCCGGGGAGTACCCAGCGCCACACGGTGTCCTGCCCCGGCCAGTCCAGCAGTGCCGTGGTGCCGAGGTCGTCCCCGGCGGCAGCATGACCGGTGAGTGCGATGCCGTGCTCGGCACACCACGCGGCCTGGGCGCCGTAGTACACCCGGTGCAGCCGGGCGCGCACCGTCTCCTCCCACAGCGACCGGATGGGTTGATCGTCGCCGCCATCCCAGAGTCCGGGGAGCATCGCCAGCACCTCGTCCACGTCGATCCCGGCGCGTTCGGCCGCCTCGTGCTCCAGGCCTGAGGTGTACGGCGCGGCGCCGGGGCGCGGACCACGGCCGAGCAGGTCCGGCTCGTCGGTGAACATCGCCACCACAGTCTCGCCGAGATGGCCCTCGAGCGCGCGGGCGTACGCGCCATGGGTGAGCGTGAGGAAGGTGGCCACGGCGTCCGGGTTCAGCAGGTCCGCGGCCGGAGGGGCCAGCGCGGAGCCGTCGTCCTGATCGCCATGTGCGCCGCGGATGGTGCCGCCGCTCGGCCCGGCCGCGATCGCATGCAGCCGCCACGTGCCGGGCGGTAGGTCGGTGAGCGGAACGAGTCCGGGTGTCTCGACGTCCAGCAGGCGAGCTCCGGCGAGATCGGGACCTGCGTCCAGCAGCGGTGTGGCCACGGCGGCGAGAATCGCGGCATCCGGGGACCGGCCCAGCGGCGGATGCCAGAAGTCCTGGTCCGTGGCCCGCCCGGGCACCTGCGCGGTGACGGTCACATCCGTGCTCAGCCGGTACAGGCAGTGCGCGGCGAACTGCGGATCGCTCGCCACGACGGCACCGTTGGCCGACCCCGACGGGTAGGAGGCCTCGTCGTAGAGCATCACGTGCAGGCCGGCCGCGGCGCACTCGTCCACGCACACGCGCACCAGGCGCAGGTACTCCTCGCTCAGGTAGCCGATCTCACGGCTGAGACCGAGGCGGGCACTCGGGGTGATCCCGCGGAACCCGGCAGCGGCGAACTCACGCACCTGGGTGCGGATGCCGTCGTCGGTGAGGTCGTCGTTCCAGAAGATGAACGCGTAGGGGCCGTACGCGTTCCGGATGCCCGCCACGTAATCAGCTGACGCGGCGGAAGAGGGCGAACCCGTCCCAGCCCTTCGATCCGACCGTCTGCAGGGCGGTGCCGTCCAGTCGTGGGTCGGCGGCGGCGAGCGCGAGCGCATCGCGCACGCCGCGCACGTCGTCGTCAGTGGAGTCCTGATCGGCCACGCGACCTGCGCGCACCACGTTGTCGAGCACGATCACACTGCCCGGGCGGGTGAGTTCGAGGGCTGCCTGCAGATACCGGGCGTTATTGGGCTTGTCGGCATCGATGAACACCAGGTCGAAAGGAGCCTGCCCGGTCTCGATGATCCGGTCTGCGCTCTCCCCGGCCGGGCCGAGCATGATCTCGACCACGTCACCCACCCCGGCCGCATCAGCGTTGCGGCGGGCGATGCCGGCGTTCTGCTCGGACACCTCCAGGGTGACGACGCGGCCCTGTGGACCGACAGCGCGGGCCAGCCAGATGGTGCTGTACCCGGCCAGCGTGCCGAACTCGAGCACCCGGTGCGCTCCGATCATCTCGGTGAGCAGGGCGAGGAGCTTGCCCTGGTTGGGGGCGACGGCCGCCCCGGGCATCGTGGTGTCCTGGGCGGATTCCCGTGCCGCCACCAGCGCCTCATCTTCGGGCACCAGGGTCTCGACCAGATAGTCATCAACCTCGACCTGTACATCTGCGTGGCTCATGGCACCATCGTGGCACGAGGAGCTGAGAATGCGCCGACCCGTTTCTCAGGTGAGCACCGTATCCTGGCTCCATGAGCAAGCAGCCCGCGCCTGCTCACCGCACCGGCATGTCGCTGGGGGTGGGCGTCGTCGGCGTGCTCGCGGGGCTGTTGTTCGCGACGAATGCGTCTCTGTTCGCCTCCGATTCCGAGCGTCAGCCGGTGGATCTGGAAGGCCTGCTGCGCGCTGAGGATGCCCGGCTGGCCGAGACGAATGCGCAGGTACTGGCGCTTCAGTCCGAGGTGGAGGATCTTCTGGCCGAACAGGGCGGGGCGGACCCCGCCGATGGGCTGAACACACCGATGGAGCTGGCTGCCGCCCGGTCAGCGGTCAGCGGCGCCGGAGTGACCGTCTCGCTCACAGACTCACCGCTCATCCACGACATCCCGGAGGAGTTCGACGCCGACGACCTCCTCGTACACCAGCAGGACCTCGAAGCCGTCATCAATGCGTTGTGGGCCGGGGGAGCCGAAGCGGTCAGCGTGCAGGGGCACCGGCTGGGGCCCCTCTCCGATGTGCGCTGTGTGGGCAATGTGCTCCTCGTGGACGGAAGCACCTATTCGCCTCCCTACGTGATCTCCGCGATCGGGGATGCGCAGGAGCTGCGGGCCGGCCTGGACGATTCACATGCGGTGCGTGTGTACCGGGAATGGGTGGAGCGGGCTCGGCTGGGATACTCGGTCGAAGACGAGGACTCCTTGGAGATGCGCCGCTACCAGGGAGGGCTATCCATGGAGTACGCCCGTATCCCTGGCGACGAGCCGATCACCTGGAACCCCGCGGCGGCCGGAGGAGATGAGTGAGTGCAGTGGCCAGACCACGGGGAGCGCTCAGGGTGACGTGCGCTCCCGGAGTGTTGCCGAGGGATGAGACCCACCGCCGCGAGGTCGTGCAGCGGTCATATAGAGGGGACAGAACGTGAGCAACCTGGATGAGATTGCACGCGACCAGGAGCGCGAGGACGCACGCGCTGCGCACCGCCGCAAGCGACGCAGCACGCAGCGCCCCGGGGCGAGTGCGGTGGGTGTGCTCGGCGAGCTGCTGATCACCGCCGGGGTGCTGCTCGGGCTGTTCGTGGTCTGGCAGATCTGGTGGACCGATGTGGAGGGCGCCCGGCAGGCGAATGCCACGATCGAGGAGTTCAACGACGGTCTCGTCGATATCCCCGCACAGGCTGGCGAGGCCCGGACGGATGAGCCGCCGCCGGAGCCGCTCGCTCTGGAGGGCAACACCTTCGCTGCGCTGTGGGTTCCGGACTGGGGCACTGACTACAAATTCCCGATTGCTGAGGGAGTCGACCGCCCGACGGTGCTGGATGCCGGATTCGTCGGCCATTACCCCGATACGGCGATGCCCGGTGAAGTGGGCAACTTCTCGGTGGCGGGCCACCGGCAGACCTATGGGCGCCCGCTCTACGACATCGACACCCTCGCCGAGGGTGACTCGATCATCGTGCAGACCCACACGGCCTGGTACGTGTACCGGGTGACCTCACACCAGATCGTCGATCCCACCCAGGTGGACGTGATCGCTCCCGTTCCCGGCGACCCCTCCGCCGAGGCGACCGAGGAGATGCTCACCCTCACCACGTGCCATCCGCTGTGGTCGATCGCCGAGCGGTACATCGTGCACGCCGAGCTGGACCACTGGATCCCGCTCGAGGATGGGATGCCGGAAGAATTGCTGGAGGAGTCCTGATGAGTGTGCGGAGCCCGCGCGAAGGGACGCCGAAGGGTGAGGTGCACAGCAGCGAGGTGCACCGCAGCGAAGCGCCGGAGCACCCAGAAATGAGGAAGAACTGATGTATGCCGCGATTTGGAGGGTCCTGCCCGGGCCCGCTGCCGTCAAGGCGCTCCTTGCCATCCTGCTCGTTGCGGCCGTGGTGGCCGCACTGTTTCTGTGGGTGTTCCCGGCGGTGGCGCCCTATATGCCGTTCAACGAGCAGACCGTGGGCTCGTCCTGATGGTCCGGGTGCTCGTAGTCGACAACTACGACAGTTTCGTCTACACGATCGTCGGCTACCTGCAGCAGCTGGGCGCCGAGACCACCGTGCTGCGCAACGACGACCCGGCGCTCCTGGCCGAGGGAGCGCTCGAGGGTTATGACGGTGTGCTCGTCTCACCCGGCCCGGGCACCCCGAAGGAGGCAGGGGAGTCACTGCACGTGATCTCGCGATGTGCCGAGGCCGATGTGCCGATGCTCGGTGTCTGCCTAGGCCATCAGGCGCTCGGTGAGCTGTTCGGCGGGGTGGTCAACCACTCGCCCGAACTCATGCACGGCAAGACATCGCTGATCTCCCATGAGGGGGCTGGTGTATTCGAGGGGCTCCCCTCGCCGCTGACCGCCACCCGCTATCACTCCCTGGCCGTGCAGGCCGGGAGCGTGCCTGCAGAGCTCGACGTGACGGCCACTACCGCGAATGGCATCGTGATGGGCCTGCAGCACCGCACCCTGCCCTTGCACGGGGTGCAGTTCCATCCCGAGTCAGTGCTCACCGAGGGTGGGCACCGGTTGCTGGCGAACTGGCTGGCACTTGCCGGCGATGACGGCGCAGTCGCACGTTCGGAGGGTATGGCTCCGCTGGTCGTGCACTGACCTCGTCCGCCGGCCGAGGGACTCAGTTGTTGGCGTTGGCGTTCGCGTTGGCGTTGTTGCTGTTCGGGCCACCGGAGTTGTCCGCTGCGCCGTTGGCGTCTGCTTCGGCCTCGGTATTGCCTTCGGCGTCCGCTTCGGCCTCTGCCTCGCCCGTGGTGTCCGCCTCCGCATCGGCGGTGGCGTCGTCAGTCGGCTCGTCGGTGGGTTCGTCCGTGGGCTCGGGAACCGGAATCGAGACCACCAACTCCACCTCGGAGTTCACCGGGATCGACCCCTGGCGGCTCTGACTGAGCACCCGCCCGGCGGTCCCCTCGTCCTCCTGCTCGGTCACCCGCCAGCTCAGGCCCAGCTCCCGCAGCGTGTTCTGTGCCTCTTCCAGATCCTGATCGGTGAGATCGGGCAGTTCCACGTTCCCCGTGGCCAGCACGAGCACGATGTCACCATCGGGCGGGTGCGAGGTGCCTGCCTCGGGTTCGGTGCGGATCGTCTGGTCCGCCTCATACTCGGGGGAATCCTCGTTCTCCACCGTGAAGCCCGCGGCATCGAAGCCTGCGTCCACCAGCTCTTGCCGCGCACGATCCTGGGACAGGCCCGTGACGTCCGGGATCTCGATCGAGTCGGGACCGGCGGAGAAGACCACCTCCACGGAGCTTCCCGGTCCCACATCGTCACCGGTCTCCGGCGACCAGGACAGGGCGAGCCCCTCCTCGATCTCGTCGCTGGGTTCGGGATCGCCGATCACCAGTTCCAGGCCCTCGGCATCGGGGAGTGGCGCACCGTCCTCGTCCACCGGAACGGTCTCGGCCAACGCCTCGCGCGCCTCCTCCTCAGTCATCCCGGCCAGGTCGGGCACGGCCACCGTGGTGGGCGGCGGGGGCTCGTCCGGCGGGCGGTTGAGCAGCAGCAGCACGATCGCGACGGCGGCGAGCACCCCGAGCACGGCGAGGATCCACACCAGCGCCTTGCGTGAGCGTGGCTGCTCGTCCTCATCGGCAGCTGCCGCCTGCGCCTCGCGGCGGCTGGGCACCGGATCCGGGCCCACTCCACCGAGAACCTGCGTGGCGCCCACTCCGGCCGCGGCAGCTGCAGCAGCACCCACAGCAGGTGCGCGCACGACGCCGTCGTTGATCGCGGCCTCCAGGTCGGCCCGGAACTCAGCTGCCGTGCCGTAGCGCTGGTCACGATCCTTGGTGAGCGCCTTCATGGTGATCCGGTCCAGCGCCTCCGGCACATCTGAGGCGATGGCGCTCGGGGGGCGAGCCTCCTCGCTCACGTGCTGGTAGGCCACGGAGACGGCGGAGTCACCGGTAAATGGCGGGTTCCCAGTGAGCAGTTCGTACAGCAGGCATCCGGTGGAGTACAGGTCTGAGCGGGTGTCCACCAGCTCCCCCCGAGCCTGCTCGGGGGAGAGGTACTGGGCCGTTCCCACCACGGCCTGGGTCTGGGTCATCGTGGCAGAGGAATCGGCCATCGCACGGGCGATCCCGAAATCCATCACCTTCACCGCACCGGTGGGGGTGAGCATCACGTTCGCCGGTTTGATGTCACGGTGCACGATCCCGGCGTGATGGGAGTACTCGAGAGCGGCGAGCACACCCTGGGTGATCTCCACCGCCTCGTCCAACGGCAGGGCGGCACCGTCGCGAAGCAGGTCCCGTACGGTGTGGCCCTCCACGTACTCCATCACGATGAATGGGATGGTCACCGTGTTGCCATCGGCGCCGGTGGTGGACTCCTCGCCGGTGTCATAGACCGACACGATCGCGGGGTGGTTCAGGGACGCTGCGGACTGCGCTTCGCGCCGGAACCTGGTGTGGAAGCTGGGGTCACGGGCGAGATCTGCCCGCAAGATCTTGACGGCGACGGTGCGGCCGAGCCGGTTGTCCTTGCCGATGTAGACCTCGGCCATCCCACCGCGCCCGATCGGCTCACCGATCTCGTAGCGTCCGGCAAGCACCCGGGGAACGTCGTTGACCACTTAGCGTTCCTCTACTCTCTCGGATGCTCTGGACTTCAGCGGGCGGTGGGGCCACACGAGGACTGCTGTGGCGGCCCCGAACGGGGATGCTGCAGCGCCCAGCGTACTGAACAACAGCACGAGAAGTGTGGTCAGCACCAACGCGGCCACGATGAGAGCGACCCAACGCCCGGTCGGGCCGAGCCGGTCCACGAGCGAACTGGGCCGGTGCTGTGGCGTTGCTCGGTGGCCAGGAGCGGGCTGAGCGCGCAGCTCCCGGCGGCTTGTTGCCACGTCCGACGGCGCCCGCTCGCCCTGGCGGACCGCCTCCCCACGGTCGGGGCTGCGTGGCCCCGTGGAGGGCGCTGAGCTGCCCGCCGCCGTGCCGGTGTCATCTTCCTCACGGTCCTCGTTGCCCCGGTGAGCTGCCGGGCCCCTCGTCACGGGTAGCGCTCCGGTCGCTGACAGCGGCCGCCAGCGCGGGGAGAGTTCGTCGTCCTCACCGGGGTCGCCCGTGTCGGGGTCGTCGTCAACCTCATCCGATGGACCGGATGAGCGGTGTGCACCATCGCGAACCGGCCCACGACGGGCCGCACCGGCCAGCGTGTGCGGATTCTCGCTCGTGTCCGGGCGCTGGCGCGGGCCTGTCGTGTCGCGGGCGCTGTCGGGGGTATCGGGGGTATCGGGGGCGGCGGCGCCGGACTCAGGTGGGCGGCTCGTGCTCTGCCCGTGGTCCTCACCGGTGTGGCTATGCCCCTTGAGGACGGGAACCAGTGGCGGTGGCGCGGAGACCGGCACGGCAACACTCGTGGCCGGCGGGTCGTCCTCCGCGCGCGGCTCCCGCTCGGTGGGAGCCCGCAGCTGTTCGGTCAGTGACTCCAGGGTCCGGGCCAGTGAAGCGGCAGATCGGGGGCGCTGTTCCGGGTCTTTCGCGAGCATCTGCACCACCACGGCTCGCACACGTTCGTCCAGATGTGAGGGAAGTTCCGGGATCGGCTGATTCACGTGGGCGAAGGCGATGTCCACCTGGGATCCGCCGGTGAACGGGCGCTTGCCCACCAGAGCCTCGTACGCCACCACTCCGAGGGCGTAGATGTCTCCGGCTCCGGTGGCCGCCCGTCCCATCGCCTGCTCCGGCGGCAGGTACTGAGCGGTCCCCATCACCATGCCGGCCGCCGTCATCGGTGCCTGGTTCGCCCCGAGGGAGATGCCGAAGTCGGTGATCTTCACGTACCCGTCACGGGTGAGCAGGATGTTCGAGGGCTTGACGTCCCGGTGCACCACCCCGGCCATATGCGCGGTGTGCAGCGCACGGGCCGCCTGCGCCAGTACGGGCAGCACCTGGGTGGGTTCGAGCGTGCGCTCGCGGCGGAGCAGATCCTCCAAGGACTCCCCGAGCACCAGCTCCATGATCAGGTAGCCGGAGCCGCGCTGTTCGCCGTAGTCGTACATCGCGGCGATGTTCTGGTGGGAGAGGGCGGCCGAATTGCGGGCCTCGGTGCGCAACCGGTCCAGGAAGTGCGTGTCTCCGGCGAACTCGGCACGCAGCACCTTGACCGCAACGTTGCGGCGCAGGTGCAGATCCGTGGCCACCCACACCTCGCCCATGCCGCCGATCGCCAACCGTTCGGTGAGCTCATAGCGCTCGCCGAGCAGCAGTCCTGCCGTAGGCGTCATTCGTCGAGCACCGCCTGGATGATCTGGCGTGCCACGGGTGCGGCCACGGACGCGCCCGTGCCCTCGTCACCGAACGCCCCACCGTCCTCGACCACCACCGCCACCACCACCTGCGGATCCTCAGCCGGGGCGAATGCGGTGAACCATGCGTCCGGGGCGAAATCCTCCTCTGAGCCGGTCTCCGCGGTGCCCGTCTTCCCGGCCACATCCACTCCGGAGATCTGCCCGGGCGCCCCGGTACCGTTCGCCACCACATTCACCATCAGATCGGTCATCGTGGCAGCCGTACTGGCCGAGATCGGCTGGGCGAGCTCCTCCGGTTCGGTGCGGGAGGTGACCTGAAGGTCCGGTCCGCGCTCGGTGGCGATCAGGTACGGCCGCATCAGCCGCCCGTCATTGGCCACGGCGGCCGAGACCATCGCCATCTGCAGGGGGGTGGCCCGCACATCGAACTGCCCGATGGCGCTCATCGCCGTCTGTGCCGGGTCCGGATCCGCCGGGAACTGGCTCGGGGTCACGTCCATCGGCACGGCGAGCGGCTCCCCGAACCCGAAGGCCTCCGCCTGCGCGCGCAACGCGTCGTCCCCGTGCTCCACGGCGAGCATGGCGAATGGGGTGTTGCAGGATTCCTGCACGGCGTACTCGAGTGTGACGGTCTCACCTCCGCAGGGGCCACCGCCAGGATTGCGCAGCATGGTGTCCTGCGTGCCCGGCAGCAGGTACTCGGTGGGCGCCTCGATCTCGGTCTCCGGCTCGTACTCACCCGTCTCGAGCAGCATCGCCACATCGATCAACTTGAAGGTGGAACCCGGCGCGTACAGGTTCCCGCCGATGGTGCGGTTGAACAGCGGATCACCCTCGTCCTCGAGGAGTTCGGTGTAGGCCTCATTCACCTCGGCACTGGAGTGCCCGGCCAGCACGTTCGGGTCATAGCTCGGCCGGGAAACCATCGCCAGGATCGCACCCGTCTCCGGGTCGAGCGCCACGGCGGCACCACGGCGCCCATCGAGGGCATCCCACGCGGCCTGCTGAGCCGCCGGGTCGATGGTGAGTTCCACCGTCCCCCCACCCTGCTCGGCCCCGGTGAACAGCGTCCGGATCCGGGAGAGCAGGAGCGAATCGTCGGTGCCGTTGAGCACGGTGTGGGCGGCGCGCTCGATACCGGTCAGCTGGTACAGCCCGTACCAGCCGGTCACGGGCGCATACAGCGGACCGTCGGTGTAGACGCGCTGGTAGCCAAACGGGTCATCCACCGGTTCGGAGGCGGCGATGGGCTCACCGTCCACCACGATCGGGCCGCGGTCTCGCCCGTAGTCCCGGTACAGGGTGCGCACGTTCCGGGAATCGGCGTTCAGCGACGAGGCCTGGAAGAACTGCACCCAGGTGGCTGCCCCCATCAGGGCGAAGAACATGACGAGGATCAACACCGAGAGGCGGCGTAGCGGAGTGTTCACGGGCGATCCACCACCTCGGTGTGTTGAGTTCCTGGGTCGTCGTCCTGGTCGTCGGGACCGAATCGATCGAGCGGCTCGGTTCGACCGTCCTCGTCGGTCTCGGCGCTGCCAGCCACGCGGGCAGGGGCGGACCTGTTCCGGGCGCGAGGGCCGTCGTCGTTGGGCTCTTCTTCGGAGAGGGCGCTCAGGGCGATCATCGCCGTATCCGCCGAGACCACCTCACCGCGACCTTCCGCCGCGGGGCGCCGGGACGAATCGGAGATCCGTACGAGCAGGCCGATCACGATCCAGTTCGCCACCAGGGAGGAGCCCCCGGCGGCCATGAATGGCATCGTCAAACCGGTCAGGGGGATCAGCCGGGTGACTCCGCCGACCACCACGAAACACTGGAACGCGATCGTGAACGCCAGACCGGAGGCGAGCAATTTGCCGAACCCGTCCCGCACGCCGATCGCCATCCGGATCCCCCGCTGGGCGAGCACCAGGTAGACCATCAGGATAGCGATCAGGCCGGTCAGGCCCAGTTCCTCACCGAGGGCGGCCACGATGAAGTCGGAGTTGGCGTAGGAGACCAGGTGCGGGAAGCCCTCACCCCACCCGGTGCCCATCAGTCCGCCGAGTGCCAGACCGAACAGGCCGCGCACCACCTGCCCACTGCCGCCGAACTCCCGGTTGTAGATCTCCGGATCGAGGGCGTTCAACCAGATGTCGAACCGGTCGGCCACGTGCGGGAACAGCGAGACCGCGAGCACGGCACCCGCAGCGAACATGAGCAGGCCGATCACGATCCAGCTCGCGCGCTCGGTGGCCACGTACACCATCGCCACGAACAGGCCGAAGAACAACAGTGACGTGCCCAGGTCGCGTTCCACCACGAGTACGCCGATACAGGCAGCCCATGCCACCACCAGCGGGCCGAGATCGCGCAGGCGGGGCAGCTGCAGTCCGAGCACTTTCGGCCCCGCGAGGGTCAGCACATCGCGGTTGGTCACCAGATACCCGGCGAAGAAGATCGCCAGCAGGATCTTCGCCAGTTCAGCGGGTTGGAAGGAGTAGGGCCCGAGTTGGATCCACAGTCGCGCACCGTTGATGGTCGAGCCCAGGCCGGGCACCATCGGCAGCACCAGCAGGATGATGCCGGCCACCATGGCCGTGAAGGTGTAGCGCCGCAGGATCCGGTGATCGCGGATCACCACGATCACGAGCACCGCCAGGGTCACGCCGAGGATGGTCCAGATCAGTTGCCGCGGGCCGAACCCGGCGTCCTGTCCGCGAGCGGCCAGGCCGATGTCGATCCGGTGGATCATCGCCAGGCCGATGCCGTTCAGGGCGAGGGCGAGCGGGAGCAGCAGGGGGTCGGCATGCCGGGCCCGCCACCGCACCACCAGATGCAGCACCACGGCCGTGGCCACCAGGGTGAGTGCGTACGGACCGAAGTTCTCCGGCAGCGCCTCACCGGTGTTCAGGCCCACCAGGGCGTACCCGCCGATACCCAGGGCCAACGCGAGCAGGAAGAGCCACACCTCGGCGGCGCGCCCGGTGCGGATACGGCTCGGTGCCACGGTGGCCATCAGGTGAGCACCGCCGTCAGGAGAATGGGTGGTTCGATCGCCGTGGGGCTGGCCGTGGCATCCTCACTGGGATCCTCTGATGGCTCTGACGGCTCTGACGGCTCAGCCGGCAGCTGCTCGCGCAACCCGGCCACGATCTCCTCTGCCTCGTCCAGACTGGTGGCCGCGATGTGACCGGCCACCCGGGAACGGGCGAAGGTGGGCAGATCGGCCATCGCCAGGTCGGTCACTTCGTGGACGTCCGAGAGGGCGAGCGGGCCGAGCTCTTGGGGGATGCCCTGATAGATCACCACGTGCTCGCCGTCGGTGCCCACGTAGTACTGCGTCTGGGACCAGCGGTAGCCGATCGTCGCCGCACCGGCCAGCAGCGCCAGGACCACCACGGCGGAGATTCCCCAGCGCAGCACCTTGCGCAGCACCGGCTCAGGCGGGTCGATCGCGGCCAGGGCGTCGCGTTCAGTGCGCCCGCTCTCGTCCGTGCCCGCCTCCTCGCTCGGAGTGGCGCGAGTGAGTGCCGCCGCACGGGCCGCGGCCCCAGATCCGCCGCGGGTGGGTCGCTCGCGATCCACTGCCGCCGCGCCCACGATCTGGGGTGCCATCTCGGGCAGATCGGTGGTGTCGACCACGTCGGCCAGCACGATCGTGACGTTGTCCGGTCCACCGGCACGTAAGGCAAGATCGATGAGCTGGTCTGCGCATCGGCCGGGGTCGGCTTCGGCCCGCAGTGTCTCGGCAATCGTCTCGGTGGAGACGTAGGAGGAGAGCCCGTCCGAGCAGAGCAGCCAGCGGTCGTCCACACGCGCCTCGCGCACGGATTCGTCCAGAGTCGGAGCGGAGGGGTCGTCGCTGAGCACCCGCAACACCACAGATCGGCGGGGGTGTTCCTCGGCCTCCTCGGGCGTGATCTGGCCGGTCGAGACGAGGTGGTGCACGAGGGTGTGATCTTCGGTGACCTGCACCAACTCGCCCGCTCGGAGCAGATAGGCACGCGAATCGCCCACGTGCACCATCGCGAGCTTGCGGCCTGAACGCAGGAGCGCGATCACCGTGGTGCCGAGCCCGTGCAGTTCAGGCCGCTGGGACGAATAGTGGACCAGGTCGCGGTGGGCGGCATCGACCGCGTGGCGGAGCTGGTCGAGCAGGTCGTCGCCGCCATGGGCCTCGCCGTCCAGTGCCGCCAGATGTGCGACTGCCACTGAGGAAGCGATGTCGCCCCCAGCGGGACCGCCCATACCGTCGGCGAGTACGAGCAACTGGGGGCCGGCATAGCCGGAGTCCTGGTTGACGGAACGGACCAGACCCACATCGGAGCGGGCCGCGTATCTCAGTGCGACGGACACGCCCGGCTACCGCTGCAGCTCGATGACGGTCTGACCGATGCGGATCGGGGTGCCCACCCCGACCGGAACGGCCTCGCCCACCCGAGTGGACCCGAGGTAGGTGCCGTTGCGCGAGCCCAGATCCTCCACCCACCACTGACCCTCGCCGGGGAAGATCCGTGCGTGCCGACCCGAGCAGTAGTCGTCGTCGAGAATGAGCGTGCAGCCGGGAGCGCGGCCGATCAACACGGCCGTGCTGCTGAGCTGCAACGTGGTGCCGTTCAACGGTCCCGCGGTCACGCGTAGGCGAGAGGGTGTCCCCTTGCCGCGCTGCTGGGCCTGGCCGGCCGGCGGAGCGGGCGGGCCGGGAGTGCGGCTCTCGGGCTTGCTCAGGACCGACCCTCGGGCGAGTACCCGGGTGCCGAAGACGTCCCGGCGGAGTACACCGATGGCGGAGAGCACCAGGAGCCACAGCAGGGCCAGGTAGCCCACTCGGAGCAGGGTGACGATCAACTCACTCATGCGATGCCCTCTGGTGTGCCACTGCCTGCACCGCGCTCGCGGAGAGGAGGCAGGTTCGCGCGTTCGAGTGAGGGCGCAACGTGCCGCGGACAGGGGACGTGGCCTCGGAGCGACGTGCGAGCGGCCATCCGAAAATCACTCACCGCGCCTCACCGGGCGTCGTCCTCATCCGCGCCGGACCAGAACATGATCCGGGTGCGGCCGATGGTCAGGGTGTTGCCGTCCACGAGCGTGGCCGCATCCACGTGATGGCCCTCCACGTACGTGCCATTCGTGGAGCCCAGGTCGGTGGCCACCACCCCGTCGATGGTGATCCGGATCTCCAGGTGGCGCCGGGAGACTCCGGTGTCGTCGACGATGATGTCGGCCTCGGAGCCTCGCCCGATCACGGTGACCGGCCCGGTGAGCAGGTATCGCTGGCCGTCGATGTCCAGGATCGGGTGGCGGCGGCTGGGTCGATCCGTGGTGGCAGGGGCGACGGTGCCGCGTTTGGAGGAGGAGCGCACCCGGAACCGGCCCGGTTCGAGATCCTCGGCCTGGTCGAACTGCACATCCACCGGGCCAACGAACACGTAGTGCTGACTTGAGGCATGATCCGTGGCGGCGGTGATCATCTCCTCCGCCATCGCCTCTTCACCCCAGTCGAGCATCTGCTCGTAGTCTTTCCCGGCGAGCTCGATGGTGAACGTGTTCGGCACCACGGTGCGGCCCCGGGAGAGCGCGGCGGTGCGCTCATCCATATCCCGGCGGATGGCGCTGGCGATCTCCACGGGTTTGAGATCGGAACGGAACGCTTTGGCGAACGCATTGTTCACGACGCGCTCGACGCCCTTCTCGAAACGGTCGAGAACTCCCACAGCGCACCTCCTCACTCGTCTCGCTGGATCCGACCCTGGCGGCGACCGCCCCGAGGACTCAGGCTCAGGGCCGTCGGCGGACACGGTTCTACCCTGGAATCGTATGCTGTTCCGCGCGCCCGCGGGGTCAGGCGTGCCGACTGAGTGCCGTCGCTGCACGTGCGCCGGGAAGATAGCCGACCCGCTGTGGCCCACGCCACGACGGGCAGATTCGCCGACGGTGCTGCGGATCGTGTAGCCTTGACGACGGTGTTGACCCGCCGCTGCGGCGGCCAAATCACCAGCTCGCGCGAGTGGCGGAATAGGCAGACGCGCACGGTTCAGGTCCGTGTGCCCGAAAGGGCGTGGGGGTTCAACTCCCCCCTCGCGCACCGAGCGACAAGGCGGAATCCCGATGCACGGGATTCCGCCTTCGCCATCTGGTGGACACCTCACCGACTCGTATGGGCGCGACTCGCCGGGCAGAGCCACGGCATCGTGGTGGCTGCACACTCTCCGAGAACGACGACGGCGACATCTGTCTCTACCTCGTAATCGCCACAGCCCCCATTTCCGGGCGTTGGTGCGGAGGATGGAGTGCATGAGAACCAGACTGATCCTCGCGGCTTCGATGGCCGCGACCAGCCTCCTGCTCGCCGGGTGCGGCTCCTCCGGCGACTCCGAAGAGCCCATGGGCGAGACCATGACCTCCGCTGAGGAGACCACCGCCGGCGACATGGCCGAGGAGACGGCCTCTGACGAGGCGTCGGATGAACCGATGGGCGATGACGCCTCCTCCGGTGACACGGCGGGCGAGGATACGAGTGGCGAGTCCATGGCCACCCCGGAGCTGCTCACCTTCACTGCCACCACAGTGGACGGTGCGGAATTCGACGGCGCCAGCCTCGCCGGAAGTCCCGCCGTCCTGTGGTTCTGGGCACCGTGGTGCCCCACCTGCCGGGCACAGATCCCGAATGTGACGTCCCTCGGTGAGCAGTACGCCGGCGAGGTCGCCGTCGTCGGTGTGGGTGGCCTGGATAGCGCTGAGGCCATCGCCGACCTTGCTGCCGAGATCCCGAACGTGCAGCACCTCGTGGATGACGAAGGCGAGGTGTGGAGCCATTTCGGCATCACCCAGCAGAGTACGTTCGTGGTGCTCGACGCTCACGGTGAGATCGTGGATGAGGGCAGCCTTTCCGACGACCAGTTGAACACCACAGTGGCCGAGCTCGCCGACGCATGATCGCCGGGGTGGACGCGTCCGCGATCGCGCTGGCGCTGGGAGCAGGACTGGTGGCGGCGGTGAACCCGTGCGGCTTCGCCCTGCTGCCGGCCTATCTCTCGCTGTTCGTGATCAAGGATGCTCCGCCCACCCGGCGCGGCGCCGTGCTTCGGGCGCTGCGCGCCAGCCTGGCGCTCACCATCGGCTTCTCGGCGGTGTTCGTCACCTTCGGGCTCGTGATCGCGCCGGTCGCGGCCGGGATCCAGGCCTACCTGCCGGTCTTCACCGTCGCCCTGGGCCTGGCCCTGCTTGCGGTCGGGTTCTGGGTGGCCCTGGGCCGCGCGCTTCCCAGCCTCCGGCTGCCTCGCCGGAAGGGAACGGCCCCGCCGCCGGTCACCGCGACGTGGCGCTCCATGATCGGCTTCGGCGCCTCCTATGCGGTGGCCTCCATCGGCTGCACGATCGCTCCGTTCCTGGCCGTGGTGGTCACCGCGTTCCGCTCTGACTCGGCTGCCGCCGGGCTCGTCCTGTTCGTGCTCTACGCGCTCGGGATGGGTGTGACCGTGGCGGTTGCAGCCACGGCCACAGCGCTCGCCCGGCGCGGTCTGGTCGGCTCGATGCGACGGATGGGTGCTGGCCTGCCCCGAATCGCCGGAGCGGTCCTTGCCATCGCCGGGGCATACGTGGCCTGGTACGGAATCTGGGAACTGCGGGTGCTGCACGCCGGCGCCGGCCCAGACCCCATCGTGGACGCCGCCGCCTCCGTGCAGCGCGTACTCGCCGATGCTGCCGAACAGCTGGGTCTGATCGGCCTCGGTATCGCCCTGGTCGCTCTCGTTGCGTTCGCGCTCATCCGCCGACGACGCAGGGAACCTGCCGCGGACTGAGCACGTTCATCCCCGGGCCCCGACGGGGCAGGGGGTCTTCTGCCGCGTCACGGCACGGTGGCCTCACCGCACTCTGGCCGCACCGCACTGCTGCCTCATGGCGCTGGCCGCACTGTGACGGGCCTGCGCAGGTGCCCCGGCTGCTGAGCGCAACAGGTCGTGGACAACCCGCGTTTGCCGACTCTTCATCTTCTCGTGGCCGTTCCGTCCATGAAATAGCCCTAGTCTGGTCGCATCGTCCAGACGCCACACAGTCGGCATCCCTCCACCCGAAAGGCCTCGATCCATGCGCAAGAGGATGATCGCGCCCGCCCTCGCTGCCACCGCGGCGCTCGCGCTCGCAGGCTGCAGTGCCGACGACGACGGCGGTTCCGGTTCCAGCGCCGAAGGCGAGTGGCCCGAGGAAATCACCCTGTCCTTGGTGCCCTCCGTCGAGGGGGAAGACCTCGCCGAGGCACTCGACCCGCTCACCACCTATCTTTCAGAGGGGCTCGGCATCACCGTCGAAGGTGTCGTTGCCACCGATTACGCCGCCACCGTCGAGGCGCTCGGCGCCGGTCAGGCCCAGGTGCTGATCACCGATGCCGGCTCGCTGTACAACGCGATGGAGCAGTACGACGCCGAACTCATCCTGCGCGATGTGCGATTCGGCGCCACCTCCTACGCCTCGATCGCGATGACCAACAACCCGGACAAGTACTGCGCCGGTGACGTGGTCACGGCGACCTACGGCGCCACCGGGGATGAGCTCTCCTACTGCAACGGCACCGAGGCAGGACCGGAGGCCGCCGGCCAGGGACCCGCCGGGCTGGAGGCGCTCGCCACCATCGACGACGGCACGCAGGTGGCCCTGCAGGCCGCCACCTCCCCGGCCGGGTACCAGTACCCGATCGTGGCGATGCGTGAGCAGGGCATCGACACCGACGCCGGCATCGTGCAGATCCCGGTGGAGGGCAACAACAACGCCGTGCTCGCGGTCGAGAACGGTGATGCCGAGGTGGGCTTCGCCTATTGGGACGCCCGCTCCACGGTCATCGAAGAAGCTCCGGACGTGGCCGAGAACGCCGTGGTGTTCGCCTACACCGAGATGATCCCGAACGGTGGCGTGGCCGTCACTCCGGATCTGCCGGAGGACCTCACCGCCGAGCTGACCGCTGTGATGGACGAGTACGCGGACTCCTCCGAGGAGGCGGCGTCAGTCATGTTCGATCTGGTCGGCCTCTCGGACTGGACCGCAGAGACCGAGGAGGAGCAGATCACCCGGTACGGCGAAATCCTCGCCGAGTTCAGCCAGTGACGGCGGAGCCCCCACAGGTGGGCACCTCACCCACGAGCGCGGCGGCCGCCTCGGCCGCCGCGCCCTGGCCCATCTCGCTACAGAACGTCACGGTCACCTACCCCAACGGCACCCGAGCTTTGACGGATGTGTCGGTGCAGATCGAGCCGGGCGAGATCGTCTCCGTCGTCGGCCTCTCCGGATCGGGCAAGTCCACCCTGATCCGCACCATCAACGGGCTTGTCCCGGTGACCTCGGGCAGTGTGAGCGTCGGTGGGCACGATGTCGCCCGGGCGCGCGGACGAGCTCTGCGGGAACTGCGCGGGCACATCGGAATGATCTTCCAGGGCTTCAACCTCGCCGACCGGATCAGCGTGCTCGACAACGTGCTCGTCGGACGGTTCGCCCACACACCCAGCTACCGCACGCTGCTCAGGCTCACCAGCAAGGCCGACAAGCAGCTAGCCCTGCACGCACTGGACTCCGTCGGCATGATCGAGAAGGTCTGGACCCGGGCAGGCTCACTCTCCGGCGGTCAGAAGCAGCGGGTCGCCATCGCGCGAGCGCTCACGCAGCAACCCTCGGTGATGCTCGCGGACGAGCCGGTGGCCAGCCTCGATCCGCCGACGGCGCACGCCGTCATGAGCGATCTGGCCCGAACCAGCACCGAACGCGGCCTGACCGTGATCATCAACATCCACCTGATGGATCTGGCCCGGCAATACACCAATCGGATGATCGGCCTGCGCGGCGGCGAGCTGGTCTACGACGGTCCGGCGGCGGATGCCACTGATGCCGACTTCGAGGAGATCTACGGCCGACCCATCCGGAGCCGGGACCGGCTCGGGACCTGAACCGATGAGCGATACGACCACTCTCGCGAACCCGGGCGGCCCGGCGCTGCACCTGCCCGCGCGACCACGCCGGCCGTGGCGCACGGCGGGGATCGTGGCCGTGCTGTGCATCTTCACGGCGCTCACCTGCCTCCCGGCGATCGGCGGCGTGGAGATCGACCTGGCCGCCATCACGCGCAACTGGTCCAACGGTGCGGACAAGATGGGCCAACTGCTCCGGCCGGACTTCGCCTTCCTGCCCCGCACCATCGGCCCGATGCTGGAGACGCTGGCCATGGCCGTGGCCGGAGCAGCATTCGCCGCCGTCATCTCCATCCCGCTCACGCTCGCGGCCGCACGACCCAGCAACCCCAACCCCCTCACCCGCCAGCTGGTCCGGTTCCTGGTCAACGTGGACCGCGCCGTGCCGGACCTCGTCTTCGCCACCGTGCTGGTCGCGATGGTCGGCGTCGGCACCCTTCCCGGTTTCCTGACGCTCCTGCTCTTCGACATCGGCGTGGTGGTCAAGCTGGTCTCCGAGGCCGTCGAGGCGGCCGACCACCCCTACCTCGAGGCCGGCAAGGCAGCAGGAGGGACGCAGACCCAGCTCAACCAGGCCACCGTGCTGCCGCAATCATGGTCGCTGCTGGCCAATCAATGGCTGTACTCGCTCGAGCTGAACGTCCGGATCTCGGCAATCCTGGGCATCGTCGGCGCGGGCGGTATCGGGCGACTGCTGGATGAACGCCGCGGCTTCTACGCCTACGACGACGTCTCGGTGATCATCCTGGAGATCCTGGTTGTGGTGATCATCATCGAGATGTGCTCGACTGCGCTCCGGAAGCGGCTCCGATGAGCGGGGTGGCGCAGCGCTCCGCCCAGCAGGCGCCGATGAGCGAGCCGGTGGAACTCCGGGTACCCCCACGGCCCGCACGCGCAGTGGCGACGCTGACGGCGGTGGTGGTGGGCGCCGTCGTGCTGGCCTCCACGGCGGGCCTGAACATCGCGTGGACCGAACTCGGCGACGTGCCGGGGCGGGTGGCCGAGTACCTGCGGCTGATGTTCGCCGAGCCGAACTGGGAGAAGCTGCCGCGCGCACTGTTCGAGACCTGGCGCTCCATCTCGATGGCGTGGCTCGGCGCCATCGGCTGCGTGGTGATCTCCATCCCGCTCGGGATGCTCGCGGCCCAGGGAGTGGGGCCCGCGTGGCTGCGCCTGGTGCTGCGGGGAATCTTCGCCGTGATCCGCGCCGTGCCCGAGGTGATCATCGCTCTCGTGCTGCTCACGGTCACCGGGCTCACCCCGTTCACCGGGGCACTCGCACTGGGCATCGCCGGAATCGGGACGCAGTCCAAGTGGGTCTACGAGACGATCGAGTCCGCACCGACCGGTGCCACCGAGGCCGTCCGCGCCGCCGGGGGTTCCACGGCGGAGGTCGCGAGGTGGGCGCTCTGGCCGGCGGTGGCCCCGGCGCTGACGTCCTTCGCGCTGTACCGTGTCGAGATCAACATCCGCACCTCCGCCGTGCTCGGTCTGGTCGGTGCGGGTGGCATCGGTTCGATGCTGTCCAACTACACCAACTTCCGCGAATGGGACACGGTCGGGATGTTGCTCATCGTGGTGGTGGTGATCACCATGATGTTCGACCTGATCTCCGGCTCGATCCGCCGGCGCATCATGGAGGGAGCACGTGTCCGTGACGTGGACAGGACCCGCTGAGGCTCCGGTGTCTGCGCGGATCGCTGCGCTAGCACCCTCGCTGCAGCCGAGCGAACGGCGCGTCGTCGATGCCATCGCCGCCGACCTCGCCGCCGCCGTGGAGTGCACCGCACAGGAGATCGCGGACCGAGTCGGGGTGGGCCGGGCCTCGGTCATCCGCACCGCGCAGAGCCTCGGCTACGACGGCTACCCCCAGCTCCGGGTGGCCCTGGCGCGCGAAGTGGCCCTGGCCCCGGCCACCGAGCCGGCTGACGATTCGCCGATGGGGAGCCTACGTGCCGCTGTCGACCAGTTTGCCCGCACGCTGCCCCAGCTGACGGCGGCCCTGACCCCCGCAGACGTGGAACGCTTCGTCGAGGCCGTCGACCTTGCCCCCCGGGTGGTGCTCGTGGCCGCCGGGCTCTCCGCACCGCTGGGGCTGAGCATGGCGATGCGGCTCAGCGCCGCCGGCCGCCCGGCCGAGTACCTGCCGGACACGCTCTCCCAGCTGATCGCCGCCCGGAGCCTGGAACCGGGCTCGGTCTGTCTGGTGATCTCCGGGTCCGGAGCGAACCAGCCGAGCCTCGATGCCGCCGCGGCTGCGCACGAGGCCGGGGCGCAGGTGCTGGTGCTGACCTCCTTCACGCGGGCGCCGATCGTCGAGCACGCCGATACGGTGCTGGTGATTCCCGCCGTCAGCGAGTCCTTCTCCGATGAGCTCGTGCACACCTCGCGGGCGGCGCTTTCGCTGGTGATCGAGGCACTGGTGGACCTGCTGGTCGCCCGGCGTGGCGCTCGCGGCCGGCAGGCACGTGCGGAGGCGATGGCGCTGGTGAGCAAGCGGCTCAGCGAATAGGGGCGAGCAAAGGTCCTCGCTGCACCATGCACGTGTGGTTTCGAACGATGTGATCGCTGATAGTCATGCCGGTTGCGGCGGCTCAACGCTCCAGCAGCACCAGCGTCTCGAAGTGACCAGTGTGCGGGAACATATCCAGCACCCGGGCGCGGACCGGCGTCAGCGACGGCATCGCGGCCACGTCCTGTGCCAGGGAATCTACGTGGCAGCTGGAGTAGAGCACGTGGCCGACCCCCGAACTTTCCAGACAGGCAGCCAACTCCGCCCCGATCCCACGCCGCGGCGGGTTCACCACCACCAGATCCGGCACGTCCTGTGCATGGCGCGCGAATGCACCGGCGTCGCCGGCCGCGAACTGCACCCCGCTCAGGCCGGCCCGCTCGGCGCTCGCAGTCGCCGCCGCCACGGCCTCGCCACTCGACTCGATCCCGGTCACCATCGCGCCGTCCCGGGCCAGGTGCATTGCGAACCCGCCCACCCCGCTGTACAGGTCCCAGGCGGTGCGGTACTCGAGGTGCGCAGTCCACTCGGCGGCCAACCGGTACAGGGTGGCCGCCATCGGGGTGTTCGTCTGGAAGAAACCCTGTGGGCGCAGCGCCAACTCCACCGCACCGACCCGCATCGGCAGCAGCTCCTGCTCGGTGAGCAGGAGCTCCTCCTGCCCCTCCACCAAGGCGCTGTGCGTGGGGTGCAGGTTCACCGAGGCCACCACCAGGTTCGGCAACGTCTGCGTCAACCACCCCAGATGCTTGCGGATCCGGGGCACGGACTCGGTGGAGCGCAGCACGAACCGCACCAGCAACTCACCCTCGGGCGACCCCGTCACCAGCACATACTTCAACTCGCCCCGGCGGGTGGTGACGTCATAGGGCACCAGGCGGGCCGCCGTCACGAACTCGGCCAGCACCGGTAGCGCAGCGGCCACCGCCGGCTCGTGCAGCGGGCACTCCCGAAGATCTTGCACCTCCTTGCCGGAGGTGAGAATCCCTAGCTTCGGCGCGTCCACCGAACCGCCGGCCACCATCTTTGCCTTGTTCCGGAAGCCTGACTCGCCAGACGCCACCGGCGGCTCCCAGGCGATCCCGGACTCACCGAGCGCGGCGCGTGCGCGCACGTCCTTGGCTGACAGCTGCACCTCATACGGCGTCTGAATCACGGTGCAGGAACGGCACCGGTCGCTCTCGTAATAGTCGCACCGCACTCAGCCGAGCGTACGCCGCATCTGAACCCACTTTTCCTGCCTGAACCCGCGCCGTCGAGGATTCACACGCGAGAAGTGGGTTCAGATGGGGAGTCAGCTGGGGGGCGGAGGCACGTCTTCGGCCTAGGCTGCTCCCCATGCGGGTCACGATGCGGGAGGTCGCCGAGCGAGCGGGCGTCTCGGTCAAGACCGTCTCGCGCGTGGTCAACGGTGAGCCGTACATCCGGCCCGAGACCCTCGCGCAGGTGCAGGCGGCGATCGCCGAACTGGACTGGACCCCGAACGCCTCCGCGCGCACGCTCCGCACCGGCCGTACCGGTGTGCTGGGCATCATGGTTGCCGAACTGCGGCGGCCACTGCTGGCCGCCCTCGTGGAGGCCCTGGTCACGGAAGTGGACCGGCACGGTCTGCACGCGGCGGTCGAGCCGATTCACGACGACGCCACTCGCCTCGCCGATGTGCTCGCCGCCCGAGGGCGCACCTTCGATGCCCTGCTTGCCGTCGACGCTCCCGCACTGCCCGCGATGGCCGATGACGGCGGTCCGCTCGTGCGCGTGGACGTCACCTCTGCCGCGCCGTCCGCGGGACGGCATCGGGTCTACGTGGACCGAGAGAGCGCCGGTGACCTGCTGCTCCGGCACCTGAGACTGATGGGGCGCTCCCGGATCGTCCGGCTCGGCCATGGCCCCTTGGACCTGCACCCCGAGCTTCCCGCGATCACCTTGGAAGACATGGACCGAGCGGCCGGCTACCGGGCCGCCCAGCGAGCCATCGTCGATCACCCCCAGGTGGACGCCCTCGTGTGCGGAAGCGATGAGATTGCCCTCGGAGTCCTCGCCGGGCTCCATGCGGCCGGGGTGGAGGTCCCTGGCCGGGTGGCGGTGAGCGGTTTTGGTGACCTGGAGGATGGCCGGTTCGCCACTCCGTCCCTGACCACACTCGATCCGGACCCGGCGGGCCTGGCGAGGGCCGCCGTCGACATGGCGCTGACCAGACTGCGTGATGCGGACGCCGGTGAGCGCGAAATCGCGGTGCCGGTCACGCTCGTGCGCCGTGAGTCCACCATGGGGGAGAGCCCCCGGTGAGCGACACGCCGATCAGCATGCGGGGTTTCACGTTTCCCCTCGGACGGGCGTGCCCGCGATGAGCGCCAAGCCGACCCTGGATGATGTGGCCGCCGTGGCCGGAGTCTCCGCGAAGACGGTTTCGAATGTGCTCCTGGACCGCCCGCATGTGGCTGCCGCAACCCGGGAGCGGGTGCATGCGGCGGTGAAGACCGTTGGCTATCAGGTGAACCGGGCCGGTCGGGGCCTCGCCTCGGGGCGCAGCGGCCGGATCGCTGTGGTGGTCCCCAACCTGTACCAGCCGTATTTCGCCGAGATCGCCGAACGTCTCATCCTCGCGCTTGCCGCCGCAGGGTTCACGAGCACTCTGCGCGTGGCGCTCGATGCTCGCGCCGAGCGGGATGCGGTGCGTGGCGCGACCACGGCAGACGCTGACGGCGTGATCATCTGCCCGCACCACCTCAGTGCCGACCTGCTGGGCGCACGCACGCCCGACCGGCCGGTGGTGCAGGTCGGCGGCGGGCCGACCGGACTGGTGGACGTCGTTGTGATGGGGGAGCGGGACGGCTTCGAAGCCGTCACCCGGCATCTCCTTGACTCGGGACGGCGCAGGCTCGCCCTGGTCTGGAACGCCACGGCCAGCGGGCGGCCCGAGGGTTCGCGCTATGAGGGTTTCGTTGCCGCCCACCGCTCGCGCGGCCTCGAGCCCGACCCTGGGCTCATGGTGGCCGGATCGGACTGGGATCGCCGGGTGTCCGGATACGAGGCGATGACCGGGTTGCTGCGCACCGGAGCTCAGTTCGACGCGGTGGTGGGCATCAATGACGCAGTGGCAGTCGGGGCGATGCGCGCATTGCGCAGTCACGGGTTGCGCGTGCCCGAAGACGTGGCCGTGACCGGCTTCGATGACACGGATGAGGCCGGCTTCACCGTGCCGCCGCTGACCTCGGTCAGTCCCGAGCAGGAGCTGATGGTGACTGCGGCTGTGCAGATGCTCATGGAGCGTCTCGACGGCCTGGACTCCGCCGCTCGCGAGCATCGCACCGGCGCTCACCTGGTGCCACGCGCCTCATCCGGCGCCGCCCGTTCCCGCGTCTGAACCCGTTTTTCGCGTCTGAACCCTACGCTGCAGCGGTTCAGACGCGAGAAGTGGGTTCAGATGCTTGCTCTCCTCTGTCTTGCGGTTGACAACGCTGAATGCTCGCCCGTACTGTCCTCGCAGATCACCCGCGAAGGAGCACATGTGACGTATCAGCAGGCGGCGGCGACGTCGCCCTCTCCGGCCTCGGGCCACCTGGTCGGCGTCGCACCGGCCATTCCCCGCGCCAGCACCGGGCAACATCGTCCGCTCGACCTGCGCGAGGTCCGGCTCAGTTCCGACGGCGCGCTGGGCGCCTGGCAGCAGCGCAATGCCGAGGCCACCATCGGCCACTGCATCACCAACCTCGAGACTTCCGGGGTGCTCGACAACTTCCGCCGGGTAATCGGGGATTCCGACGCCGAGTACCGCGGCTTCGTCTTCGCCGACTCCGACCTCTACAAGACGATCGAGGCGGTCGCCTGGGAGATCGCCCGCACCGGCACCACCGGCTGGGACGGCTGGCTCGACGACGTCATCGCGCTCGTCGCCCGCGTGCAGGAGGGCTCCGGCTACGTGGTGACCTGGATTCAGGGCGTGCATCCGGAGAAGAAGTTCGCCGAGCTGGAGTGGACGCACGAGATGTACGTCGCCGGCCACATGATCCAGGCCGGCGTCGCTCTCGCCCGCGCCGCGGGCCGGGACGATCTGCTCACTCTCGCCCGCCGCTTCGCCGATCTGCTCGACGATCGCTTCGGCCCCGGCGGGGATGAGGGGATCTGCGGCCATCCAGAGATCGAGACCGCACTGGTCGAGCTCTACCGCCACACCGGCGAGCGCCGCTACCTCACCCTCGCCGAGCGGATGATCGACCTGCGCGGCACCGGGCTGCTCAAGGTCGGCGGCCTGGGCGCCACCTACTTCCAGGACCACGCGCCCGTACGGGAGGCGAGGGACGCCGTCGGGCATGCGGTGCGCCAGCTGTACCTGAATGCCGGGGCCACCGATGTGTACCTGGAGACCGGGGAACCGGCGCTCGCTGAGGTGCTGCACGCGCAGTGGGAGAGCGTGCATCACCGCAAGATGTACCTCACCGGCGCATTCGGCTCCCGGCACCGGGACGAGGCATTCGGGGACGACTACGAGCTCCCCTCCGATCGCGCCTATGCCGAGACCTGCGCCACCATCGCGGACCTGCACTGGACCTGGCGGATGCTGCTCGCCGCCGACCGCCCAGTGGCTGCCTACGCCGAGATCATCGAGCGGGAGCTGCACAATGCCCTCGCCGCCGCTGTGGACACCACCGGCACGCGCTTCTTCTACGCCAACCCGCTGCAGCTGCGCCCGGACCGGTTCAGCGAGGAGAACGCACCACGGGACCGGCAGCCCTGGTATACCTGCGCATGCTGTCCGCCGAACCTCGCCCGCCTGGTGGCCCAGCTCGGCTCGTATGTGGCCTCGGCCACGGCCGATGAACTCGCGCTGCACCTGATCGCCGATGCCGAGATCGATGCGCCGGCGTATCTGGGCGGGGGCACCCTGCGGGTGTCCACCCGCTACCCCGACGACGGTCAGGTCACCCTGGCCATAGACGGATCAGCAAGTCTGCGGGTAGCCCTGCGCGTGCCGAGCTGGTCGGAGCGGACCGCCCTCGACGGCGAACCGGTGACCCCCGACCCGGATGGCTACCTGCGCCTAACCGTCACCGAGCCAGTCACGCTCACTCTGGACCTGACCCCTCGCTGGACCCGGGCGCACCACCGTGCCGACGCCCTGCGCGGGGCGCGGGCGATTGAGGTGGGCCCGCGGGTGTACTGCGTGGAGCAGGTGGACCTGCCCGACGGCGTGGCTCTCGATGACGTGCTGGTTGCCGAGGGTGCCGAGTTGAGCGCACAGGAGCAGGGCGGGCAGATGCGGATCGGCCTGCGCGGGATCCTCCGCGCGGAGCGCGCCGCAGACGAGTTGTACCCGGGCGCCCCTCAACAGGCCGAGCCCGGCACTGACCTGGCGATGACCGCCGTCCCGTTCGCCTCCTGGGGCAACCGGGGCAGCACAGCGATGCGGGTGTGGATACCCGTTGTCTGACACCTGAACACATCAGAAAGGTGCACGGCCGAACGGTCGTGCGAGGACTCGAGGAGGAGTCATGATCCGGAACACGAAGAGATGGCGGTACGCACCCGCCGTAGCCGCGGCGACGGCCGGTGCGCTCGCGCTGACCGCCTGCTCCGGCGGAAGCGATGGGAGCGAGGGCGGTGGGGGCGACACCCTGCAGATCCTCGTGCTCAAGCACCCGCTGACCGGGGCGATGGCCGATATGGGCTGGGTGGGTGACCTGGAGGAGGCCGCCGGGGTCACGATCGAGTGGGAGGAGGTCTCGGCGGATTGGGACCAGAAGAAGTCCACGATGCTCGCCGCCGGGGACATTCCGGACCTGGTTGTCGGCGTGAACTCGATCACCAATGCCGACCAGGCCACGTTCACCGGGCTGTTCGAGGACCTCAGTGACGATATGGACGCCCTGCCGAATGTGGCGGCCATGTTCGACGCCTTGCCGGAGACCGAGCAGATGGCAACCAGCACTGACGGGCAGATCTACGGGTTGCCGAGCTACCGGCGGTTCTGGCCGGACACCGCCACGCGGCAGTTCATCAACCAGCAGTGGCTGGACAACCTCGGCCTCGAGCAGCCGACCACCTGGGACGAGCTGCACGAGGTGCTGCTCGCCTTCAAGGACGAGGATGCGAACGGCAACGGTGACCCGAACGATGAGATCCCGATGGACTGGGCACCGGCGGGCGACACCGGCTTCGGCTTCTTCCAACCCACGGTGCTGCTCGGCGGCCTCGGCATGCCGATCTCCGACGGCGGTGGGCAGGGCTACTTCGTCGAGGACGGCCAGGTGGGCAACTTCCTCATCGATGAGCGCTACCGCGACCTGATCGCCTTCCTGCACGAGCTCTACGCCGACGGACTGATCAGCCAGGATGTGATGACCCAGGACTACTCCGCGTACCAGTCCGTGGCTCGGGGCGACGGGGATGACGCCCGCGTCGGGTTCACCTGGGGCTGGACCGGATCGGACCGGGTGGGTGCGCAGCTGGCCGAGCAGTACACCGCCATGGCGCCACTGGTGGCCGACGCCTCGATGGATCCGAGCGAGGTGAGCTGGTCCTACGACGCCTATGGCCTCAACTACGGCGTCAACTCGATCACCATGGCCGCCCAGAGTGACAACCGCGAGGCCGCCCTGGCCGTGATCAACGCCTTCTACGATCAGGACATCTCCGTGCAGGCGCTCTGGGGCGATCTGGGTGAGAACGTCGAAGAGACCGGGTCCGGTGCGTATGAGGTGCTGCCTCCCGCCGATGGCGAGACGGACCCGTCCTCCTGGAAGTGGACCACCACGTTGGCCGACAACAGCCCCGGGTGGATTCGTGACGACATCGAGGTGACCCTGCCGTCCGACCTGCAGGAAGCCGTAGAGCAGTACGAGCCGCTGGCTGCCGCGGTGGAGAACGTGGACCCCGCGACGGACATCTTCCCCGGTGCGCTGATCCGGATGAGCGAGGAGGACCTGAACCAGCTCTCGCTCAACAACACCGCCGTGTTCGGGATCGCGATGCAGCGCTGGGCCACGTGGATCACCGAGGGTGGCGTGGAGGCCGACTGGGACACCTATGTGGCCGAGGTGGAGGGCGCGGGCCTGGCGCAGAACATCGAGATCCACCAGGGCTACTACTCCGAGTTCGCCGGCTCACAGGGCTGAGAGACGTCGTCATCTGCTGACCCGGTGCGGTCGGTGGGCGTTTCGGGCCCATCGACCGCACCGCCAGCCACCTTGATCGAAGGAGATCGCTGTGACCGCGACAACCACCGGCCCCGCGAGGCCACCAGGGGTGGTGCCTTCGCGGGGCCCCGCACCTGACCCGCCGAAGGGGAGGCGAACCGGCGTGCCCGCGTTGCGGCGACACGTGCACCGTTACTGGCAACTGTGGGTGATGGCCCTGCCCGCGATCGCGTTCGTGGCCATCTTCGCCTACGTGCCGATGTACGGGTTGCAGCTCGCGTTCCGGGAGTTCGACTTCGCCGCCGGGCTCACCGGTGGTGAGTGGGTGGGACTGAAGTACTTCCGCCAGTTCTTCGAGAGTCCGCAGTTCTGGACCCTGATGCGCAACACCGTGGTGATCAGCATGACCACCCTGGTGGTGGGGTTCGTCGCCCCGATCGCCCTCGCGCTGATGGTCAACCAGGTGATCGGGCGCCGCCGCAAGCGGTTCCTGCAGACCGCCACCTACCTGCCGCACTTCATCTCGATCGTGGTGATCGTGGGCATGCTGCAGGTCTTCCTCTCCCCCTCCTCCGGGCTGATCACCCGGGTGGCCGAGATGGTGGGCGTCTCCGGCTCGAACTTCCTCGGCGACACCTCGGCCTTCGTGCCCGTCTACGTGATCTCGGAGGTCTGGCAGCACGCCGGGTGGAACAGCATCATCTACCTCGCCGCGCTGGCCAGTGTGGACACCCAGCTGTACGAGGCGGCCCGGATCGACGGGGCGGGGCGGTTCACGATCATCCGCCACATCGATATCCCCGCGTTGGTGCCCACGATGATCATCCTGTTCATCCTCAACATGGGCACCGTGCTCAGCACCGGCTTCGAGAAGATCTTCCTGATGCAGAACCCCCTGAACCTGGGGGTCTCCGAGGTGCTCGCCACCTACGTGTACAAGATCGGCATCCTGTCCAACCAGTTCAGCTACGGAACGGCGATCGGGCTGTTCAACACCCTGATCAACTTCGCCTTCCTGGTGATCGCCAACCAGATCGCCAAGCGCGTATCCAATACGAGTCTGTGGTGAGCCGCATGCGACTGTCCTCCCTGAAGCACCGCACCCCCGGCGACATCGCCTTCACGATCGGGCTGGTGGTCACCTGCACCGTGGTGCTGTTCGTCACGCTGTACCCGATCTACTTCGTGGTGATCGCCTCCGTCAGTGACCCCACGATGGTGGCCACCGGGCGCGTCTGGTTCATCCCGCAGGGGATCTCCTGGTTCGGGTACGAGCAGATCCTCGCCGACCAGCGAATCTGGACCGGGTACCGGAACACGATCCTCTACACCGTGGTGGGCACTGCAGTGAACCTGCTGGTGACCCTGCCCGCCGCGTACGCACTCTCCCGGCGCGAATTCCGCCCGCGGAAGGTGCTGATGTTCTTCTTCGCGTTCACCATGTTCTTCAACGGCGGGCTCATCCCGATGTACCTGCTGCTGCGGGACCTCAACCTGCTCGACAACTGGCTGGTGTTCATCCTGCCGACGGCGGTGAACGTGTACAACCTGATCATCGCCCGGGCGTTCTTCGAGAACTCCCTGCCCGAGGAGCTCTTCGAGGCGGCCACGATCGACGGATCGAACTACTTCCAGTTCTTCCTCCGGATGGCGTTGCCGCTGTCCATGGCGATCATCTCGGTGATCGGCCTGTACTACCTCGTGCAGCACTGGAATGACTTCTTCACGGGCCTGGTGTTCGTGCGTGACTACGACAAGCAACCGCTGCAGATCGTGCTGCGCGACATCCTCATCTCCAATCAGGCCTTCTCGGGCGGGGCCGGCGGGTCCGGGGGATCGGGAGGCGGCAGTTACGCCCAGCAGTTCGCCGACCAGATCAAGTACGGCGTGATCGTGGTCTCGACCCTGCCGGTGATCGTGCTCTACCCGTTCCTGCAGCGATACTTCGAAAAGGGTGTGCTGATCGGGTCGGTGAAGGGCTGATGCAACGCCTCCTCGGCTGGCACCAGCGGATCGGCCGGTTCGGTCTGCGGTTGCTCTGCCTGCACGTGCTCTGGCTGGCGTGGACGCTGCGCGGTGGCGTGGTGTTCGGCATCTTCCCTGCCACATCGGCCGTGCACGGGGTACTCCGCGACGATGCCCGGTTCGCGCGGCAGCATCCCGACGATTGGCCACCGTTGCGGGGTCTGCGAGCCCGGTTCGCGCAGCTGTGGCGGGCCGAGTTCGCCGCCGCCAACCGGCTCGGCACCCTCCTGGGCGTGATCTGGGCGGTGCTGCTGGTGGACCGCGTGCTGGTGACGAGGCTGGATTTCAGCAGCCTCGGCGGCCCGGAGAGTCTCGGCCCGGTGCTCGCCGGTGCGCACACCGTGGCCGGGGTGGTCCTCGCGCTCCTGACGATGGTGGTGTGGCCGTTGCAGGCCCACTTCGACGACGGCGCTCGTGTGCTGCTGCGCCGCAGCCTCGTGCTGGTGGCCGGCCGGCCCATGATCGCCGCGCTCACCGCGGCCGGTGGGGGACTGGTGGTGTGTGCCTACTATCTGGTGCCCGGGCTCGTCCCCGTGTTCGGGGTCACGGCACCCGCAGCGATGGCGACTGCCTGTCTGTGGCGCACCGGTGTGCTCGCCGCCCCGGCACCTGCTTCTGCCCACGCACCCATCCCCGCCGCGCACCCGAGCCTGGCCACGACCCACTGATTTGCGATCGAATGATCGTCGAACCCGACGAGGCACGGATGAGCGTGCCTCGACCACCGAGGAGAACCGTTGAGACGTGAACCGCTCCGCACCACTACCGTCCACCGCGGCGCCGTCGGGGAGATGGGCTCGCTGTACACCCGCCTCCTGGTCACTGACGCGGACGGCCCGAACGCCGGCGCCATCCTGCTCACCTGGGAGCTACGGCTCGGTGTGGCAGACGACGGCGGCCCGTCCTTCCCGATCTGGCGCAGTCTGGACGGGGGGCACAGCTGGGCGACGCTCTCCGAGGTGCCCGACCTGCGCTACGGGTACGGCAACCGCTATCAGCCGATGCTGTACGAACTTCCCGCGGATATCGCGCACCTGCGCCGCGGGGACCTCCTGCTCGCCGGGAACGCGATCCCGGCCGATGGGTCCAGCACGCACCTGGTGCTGTACTCCTCCTCCGACGGTGGCCGCACCTGGGCGTATGAATCGACTGTTGACTCCGGTGGCCCGGCGATCTACTCCCCGCGTAGCGATGCGGCGACGACCGCCGTCTGGGAACCGGACCTGCACCTGATCGAGGGAGTGCTGCACTGCTTCTTCGCCGACGAGCGGGAGAAAGATCGCGGGATGCTGCAGGTGATCGCACGCCGTTCGAGCACCGACCTGCGCACCTGGTCCGAGAAAGACCTGATCTCCGGCGTGGGGGACCGCTTCCACCGCCCGGGCATGTTCGTGGGCACGGGCGAGATGCCCGACGGCGTCCATCGCGCCGTCATCGAGGTGGTCGGCCCGGCCGAGGTGCCGGTGCACCTGCTCACCAGCCGCGACGGCACTGACTGGGGTGACCCGGCCGCCGTCGGACTGCCGTTGCGCGCCGAGGACGGTGTGGCGATCTCCGGGACCCCGACCATCGCCTGGCGCGAACGAGCTGATGGCGCGGTGGAGATGATCGCCACCGGCCGGCACAGCCTGCGCGACGGCGTGGCCGGCAACCGGGCGCTGCGCAGCCTCGACCTCGGCGCCACCTGGACGTCCTTCGAATTGCCCACACCCGCCGAACGGTTGCTCACCGGAGACGGGTCCGGCTACTCCCAGTCGGTGCGATGGAACGCCGACGGTGACCTGGTGCACGCCACCACGGTGCGCTCGGCCACGGGAAGTCATGACGTGGTCGTATCCGTGGCGCTCGCCGGTTCAGCGGGCCCGCGGGATCAGCACGCTCGGTGATGTGAAACGGCTACCCCACCCGGGGGTCCTGGATCTCCTCACCGAGGAGAGCGGGGAGGCTCCCGGAGTAGAGGATGCGGTAGATCGCTTCCGGGAGTTCGGGGTCGACGAATTGCACCTGCACCCAGTCACCGGCCTCGGCGACCTCCCCGCCGCCCAGGATCTCCTGCCAACTGCGCTGGGACACCGGATCGGTGCCCGAACCGAGTGACTCGCGGACGGTCTCCACCAGCGCCGCCGGGTCCTCAGTGCGCAGGCACAACGTCGTCACGGGTTCGTCGACGTCACCGCCGAACCCGATGGCCAGGGACGTGACCGGCGCAGCCGCCTCACCGGAGTGCAGTTCGGCCGCGACCACCTCACCCACGCAGTCGCTCACCCCAGCGTAGATCTCGGCATCGGAGGCGCGTTCGCCGGTGCCCTCCACGAGGTCAACCACCATCCCCTGCTGGGATGAGCCGATGAAGGCGTGGTCGTCGAACCACACGGTGTTCATCTGGTTGATCACCTGCGGGGGCAGCAGGTCGTCGTCGAGGTCGGTCTCAGCGTCACCGCGGCGCACGAGAAGCGTGCCACCGTCCAGGTCGCTCGAGTCGCCTGCTGCCCCGGCGAAGAACTCCTGCACCGCTGCGCCGTCCACACCGTCGAACCGGAACGCCGTGTGCGGTGGCCTGCCCAGGGACATCACGTGGGCGTCGTCGGAACCCGGGGCAGGCAGCAGGGCCGGATCGAGCTGGCGATAGATGGTCGCGAGACCGCCGTATCCGAGCAGGCCCGCCGTGGCGAACGGGTGCGGGTGCTCGTCGTAGCCGCCCAGCTCGGTGACTGCCGAGACGTCCGTCCATGCGATCATCGTCAGGTTCTCCTCAGTCGCCGGGATCGTCTCCAGCGCCGCGGAGAGTCCGTCCGCCGAGGGGCCGGGATCGCAGGCCACGAGGGCGGCCGCGGCGGCGAGCGTGGTCCCGGCGGCGAGAACGTGTCGAGTTCGCATCCGCCCATCATGGCGCGACGGCACCTCGGGTCAACTGGACGCCATGGGCCGATCTGCCCATCGGGGTCAACAGTGGCTCTGGCACCGGTTCGGTGGTCCCGCTTTGTCGGGCTCGACAACGCCGGCCGGCCAGGGCTCGGGCAAGACTGGGAGTCACCCGATATCTGGAGGATGAATGTCGATCGCTGCCGCAACTCCCCGCGACTATCTGCTGCGCCCCTGGGCAGGCAGCAGGGTGCGTGATGCCGCGCTGGTCTCAGGCGCGGTGTTGCTCACGGCGCTGCTCGCCCAGGTCTCGATCCCAGTGCCGGGATCACCGGTTCCGGTGACCGGTCAGACGTTGGCGGTGCTGCTCGTCGGCGCCACGATGGGACTGCACCGAGGGGTCGCAGCGATGGGCGTCTACCTCCTCCTCGGAGCGGTCGGTCTGCCAGTGTTCGCCGACGGTTCCGCGGGAGCCGCTGCGCTGATTGGGCCCACCGGTGGCTACCTGGCCGGCTTCCTGCTCGCGGCGGCCGCGATGGGGCGGCTCGCAGAGCGCGGCTGGGACCGGACACCGCTGCGGATGCTCGCGCTGGGAGTGCTGGGCCAGGCCATCGTGTTCGCCGTTGGAGTGCCCTGGCTCGCGGTCTCGGTGGGACTCGGCCCCGCTGACGCGATCGCCGCCGGCTTCACACCGTTCATCGTCGGTGGTCTGATCAAGAGCGCGGTCGCCGGGATGCTGCTGCCCGGCGCCTGGCGACTCGTCCGGCGCGACAGTACCGGCGGTTAGCAGCACCGCACGTGCCCACGGGCAGGGTCGTGGCACCGCTCTTGCTGGGAAGCGGCCAGAACATTGCTCACAGGTGGCAGTGGTGGGGACGTAGCATGTGCACGTGACCGCGCGACCCGGCCCCGGCCGTCGGCCGCGCCAGGGGCGCCGCCCCGGTGCTCGGCCGGCCGATTTCTCCTCCGCCCTCCCACCCGACTTTCACTCCCCCCGCTCGACCCAGGAGTTCGACGCCTCGCCGGAAGTCGATACCGACGGCGTCCCCGATGCCGCCCCGGTACCGACGCTACGGCCCGCCATCCCGCGCCGATCGAGGCCCGATGCTCCCGGCCGTAAGAAGCGCGGAACGGGCAGCGAGGCGGTTCCCAAACCGGTCTGGTCGTTGCGCGATCAAGCGCGCCGGATGGTCGCCGGATACGGCCCGCCGAGCGTGCCGTTCCCGGGGTCGCGGCACACCTCCGAACTCTCCGCCGAAGAGGAACGCGCCGTCCTTGATCTGGTGCTGCGCGCCGGTGAGGCGATGCTCGCCACCGGCGCCCCGGTGGCCGATGCCACGGCCGAGATGTTGCGCATGTCCGATGGCCTCGGCGTGAAGAACCTGACCGTGGACATCACGTTCATCTCGCTGACAGCCACGATCGACCGGGCCGACGATCCGGTCACCAAGGTGCGCGTGATCAACACGCGTACGTCCGACTACAGCCGCCTCACCGACATCTCACGGCTGATCAGCCAGATCAGTGAACGCAAGGTGGCCATCACCGAGGCAGATACCCGGCTCACTCGAATCCTGACCTCTCCGCACCCCTACCGCAGGGCCGTCGTCACCGTGGCACTGGGGATCATGGCGGCCGGCGTTGCCGTCCTGCTCGGTGGCGGCTGGGCCGTGGCGATGGTGGCTGCCGCGACCACCATGACGATCGACCGGATTCTGCGATTCCTGCGCCACCGGGGGCTGCCGTACCTGTTCCAGCAGGTGGTGGGCGCCGGGATAGCCACCGTCGTGGGCGTCATGCTGTTGTGGGGGCAGAATCACGTGGATTGGGACCGAGCGTTGATGCCGCCCTCCCTGGTGGTGGCCTCGGGCATCGTGGTGCTGCTCGCCGGACTCTCCCTGGTGGGTGCCGCCGAAGACGCGATCTCAGGATTCCCACTCACCGCAGCCGCCCGATCCTTCGAAGTGGTGCTGGGCACGATGGGCATCGTGGTGGGGATCGGCATCGTGCTGGAGGTGGGCCGCCGCATCGGCGTGCCGTTGAGCGTCGGAGACTTGAACGCCCGGGCGAACGTCCCGTTCCTGACGAGGGTCCTCGCTAGCGCGGTCATCGCTGCCGCCTGGTCGGTGGCGAGTTATACCCGGCTCCGCACCGTCGCCCTGGTGGCTGCGGTGGCCGCCGCCGCGGCAGCGGTCTACGAGCTCATCACGTTGCTGGGCAACGGCATCAATGAGGACTCCTCCGGGGTGGCCGCCGCCGCCACCCCCGCGTTCGTGGCGGCGCTGGCCGTGGGTCTGCTCGCCGGCGCCGTCTGTGAACGTGTCAGCGTGCCCACCATGGTGATCTCGGTCTGTGGTGTCACGCCGTTCCTGCCTGGTCTGTCCATCTATGGCGCGATGTACAACATCGTGGACTCGGGAGGCTTCCTCATCGAGGGGCTCGATCTCCTGGTCCGCGCCGGATCGGTCGGCCTCGCTCTTGCGGCGGGTGTGACCTTGGGAGAGTTCCTCGCCACACCGCTCACATCGGAGGCGGACAAGTGGCAACGCAAGATGATGGCGCGCGCCCGCGGCTCACGTATCTGACCCAACCCGGCGCCGACGGCGGCGTGGCGGCTTGGTTCATGGCCCGCGCAGGATCACCATGAGAGGGATTCGGCGACGGCGAGGAGGGCGTTCGTGCGTATCGTGGTGACGGGCGGTTCAGGGCAGCTCGGCAGTGAAGTGGTGCGCAGGGTCCGCGAGCTCGGGCATGTGGCCGTGCCGGCGAGCCGGCGGTGGGGAGTGAACGTGACCACCGGGCAGGGTCTCGGTGCCGCACTGACCGGAGCGGACGCCGTCGTGCACTGTGCGAGCAGCCCATGGCGCCCCCGTGCCACGGACACCGGCGGCACCGAGCAGCTGCTGGCCGCGGTGGCGGCGATGCCGCGCCCCGCGCACGTGGTGCACGTCTCGATCGTGGGGTGCGATGCGAATCCGTACCCGTACTACCGGGCCAAGACGGCGGCCGAGGAGCTGGTCATGGCGGCCGCCGTGCCCGCCACGGTGGTTCGTGCGACGCAGTTCCACACGCTGGTGGCTGCCCTCGCGCGTGCGTCCACTCTGGGCCGCGCCCACCTGGCGCTGGATGCCGCTGCACAGCCCGTGGACGTGGGGTGGGTGGCACGCGAGCTCGTCGACCACGCGCTCGGGAGCCCCCCTGCGGGCGCCGTGCGCGCTCTCGATCTGGCCGGTCCCGAGGTGCTCACCGTCTCCGAGGCGGTCTCCGCGGTGCGAGACCATGATGGCCGCCCGCGCACGCGTGCGGTCCGGATGCCGACCCTGGGCCGCACCCTGCGCGCATTCGCCCAGCGGTCCAACCTGCCGGGCCCAGGCGCTGTCGTCGGCGGGCCCTCCTTCACGGACTGGCTGGCCGGACAGCCAGCGCCAGCCGGCCGGTGAGCGCGGTCACCCGGTGACGATGTCCCCTCGCTGCACCATGGTCCGGTCCACTCCGTCCAACAGGAGGCCGACGTGGTCCCCGGCCTCGGCCACCTGTGACGTGGCATGGAACTGCTCGAGCCCGGCGATCCGGACGGCCACCACCATCTGACCGTCGCGGGTCACCGTCACGGGCTGGCCGGTGACCAGGCGCCCGTGGTCGACCCTTCCGGTGACGACCGTGCCACGCCCGGTGATGGAGAAGACATCCTCGACTGTGAGCCCGCCGCTGGTGAAATCCGCCGGGGACGTCTCGGGGACCGGTCCGGTTGCCTTCCGTGTGCGCCAGAACATGGTGGTGACGGTACCAAGGCTTTCAGCGCGCGTCAGGTGCGTCGAGCAGCTGGGCGGTGCCATGCTCGGCGATCGCTGCCATGTGCGGGTCGTCGGCGTGCGCCGCGAACACGGCCGTGAGGCCGGCTGCCCAGGCGCGGGCACGGGACCACAGGGCATCGTCGGTACCGAACCCTGCCGGCAATCCGGCGTTCTCCCGGTCCGCGGTGGCGTAGGCCACCACGAGGCCCGCACGGCCGCGGGCGGTGAAGGTGAGCCACGCCGTCGCGAGGTCGGCAGCAGGGTCGCCAGCGGTCACGTCGCCGAAGTCGAGCACCGCGGCCAGCCTGCTCCGGCGGGTGAGCAGGTTCAATGGGTGCGGGTCACCGTGCAGCCAGACGGGCGGCCCGGCGTGGGCCCGGACGTGAGCGTGCCGTTCGAAGACCTCGGCCAGTTCAGCGCCGCGTGGCACAGCCGGTTCGGTGAACCTCGACCGGATCGCCTCGGCGCGCTCTGCCAGCGGCACACCACGGACCGGGTTGGCCGGTGCATCCGGATCCGCCGGAAGGTGCAGGGCCGCGAAGAACCGGCCCAGTCGAGCCGCCCACACATCCCGGGAACCGGGCGGATCAAGGACAGCCATCCGACCGTCAATCCACCGCAGGATCGACCAGGACCAGGGGTAGTACTCCGTAGGCCGGCCCACGCGCACCACCTCGGGCACCGGCACCGGCAGCCGAGGCGCAAGGCGAGGCAGCACGAGCTGCTCATGTTCGACCAGACGCGCCGCCACCTCCCGCCGGGGCAGGCGAACCAACAGGGTGGAGCCGAGGCGGACCATCACGTTGTCCCAGCCACTGGCCACCACGCTCAACGGCCGCTCGGCCAGTTCGGGATGCTGATCGGTGAGCAGGCGGCGGACCAGGTCCTCGTCGATCCTCACCTCGGCATCGGGGGCGCCCGCCATCAGGGCAGGGTCTGATCGAGTGCGGCGATCGCCCCGTCGAGGTGCGGGTACCGGAACTCGAAATCGCCCAACCGCTCGGAGGTCACGTGCCGGCCCGTCAGCGCCAGGGCCGGGTCGGTGCGCAGCACCACGGATCCAAGCTGAACCAGTGGCGCTGGCGTCGGGGGAGCCCAGTCCGGCCGGCCGACGTGCCGCCGCATCGCCGCCATCAGCTCGGCGTTGCGGACGGGGTTCGGAGCAGCCGCCACCAGCACGCCGTCGGGGAGCCTCAACGCTCCCAGTCCCAATGCCGCGCAGGCCAGCTCCAGCCAGTCCGTCAGGTGGATCCAGGAGAACCACTGCCGCCCCGAACCCACCGGGCCGCCGAGCCCCATCCGGACCGGGAACATCAGCCGCTGCAGCACCGGGGAGTCGCCACCGAGCACGATCGAGATCCTCATGATGTGCAGGTGCTCGGTGGGCGCGCCGGCGGCTGCTTCCTCCCACGGGGCGGCCACCCCGGTCATCTGCGGCAGCCCTGGTGGGATGTCCGGGACGGGCGAGCTCTCGGTCAGGTGAGCCTCGCCGCCGTCGGACCAGATCGCCGTCGTGCTCGCCTGCAGCCAGTGCTGCACCGGCGCGCTCGCCGCCTGTGCGGCCTGCACCAGCGCCCGGGTGGCGTGCACCCGGGAGTCGCGCAGTTCAGCGATCGCGGCCCGCGTGGGCCGGCAGTCCACGAGCTTGCCGGCCAGGTTCGCCACCCGCACGTCCGGTCCGTCCAATTCGGCCGCCCAGCCACCGCTGCCGACGGCGTCCCAGCGCACCTGCCGGTAAGGCAGGTCCGGGCGTGGGGTGCGGGTGAGCAACACGGCCTCCGCACCGCGCCGACTCACCTCGGCGGCCAGTGCGGTCCCGAGGAACCCGGTGCCGCCGGCGATGACCACCCGGGGCGCAGAGCTGACTGTCATGAGCGCCTCCTCAGGCTTCAGTGGTCGCGGCGGCGGTCACGGGCGGGAGCGTCGACCACGGGAACGCGATCCACCGGTCGGTGCGCCGCCAGGTGTAGTCCGGCTCGATCACCGAACGTGGCTTGGTGTAGAGCACGGCGCTGCGCGCCTCGGCGGGCAGGTGCTCGGAGGGCGCACGCACGTGCTGGTCCGTGGCCGGAGCCGACCCGGTGCGCAGGAGTCGCATCACCATCTCCAGCGTGCGCCCGGAGTCGGCCACATCGTCAACCACCAGCACCTTCGCGCCAGCGAGCACCGAGGTATCCAGGAGGGGCGGAAGCAGGAGTGGCTCGGGAAGGGTCTGGTCCACTCCGGTGTAGAACTCCACGTTCATCGCACCCATTGCCTTGACCCCGAGGGCGTACGCGATCGCGCCCGCCGGGATCAAGCCACCACGCGCCACGGCGATCACCAGATCGGGCATCCAGCCACCGCCGGAGACCAGTTGGGCCAACTCCCGGCTGGCCTCTCCGAATCGGTTCCACGGCAGAACTTCGCGGGGCGGCGGTGCGGCTGTGGTCATGGCCTCGACTCTAGGACATCGCCGCGCGCGGCCACCGTGGCCCGGGTACTGTCGCGCCATGGTCGATGACAAGCGGCAACGGGAACGGATGGGCGATACCGACCTCGATATCGAGGAGGAGCTGGTTGTCGAAGCAGCGACCACCGTCACCGAGGGGACCAAGCGTCTCAATCGCACCTGGGTCGAACTCATCGTCACCGGTCTCTTCGGCGGGATCGACATCGGGTTGGGGATCCTGGCGATGATCCTCGTCAAACAGGCCACCGACTCCGACATCCTGGCCGGGATGGCTTTCGGCGTCGGGCTCCTGGCACTGAAGTTGGCCCACTCGGAACTGTTCACCGAGGAGTTTCTCCTGCCCATCAACGCGATTGTGGCGGGCCAGGGCACGTGGCCACAGTTGCTGCGCCTGTGGTCGGCCACGCTCGTGGGCAACCTGACGGGTGGCGTGGCCTTCGCGTGGCTGACGGTGCTGGCCCTGCCCAACTATCACGGCACGCTCATCGAGAGCGCGAACGAGTATCTCGATCCGGGCTCGACCGGTGCCATGATCGGGTTATCGCTGCTCGCCGGTGCCACCATCACCCTGTCCACGCGCATGCAACAGGGAACGTCCAACGATGTGGTCGTCGCGCTCATCTGCCTGGCCTCGGGCCTGCTCGTGATCGGCCTGGGCATGTTGCACGGGGCGCTGAACGCGATCGTGATATTCGCCGCCATGTTCGCCGGGGCGGACATCACCCTCTGGCAGTTCCTGTCCTGGTTCGGCGTCGTCATCGTGTTCAACATGCTCGGCGGCCTCCTCGTCATCACCGTGCCCCGGCTCGCGCGCACGCACCGCGTCCTCCGCGCAGTGCGCAACGGGGAACTGAGCCTCGAGAAGCTTGAGGAAGAGGCAGCGTAGGGCCACAGCCGCCGCCCGGTCGCCGGATTCGAGGATGGTCGGGCTCTACTAGCGTGAGGGCATGCCCGTACGTCTGATCGCCACCGATCTCGATGGGACCCTGCTGGACGGTGACCTCGCAGTGACCACCCGCACCCGAGCGGCCCTGGATGCCGCCCGCACGGCCGGGATCACTGTGGTGCCGGTCACCGCTCGTCAACCGATCGGCCTGGCCCAGATCGCCACCGCCGCCGGGTTCACCGGATGGGCGCTGTGCGGCAACGGGGCACGCGCCTACCACCTGACATCGCAGGAGACACTGTTCGAGGCGTACCTGAGCGTGGCCGCACAACAGGGGCTTGCCGAGGCGCTGCTCGAACTGGCACCCGATGCGCTCTTCGTCTCGGTGCGTCAGGGCGGTGAGGAGTTCGTGGCGCAGCAGGGATATGCGGATCTGGCGGAGTTCAACGATCACAAGCGGGAACCGGGCACGATGGCTCCGGCCACCCTGGCGGAGGTGCTCGCCGAACCGAGTCTGAAGCTGGTCGTGCGCCACCCGGGCATCGACAATGATCAGCTGGTGGCCACCATTCGAGGACTGGGCCTGCCCGGCTTCGAAGTCACGCACTCCGGGGCACCGTTCGTGGAGGTGCTCGCCGAGGGCGTCACGAAGGCGTGGGGACTGGCGCGGCTGTGTACGCACCTGAGCGTGGAGCCGGCCGAGGTGCTTGCATTCGGTGATGCGCCCAATGATGCCGAGATGCTCGCCTGGGCGGGCCGTGGCGTCGCCGTGGCGAACGCTGCCCCGCACACCCTGGCCGCGGCGGACGAGATCACCGCCGCGCATACCGACGAGGGCGTGGCGCAGACGATCGAACGTCTGCTCGCGGACGCCTCACCTCAGCCGAGGGTCACCCCGAGAAGGTCGTAGCAGTCTCATCCTCGGTCGACGATGCCGTCCGTGCGGATGCGCCGGGCATCGGCCGCGGCGGTTCGTGCCGCCGCGGCCGATGGGGCCTCACTTGTTGAAGGCGTCCTTGACGTTCTCGCCAGCCTGCTTCAGGTCGGCCGCCGCCTGGTCCTTGCGTCCCTCAGCGGTCAGTTCCTCGTTGTCGGTCGCCTTCCCGGCAGCCTCCTTCGCCTTTCCGGAGGCGTCCTGTGCGGCATTGCGGATCTTGTCGTCGGTACCCATCGTCATCCCTTCGATATGTCGGAGCGGCCGGCAGGGGCCGGTCCAGGCGCATCAGTCGATGCGCCGGTGGCCGCCGTCTCTTCTGGCGACGGCCAGGTCGATTCGACCCGTACAGGAGGATGCCCGCACCATCTGGGCCGCCTGGGCGGCCACACGGGCGACATGCTCACTGACGGCGTCGAGGTCAGCTGCGGCCTCGATCGTCACCGTGCCCTCGAGCACGATTGCGGTGCGCTCGCGAATGAAGCGCAAATCGGCCTTCCGGATCTGTGGATCGCTCGCACAGGCGCGCTGTGCCGCAGCTGCGACCGCACCGGGCTCCACGACGGCACGAGTGCCGGCCGTGTCCAGGACTCGCACTGTTTCGGTACGGAGCCGGCGCGCCCACGCCACCAGTGCGACCACCACGAGGACGGCCAGCACCGCAGCGAGGGCGGCAGCGGCGTTCACCATGTCCTGATCGTCGATGCGCTCCAGCGCAGCAGCCGCGCCCCAGTCGGCTGCGAGCTCGGGCCAGTCCTGCGGCCACCATGGGGTGTGGGTGGCTGCCACGGCCACGCCGGCGAGGACGAGCATGACGCCGGCGAGCAGCACGAGCGTTCGGATCAGTGCGTTGCCACGGCGCGCTCTCATCGTTCCCCCGTCGCCTCGCGGACGTGAACCGTGATCGCCGAGGTGCCGGCCAGCGGGGCCAGACGCCGGTCCACGGCCTGGCGAACAGCCTCTTCGATGCCGTCCGGGCCGGTCGCCGTCACGCTGACGGTGAGCCGCCGAGAGGTGGCGACTGTGGCTGCCGTGAGTACGCCGTCGGTCGCCAGCGCGGCCGTCGAGGCGAGCCGGGCGATGCCCTGATCGCGGACGGACAACGCCGGCCAGGCACGGAACGAGCGCCCGTCGCGACGGCGCTGCGGCAGCGCTGCGCCGATCAAGAGCAGGCCGATCAGCAGCGCTGAGCCGGCGAGCGCGAGGTCGGCCCATGACTCACCGGTGAACTCCGCCACCGTGGTCAGCGCACTGCCCAGCCACGACGTTGCGGTGCCACCCTGCCAGGCCGTCACGGCGTGCTGTCCGAGCAGCACCGAGATGCCGGCGGCGAGGATCACGAGCACGGCGCGCACGATGTGTAGCCCGCCGCGACGGCGCGGTCGCGGCGTGGCAGGCAGGGCGGGGAGCTCGCCCGTCCCGGTCGGTGCAGCCATCAACGAACCTTCCGCGCAGTGACGGCAGTGGGAAAGAGCACGTCATCGATGGCGATCGTCACGTGATCGGCGTCCACCCCGGCAAAGCGGGAGAGGGCCGAACGCACTCGCTCGGCGATCCGCCCGGCCACTGCATCGGCGGGCTCGGGCCAGTACGCGGCCGTGCTGATCTCGATGCGGGCCCGCCGCCCCGCCACCTGTGCCCGGGCCCGCGCCCCAGGTCGAGGCTCGTGCACATACTCGCGGGCGGCGTCCGCAGCAGCGCGGGCGGCGATCCGTTCCACCACCCGAGGGGCGAGTGTGATCGAGCCGGCCAGGTCACCCACGACGACGGCCCAGCAGGCTCCCGAGGTCGAAGGAGCCGTCGATCAGTGCGCCGAGCACGAGGCCGAGCGCGCCGAGCACCACAGCGAGGAGGAATCCGGTGAAGCCGCCGGTGATCACGGCCAGTGCCAGCAGCAGGCCCGCGAGTAGGCCGGTCGTCGTTGCATTCATCGTGTGTGCTCCTCGTGGTCTCGTTCGTGATGGTCCGGTGCCGCCAACTCATCCACATGCACCAGCACCGGTGCCCCTGTGGCTGTGGCCACCGCCTCGTGCACTGCTCCCGCGACGTCGGGGATTCGTGAGCCGAGAGCGAGCAATACGTGCACGTGCACGGTCCCGTTCACGAGACGTACTCCTGGAATGGTCCTCCCGGGCAGGTACGTCCGCACTTCGGAGAGCCGGCCGGTGTGCAGGTCGATCACCTGGGGAACGTCCAGTGCCGCCGCCCGCGCACGCGATGCCGTCTCGGCCGTCGTGCCCGGATCCGGATCCGGGCGATGCTGGCGTTCGGCCACCGACAGGCTCACTGGCAAGGTCACTGGACTCGGGGCTCAGCAGGCTGAGTGCGGTCCTCGCCCTCATCCTCGTTCTCGTCCCCGGGCAGGTGCACGTCGGTAACAGCGATGTTCACCTCGACCACTGTCAGGCCCGTCATCCGCTGGATGGAGGAGGCGATGTTGTCGCGAACGGACTGAGCCACATCGGCGATGGCCACGCCGTACTCGGCAATGAACTCCACGTCCACCGCGCACTCGACGGTACCGACCTCGACGCGGACGCCCTGGCTGTAGTTGGTGGAACCACCGGGGATGCGCTCACGGATCGCACTGAATGCCCGCGCGGCTCCGCCGCCGATGTCATAGACGCCCGTGACGTCCCGGGCGGCGATACCAGCGATCTTGCTGACCACGGTGTCGGCGATGGTGGTGGTGCCCAGTTCGGTGTCCAGCGGCCCGGTGGGCTTGGCGACGTCACTCGACATGCCTGTGGTGGCGGTTTGGTGGGCGGGTGCGGACTTCTCAGCCATGGCAGAACCTCTCCGTGTGGGCGGACCCGTGCGGACCGTCATACAGTGAGTGCACGTAGCGCACGGAAGCTCACGGCTCTGGACGTGTGACATTGATCACTAGCTGCGGGGAGTGCGGTGGACACCTCGGATACCGGCTTGATGCGGCGGACCCGCAATGGCGACAAGGCGGCGTTCGAGGAGATCGTCCGTCGCCATGGTCCGGCGATGTATCGATTCGGGCTTCGCATGCTGCGCGACGAGGATGCCGTGCGCGACTGCGTCCAGGAGGCATTCGTCTCCGCCTGGGAAGGTGCGGGACGTTTCCGGGGTGAGGCGGCCGTGAAGACATGGCTGTTCGCCATCCTCGCGAACAAGATCCGCCGTCACTTGCGTGTGCGCGGGCGGGAGATGGCCACGGACCTGGATGAGGTTGATATCTGCGCACCGCCGCAGTACGGCCCGGAGCGGCGGGCGCTCGCAGGGAGCATGATGGCCGAGTTGGAGCAGGCGCTCGACGACCTGCCGCTTGCACAGCGTGCGTGCTGGATCCTGTACGAGGTGGAAGGCCTCTCGTACGAACGAATCGCGCACATTCAGGGAACCACGGTGGGTGCCGTGCGCGGGGCGATCTATCGCGCCAGACAAGGCCTGGAACGGAGACTCGAGGCATGGAGATGAGGCGAGACGAGCTGGAGCCGCCCTCGGACCTGCTCGCCCGGGCGGCCGGCGAACTACGCCAGCTCACCGACGACGGATGGGTGCGTGCCGAGCGCGGGGTCCTCGATCGGGTGACCCGCGCCCTGCGGAACGCCCCGTCGGTGCGGGGTGTGCACGCCGGCGGGGAGTTCCTGCTCTCGGCGACGGTGCTCAGTGCGCAGGTGGCCGAGCGGGTGGACACCGTGCCGGATGCGCGAGCGTTCTCCGTTCATATCACCACCGATGACGACGATCGGCTGGATGGTCTGACGATCACGTTGAGCGTGGCCTACGGTGCGCCGATCGGTCCGGTGAGCGAACAGGCTCGCCTCGCCGCGGCCGCCGCGGCAACGGACGCTCTGGGGGACGAGGTGAGCGGCGATCGGGTGACCGTGGACGTCATCGTCGAGGATGTGCACGTCGGGGAGTGAATCGCGGTTCAGTGCGATGCTGCTGCGATGCGGTCGCCCCAGGCTGCGAGCGGGTCGAGTAGCTCGTTCAGTTCGACGCCCTGGTCGGTGAGCCGGTAATCGACCCGCAGGGGAAAGCCCTCGCCGGCGGTGCGCGTGATGAGGCCATCGCGCGCGAGTTCGCGCAACTGATCGGCGAGTACCTTCTCCGAGATTCCCCCGATGGCCCGGCGCAACTCCGCAAATCGCCGATCGCCCTCGGCGAGGCGCCAGAGGATCGTCGGCTTCCACTTCGAACCGATCAGGTCGAAGACGACGTTGACGCCGCACTGTTGCTGCTCTTCAGTCATTGCGCGCTCACCCCTGGGTTTGTCCGCACCTGATTGTACGTACTGGACCGGCTCCGTAGGCCCGTCGATCATGGTGAACATGACAGATATTCATACAGAATCCACGATTGCCGTGCTCGGACTCGGCGCTATGGGTGCGGCCATCGCTCGAGCCGCGTCCACGCATGGACACCGGGTCGTGGCGTGGAACCGGACGCCGCGACCCGCTGAGGAGTTCGGCTTCGAGCGAGCGAGCGGGATCGAGGTGGTCGACTCGCCCGGCGCCGCGGTGTCCGGGGCGGATCTCGTCCTCGTCTGCGTGCGCCACCACGAGGCCAGCCGGGCTGTGATCGAGGAGATCGCCCCGGTAGCGGCCGGCCTCGTGGTCGTCAACATCTCCACCGCCACTCCGGCGGACGCCGCAGCCTCAGCGACGCACGCCGCGGACCTCGGAATTCGCTACGTGACCGGCGCGGTGATGGTCCCCACGCCGATGGTCGGGACCGAACAGTGCTTCGTCATCTACGCGGGATCCGATGCTGACATCGCACAGGTCCGGCCGCTCTTCGACGCCTTGCAGGGCACGAGCGACGTCGTGGGTGAGGACCACGCGGTCCCGCCCGCCCTGGACCTGGCGATGCTCGATATCTACTTCGCCGGCATGTACGCGCACCTGCACGCGACGGCCCTCGCCCATGCGCACGGCATCGAGCCGGCGCAGTTCCTGCCCTATGCCGAGGGCATCGTGGACACGCTCGGTGGATCGCTCCCGGGTCTGACCGCTGCCGTTGCGCAGCGCAGCTACGACAGCGGCGAGGCTCGTCTCGACATGTGCCTGTCATTCCTGGAGCACATCGTCACCTCGAGCCGCGAAGCGGGGATCGATCCGGGCCCCGCCGAGCTTGTTCGCGAGGCGTCAGCACGCGCGTTGCGTCGTTGGCCGGGCAGCACCGACTGGGACGTCGTCGCGGAGGACATGGTGCCCGCACGGACCCAGTGACGCCAGCTCGCAGCGATCCACGATGCTCCGGTCCTCACCCTGGGCGGCCACGACCGGAACCTCGCGCCGCCTGTGCGCCTGCGAGTAGCGTTCGTGACGTGCGTGATCGAGCCGTGGCCGCCCTGGAGCGGGTGGCGTTCCTCCTGGAACGACAACTCGCCGACTCCCACCGGGTCCAGGCCTTCCGCCGCGCCGCCCGCCGGCTCGCCGTCACCGATCCGGCGGAGGTGGCGCAGCGGATCGGGGCAGGCACGCTCACCCAACTGCCGGATGTGGGCCCGCGCACGGCTGCGGTGGCCGCCGCTGCCGCCCGCGGCGAAGCGAACCCCTATCTCGACGAACTGGAGGAGCACGCGGGGCCACTGGCTGAGGGAGGAGCGAGCGTCCGGTCGTGGCTGCGCGGGGATCTGCATACCCACTCCGACGCCTCCGACGGCGGCAGCCCGATTGAGGAGATGGCGGCGGCAGCGATCGGCCTCGGGCACTCCTACATCGCTCTCACCGACCACTCGCCCAGCCTCACCGTCGCCCGTGGACTCAGCCCGGACCGCCTGCGCGCGCAACTCGACCAGGTGGCCGCATTGAACGCGGAGCTGGCACCGTTCCGCATCCTCACCGGGGTGGAGGTGGACATCCTCACCGACGGCAGTCTGGACGGCGAGAACGACCTGCTGGACCAGGTGGATGTGGTGGTGGCGAGTGTGCACTCGAAGCTGCGGATGCCCGCGGAGGCGATGACCCGGCGGATGGTGCAGGCGATCGCCAACCCGCGGGTGGACGTACTGGGCCATTGCACGGGACAGAAGGTGGCGGGGCCACGGACGCGGCCGCCGTCGGACTTCGACGCCGAGATCGTTTTCGCGGCATGCCGACGGTTCGACGTGGCCGTGGAGATCAACGCCCGACCCGAACGGCGCGACCTACCCGATGACCTGATTCGCCTCGCGCTGGACTCCGGCTGCGTCGTGACAATCGACTCCGATGCGCACGCCCCCGGGCAGCTGGACTTCCTCGACCACGGTTGCGCTCGCGCCGCAGCGCTCGGCATCGGGCGAGAACGAATCCTCAATGCAGGCAGCGCTGCGGAGGTGCTCGCCTTCACCGGCCGTGCGTGAACGGACGCACGAGCGGGTTAGATTAGGTAACCCGGATCGCACCGACGAAGGACATCGATGGCCACTCGCACCGCGACGATCGCCTCCCCGGTGGGACTGCATGCACGCCCCGCGGCCGTCTTCACCCGCGCGGTGGAGGATTCCGGCGTGGCCGTCCGCATCTCCAAGGACGGATCAGTGCCTCAGGACGCGGCGAGCATCCTCGGCGTGATGACCCTCGGGGCACGGCATGGCGACACCGTGACGCTGCACGCCGACGGTCCCGGATCCGAGGAGGCGCTCGACCAATTGGCCGATTTGCTCTCCCATGATCTGACCGAGTGAGCCCGCATGTCCACCGTGTCCACCGTGTCCACCGTGGGCGCCTCGCGGCGCCGACGTCCGAGGAGGCCTAGTGGCGCGACGTGAAGAGGTCGATCGCAAGATCCATCAGGCCGCGATGGAGCTCCTGCGTGCGCATGGTCCTGCGTCGGTCACCGTGGAAGCCGTGGCCGCGGCGTCGGGCGTTGCCCGCACCACCATCTATCGCCGGCACAAGGACTCAGGCGCCGTGCTCGAGTCGGCCCTGAAGGAGATCGCCGCCTCGAACGTGCTGATCCCCACCGATGACGTGTGGACGGATATGCGTCAGGCAATCCGGCTGCTCATCGCCACGTTCCAGGAAAACCAGGGGGTGGGGGTCTTCCTCGGCCTCATCACGGGCGGTGACCCTGAGCTAGTGGAGTTGATCCGGGAGAAGCTGCTCCGGCCGCGGATGGAATTGGGTATCGCCCGGATGCGCGCAGGTGTCGCGGCCGGGCAGATCCGCGCCGATGCCGATGTGGAGACCGCTGCCGACCTGGTGCTCGGGGCGGTAGCGGCCCGATTCGCGCACGCCGGGACCTTCCCGGAGGAGTGGATCGACTCTGTGGTGACACTGATGAGGCAAGCGCTCGAAGCCCGCGCGCAGTGACCCACGCCCGCCCGGTGCCGGTAACGACCCATCCGTTCGGCCGCCGGTGACGAACCCACCACTGGCAGGGCACCCGATCCTCGGCGTACGCTAGCCATATCGCTACACACTGTGTAGCGATAGCACGGTCGTCCGGCTCGGGCCGGCGGCGGTGCACCGGCCCGCACTCGTACCGGAACCAGGAACTATGGCCTTCAATATTGATCGCTTCGCCCGCGACTCTGTGGCGGTGAACTGGGAGGACCTCGATCTCGAGTCCTTCGCCCACGATCCCCTGCCGGCCGAGTCGCTGCGCACCTTGCGTTATATGTGTGACGTCGAGTACCACACGGTCTGCTACCTGAGGGACATGCTCGTCACCCCATCGCGCGGGGAGGGCGAGGTGAACGCCTTCATGGCCATGTGGAACCGGGAGGAGTTCTGGCACGGTGAGGCGCTCGCTCACGTGCTTGAACTCCATGGCATCACGGTCAGCTACGACGAGCTCAAGGCGAAGCGGGTCAAGCTCGGCTGGCGGGATCGGATCGCCCCGGTCAAGCAGGCCTTGCTCTCCAATGTGGTGGGTAAGGACTTCGTGGCCGTGCACATGATCTGGGGTGCAGTGAACGAATGGACCGCATCGGCCGCCTACAAGCGGCTCGCCGCCCTGGAAGGTCATCCGGCGCTCGCGGTGCTGCTGAAGCGGATCGCCGCCCAGGAGGCCAAGCACGTGGCCTTCTATGCGACCCAGGCACGCACCCGGCTGGAGGGCAACGCGAAGGCGCAGAAGCTCGCGCGGCTGGCCCTGTCCACGGCGTGGCGCCCAGTCGGCGCCGGCATCGCCACTGATGACGAGGTCACCTACGTGATGGGGCAATTGTTCGGTGGTGCTGACGGGCGCAAGGAGATTCAGGCGATCGACCGCCACATCGCCAAGCTGCCGGGGATGGAGGGCCTGACGATCGTGGCGGACGCTCTGGACTCCCGAGGGATCGCGGCAGCGTGAGCAGCATGAGCACGCGGGCTTTCGATGTCCGCGACTACGCTCGGACCCCTGGCGAACTGCGCCCCACGGACCTTGACCTGGGTGCCGTGGCGGATCTACCGGCACAGGTTCGTCGCACCCTGGCGCACCTGTGGTCGACTGAGCGCACGCTATTGGACCTGATGCGCGATCTGCTGGTCACTCCCACCCACGCCGAGGCACGGGTGACGGCGTTCCTGACGACCTGGGCGTACGAGCAGTACTGGATCGCCCAGTCGATCGGCGCCGTCCTGGACGTCAACGACGGCGCCGGGGAAGGTCCGCCGGACACCCCGCTCGGGCGGGTGCGCCGCGGATGGGACGAAAGGGCCCGGCCCACCGTGGATGCGATCCGCACCAACCTGCTCGGCAGCGAGGTGGTGGCCGCCCACATGAGCACCGGATGGCTGAACACCGCTGTGATGGACCTCGCCTACCGGCGAATCGGTCACATGGAACCTCGGCTGCGGAACGTGACGGACGCCGTCGCCGGAATCAAAGCCCGGCACCTGGAGTTCTACGCGGACGAGGCACAGGTGCGCCTCGCCGCCTCCGCCGGGGCGCGCCGTCGTGCCGCTCGTACCGTGCGTCGGTGGACGTGGCCAGGCGTGCGCTATGGCGGACTGGCAGCCGCGCGGCCGGTCGTGGTCCACCTGTTCGCCGACCCGTCCGCACGCCCTGGCGTGCGGGCCGTCGATGCGGGCGTCGCCGCCCTGCCCGGGCTCGGCCAGAGTGCTCCGCTACGCACGGCGCTGGGGCAATTCCTGCGCTGAGGCCACGGCACTGTCCCGGGCCGCGTACAGTAACCGGGGTGTCGGACCCACTGAAGAACGCCCATGTCCTGGTGACGGGCGCCACCGGATTCGTTGGCCAGGCCGTGGTGGAGAAACTGCTCTCGGCCTACCCGACGACGCGGATCGCACTCCTGGTGCGTCCGCGCGGTGCGCTCACCGCGCAGGACCGGGTGACGAAGATGCTGAAGAAGCCCGTGTTCGGAACCTGGCGTGAGCGCGTGGGTGCCGAGACTGCCGATGCCGAGGTCGCCCGCAGAATCACGGTCATCGCCGGGGACCTGGGCGATGTGCCCGCGTTGCCGACGGACCTGACGCATGTGGTGCACTCCGCCTCCACCGTCTCCTTCGATCTGCCGATCGACGAGGCGTTCGCCGCCAACGTCGGCGGTCCGGTGAGCCTGTACGAGGCGCTCGAGGCCAGTGGTGCGGATCCGCATGTGGTGCACGTCTCCACCTGTTACGTGGCGGGGCTGCGCAAGGGCATGACCGAAGAGCGCAGCCTGGAACACTCGGTGGACCGCGTGGTCGAGACGACCCGGGCGTTGCGCGCCCGTGATTCCGTCGAGGCGGCCTCCCGGCGCCCCCAGGTGCTGGACAAGATCGTGGCCAAGGCGCGCGCCGCGCATCGCCGCGCCGGTGCACAGGCGGTGGCCCAGGCTGCTGAACAAGCCCGGAAGGCATGGGTGAATGACCAACTCGTGGCCGCCGGACGTACCCGCGCGACCTCGCTCGGCTGGCCGGACGTCTACACCTTCACCAAGGCGCTCGGTGAGCGGGTGGCCGAAGACCTGTGGGCCGGCGGTGGGCACCGCCTCTCGATTGTGCGACCCACCATCATCGAGAGCTCGCTGGAACACCCCTTCCCGGGGTGGATCGACGGCTTCAAGGTGGCCGACCCGCTGATCGCCGCGTACGGGCGGGGCATGCTGCCGGAGTTCCCGGGGCTCGCGGACACCATCCTCGATGTCATTCCCGTGGACCATGTGGTGAACGCGATCCTCGCCGCAGCGGCGAGTCCGCCCCCGCAGCGGGAAGCGCAGTACTTCCAAGTGGCGTCGGGGCGGCGGAATCCGTTGCGCTTCACCACCATCCTGGGACTGCTGCGCGGCTATTTCCAGAAGCACCCCCTCACCGACGACGACGGTTCGTTCGTGCAAGTACCGAACTGGACCTTCCCGAACGGCCCTGCGGTGCAGCGCTCCCTGCGCCGGCGCCAGATGGCTGTGGATCTCGCCGACACGGTGGTGGGCAAACTCCCGGCGAATGACACCACCCGGGAGTGGATCTCGGGGGTCTACAAGGCCAAACGTGATCTGGGCACGTTGCGCAAGTTCACCGATCTCTACCAGGCGTACACGCAGACCGAGGTGGTCTTCGATGACGCCAACACCCGCGCCCTGCACGAGGCGCTGCCCGAGGACCGCCGGGCCGAGCACGGGTTCGACGTCACCGCCATCGACTGGACGTACTACCTGCAAGAGGTGCACGTTCCCAAGGTGCCCGGCCTGATGCGCACGCGCGGACCGAAGGCCCCGCCGAACACCCGCGTGAAGAGCCTGCCGCAACGCGAAGATGTGCTCGCGGTCTTCGACCTGCACGGCACGGTGGCTGCCGCCAGCCTGATCGAGCACTACGTGTGGGTCGAACTCGCTGCCAAGGGCGTCGTTCCCGCACTGAAAGGGCTCGGCGGGATGGTGGCCTCCTCGGGCACCTATCTGCAGGCCGAGTGGCGTGACCGCGGAGACTTCATCCGCAGTTTCATGCGGCGTTACGCCGGAGTGGACGAGGCCGAGCTGCGTGAGGTCATCGCCACCAAGGTCACGCCCTCCCTGCGTGCCCGGCTGCTCGTCGATGCCACCGAACGGATCGCGCAGCATCGTGCCGCCGGGCACCGGACGGTGCTGGTGAGCGGTCAGATCGACGTTTTCGTGGAACCGCTGGCGGACATGTTCGATGTGATCGTCGCCGGTGAGATGGAGAAGGACGCCACCGGCGGCTGGACCGGTCACCTGGCCACCTCCCCGCTCGTGGACGAGGCCCGTGCGTCCTGGCTACGCAGGTACGCCCGCGACGAGGGGATGGATCTGGCCGGCTCCTATGCCTACGGAGACACCTACGCCGATCGCCCGTGGCTGGAGGTGGTGGGCAAGGCGAACGTCGTGAACCCGGATGCCAGCCTCTACCGGTTCGCCCGGGAGAAGCGGTGGCCGGTGCACTCCTGGACCACGACGGCGGAGGGCAGGTTCTCGCCGATTCTGCGCTCGTTCATGGGGGTTCGCCGATGAAGGGCAGCACCCACACGACACCGGTCCCGATCGCCGGGACCGCCCTCATCACCGGCGGCACCTCCGGGATCGGACTCGCCTTCGCTCGGGCGCTCGCCGCCCGCGGGTGTGACCTGGTGCTTGTGGCACGAACGCAGCACCGGCTCGATTCCACGGCCGAGGAGTTGCGCGGCGCGCACGGGATCGCCGTGCATACCATCGTGGCCGATCTGGCCCGGCGAGAGGACGTCGCGGTCCTCGCACGCCGGCTCGAGGATGAGGCTGCGCCGGTGGACATCTTCGTCAACAACGCCGGAAGCGGGCTGCACGAGCCGCTGACCGCGAGAGACATCTCCGCGCATGACCAGGCGATCGAGGTGATGCTCCGGGCAGTGCTCGTGCTCGGTGGCGCAGCCGGGCGAGCGATGGAAGCTCGCGGGACCGGCATCATCGTGAATGTGGCCTCCGTGGCGAGTCAGGTCGCCATGGGCAACTACTCCGCGATCAAGGCGTGGGTGGCCACCTGGTCGGAGAGCCTGAGCCTGGAGCTGGAAGGGACCGGCGTGCAGGTGCTGACCCTGATGCCAGGGTGGGTGCGCACCGAGTTCCACGAGCGCGCCAAGATCAAGACCTCCGCCATTCCCGCCTTCCTGTGGCTGGATGCCGACCGGCTGGTGGCTGACTGCCTGGCCGATCTGGAGCGCGGCCGCACCTGGTCGGTACCATCCAAACGATTCAAGGTCGTCTCCTGGTGCGCTGATCACTTCCCGAGGGCAGTGGTGCGACGCGCCACGGCCCGGATCCGGAAGGGGAGGAGCACCCATGAGTGAGCGACGCGAGCGGCGGCGAACCAGTCGGTACCTCTCGCCCGTGCACCGCTGGGCGCGCTACCTCGCGCAGCGGCTGATCCTGCGGCCGATCATCTTCTCGAACGTGCGGGTCACGGTGGAGGGCGAACGGCACGTGGCGGATCTGGACGGTCCGTTCATCGTGGTCGCCAACCACTCCAGCCACCTGGATGCCCCGCTGTGCATCACGGCATTGCCGTACTCGGTCACCAAGAACGTGGCCACCGCCGTGGCAGCGGACTACTTCTACCAGTCCACCTGGCGCAGTTCACTGACATCGCTGTTCTTCAACTCCTACCCGGTCGAGCGGGGTAAACCCCGGGGGAAGTCCTCAGGGCTGTCGGTGGCGCTGTTGCGGCAGGGGGTGCCGCTGCTGATCTTCCCCGAGGGCACACGCTCGCGGACCGGGGAGATGGCCGATTTCACTCCGGGCGCCGCGGCGCTGGGGCGCGCGCTGCGGGTGCCGATCGTGCCGGTGGCGCTGGTGGGCGCGCATGATGCGATGCCGCCTGGCACCTTCTGGCCCAAGTCCGGGCGGATGCCGGTGAAGGTTCTCATCGGCAAGCCGGTGCGGGTACGCCCGCGGGAGGCGCTCGCCGATCTGAACTCCCGCCTGACCGCGCGGGTGCGTGCCATGCATACGATGCAGACCTCGTATGTGCTGGTTCCCGAGGACGACCGTGCGGAGTCCGGACAGGCCGGGAGTACAGAGGACGACATGCCGGATGCACAAGAAGGGATCTCATGACCAACGTCGTGCACCAGAAGTGGTGGGGGTGGGGCGTCGAAGGAGTGGCCTTCAGTCCTGACGGCAAGCCCGGCTTCGCTCCGTTCCTGCGCGAGGCCATCGGGCTGGACGTGTCCGGCCCGGCCGGAAGCCCGCCGACCTTCGACGAGCTGGATGTGCCCGCCTCCCGGTTGCCGGACGAGCTCGGCGCGACGTTGCGCCGGATCGTGGGCGATCACCAGGTCGCCACCGACGACATGGACCGGGTGGTGCACACCTACGGCAAGGGCCTGCGGGATCTGGTGCGGGTACGGGCCGGGGATCTGCCGCGGCTGCCGGATGTGGTGGTCTACCCGGCGAACGAAGACGAGGTTCAGCAGATCGTCGATGCGGTGGTGGCGGCTGACGGGGTACTGATCCCGTTCGGCGGCGGTTCGAACATCTCCGGCTCGCTCACCCCGGAGGCGGGGGAGGAGCGCACGGTGGTCTCACTCGACCTGGGCCGGCTGAACCGGGTGCTGGAGATCGACGAAGACGCCGGGTTGGCACGGGTGCAGGCCGGCGGCCTGGGCCCCGATCTGGAGGCCCAGCTCACCGAAAGAGGCTGGACCATGGGTCATCAGCCGGACTCGTTCAAGCACTCCACCCTGGGCGGCTGGATCGCGACCCGCTCCTCCGGGATGCAATCGGACAAGTACGGCGATATCGCGGACATCACGCGCGGTATGCGGGTGGTGCTGCCCGGCAAGGTCGTGGTGCTGCGGCCACTGCCGAGCACGTCCACCGGACCGAGCCTGCGGGAGATGATCCTCGGCTCCGAGGGCCGCCTCGGCGTGATCACCGAGGCCTGGGTGCACGTGCACCGGGTGCCCGCCAACCGTGAAGTGATCGCCTACCTGTACCCGAACTGGGCAGCAGGCATCGCCGCGATGCAGGAGATCTCCGTCTCGGACGCGACGCCGAGCATCACCCGCGTCTCGGACGCCGCCGAGACCGGGTTCTCGCTGGCCACGCGCAAGGAGTCCAAGGGGCTGTCCAGCAAGGTCGGCGAGGGGCTGTTCGAGTTGCTGCGCCGCCGCGGCTGGGACCTGAACAAGGTGTGCATCTCCTATATCGGCTACGAGGGCGGCTCGGCGAAGGTGCGCGCCGACAAGTCCGAGGTGGGCAAGATCGTCGGCCGCCACGGTGGCATCAAGCTCGGCAAGGGTCCGGGGGCGATGTATGACCAGAAGAAGTTCGACACCCCGTATCTGCGCGACTTCCTGCTCGACCGGGGCGCCCTCGGGGACGTCTCCGAGACGGCCGCCCCGTGGTCACGGCTGGGTGAGGTGTACGTCTCGACCGTGCGCGCCGCGCGCAAGGCGTTCACCGATCTGGACGTCCATGGCTTCATCATGTGCCACCTCTCGCACTCGTATCACTCCGGTGCGTGCCTGTACTTCACGTTTGCCTTCCCGCCGCGGGATGACTCCCCGCAGCTGGAGCAGTACGACGTGGTCAAGAGCGCGATCCAGCAGTCCTTCATCGACCACGGCGGCACGCTCTCCCACCACCACGGTGTGGGCACCGATCACGCCCCGTGGATGGAGCAGGACATCTCCGAGGCCGGTGTGGATCTCATGGTGGGACTGTTGCAATCGGCCGACCCGGGCCGCCACCTCAACCCCGGCACACTGCTCCCCCCGCACCGGGAGTGGTGAAGTAACCCGCATCAGCCACTGCCGAACGCAAAGTTCTACGGCCTTTCTCGAATAGAAGCCGCAGAACTTTGCGCTCGACGCGGGCTCCTGACGACGCCCCCTTGCCCGGTCAGTGCGATGTGCCCTTGAATGCCTGTGTGAGACCCGCAGAGGTTCCTCCGGCCGGTGACGTTGCTGATCGTGCTGCTGCTGGCACCACGGTGCGGCCGACCCCGCCGTGGCGCTACGCCATCGGCATGTTCGGCACGTCGATCCCGATCAACCTGATCAAGGGATCGATGATCCTGTACTACGTCGACATCCTCGGACTCGACGTGCGGGCGTACGGGATCGTCATGGTCATCTACGCGATCATCGATGCCATCGACAATCCGGTGCTCGGGTATCTCTCCGACCGCACCCGCACCCGGTTCGGCCGGCGGCGTCCCTGGTTGCTGGTCGGGGCGCCCCTGCTGGCCGCCTGCATGGTGGCGTTCTTCTCCGCTCCCGACTCGCTCGAGGGTGTCGGGCTGGTGCTGTGGTTCGCGGTGTTCGCCATCGGCTGCGAGGCGTTCGACTCGATGCTGAACGCCAACTACGGGGCGTTGCTGCCGGAACTCTTCCCGGCGGAACGGCGCCGCGCGGTGGCCAACTCGCTGCGGCAGGGCTTTCAACTCGTGGCGCTGGTGATCTCTCTCGCTGTGACGCCGCTGCTCACCACCCAGGTGTTCGGCACCGAGACCACGACCGGGGGATTCACCACTACGGCCCTCATCTACGGCGCGATCGCTGTGCTGGCGATCACCTTCATGGCGCTCTCGGTCCGGGAGAACCCACGCTATTCCACGCGGCAGCGGCCACGGTTCCTCCCTGCGATCGCTTCGGTGGTGCGTAACCCGTTGTTCTGGCAGGTGGGCCTCGTGGGGGCCTGCTACGGGATCGCGATGGCCCTGGTGCTCAGCGGTGTGCAGCTCTACGTCCGGTACAGCCTCGGCCTGCCGGTGGCCAACGCGCTCTACCTGCAAGGAGCGGTGATCGGCGTGACCGCCCTCGCGCTGCTCGGGTGGACAAGGCTGGTGGCCAGGTTCGGCGCCCCGCGGATGTGGCGGATCGCCTTCACCGTGCTGGCCGCCGGTTTCGTCGCCCTCTTCTTCGCCGCGGACCTGGTGACGGGCATCCTCGCCGGGGTCGTGCTCGGCCTCGGCTGGTCAGGCATGCTGGCCACCAACGATCTGATCGTCGCGCGTGTGCTTGACGGCGATGCCGCCCGCCATGGTGAGCATCGGGAGGGCCTGTTCCTCTCAGCCTTCGGGTTCTTCGGCCGCCTCAACGGTGTGGTCACCGGGCTCGCGCTCGCCTCGCTCGGCGTCTTCTTCGGTTACAACTCAGGAGACGACCCGGGCAACGATCCAGGCCTTGCGTTCCGGATCTACCTCACCGTGTACCCGTTCGCACTGGCGGTGATCGGCGCCATCGCGTCTCGCTTCATCCGGATCCCCGAGGCGGGAACGCCGCAGTGACCCGGTGCCTGGTCCTCACTGCCGATGACCTCGGACGCGATGACGAGACCTCGCGCGAGATCGTTGATCTGGCGAGCACCTCGCTCATCACCGCCACCACCCTGATCCCGGTGGCCCCGCGGGCGAGCGAGGCGGCCGCTCAGATCCGCCGCACCGCCGTCACCACACGCCTGCACCTGACCCTGACCAGTGAGCACGATCTGCTGCCCTGGCGCCCACTCACCGGTACGCACGCCCCCAGCCTGGTCGGTTCCGGCGGCACGCTGATGAGGGACCCGCACCGGCTCGGCGCGAGCGGCGAGACGGGCGAGGTCATCGCCGAACTGGAGGCGCAGTTGGCCTGGTCCCGCGGCCAGGGGTTGTACATCACCGCAGCCGATTCCCACGCCGGGACCCTCTACGGCCTGCACGGTCGCTCATGGCTGGAACCGGCGCTGCGGTGGTGCGCCCGGCACGGTCTGGCTTTCCGGCTTCCCCGCGATCTGGTGCCCTACCTCGGCGGACCGGCGCCCGAGCCGCTACGCAGCGCTCATGCCAGGGCCATCGCACTCGCCGACGAACTCGGCGTACGGATCCCGCAGACGATGATCACCAACCATCGCGCCCGCCCCGAGTGGGGTTCATACACCGCCTTCCGGCAGGCGATGCTCACCCAGCTCGCGGCCCTGCCCGAAGGCATCAGCGAACTCTTCCTGCACCCCACCGGTCCCTCCGCCGAGCAGCGTCCGGAGGACACGCGGCGCTGGGAGGCGAGGTTGCTGCACGATGAGACGTTCCGGGAGGCGATCCGTACCGAAGAGATCACCCTCGTGGCAGGCTGGTAGTTGTGGCTCGCACCGTTCATCGCCTCCGGCTCGGTCTCGCTGATCTTCTCCAGACGCCCTATCCCACCATTCCTTTCGATCTGCCCCCGGGGGCCGAGAGCGTGGAGGTGCGGCTGGCCTATGACACCGATGCCGCCGTCATCGACCTGGGCTGCGAAGGGCCCGCGGGCTGGCGTGGCTGGTCCGGTGGGGCACGCGATCGGTTGGTGATCGGACCTACCGCGGCCACACCGGGATACCTGCCCGGAGAACTCGAGACAGGGCAGTGGTCAGTTCAGCTCGGCCTCTATCGACTCCCGGCCGACCCCATCGAGGTCACGGTCACGGTGATCAGTCCGGCGCAGTCGCGGGTCGAACCCGAACCTGCTCCGCTGCCACCCCGCGAGGCAGCGCCCCGCGGGAGCACCCGCCGCCTTCCCGCCGAGCCCGGCCTGACCTGGTACGCAGGGGACCTGCATGCACACAGCACGCACTCCGACGGTGAGCAGTCCCTGGCCGAGCTCGCTGCGCTCGCCGTCACCGCGGGGTTGGACTTCCTGGCCGTGACCGATCACAACACCGTGTCCCATCATGGGCTGCTCCCCGCCGTCGGTGGTGCGCTCGGCATCACCTTGCTGCCCGGGCAAGAGGTGACCACCGCTCGTGGGCACGCGAACGTCTTCGGCGATGTCGGATGGATCGACTTCCGCCGGCCTGCCGCCGACTGGATCGCCGACGCCCAGGACCGCGGTGGCCTGGTGAGCATCAATCACCCACTCGAAGGCGAATGGGCGTGGCAGCACCGGCTTGCCGCACTTCCGCAGGCCCTCGAGTTGTGGCACATCACCTGGTTCCGGGATCTGCGGTCCACCGAACCATGGGGATTGTGGCCGCAGTGGCGACCGGACGCCGTCCTGCTCGGGGGGAGCGACTATCACAACCCCGATCACGGCTACCTTCCAGGGACGCCGACCACCTGGGTTGCGGCAGAATCACCAGATCCCGCGGCGATCATGGCGGCCATCGCCGCCGGCCGCACCGCGATCTCTCACCCCGGCCCCGATTCGGCGGTGCTGCTCCGAGTCGGCGATGAACTGGTTGCCCTTGGTGCCGAGGGAGCCGTTCTCACCGATGTTGACGGCCGTGCCCAGCTGGTCACCAGCCCACGGGCTCGCATCCCGCTGGACCGTGCCGGCCGGCCGCCGTACCGTCTCACGGATCCAGAGCGCCGGCTCCTCGCACTCAGTCCGTGAGGGCTACCCAGGGCTGTGCGCAACCCACCCGGGTGTGCACGGACCGGGGGATTCGTTACCTGCTGGACATGTGCTCCGCCGTCGTGGTGTGGACGACGACAGCCTGCGCTGTGGACAAGTGCGCGTGGCCGTGGATTGCCCACAGCGTGGTCCCCAGGCTGTACACAGATCGGACCCAGAAGTCCACAACAACACGCCGTTCACCTGTGGATGACACGCATGTGATCCGACACGCCAACACAACCTCTAGGGGTCTGCCGCAAGTGGCACCACTAGGTGTAGTGTCTTCCTAGTCGCACAACGTCGAGGCCGACGCAGCGGCTCCGACGAATGACACGGATGTAGTTACACGGCGGGAAGTCCGGGGGCTCCGCCATGAACGAGCACAGAATTGAAGGAAGAGGAAGGGACGCCAATCATGACCATCACCGTCTTCAGCAAGCCGGCATGTGTGCAGTGCGACGCCACGTACCGGGCGCTCAAGAAGCACGGTCTCGATTACGAGGTGGTGGACATCTCCACCGATGCCGAGGCCCTGGAGTCGGTGAAGGCCCTGGGCTACCAGCAGGCACCCGTGGTGTTCGCCGGTGGGGACCACTGGTCCGGCTTCCGCCCGGACAAGATCAAAGCGCTCGCAGCCGCTGCGGTCTCGCAGACCTCCGCTGCACTTGCCTGACCGCTTGAGCAGATGACGATGGCCGAGAGCAACACTCGGCCACCATCGAAACCTTCGCCGAACCACACGCACCAGCCAGTGGGAGTGTCACAGAAGTGACGGGCATCGTGTACTTCTCCTCCACGTCGGAGAACACGCGCCGGTTCATCGACCGGCTCGATCTCCCGGCGAGGCGGATCCCGCTGCGCGCCGGGGACGACGCGCTGCACGTGAAAGAGCCGTACGTGCTGTTCACCCCCACCTACGGCAGTGGGAACGGACGCGGTGCAGTACCCAAGCAGGTGATCCGGTTCCTCAACGATGAGAAGAACCGCTCGCTGATCCGCGGGGTGGTGGCAGCAGGGAACACGAACTTCGGTTCCGGCTACTGCCTCGCCGGGAACATCGTGGCCCGCAAGTGCCAGGTGCCCCACCTCTACAACTTCGAACTACTAGGAACCACTGAGGACGTCGTGCGCGTCCGCGAGGGATTGGGACAGTTTTGGCTGCAACAGTGACTGAGGACGCGACCGAGATCGACGCACCCGGGATGGACTACCACGGGCTCAACGCGATGTTGAATCTCTATGGTCCGAACGGGGAGATCCAGTTCTCCAAGGATCGCGAGGCGGCGCGGCAGTACTTCCTGCAGCACGTCAACCAGAACACGGTCTTCTTCCACAACCTCGCGGAGAAGCTGGACTATCTCGTTGAGCACGGCTACTACGAGACCGAGGTGCTCGAGAAGTACTCGCGCGAGTTCGTGCAGCAGCTCTTCGATCACGCCTACGCGAAGAAGTTCCGGTTCCAGACCTTCCTCGGCGCGTTCAAGTACTACACCTCGTACACGCTGAAGACCTTCGACGGCAAGCGCTATCTCGAGCGCTTCGAGGACCGGGTCGCGATGGTCGCACTCACCCTGGCCGATGGTGACGAGAGCTTTGCCATCGAGATGGTGGACGAGATCATCGCCGGGCGGTTCCAGCCGGCCACCCCCACGTTCCTGAACTCGGGCAAGAAGCAGCGCGGTGAGCCGGTCTCCTGCTTCCTGCTGCGTATCGAGGACAACATGGAGTCGATCGCGCGGGCGATCAACTCCGCCCTGCAGCTGTCCAAGCGCGGTGGTGGGGTGGCGCTCCTGCTGAGCAACATCCGTGAGCACGGTGCGCCGATCAAGAAGATCGAGAACCAGTCCTCCGGGGTGATCCCGGTGATGAAGCTGCTCGAGGACTCCTTCTCCTACGCCAATCAGCTCGGAGCACGCCAGGGTGCCGGCGCCGTCTACCTGCACGCTCACCACCCGGACATCCTGCGGTTCCTGGACACCAAGCGGGAGAACGCGGACGAGAAGATCCGGATCAAGACCCTCTCCCTGGGAGTGGTGATCCCGGACATCACCTTCGAGCTGGCGAAGAACGACGAGGACATGTACCTGTTCTCCCCGTATGACGTCGAGCGCGTGTACGGCAAGCCGTTCGCCGAGGTGAACGTCTCCGAGCACTATCGCGAGATGGTCAACGACGGTCGGATCAAGAAGAAGAAGATCAACGCGCGCGAGTTCTTCCAGACCCTCGCCGAGATCCAGTTCGAGTCGGGTTACCCGTACGTGATGTTCGAGGACACGGTGAACCGGGCGAACCCGATCGCCGGCAAGATCACCCACTCGAACCTGTGCTCGGAGATCCTGCAGGTCTCTACGGCGTCGACCTACAACGACGACCTCTCCTACAACCACGTGGGCAAGGACATCTCCTGCAACCTGGGCTCGATGAACATTGCGCTCTCGATGGACTCACCGGACCTGGGCAAGACGGTGGGTACGGCGATCCGGGCGCTGACGGCGGTCTCGGACCAGACCCACATCTGGTCCGTCCCCTCGATCGAGCAGGGCAACAACGACTCCCACGCCATCGGCCTCGGGCAGATGAACCTGCATGGCTACCTCGCCCGGGAGCGGATCCACTACGGGTCCGACGAGGGCGTGGACTTCACGAACATGTACTTCTACACGGTGCTCTTCCACGCGCTGACGGAGTCGAACAAGCTGGCCATCGAGCGCGGGAAAGCGTTCAAGGGTTTCGAGAACTCCACCTATGCCTCTGGGGCGTTCTTCGACAAGTACCTCAATGAGACCTGGGAGCCGGCCACCGAGCGGGTGCGCCAGCTGTTCGACGAGGCCGGCGTGCGCCTGCCCACGCGTGCGGACTGGGTGGCGCTGAAGGCGTCGGTGCAGGAGCACGGCATCTACAACCAGAACCTGCAGGCCGTTCCGCCGACCGGCTCGATCTCCTACATCAACAACTCCACCTCCTCGATCCACCCGGTGGCCTCGAAGATCGAGATCCGCAAGGAAGGCAAGATCGGGCGGGTCTACTACCCGGCGCCCTTCCTGACGAACGACAACCTCGAGTACTTCCAGGACGCCTACGAGATCGGCTACGAGAAGGTCATCGACACCTACGCCGCGGCCACCCAGCACGTGGACCAGGGGCTCAGTCTGACGCTCTTCTTCAAGGACACGGTGACCACGCGTGAGGTGAATAAGGCGCAGATCTACGCCTGGAAGAAGGGCATCAAGACGCTCTACTACATCCGGCTCCGTCAGCTCGCGCTGGAGGGGACTGAGGTGGAAGGTTGCGTCAGCTGCATGCTGTAGCTGACGACGGCGGCGCGCACCACGCGTGAGACCGTCACCTCGTGCATCACCCACTCGTCGCGTGAACCAAGGAGCAGCACCCGTGTCAGAGAAGCTCAAGCTCGTCAGCAGAGTGTCGGCCATCAACTGGAACCGGATCCAGGACGAGAAGGACGTTGAGGTGTGGAACCGCCTCGTGAACAACTTCTGGTTGCCGGAGAAGGTGCCGCTGTCCAACGACATCCAGTCCTGGCACACGCTCACCGAGGCCGAGCAGCTGATGACCACACGGGTGTTCACCGGGCTGACCATGCTGGACACCATCCAGGGGACCGTGGGTGCGGTCTCGCTGATCCCGGACGCGCTGACTCCGCACGAGGAGGCCGTCTACACGAACATCGCGTTCATGGAGTCGGTGCACGCGAAGAGCTACTCCTCGATCTTCTCCACGCTCATCTCCACGGCCGAGATCGATGAGGCGTTCCGCTGGACCGAGGAGAACGAGAGCCTGCAGCGCAAGGCTGAAATCGTGCTGCAGTACTACCGCGGCGACGACCCGCTCAAGCGCAAGGTCGCCTCCACGATGCTCGAATCCTTCCTGTTCTACTCGGGCTTCTACGCACCGATGTACTGGTCCTCACGCGCCAAGTTGACCAACACCGCGGACCTGATCCGGCTGATCATCCGGGACGAGGCGGTGCACGGGTACTACATCGGCTACAAGTACCAGAAGGGCCTGGAGTTGGAGACGCCGCAGCGGCGCCAAGAGCTCAAGGACTACACCTTCGAGTTGCTCTTCGAGCTCTACGACAACGAAGAGGACTACACCGAGGCGCTCTACGACCCGCTCGGCCTCACCGAAGACGTCAAAGCGTTCCTGCGCTACAACGCGAACAAGGCGCTGATGAACCTCGGCTACGAGGGAATGTTCCCCAAGGAAGCCACCGCGGTGAACCCGGCGATCCTGTCCTCACTCTCCCCGAACGCCGACGAGAACCACGACTTCTTCTCCGGGTCCGGCTCGTCCTACGTGATCGGTAAGGCGGTTAACACCGAGGACGAGGACTGGGACTTCTGATCCAGTGAGATCCCGGTGTTGTGCGCCGTCTGTTACCGCACGGAAGCCGTGACGGTGAACTTCGGATTACGCACGATCTGTCGCGTGGTGCCGACGAGCGCCTCCAGTTGCGGCCGGTAGCGCAGGTGCGAGTTCCACACGCACCACAGCTCGCCACCGGGTCGCAGCACGCGGGCCGCGTCGGCGAACAGGCGTGGTGCGATCCGAGCGGTGACGGCAGCGCCGGAGTGGAACGGCGGATTGAGCAGAATCAGGTCGGCCGACGCGGCGGGCTGGGAGCCGAGTGCGTCGTCTCGGACCACGGTGACGCCGGACCGCCCGCCGAGAGCTGAGTGCGGAATCGATCCGCTCGCTGCGGCCACTCCGTTGGCCATGGCCGTCGCGGTTGCCGAGGCGATGGCAGCGGCGGAGTGGTCGGTGGCGATCACCCGCGCATCTGGGTGCGCCAGTGCGTACGACACCGCGAGGACGCCCGTGCCGCACCCCAGGTCGATCACCTGTGACGCGTCCGGCGCCTGGTCGAGCACGCTGAGCAGCAGACGCGTGCCGATGTCGACGCCCGCGCCTGCGAACGCGGCGCCGTGTGCGCAGATCGTCAGTCCTGTCGCTTCGTCGCGTTCCGCACGCGGCCAGGCCGGCGCGCCGGGGCGATCGGAGGTTCCGCTCGTGCCCGGCCGTTCGGTGGTGGGGCGTACGCGGGCTTGAGGGTCCGATGCACGCAGTACCCGCGACTTGCCGACGCCCCGGTCGGCCGTGACCGTGCCGAAATGCCTGGCCAGCACACCGTTCATCGCGGGCGTCATGTGCTTCACTCGCCCGCCCGCAACGACGCGAACCGCCGGGTCGGCGTGGTCCGCAATGAGGCCCGCGATCTCGTCGAGTGCGCCGAGCGACCGCGGTAGTTGGATCAGCACGAGCGTCGCGCCCGCGAACAGGTCGCCGTCCAGCTGGTGCCAGCTCGCCCCTGGCACCACGATGCTGTCGACGTCCGACGCCTGCGCCAGCCCGACGGCAACCGCGTTCAGCCGCGCCGCCCGTTCTCCGGTGAGGGCGTCCTGATGCACCTGCACCCGGAAGCCCGCGGCAGCTAGCGGCAGCGCGAGCGCACCATACCGATCCCCCACCACGACCACGCTCGCGACGTGCGCAGGTGTCGTGGACTCTTGCCGTTGCGGACGTTCGAGTGCGGGAGACGTGCGCATCTCGCGAGCAGGATCGAGGCCGGCCGATTCCAGAATCAGCCGGTCGCTTGCGTCGGCCGCCACCAGATCGTGCGCCTCGACATCCGGCCGCCGTCGCATGCGTGGGGCGAACGCGTCGAACGTTTCGCGGACCGTCGACGCCATACCGTCCACACTAGGGCACCTCGACCGTGCATCCGCTGGCGTCCGCCCGGACACCGGCTTCGTCGTCCTCGGGCTGACCTCGTGCTCAATCCTGAGATCAGGAGAATCACAGCGCCATCGACGGTTGCGGCGTTCGCCGACCTTGTCGTCGAACTGCGTGAGCCGGGCTGGATAGGTGCCGAGGTCGGTACTCCTGCCCGCACCGTCTCACGGGTGCATGCGTGATCGTCGATACCTTCCGCTTGACCTCAAGATAACTTGAGGTCCTACTTTCGGACAGGCCGCCAACTCTGGTGGCGCGGACACGATCCGCTCTGTCATACGCACCGAAAGACGACCCCATGACTCTGAAGCCCGAACGCGCTGCTCTCGACGGCAGTTGGCGTGAACTGCTCGGCAGCCGTTATGCACCGATTGCCTCGGTACTCGCTGGTGGTGTGCTGTTGGAGGCGAGCAATGTGTACCTCACCACCAGCCTCCTGCCGACGATCGTGGGGGAGATCGGCGGTGCGGAGTTCTACGCGTGGACGATGATGACGTTCCTGCTGGCGTCAGTGGTGAGCGCAATGCTGGTGAGCAGGATTCTGACTCGGCATGGGGCCGTGCGCGCGTACGTGCTGGCGCTCGGGTTGTTCGCGGTGGGGTCGTTGCTGTGCGCGGCGAGTCCATGGATGTCGGCGTTGTTGTTCGGACGCGCGGTGCAGGGTCTCGGTGGTGGTCTGCTCGCGGGACTCGGGTATGCGCTGATCCAGCGGGCCCTACCGGAGCGGCTGTGGGCGCGGGGTGCGGCGTTGATGTCCGCGATGTGGGGTGTGGGCAATATCGTGGGCCCGGTCGTCGGGGGCCTGTTCGCGCAGCTTGAGGCGTGGCGGCTCGCGTTCGTCGCACTTGCTGTCGTGACGGCGCTGATCGGCGTCGTCGCGGTTCGGGCTCTTCCGCGCACGGCGCGGGGTCGGTCGAGCGATCCGGTGCCGTGGACCTCGTTGGGGGTGCTCGCGGGCGGTGTGGGCGCCGTAGGTATCGCGAGCGTCGTGCCGAGCGGCGCGGGCACCGTGACGGCCCTCGTCGTCGGTGTCGGTCTGTGTGCCTGGTTCGTCCGTCACGAGCGCCGGGGCGGCAACGGCATCCTGCCGCGGGTGACGTTCGCCAGCGGGTCTTCGCTCGGGTGGGTCTACCTGACCGTCGCGGTGCTGGCTTTCGCGATCGGCACCGAGGCGTTCATCCCGCTGTTCGGCCAAGAGGTCGGCGGTCTGATCCCATTCGTCGCCGGCCTGCTCGGAGCGGCGCTGTCGTTGGGGTGGTCCTTGACGCAGATCTTCACCGCCAACGCCACCGGCATCCGCTCTCGTCGCATCCTGACCGCTGCCGGGCCGCTCGTCGTCGCGCTCGGACTCGCCGCCTACGGCCTGCTCCAGCACGAAGGACCCTCAACCCTGGTCATCGTGCTCTGGTTCATCACGCTGTTCGTGGCCGGTGCCGGCATCGGGTTCGGATTCCCACACCTCACCGTCGCGGCTCTCGGCAGCACGACCGATGAGGAGGAGGGCGCCAAAGCCGCCGCGGCAGTGAACACCGTGTTCATCATCGCAAGTGCCTTCAGCGCCGCACTCGCCGGCGTTCTGGTCAACATCGCCACACCCGACTACGTCGGATCCGCCCAGCTTCTGCTGTTCGTGTTCGCCGGTATCACCGCATTCGGGATCTTCATCGCGCGCGGCGCGAGCCAGGGCATCGGAACCCGACCCTCGACCGACGCCGACGAGCGGGTGACGGCATGAGCCGCGACCACTGCCTCGAGTCATCGTGAGGTCAAGGGAGAGGCGGAGATGTCGTTAGAGCCGGATGACCTGCTCGCGATCGGTGAGGTGACACGGCGAACCGGCGTGCCGGCATCTGCCCTGCACTTCTACGAGCAGCTGGGCCTCATCGCTTCCACACGCACCGCAGGCAATCAGCGCCGGTACCGACGGCACATGCTTCGGCGCATTTCATTGGTCGTGGTCGCGAAGCGGCTCGGCATCCCGCTGAGCGATGTGCAGGAGGTCTTCCAGGGACTGCCGCTCGATGACCCGCCATCACAGCGTGACTGGCGGCGGGTCGCTCAGGTGTGGCGTGCGGAGCTGGAGGCACGGCGCACTCAACTCGACCGCCTCCAGCGTGAACTCACGGGATGCATTGGCTGCGGCTGCCTGTCGCTCAAGGCCTGCCGGTTGCTCAATCCCGACGATGCGCTGGGCGGCGACGGGCCGGGGCCACGTCGCATCTGAGGTGTTCTCGGCCCGTCGCTTCGTCCCAGCACGCTGTCCGGCCCTGACCGCAGACTATTTGCCTCCGGTGGTGGCGATGCCTTTGACGAGGTATTTCTGTCCGAGCATGAAGGCGAGGAACATGGGGATCAGGGAGACGATGGACATGGCGAACATGGCTCCCCAGTTGGAGCCGGAGGTGGCGTCGAGGAAGGATTTCAGGGCGACGGGGACGGTGTACATGTCGGGGGAGGTGAGGTAGATCAGGGAGGTGAAGAAGTCGCTCCACATCCAGATGAAGGTGAAGATGGCTGTGGTTGCTAGTGCGGGGATCATCAGGGGGATGAGGACTTGACCGAAGATGCGTGGGTGGCCGGCGCCGTCGATGCGGGCTGCTTCGTCGAGGTCTTTGGGGATGCCGCGGATGAACTGGACCATGAGGAAGACGAAGAATGCGTCGGTGGCGAGGAATTTTGGTAGGACCAGGGGCAGGAATGTGTTCACCATGTCGAAGCTGTTGAACAGGATGTACTGGGGGACCACGACGACGTGGAAGGGCAGCATGATCGTCATGAGCATGATCGCGAACCAGATGCCGCGTCCGCGGAATTTCAGTCGGGCGAAGGCGTAGGCGGCGAGGGAGCAGGAGATCAGGTTCCCCAGGATCGCTCCACCGACGACGATGGCGGAGTTGACCAGGTAGTAGTCGAAGGGGTGGGCTAGGGCGAACCAGCCTTCGGTGTAGTTCTCCAGGTAGAGCTCGTTAACCCATAGCCCGGGGGTGCGGAAGATGACCTCGGTGGGGCGCAGGGAGCTGACGATCATCCATAGCAGTGGGTAGATCATCAGCAGGGTCGCGCCGATCAGCACTGCGTGCTTACCCAGACTGCGTGCCAGGGTGGCGGGCCCGCCCTCGCGTTTGGACGTTGCGGTGTCGATACCGCCGGAGATGTGCGTGCGGGTCTCAGTCATCGTAGAACACCCAGTATTTGGAGGCGAAGAAGTTGATCGCGGTGAAGGTGGCGATGATCAGCAGTAGCAGCCATCCCATCGCGGAGGCGTATCCCATGTTGAACCGGGTGAAGCCCTGTTCGTAGAGGTAGAGGGTGTAGAACAGGGTCGAGTCCGAAGGTCCGCCGGTGCCGTTGGAGACCACGAACGCCTGGGTAAAGGACTGGAACGCGTTGATGATCTGCAGGACCAGGTTGAAGAACACGATCGGCGATAGCAGCGGCATCGTGATCTGGGTGAACTTGCGCCAGCGTCCGGCCCCGTCCAGGGACGAGGCCTCGTAGTACATCACCGGGATCTGACGCAGCCCGGCGAGGAAGATCACCATCGGGGAACCGAAGGTCCACACGTTCAACAGGATCAGCGTCCACAACGCGGTATCGGGATCCGAGACGTATCCGGTGTTCGCCTCCACACCCAGCAGCTGCAGGATCTGGTTCACCAGGCCGGTGGTGCCGAAGATCTGGCGCCACAGCAACGCGATCGCGACCGAGGAGCCCAGCATCGAGGGCAGATAGAACACCGACCGGTAGAACGCCAGCCCGCGCATGCCCTTATCGAGCAGCATCGCCACACCCAGAGCCAGCGCCAACTGCAACGGCACACCCACGAACACGTAGATGAACGTGACCTTCAACGACTGATGCAACCGCGAATCGGTCACCATCGCCTGCCAGTTATCCAAGCCCAGGAAATTCGGCGGCTGCAGCAACGCGTAATCAGTCAAGGACAAATACAACGACGCCAACATCGGCCCCAGGGTGAAAACGAACAACCCCACCAGCCACGGCAACAAGAACAGGTACCCAGCCCTGTTATCGCGCCCATTCTCCTTACGCCGCGCCGCCCGCTCCTGCGGAGTGAGAGCCTTACGGCCCCCACCCAGCTTGGACAGCTCAGAAATCGCACTCATCAGGCCAGGGCTGCCGTGAGTTCGTCGACGAATTGCTGTGCGGCATCGGCTGCGGAAGCGTTCCCGAACAGCATGTCGTTCCCGTGCCGGGCCATGATCGTTCCGAACTGGCCACCTCCGGGGGGTGGCGCGATCGGCGTGTCGGCGAGCTCGGGCTCGATGGCCTCGATGAACTCCGAGACGCGCTGCTGGGCACCGGAGAGGTTCGGGCGGATGGCCGCAGAGATCTCGCCGTTCGGCGGAATGCCCCGCTCGGCCAATTCGATCTCAGCTGCCGTCATGGAGTTCATCCACCAGTTGATCAGCGCTACCGCACCCTCCGGATCCTCGGTGGTGGCCGAGGCCGACCACAGCATGGACGCCTTGTACCAGGCCATCCGCTGGGCGGCGCTGCCATCGATGCTCGGGAAGCGCAGGAGCTGGCGCTCACTGCCGCCCGATGTCTCCACGGCCTCGAGCTGGTTCGACCAGATCATTGACATCGCGGTGCGGCCGACGATGAAGTCCTGCTGGTCCAGGGGCTTGCTGGAGTCCTCCTCGATCTGCGAGGCGCTCGGGATAGCACCGTCGTCAGACCACTGTTGCTGCATCCCGAACCACGCGCGTGCGTCATCAACGGTGAAGCCGATCTGGTTGCCCTCGACGAACAACTCCTTGCCCTGCTGGCGCAGCCAGGCGCTGAACATGGCGTCGTTGCTGATGATCGCGGAACTGCCGATGGCCTCGCCACTGTCCGAGATGGCGACGGCGATGTCGTGCCAGTCCTCCCAGGTCCAGGTGGTGTCATCGGGAATATCGACCCCTGCTGCCTCGAAGATCTCCGGATTGATCATCACGGTGGGTGTGTTGATCCCCGCGTTGACGCCGTAGAGCGTGTCCTCGATGATCCCGGAGCCGACGGTTCCTTCGATGAAGTTCTCGGTGTCTGCCCCGTACTCGGCCAGATCCAGCAGCGCCCCACGCTGGCCGTACTCGCTGATGTAGGCCATATCCATCTGGATGATGTCAGGAGCTGTGCCGCCGGCGGTCTGGGTCGCGAGGCGGTCCCAGTAGCTGGCCCACTCCCCCGGCTGCGGTTCGACGGTGACGCCGGAGTTCTCCTCCATGTACGCGTCGAGTGCTTCCGTGGTGTTCGCATTGCGCACTTCGTTGCCCCACCAGGTGAACTGCAGGGTCCCCGAAGCGCCGGGCTCACCCGAGCCTCCTTCGTTGCCACCTCCGCGGCGGCAACCAGCGAGGGTGGCCCCGGTAGCGCCCAGGGCGCCCATAGCCAAAATGTGTCGACGGCTGAGCTCCATCACCGTCTCCTTTCATCGTCGAAAGTCGCATGCCGGGCGGCACACGGTGACCATAACCGGGGTCCACGGCATCTGCGCGGGCAGTTGCCAAGTATTGCCTTGGCTGGCGTAACGGCCGCCCTTGTCGCCTTGGCCTGGTCACCTCAGGCCCTGCCGGGATCGCGCAGTGACGACGTTCGGCCGGACCGCAGCGTCTCAGCGCGCACCTACCCTTGACGTCTTTGAAACTATTCGATATATCTAATGCGTTGCCAGGTCGAGCCGAGGAGATCCCATGCCGCATCCGCTCCGGAATCAGATCGATCCGGTGCTGCTCGATTCGCTGGTCGCTGCGGCTCGCGACCAACTCGGCCACACCGCTGCGATCATGTTCGGCGAGGCAATGCGGCGCACCCTCAGCGACGCCGTCGTGCTCGCTGAGGACGGCACTGCGTTCGTGCTCACCGGCGACATCCCCGCCATGTGGCTGCGGGACTCCGCTGCCCAGATGCGCCCCTACGTGGCGTTGGCCCATCTCGATGACGGCCTCGCCGACCTGGTTGCCGCGATCGTGCGGCGTCAGTGGGATCAGCTGGTGCGCGATCCGTATGCGAACGCCTTCAACAACGGTCCCACCGGCGCCGGGCATCAGGGGGACCAGACGGCCATGACACCGTGGACCTGGGAGCGCAAGTACGAGGTGGATTCGCTCGCCTTCCCCATCCAGCTCGCGCACCAGCTGTGGCTGGCCACCGGACGCCGGGATCATCTGGACGCGACCTTCGCCGAGGCGGCCCGCAGGGTGATCGAGACGATCCGCACCGAGCAGGATCACACCGCTCGATCGGACTACTCCTTCGAACGCACCGAGGCGGGCGCGGGACCGCTGGACACCCTGACCCGAGGCGGCCAGGGCTCACCGGTCGCAGTGACCGGGATGACGTGGAGCGCCTTTCGCCCCAGCGACGATGCGTGCACCTACCACTACAACGTGCCCGGCAACCTGTTCGCCGCCGCGTCCCTGCGCGCGCTCGCCGAACTCGCCGAGGACGCTCGTGAGGAGGCGGTCGACGGCCTCACCCGTGCCGGCCTGGCCGCCGACGCCCGCACCCTGGCCGAGGAGATCGAAGCCGCCGTGGCCACCCACGCCCGGGGGCAGAGCGACCACGGCACTGTCTGGGCGTACGAGGTGGACGGGCTCGGGCACCAGCTGCTCACCGACGATGCCAATATGCCCAGCCTGCTCTCGCTCCCGCTGACCGGTGGCATCGACCCGGCCGACCCCACCTATCGGGCCACCCGTGATCTGGTGCTCAGCCGGACCAACCCGACCTACGCCGTCGGCGCCACGGGTGACGGCGTGGGCAGCCCACACACCCCGCCCCGCTACGTGTGGCCGATCGCCACCGCCGTACGAGGCCTGACGGCGCCCGACCGTGAGGAAGCGCTGCACTGCCTGGAGCTGCTGGTCGCCACCCAGGGCGCCCGGGGGCGGATGAGCGAGTCCTATCACGTGGATGACCCCGGGCAGTTCACCCGGGAGTGGTTCTCCTGGGCGGACTCGATGTTCTGCGAGCTGGTGCTGCACCTGCTCGGGCACCACGTACCGGACCGCACCACCACGCGAGCGGAACGGTCCGCCGTCAACGGATAGACAGGCGGCCGCCGGCCGCGCACCTGATCGACGAAGGAGACGATCGATGGCAGTCACGAGTGAGGTGTCCGCGCGAGCGGACAGAGCGCGGGGTGGGGCACCGCCCCCGGCCAGGCAGAACAGAACCGGTAAGCAATGGCGCATCCAGGAACGGTGGGCGTGGCTGTTCGTGGCCCTGCCGATGGCGCTGTTCGCGCTGTTCGTGCTCATCCCGGCAGTGATGGCGCTGGCGATGAGCGCCACGAACTACTCCATCATCGGAGACTGGGACTGGCTCGGACTGGAGAACTACCGCACGCTGTTCCTTGACCCGTACTTCGCGATCGCCCTGCGCAACACCGCCTGGTACACGCTGATGTTCGTGCCCTCGGGCCTGGTGGTCGCCCTCGCGACGGCGCTGCTGCTGAATCGCCGGGTGAAGGTGGCGGCGCTGTTCCGCACCTTCTTCTACGTGCCGGTGGTCTCGTCCACGGTGGCAACGGCAAGCATCTGGTACTGGCTGCTGAACCCGCAGTTCGGGCTGCTCAATGTGGCGCTCGGCTGGGTCGGTATCGATGGTCCGGCGTGGTTGTACGACTCCGCCTGGGCGATGCCTGCGATCGTGATGATGAGCGTCTGGGCCGGCTTCGGCACCAACATGATGATCTATCTCGGCGGGCTGCAGGGCATCCCGCCACAGCTGTACGAGTCCTCCCGCCTGGACGGGGCCTCCTGGTGGCAGCAGTTCCGGTTCATCATCTGGCCGAGCCTGTCCCGCACCACCTTCCTGGTCTCCACGCTGCTCGTGATCGGTGCCTTCCAGGTGTTCGATCAGGCGTACGTGCTCACCAAGGGCGGGCCCGGCAACTCCACCATCACCCTCGTCTACTACGTGTACACGCAGGGCTTCGGCAACCTCGAGATGGGCTACGCCTCCGCCATCTCCTTCGTGCTGTTCGTGATCATCGCCATCTTCGCGCTGATCAACGTGCGGATCACCGGGAGGGACAACACATGAGCGCACCATCAGCACTTCCCCCGACGCAAGCGGCCACCGCCGCGGTGCACACCGCTGGCGTGCCGGCTCATACCTCCGATCGCCGACGGCGCAAGGGTGCGCTGGCCCGCATCGGCGCCGTCGCGTGGTGGCTGGCCGTGCTGGCGGTCTCCGTGCTCACGGTCTTCCCGCTGGTGTGGACGATCATCACCTCCCTCAAGCCCGCCGGTGACATCCTCTCCGGCGCCCTGGATCTGATCCCCGAGACGGTCACGCTGGAGAACTACCAGCGGGTGTTCGTGGAAGTGCCCTTCGCGCGGTACTTCCTGAACTCCCTGGTTCTCGCCGTGGCCGGAGTGGTGGCGAATCTGTTCTTCGGCTCCCTCGCCGGGTATGCCTTCGCGAAGTTGAAGTTCCGCGGACGGAAGGCGCTGTTCGCCACTCTGCTCTCCTCGCTGATGATCCCCGGAATCGTCACGATGGTGCCCTCCTTCCTGGTGCTGCGTGCCTTCCCGCTGGCCGGTGGAAACACCATCCTCGGCCAAGGTGGCGTCGGGTTCCTGAACACCTACTGGGCGATCATCCTGCCCGGTGCCGCAGGCGCCTTCGCGGTGTTCTTCATGCGGCAGTTCTTCGCCTCCATCCCGGACGAGCTGGGCGAGGCGGCCAGGATCGACGGCGCCTCCGAGTTTCGCATCTTCGCTCAGGTATACCTGCCGCTGGCGAAGGCCGGCGCCGCGGTGCTCGCGATCCTCACCTTCCAGGCCGGGTGGAACAACTTCATGTGGCCGCTGATCGTGCTGAACGTGCAGGAGATGTGGACCGTGCAGGTGGGTCTGGCCTCCTTCATCACCGACTACGCCACCGACTACGGGCCGCTGATGGCGGGCACCGTGATCTCCAGCCTTCCCGTGCTGCTGCTGTTCGTCTTCGCGCAGCGCTACATCATCGAAGGGGTCGCTCATGTCAACGCTCGTTAGCAGGCGCAGGGTGCTCGCCGGCCTGGCCGGTGCCGGGGCACTGACTCTGGGAGCGTGCGCCGCGCCGAACCAGCCGCGCTACACTGCCTCCGGTGCCCGGGTCCTGACCATGTGGGGCGGGTGGGCCGGCGATCAGGCCGCCCAGATCGACTCCCAGCTGCAGGCCTTCAACGCCGAGCACCCCGAGGTGGAGTTCCGGTACGTGCCGCAAGGCGCGCTGGAGGAGAAGCTGCTCACCGGGATCGCCGCCGGCAACGTACCGGATGTGGTGCTCTGGGACAGGTGGCGCACCGCCACCTTCGCCCGCCGCGGCGCGCTGCGCCGGATCGATGACCTCGCCGAGCGCGACGGGGTGGACCTGGGCGGCTTCTTCCCCGAGGCGCTGCGCGAGATGCAGGTCGACGGTGAGGCCTTTGGGCTCCCGCTGATCGTGGACGCGCGCGCCATCTTCTACAACAAGACCCACCTGGAGGAGGCGGGCCTGGAGCCACCCAGCAACTGGGAAGAGCTGGCCGAGGCCGCCGAGGAACTCACCATCCGCGAGGGCGGGCGCCTGCAACGCGCAGGCTTCGAACTGCAGGACGTGGGGCTGTTCGCGATGTGGCTGCAGCAGGCCGGCGGTCAGATGCTCGACGACTCCGGTGCCCGGACCGCCTTCGACTCTGATGCCGGACGGGCCGTCCTGGACTACTGGGACGACCTGCTGCACACCCGTGGCGTGTACGACCTCGGTTTCTCCGACGGCATCGACGCCTTCGCTCAGGGTGTGGTCTCGATCGCCTACAACGGCCCCTGGCAGTTGCCGACCTGGGACGAAGTGGCCGGCCTCGAGTACGGCGTGGTGCCGGCCTTGGCCGGCCCCGGAGGGAACCGGGCCTCCGGTCTAGGCGGGTTCGGTCTGATCATTCCCACCGATGCCCCCGAGCCGGAGTGGGCGTGGGAGCTGATGAAGTGGTGGGCCGCCGACCGGGACAACGCCCTGGCCTTCACCGAGATCAGCAACCAGATCCCGGCGCTCGAAGAGGCCGCGACCGCGCCCTACTTCACCGGTGACGAGCGGCTCGCACCCATCGTGGAGACCGTGAGCTTCGCAAAGATCCGGCCCCCGGTGCCCGGATATGCCGATGTGGAGACCCTCGCCCTGATCCCCGCTCTGCAGCAGTCGATGTCCGGCCAGCTCACCGGCGCCGAAGCACTCACCCAGGCCCGCATCCAGGGCGATCGCATCATGGAGGCCAACCAGTCATGACCCTGACCCAGACACCGCTGAGCACATCCGTGTGGAACCAACGGGCTGACGTGGCGCAGCGCTCGCTCGATCTGCTCTACGGAGCGCGGTGGCCGCAATTGCTGCACAACTCTCACCCGGCGCGTGATGACGCCACCTTCAACTACTGGTGGCTCGCACACGCCATCGACGTCCGCCTGGACGGGTACCGCCGCACCGGGGACGAGGCGTTGCTCGACAGTGCCCGCGCGATCGCCCGCAACATCCGCGAACGCAACGAGGGCAGCCTGTTCAACGACTACTTCGACGACATGCTCTGGTACGCGCTCGCGCTGCTGCGGCTCGCCGATGCCGTGGGCCCAGGGAGCGAGCAGGCAGGAGTGGAGTCCGATGTGCTGGCGCTGTGGGAGCACGTGAGCACGCACGGACGCACCCCGATCCATGGGGACTCGGTGAGCTGGCGGCGGCAACAACCCGGCTACAAGAACACCCCGGCCAACGGGCCGTACGCGATTCTCGGCGCGCGCCTGGCCCGGCGGACCGGTGATCGGCAGTACCTCACGGATGCGCTGGTGGCATTGAACTGGGTCCGTGCTCACCTGGTGGCCGATGACGGCTTCGTCTGGGACGGGCTCGGCCGCGAGGGCGGTGAGGCGATCGACTCCGACTGGGACTTCACCTACAACCAGGGCCTCTATGTGGGCGCCTGCGTGGAGGCCTATCGATGCACCCAGGAGCAGGACTGGCTGGACCAGGCCGAACGCACCGCCCGGGCCTCGGTGGCCGTGTTCGCTCGCGATGGCGTACTCGCCCCCGACGGGATGGGGCCTGAGGACGGATCCTCCGGAGGCGATACCGGGCTGTTCAAAGGTGTCTGGTTCCGATACATGGCCGATCTGCTGATCGAGCGGGAGGTGCCCGAGGTGCGGGACCTGATCGTCTCCAGCACCGAGACGCTGTGGCAGCAGTGCACCACCACGGCCGGTGAGCTGGCACTCGCGGACGGCGCACCGCCGGTGGAACCGGACGCCGTCGTGCTTCGCCCTGGCGACGACTGGAGCGCACCCGCCACCGCGCGCGTGGGCTTCTCCACGCTGCTCAGCGCCATCATGGCGATCGAGGTCCGTACCCAGGTGGAGGGCGACTGAGCTGATCGATCAACGTTCCGCCCGGGCGCCGAGCCCGCGGAACGGCGCAGATCCCGGCCGGAACGAGCCGGCCGGTGACATGACTCGACGAGGAGACACCATGCCTGTCAGCCCGACGAACTCGACCCTTGCCCACCACCGAACACAGCTGAGCCGGCGCATCGTGCTCTCCGGAGCCGCCGGACTGGCGGTCGGCCTCGCAGGGGCCACTGGTGCGGCTGCGGATTCCGGCGGTGCCGCCGCTTCCGGTGCGGCCCGGCCGGGCGGCCGTGCGAAGCGTGCGGTGGCGGCCGCGCACCGGGCGCTGGAGCGTGACTACGCGGCGCCGTGGCCCCAGCTGCTGCACAACTCCTTCCCGGCGTCAGCCGACGGCGATCGCGCCTTCCACTACTGGTGGCTGGCGCATGCGGTGGACGCCTACCTGGACGGTTACGAGCGCACCGGGCGGCGTTCCTTCCTCGCCGATGCCGAGCAGGTGGTGGCCGCGATCCGGGCCCGCAACGGCGGACACCTCGTGAACGACTACTTCGACGATATGAACTGGCTCGCTCTGGCCACGCACCGGCTGTGGACCCACACCCAGGATCAGACCTACCTCGACGACGCCCACGACCTGTGGGAGGAGATCGTCACCGACGGCTGGAACGACACCTTCGGCCCGAGCGTGGCATGGCGGCGCGAGCAGCTCGACTACAAGAACACCCCGTCCAATGCGCCGTTCGCGATCCTCTCCTACCGGCTGCACCGGGAGAGCGGGGAGGACAGGTTCGCCGAGTACGGCGACGCCGCGCTGACCTGGATGCGGGAGACCTTGGTGGATCCCGAGACGGGTTTTGTGGCGGATGGCATCAACCGCCAGGGCGACGGCGCGATTGACTGGAACTGGCGCTTCACCTACTGCCAGGGCGTGTGGATAGGCGCCCTGGTAGAGAGCGCCCGCACACACGGTGACCACGCACTGCTCGATGAGGCGGCACGCACCGGCGTGTTCTCTGTGCGCGAGCTCACGGCCGGACCGGTGTTCTCCCCGGAGGGTCAGGGCGATGGTGGCCTGTTCAAGGGCATCTGGTACCGCTATGCCGCGCTGCTCCTGCAGGAGCTGCCCGACGGCGGCGCTCGCCGGGAACTGACCGCGTTCATCCGCACCAGTACCCAGGCCTTGGCGGACTCGTCCCTGGCGCGCGGCGTGCTGCTGGCCGGGCCGGACTGGCGCATCCCGGCGCCGGCGACCACCGATCTGGCCACCCACCTCTCCGGGGTGATGGCGCTGGAGGCCGCAGCGGCCATCGAGTAGCGGCTACCGCCTGGCTGCGGCGGTGGTTCGCCCGAGGATCAGCTGCATCGGCACCGCCTCCTGTGCCACCGCACCCGGTTCACGAACCTGCGCGAGAGCGAGTTCCAGCGCCCGCTCGCCCAGCCGGTGCTGATCCTGCTCCAGGTGGGTCAGCGGGAGGGCGGCGTCCACGAACTCGGGCGGTGCGTCGAAGCACACCACGGAGAGGTCGTCCGGCACCCGCCGCTGCAGGAGGTGCGCGGCCTGCAGCACGATCCGGGCCGCGTGATACTCGGCTGCGACCACACCGGTCACCTCCGGGTGCGCGGTGAGGAACTGCGCGAACCGGGCGGCATCGTCCTCCTGGCGCTCGTGCGATCCCGGCACCACCGAACGCACCTGGCTGTACACCAGGTCGGGATCGAGGCGCACATGCCGGGCGGCGTGCGCGGCGACGAACCCGCGCCGCCGCTCGTCCAGCGACGAGACAGAACTGGGGGAAAGCGCCAGGGCAAGATGCTGGTGGCCGAGGTCGGTCAGGTGTTCGACGGCGATGCGCCCACCGGCGACGTTGTCGCTGGTGATGGTGCTCACCGGCACCCCGGTGAGCGTGCGATCCACGATCACCTGCGGGAACCGGCGCCCCACGAGGGTGGCCACAGCGGGCGGGATGGAGGCGGAGGACGAGGGCAGCAGCACCAGGGCATCGATGCCGCGGTCCAACTGCTGCTCGATGAGCTGTTCCTCCCGCTCGGGATCACCGTGCGAGGTGGCCACGATCACGTCCGCACTGCCCACGGCCGCGTCGAGCATCCCGCCGAGCAGGCGGGTACCGAAGGCATCGTCGAAGTTCGGCACCACGTAGCCTACGAGTGGGAGCCCCGCGGCGGTGCCCTCTGCCTCGGGGTGCTGGGCCACCACCACGGTGCCGATGCGTGGTCGGCGCACGACGTAGCCGTCGTCGCGGAGCATGTCCAGCGCGCGCTTGAGGGTGATCGCGCTGACGGAGAACTCCTCGGTGAGTTCCGCCTGGGAGGGGAGCCGCTCACCGACGGGGAAGGATCCGTTGCGGATCCGCTCGCGCAGAGCGGCATGCACGTGGGCGTAGAGGGCCTCTGGCATCGGCTCTCCTCCCGCGATGTGTGCCCGGCACGCTCGGTACCATTCAATATGTCGGTTCCATCCTGCCAGGAGTTACTCCTCTTCGAGGGCCACCCCGGTGCGGTCCGGCAGCAACAGGGCGGCGGCGCAGGCGAGAACGAAGGCCACCCCGAGCATCGCGAACGCGAATGGTTGCCCGCTGAATGCGACGAACCACGGCACCGCGAGCGGGGCGATGATGGAGGCGATCCGCCCGAATGCGGCCGCACTGCCGGCGCCGGTGCCGCGCAGCGCCGTGGGGTAGAGCTCGGGCGTGACGGCATAGAGAGCGCCCCAGGCGCCGAGGTTGAATGCCGAGAGTGCCATCCCGGCCGCCAGGATCGTGGCCACCGATTCGGCCTGGCCGAACAGCAGCGCGGAGACGGCCGATCCGGCGAGGAACGTGGCCAGCGTGGCGCGCCGCCCCCACTTCTCGATCAGGTACGCGGCAGCTGCGTACCCGGGCAGCTGGGCGAGGGTGATGATCAGCGTGTACCCGAAGGAGCGCACCAGATCGAAACCCCGGTCCACCAGTAAGGACGGAATCCAGATGAACGCCCCGTAGTAGGCGAAGTTCACGAAGAACCACACCAGCCACAGTGCAGCGGTCCGACGGCGCAGCCTCGCCGTCCAGAGGTCGCGCCAGCGTGCCTTCGGTACCGCCGGGGCGGGTGAGACCTCACCTGTGGTGAGGGGCTCACCGTGGTGAGGGCCGTCGTCGTGATCGGAGTAGACCCGCTCCGGGATCGGAGCCGGAAGGCCGGCGGAGGCCTCGTACGTGCGCACGGCAGCTTCGGCCTCGGCGTGCCGGCCGGTGCGCTCCAGGAAGCGCACCGACTCCGGCAGCCGCCACCGCACGAACAGGGCGTACGCGGCCGGAGCCATCCCGATCAGGAATGCCCAGCGCCAGCCGTTCTCGAGTGGCACCACGAAGTAGCCGATCAGCGCGGCCAGGATCCATCCCACGGCCCAGAACGCCTCGAGGATCACCACCACCCGGCCACGGATCTTCTTCGGCGCGAACTCGCTCACCAGGGTGGAGGCCACCGGGAGCTCGGCGCCGAGCCCCAGGCCCACCACGAAGCGCAGCGCGATGAGCACCGCCAGTCCGCCCGCGGCCGCCGAGGCACCCGTGGCGAGCCCGTAGACGAGCAGGGTCAGGGCAAACACCTGACGGCGTCCGATCCGGTCCGCGAGCAGGCCGCCGAGGCTGGCGCCCACCGCCATTCCCACGAAACCGATCGAGGCAACCCAACCGCGCTCGCCGTCACTGAGACCCCACTCGGCACCGAGGGCGGCGAGGATGAAGGAGATCAGGCCCACATCCATCGCATCGAGAGCCCACCCGATCCCGGAGCCGCCGAGCAGTTTCGTGTGCGCCCGGGTGTAGGGCAGCCGGTCGAGGCGCTCGGTGCGGGTGAGGGGAGTACTCGGCTCGCTGGCGGACATGGCCCAGATCCTCCCAGGTTGCGCACTCGAACACCCGCGAGTGCGCGCAATTGTGCCTATATCTCAATAGGTGATCATGATCGGCCGCACTCGCGAGCGGTCAGGGCCAGGTGACCGGCACCGGGAGGCGTTCGTTGCGTGGCTGCGCGGGCGCCCTGCGGTGGGTCGAGGCCAGCAGGGTGAGCAGCTGATCCATCGCGCATCGTCCGAGGCCGGCACCGTCGACGTCGACCATCGGAGCGCCCGGGCGGCCCACCACGGCCACCCCAGGATCACCCGGCTCAGGCGAGGCCGACCAGGAGGCCCGGCCCACGTGATGGAGTGCGAAGAGCGCGCCGAGGCCCAGATCAGTGGCGTAGGGCAGCACCACCGGTGCCCCGGTCTCGAGGATGGCCTGCACGCTGCCTGCCCCGGCCGCAAAGGTGGGTGGGTACGGGCCCAGGACGGAGAGGTCGATCCCGCACTCGCCGGCCACGGTTCGGAGTGCACGGGTGCGCTGACCGCTCTGCCACGACCGATCTGGACCGCTGAGGAATGCGACTTTCTGGTGCCCGGACTCGGCGAGCGCACCAAGCAGTTCGACGAATGCCGATGCTGTATCGGCGACCACGGAGTCGGTTCCCTCGAGCTCACGGTCCACCAGCACGGTGGGCCGCACGGCCACGGCGGGACTGAGGTTCTCGTCGCTGCAGCGCGGAGCGACCATCACCACGCCGTCCACCTGCTGTGCGAGCCGCTGGTATCGGATCAGATCCTCGGCGGTCTCGAGTTCGTTGACCGCGACCGTGACCTGTTGGTCCTGACCTGCGGCCCGATCCTGCGCGCCGCCGATGATCGGGGTGAAGAAGGTGTTGGTGAGCGTGGGCACCACGAATGCGATCACGCCGGTGCGGCCCCGAGCGAGCTCCCGGGCTGCCCTGTTGGGGACGAAGCCGAGCTCCATCGCTGCGGCAAGCACCCGATCCACCGTTGCGGGTGCGACCAGTTGCGGATGGCCCAACGCCCGGGAGGCCGTGGACTTGGACACGCCGGCGCGATCGGCAACATCGAGCAGTGTGGGCACCGGCAACCTCCCTCCCTGTGGGACCCGGATCCGACCCTCGGTCGGTGCCGGAACTAGACGTACCCCTGGGCCGTCTGGTTCCATACCTTAGCGAATGGAACCGGTTGTGGGAGCGGTTGTGGTCGAACTGGCCATGAGTGAACTCGTCCGGTTCTGCTCGGGGACCTGACCGGCGAACCAGTGAGGGAGACATGCGCAGAGGCGGTCTCGCAGTGCTGCTCCTGCCCGGGCTCGTGCTGCTACTCGCTGGGTTCCTAGTTCCGGCGCTGATCATGCTCCTGGCGCCCCCGGACACCACGATCGGTGAGGTGCTGGACCGGCTGGTGCAGATGCTCGCCGATCCCTACGACCTGACCATCATCGGGCGCACCCTTGGTCTCGGCCTGATCGTCACCGTGACGTGCGTGGTGCTGGGCTTCCCGATCGCGTATCTGCTCGCCCGCTCGCAATCGCGCTGGGCCGGGGTGATGCTCGCCGTGGCGATCTTCCCGCTGCTGCTGTCCAACGTGGTGCGCACGTTCGGCTGGCTCGTGGTGCTTGGTTCCCAGGGCGCCGTCGGGCAGGCGCTCGTGGCGCTCGGGATCGTCGACGAGGCACCGCAGCTGCTGTACACGCCATTGGCGATCGTGCTCGGGCTGGTGCAACTCTTCCTCCCGCTCGCCGTGGTTTCCAGCTACTCGGCACTCGCTCAGGTGGACGCCAGTCTGGATGAGGCCGCTCGCGGGCTCGGTGCCGGACGGGCCCGCACCTTCTGGACCATTGTGGTGCCGCTCTCCTGGCCGGGCGTGGTGGTGGCCGCCACGCTCGTGTTCGCCGGGTCGATCACGGCGTACACCACCCCGTACCTGCTCGGCGGCTCCCGCCAGCGGATGCTCTCCACCCAGCTGTTCCAGTACTCCAGCTCCACGATCGATTGGGCGGCGGCCAGTGCGACCGCGATGATCATGACCGTCCTGGTGTTTGGTGTGGCGGCCCTCTCCTCCATGATCGGACGACGGGCGAGGACCTCATGAACACGCGCCGCCCCGTGGCCGCCTCGCTGGCGGTGCTCGGCTACATCGTGATGATCGCGCCGCTGATGTTCGTGGTGATCACCGCCTTCACCGCCGGATCGACGGTGCGCTTCCCTCCGGATGGACTGTCGCTGCGGTGGTTCGACGCCGCCGTCACGTACGAGCCGTTCATGTCGGCGCTGGCCTCCAGCCTCCAGCTCGCCGTGTTCGCTGCCGTCGCCTCCCTTGCGCTCGGTGTGCCGGTGGCGTTGGCGATCCATCGAGGCAAGATTCCGGGCAAGGGATTGCTGGAGGGGTTGTTCCTCTCCCCGCTCATCGTGCCCGAACTCGTGGTGGGTCTGGCGCTGTATCAGCAGTTCATGATCGGCCTGGGACTGAACAATCTGACCACGTTGGCGATCGGGCACACGGTGCTGATGTTCCCCTACGCGGTCCGGGTCACCGGTGCCTCCCTGGCGCTGATCGACCCGGCTGTGGAAGACGCCGCCCGCGGCCTGGGCGCCTCCCCGCTGCGGACGTTCTTCACCGTCACCCTGCCGCTGCTGCGGCCGGGCCTGTTCTCGGCGGCCCTGCTCGCTTTCGTCACGTCCTTCAACAATGTGCCGCTGTCCTTGCTGTTGCAGAGCCGTGACTTCCGCACCCTGCCGGTCACGATGCTCGACTACGTGCAGCAGAACTACGACCCGATCGTGGCCTCCACCTCGGTGCTGATCCTCGCCGGCACCGTGCTGGTGGCCGTGGTGGCAGAGCGCGCTGTCGGGTTCGCCAAGATTTTCGGAGGGATCAACCGATGAGCATGACGAGTGCTGCTCAGTTTCAGGCCGTTTCGCAGGTGTTCGGTGACTTCACTGCCGTGGACGCGATCGACCTGACCATCCCCGAAGGCAAGCTCACCACGCTGCTCGGGCCGAGCGGCTGCGGGAAGACCACCAGCCTGCGGATGCTTGCGGGCTACCTGCGACCCACCAGCGGTCGGATTCTCATCCGGGGCGAGGACTTCACCACGGCCCCGCCGGAGAAGCGCAACCTCGGCATGGTGTTCCAGTCCTATGCGCTGTTCCCGCATATGAGCGTGGCCGACAATGTGGGCTACGGACTGAAACTGCGCCACGTGCCCGGGCCTGAACGGGCGAAGCGGGTCACCGAGGCACTGGAGATGGTGGGGCTCGCGCACCTCGCCGGCAACCGCCCCAAGCAGCTCTCCGGCGGCCAGCAGCAGCGAGTGGCGATCGCACGTGCCGTGGCGATCGCACCGAACCTGCTGCTTCTGGACGAACCGCTCTCCAACCTCGATGCGCGGCTGCGACTGCAGATGCGTGCCGAACTTCGCCGCATCCAGTCCGAGACCGGACTGAGCGTGGTGCTGGTCACGCACGACCAGGATGAAGCCCTGGAGATGAGCGACCAGATGGTGGTGATGAAGGACGGCCGGATTCAGCAGCAGGGCGCCCCGCAGGAGGTCTTCCCCGCCCCGGCCAATCGATTCGTGGCTGAGTTCCTCGGTTACGAGAACTTCATCCCGACCGGGACGGAGTGGGTGACGGTCCGGCCCGAGCACCTTGATGTCCGCCGTCGGAGCGGTTCGAGCGAGACTGTCGATGGCCTCACCTTGGATGGCCACGTCACTGATCTCGCCTATCGCGGGGTCGATGTGCTCGTCACGCTCGCCGCAGAGGCTCCCGGCAGCCCGGACCCGGTGCGCCTGGTCGCAGACCTGCGCGCCGCCAACGCACCCGACCTGCGGATCGGTGACGAGATCACGATCGGCGCCGCGACCGGCCACCTCGTCACGCTGCCTGCCTGAGCACTACCCCTGATCGCCCGCTTGACCTGTCCGTCCCCCCGAAAGGACCCCCCATGACCTCCTCCCGCAGATCGCTGAGCGCTCTCGCTGCCGTCGCCGCTACCGGCTTGGTCGCCGCCGGCTGTTCGTCCCCCTCCGACGACGGAGGCAACGGCGGTGAGGCCACCGACACCATCGTGGTGAGCACCTTCCCGTTCGGTGTCGAAGAATTCACCGAAGCTGTCGTCGACCCGTTCACCGCCGAGACCGGCATCGAGGTGGAGCTGGACACCGGCTCCAACGCTGACCGGCTCTCCCGTTTGCAGCTCGAGGGTGAGGACACCGGCATCGACGTGATGCTCATGTCCGACGCATATGTGGCGATCGCCGAGCAGGAGGGCCTGTTCCAGCCGGTCACCGAGGAGAACGTGCCGGCGCTGGCTGAGATCGCCGACTTCGCCGTCGACGACGCCTACAGCGGCCCCGCGTACAGCTACCAATTGAACGGGATGCTCTACAACACCGACGAGCTCACGGCCGAGCAGGCCGCGGACTGGGAGCTGTTTGCCGACTCCGCCTATGCCGGCGAAGTCGCCCTACCGGACATCGCGGTGACCGCGGGCCAGCTCACCGTCTCGGGCGTGGCGGACGCCTACGGCGACGGGCCCTACGACGTCGACACGGCGTTCGAGACGATGGCCGGCTGGGCGCCGAACGTGCTGCAGTTCTATAGCTCGACCACCGAGTTCACGAACCTGCTCACCCAGGGGGAGATCGTCGGCGGGGTGGCCCTGAACGGGTTCGCCACCACCTTGATCGCCTCCGGTGAGCCGATCGGCTGGGTCCCGCCGGCCGAGGGCCGCTACATGGCCACGAACCGCGCTTCTGTACCCGCCGGCGCCCCGAACGCCGAGGGTGCGTTCGCGTTCATCGACTACCTGCTCTCGGCCACGGCCCAGCAGTCCTCCGCCGAGATCGTGGGTGACCTGCCGGTGAACCTGGACATTGAGGTACCGGCGGAACTGACCGCCGTCGTGGGTGACATCGCCCAGGACCCGACCGCCGCCGGTTACGCCACTCTGGATCCGGCCGAGACCGTGGACCAGCGCAGCGAGTGGGTGGAGCGCTTCGCACGCGAGGTCGTGGGCGGCTGATGGCAGAGCAGTTGACAACGGGGGAGTCGACAACAGAGCAGGTGAGCACAGGAGCATCGACGCCAGGGCATGCGAACACGGGGCCTGCGAACACGGGGCCTGCGAACACCGGGCAGGCGACGGCACAGCCGGACAGCGTCGGCGCTCTCGATCTGAGGCGCCTGCCCAAGGCGGATCTGCATTGCCACCTGCTCGGCACCGTCCGGGCGAGCACGTTCGCCGAACTCGCCCGGCGGGAGTCACTGGCGTTGCCGGAGGATCCCGAGCGGATCTTCGCCTCGATCAACTCCCACCCCCCGGATCCGCAGCTGTACCGCCATACCCGCATCCCGATGCCGCAGGGGCCGAGCGAGAACGAGCCGGAGCGCTCCTACTCGCTGTTCCAGGCATCTGGGTGGGTCCGTCAGGTGCTCCGGGGCGCCGATGATCTCACCAGGATCACCTACGAGGCGTTCGAGGCGGCACATCAGTGCGGCACCTGGCACCTCGAGGTGTCCTTCGACATGCTCCCTGAGCATCTGCAGTACCTCGGGTACGAGGCATGGGTGGAGGCGCACGCCGAGGGCATCCGGATGGCCGAACGCGATTTCGGCATGACGGGGCGGCTGCTTGCGGCGATCGACCGCAGCGGTACCGGCGAGGAAGCGCTCGCCTGGGTGCAGACCGTGGTGGACCACCCGCACGAGTACGTCGCCGGGATCGGCCTGGACAACTTGGAGACGGCCGGGCCGCCGGAACGGTTCGCCGACGCCTACCGGTTGGCGGGCGAAGCAGGACTGAAGCGCACCGCGCACACGTCCGAGCACGTCCCGGCGGCCACCAATGCGGTGACCTGCCTCGATGTGCTGGGGTGCGACCGGCTCGACCACGGGTACTTCGTGCTCGAAGACGATGCCGTGGTGGCGCGCATGGTGGCCGAGCAGGTGCCGTTCTCGGTGGCCTCGACCACGTCGCGCCGCTCCTGGCGGCCGTGGCGCAAGGCGTCCATCAAGGCAATGATCGAGGCCGGGATGAACGTCTACCCGTGCTCCGACGATCCGGGTATGTTCCCCACCACCGTGCTGAACGAGTACGAGATCCTCGCGCGCGACGTGGGCGTCTCCGACGAGCGGCTGGTCACGATGGCTAGGGCGAGCTTCGAGGCGTCCTGGCTGCCGCCGGAGCAGAAGGCCTGGGTGTGCGCCCAGTTCGACGAGACAGTGGGGACGCTTCAGCCCCGCTGACCGCCCCACCGCGAGTGCGGCCCATCTCTCTCATTCGTCGAGATATGGCCGAGATTGGCCGCACTCGCGTACCAGGGAGGGGAGCATCCGTGGGTCGGTCTGCAGGATGAGGGTGGTCACGCAGGACGTTTCCCAGCGGGCGAGCTGGGTGGTGATGTCCGACGGCGTCCCCGCCAGGGCCACGTCCGTCACCAGATCTGTGGGGATCGCCGCAGCCGCGCCGGCCTTGTCGCCTGCGGTGTACTTCGCGGTCACTTCCTCGCACACGTCGTGGTAGCCGATCCGGGCGATCGCCTCGCGGTGGAAGTTGGTGCTCGCCGAGCCCATCCCGCCGATGTAGAGAGCCAGATGCGGTCGGACCTGGTCTGCGGCCGTCTCCAGATCCCGGGCGATCACCGCCGGGACGGAGGCGCTCACCTCGAACTCCTCGCGGGGCGACCGGGCGCCGTCTCGCTTGGCGAAGCCCGCCTCCAGGTTCTCCCGGTACTCGGCATCGAGGGCGGGGGAGACGAAGGCCGGCAGCCACCCGTCGGCGATTTCGGCGGCCAGCGCCGTGTTCTTCGGACCCTGCGCGGCCAGGTGGATGGGCAGGTCGGTACGCAACGGATGCACTGTGGAGCGCAGGGCTTTGCCCAGGTGAGCTCCGCCGTCGTGCGGGAGCGTGAAGTGCCGACCGGAGAAGGTGACGGGCGCTTCCCGGGCGAGCACCTGCCGCACGATGTCCACGTACTCGCGGGTGCGCTCCAGCGGGCGCGGGTACGGCTGGCCGTACCAGCCCTCCACCACCTGAGGACCGGAGGCACCCAGGCCGAGGATGAAGCGGCCGCCGGAGAGGTGGTCCAGGGTCAGCGCGGCCATCGCGGTGGCGGTGGGAGTACGGGCGGACATCTGCGCGATGCCGGTGCCGAGCCGGACCGATCGGGTCTGTGAGCCCCACCAGGCCAACGGCGTGAAGGCGTCCGACCCGTAGGACTCGGCGGTCCAGACCGAGTCCAGGCCGAGTTCGTCGGCGTGCTGCACCGCCTCGGCGGCACCTGCGGGGGGACCGGCCGACCAGTATCCCGTGTGGAATCCGAACCTCATCGGCTCATCCTCGCACTCGCTCCTTGAGGTGCGCCCGCGATTGAGCACCGTGGTGATCCACGGGGGCGCGCGTTCGCCGGTGGTCGCCGGTCACTCTCGCGGGAGGACCGGTCGTTCGCAGGGTGGTGGGTGGTGATAGGTGAGGGGATGGCCGCCGGGGCGGGTGAAGTGCCAGTGGTCGGTATGTCTGGTGATGGTGATGTCGCGTTGGTGGACGACGTGGTGGTGATGCCAACACAGCAGGATGCCTTGGTTGGCGGTGGTGGATCCGCCGCGGGACCACCAGGTGGTGTGATGGATTTCTCCCCAGCCGGGTGGTGTGGTGCAGCCGGGGTATTGGCAGTGGCGGTCGCGGGCCCAGATGGCTGTGGTCTGGGCGCGGGTGTGCAGGCGGGCGGCGCGTCCGACGTCAAGGATCTCGCTGTGGGGGCCGAAGATGATGCGGGTGAACTCGCCCTCGCAGGCCAGCTGGGCGAGTTGGGCGTGGCTGATGGGGGTGCCATCGGCCAGAGTGGCGGGTTCGGCGCCGTTCATGTGCTCGTGGTCGATTGATGCCGAGATCATCGGTGCTGCCGGGTCTGCTGGACACCCTGATGCGTGAGCATTCACCGTGGCCAGGACGTGCGCGTTGGCCAGGCCGGGGAGTGTGGGTGCGGAGCCGAGCCGGCCCGGTTCGTCTGCGGGGTCGCTGCTGCTGGCTCGGGCACCATTGCCGACGTTTGTGCGGGTCGGACCGTGATTGTTCTCGCTGATGGCAGCGCTGGGCCCGCGACTGGTGGGTTGGTGGTGGCAGGTGCAGCGTGGCCGGCGGTTCGGACCACTGCCTTCGGGCTGTTCGGGTGTGGTGGTCAGTCGGTGCAGGGTCTGGGCGGGGACGTGGACGAGCAGGTGGGGTCGTATTCGGCCGGAGGGTTGAAAGTCGCCGCTATCGAGGACGTGTCTGGCGATGGTCACTAGGGCGTGGGCGTTGCGTTGGGAGGGGGTGCGGTCATCGTCGGCGGCGGGGACACCGGTGACGGCGTCGAACGCGCGCGCCACGATCTGTCCGTTGGTGTCATCGAGCCACCCATCGACGCGGTGCCCGCCGGTGGTCGCGGAGACGAACAGGTGTTCTTTGCCTGCGTCGTCGCGCCAGTTCCGGTCTGCTGATTCAGGGTCGGCGCGGATGGCCCAGGTTCTGATGAGCCGGGTGAAGGAGTCTGCATCGAGGGCGCGGGCATGGCCGAGGAGGAATGACTCACCGAGTTCGGGGTCGGTCAGTCGTTCCTGTAGTGCCGGTGTGGTAGTGGCGTGCCGGGCCAGCGCGGCGGCGTGGTCACCGCTGATGCCACCGGCGGCCAGGGCGGTCGCGGTGGCGGGGAGGTGATCGCGCACCGTCCGGGCCAGGCGCACCTGGGTGCGGGCCTTGCCCCCGTGGGTTCCGGTGGCGTTGGTCCACCAGGAGGCCATGGTGCGTGCCCCGGATACTGCCCACCCGCCGTCTGCTTCGACTGCGGTGATCGTGGTGGTGGTCAGCGCGTCCAGGCGCCGGCGGGCTTGCTCCAACCCGTGCACCAGTTCAGGCAGCACTACCGAGGGCAGGCTGTGCAGGTCGGCGCCCAGGACGTCGTCCAGCAGGGCGTTCACCACGGCGAGCTTGCCCGGCACATCCGATTCGGTGAACCGTTCACGCACGAGCGCCAGCACGGCCTCGGCAGCTGCCGTGGTGGCGGGGCCGGTGCTGGTCATGGTGGACATTCCCGCCTCCTCACGGCCGTGGGCCTCTCACCCGTGGTTTCTCGCCTGCTTTGATCTCTCCACGGTAGAACACGCGTTCGTTTCCGTCAAGACTTTTCGTTGGAATAGCAACGATTACTCGCCGTCCGCTTGTGGGCGAAGGCGCATCGGGCGTGCGCCCTGTGGACGGTGCTACATCGGGCGTGCGCCCTGTGGACAGAGCGGTATCGGGGATGGTGTAAGTCGGCGGGCGCAGGGTGTGGCCGCGACTCGTGGCACCGTGGCTAGCCTCGTTCACCAGATCCGCTTGTGCAGTCACACTGCACAAGTTCACTGTGACTGTATGGTTGGGCATATGACCGGGGGACCTCGCGAACTACGTGACGAACAGAACCTGGCCTGGATCGAGTGCGGGGCGGTACTGGCGGACAGGCTCACGGTGCACGTGACAGCGACCGGCCATGAGATCACCGCGGGAGAGCCCGTCACCTTCGACTCCCGGCAGCCGCACCGGTACCAGAACGTCACCGACGGGGTGGTCGAGTTCCTTGGCTCCGTCGCGCCACCGTCCCTCTAAGGATCACCATGGACCGCCACAGCATCGACTGGACCGGGTACATCCCGGCCATCACCACCCCCTTCAGCCGTGACGACGCCCTCGACCTGGACGCCCTCACCGGCCAGATCGCCTGGATGCGCGAGCAGCGGCTGCACGGCATCATCCTCGCGGGCACCAGCGGCGAATGGTTCAGCATGTCCGCCACCGAACGTGCTGACCTGTTCACCGAGGGAGCCCGCGCCGCGGACGGGTCGATGTGGGTGATCGGTGCGTGCAACGCCTTCACCGCCGCCGAAGCGATCGAGCACGCCCACGCGGCCGAACGCGCCGGGCTGGACGGCATCCTGCTCACCCCGCCGCCCTACATCGTGCCGAGCCGTGCCGAAGTGGTCCGTTTCTACCAGGACGTCTCCGACGCCACCGACATCCCACTGTGCGTCTACAACTGGCCCCGCGGCTGCATCGTGGACCTGGACACCGGCACCCTCGCCGAACTCTCCGCGATCGATAACGTCGTGGCGATCAAGAACTCGACGGGGGACTTCGCGCAGTTCCTCGCCGGGATGTACGCGCTGGAGGGATCGGTGCGCTACTTCGGCCTGCCCACGAGCGAGCTCGGCGCTGACCTGGCTCTCCTCGGGCACGGTGATGGCCTGATGGGGTCGGGCGCTCCGCTCGGCGCCGATCACTCGGACTACTGGCGTGCGATCGCCGCCGGCCGCCGGGACGACGCCATCGCGCTGGGGGCTCGGGACCGGGTGGTGATGGAGCGCTGGTTCGAACCCGACTACGGCGCCCGATTCGGCAACCAGCAGGCCATCATGAAGACAGCGCTGCGGCTGCAGGGCGTCCCGGCTGGATATGTGCGGCGTCCGCTCCTCGAGCTGACTGACGACGAGGTCCAGATCGTTGCCGACACGCTGCACGGCCTCGGCATCGCCACCGTCCCGTTGGTCGACTGACCTATGCCAGCACGATACGACGCCGTGGTGATCGGGGGCGGCCTACTTGGTTGCACCGTGGCCTGGATGCTCGCCCGGGATAGCGCCTCGGTGCTGCTCGCCGAGCGCGACCAGCTCAATGCGCACGCCTCCGGGCAGAACGCCGGGAGCCTGCACTTCCAGCTCGAGTACCGGATGCTCGAGCAAGGGCTCGAGGCGGCCCGCACTGCGGCCGAAGCGATGCCCTTGCACCTGGCTGCCGCCGAGCTGTGGGCGGGCCTGGCCGACGAGCTCGGCGAGGACCTCGGGCTCGCCCAGGACGGCGGACTGATGCTTGCTGAGGACGCCGAGCAGGCACGTGTGCTGGAAGCGAAGTCACGGCTCGAACAGTCCTGGGGCCTGGACGTGCAGCTGCTCGACGGGCACGAGGCGCGCCGGATCGCGCCGTACCTTTCCGACGAGGTCGTCGCTGCCGCGTACTGCCCCATCGAGGGCAAGGCGGACACCCGGATCGCCGCGCCCGCGTTCGCTCGCGGCGCCACCCGTGCCGGCGCGCAGGTGCGCACCCGGACCGAGGTGGTCGCCCTGCGCAGGTCGGGCACCTCGTGGCTGGTGGACCTGGCCACGCCCGACGGCGCAGGTGCCGATGAGCGGGTGGTGACGGACGCCGTCGTGCTCGCTGCGGGCGTGTGGACCGGTGAGCTGGGCGCGCTGATCGACGCCCGGCTCCCGACCATCCCGATGGCGCTGACGATGACGGCCACGACGGCGCAGGAGCCGACAATCGCACATCTGGTGCAGCACGCCGGGCGGCGACTCTCCCTGAAGCAGGCCAGTGCGGGCAACGTACTGATCGGGGGCGGGTGGCCGGCGCGGCTGCTCACCGACTCCGCTGGCCACCCGGACTTCCACCGCCGCCCGGAATTGATCGGCTCCTCCGTGGCGGGCAACCTCGCCGCGGCCGTCCGTGCTGTGCCCTGGGTGGCGTCGGTCCCCGCGCTGCGCACCTGGGTCGGCACCACCACTGTGACCCCGGACCAACTGCCACTGGTGGGCGCGGTCCCGGGGAACCCCGGGGTCTACGTGGCCACCGGCGGGTCGGCATTCACGCTGGGTCCGAGCTTCGCGCAGGTGATTGCGGATCTGGTGCAGCACCGCCGGCCGGGTCATGACCTGGCCCCCTACGATCCGGCGCGGTTCGACAAGGCGGCCGCATGAGCGGCTATCGACGCCTGGACGTCCGGCGCGGGGAGCCCGTGCAGATCACGGTGGATGGCGAACAGATGGCGGCGTACCACGGTGAGACGCTCGCGGCCGTGCTCCTCGCCGCCGGGGTGGACGAGTTCCGACGCACCTCCGCGTCAGGCCCGCGCGGCCCCCTGTGTCAGATGGGCACATGCTTCGACTGCGTGCTCACCGTGGACGGCGCGCCATTGACGCGTGCCTGCCTGACGGAGGTCCGCGATGGGATGGTCGTGACGAGGGTGACGGCGCCATCGTGAATCCGGTGACGATCGTCGGAGCGGGTCCGGCCGGTCTGGCGGCGGCTGACGTGCTGCAGACCTATGGGGTGCCCGTGGTGCTGGTGGACGAGCAACCCCGCCCCGGGGGCCAGATCTTCCGACAACCCCCGGGCGCCTTCCCCGGGGCGCGGGCCACCTACACCGCCGGCTACGGGTGGGGCAGGAACCTTGTGACCGTGCCCGAACGCCCCGGCATCACCTTCGCGGGCTCGACCACCGCACTCGGAGTGCTGCACGAGCGGGCCGACGAGAGCGGGCACGAGCTGGTCGCCGGACCGGCCGGCCGGCCCACTGGAGCGGACCGGCTCAGCGTGGTTCTCCGCGGCCCGGACGGGGTGCGCTCGCATCCAAGCGCGGCCCTGCTGGTGGCCACCGGTGCCTACGACATGCCGGTTCCGATGCCCGGGTGGACGCTGCCCGGGGTGGTGATGGCGGGGGCGGCGCAGGCGATGGTGAAGAGTCAGAAGATGGTGCCGCCCGGCCCGATCGTGCTCTCCGGCGCCCACCCGTTGCTGCTGGTGGCGGCCGACCAGCTGCTGCGCTCAGGCGCCCAGATCTCCGAGCTGGTGTTCACCCGCGGTCTGCCCGGACCGCGTGAAGTCTGGGCCGCGCTGCCGGCAGTGCCCGGTCATGTGGCGATGCTCGCCGAACTCGGTACCTCGCTGGCGCGACTGCTGCGTGCGGGGGTGCGGATCAGCACGCACGCCACGGTGACCGGCGCCTCAGGCACAGACCGGGTGGAGGCCGTGCAGATCGACCGGCTGGGTCCCCGCGGCCGGCCGGCCGGGCGCCCACGAACCGTCGAGACCGCCACGCTGGTGCTCGGCTACGGCTTCCATCCCTCCACCGAGCTGGCCCGGCAGGCGCGGTGCCGCCTGACGCACGACGCCACGGTGGGTGGCTGGGTGGTGGACCACGACGGCACCGGCCGCACCACCGCACCCGGGGTCTATGTGGCCGGCGAACCGACTGGCGTGGCCGGGGCTGAGGCGTCACGGGCCGAGGGCGTGCTTGCCGCGCTCTCGATCGTGGCCGATCTCGGCGGCGCGGTGTCTGCGCGGCAGTGGCGCGACGCCCGGCGAGGCGTGCGTGCTGCGGCCCGCTTCTCCCGAGTGGTCCAGGACCTGTTCCAGGTGCCGCCGGCGCTACTGGATGCGCTCGCGACCGAGGAGACGGTGGTGTGCCGCTGCGAACGGGTCAGTGCCGGGGACCTGCGGACCACGCTCGCCCGGAACCCGCAGATGTCCACCGTCAGTGCCGTGAAGCTCGAGTGCCGGGCAGGCATGGGCCCCTGCCAGGGACGCTACTGCGAGGCAAGCGTGAGCCGCGCTCTCAGCGCAGCGCGCGGGCAGCGCGTGGATCAGGCCGGGTACGCGGCCGCCCACCTACCGATCAAGCCGGTCCCGGTGGGCGAGCTCGCCGCGCTCACTACGGACCCGGACGCTCCCGCATCAGGTGGGGTGCGCTGATGACCTCATGGGGTGGGCGGCGTGACCGCCAGAATGATCTGCGCCAGCGCGTCGGTGTGATTGGCGAACAGGTGCGGCAGTCGCGAGTCGAAGGTGATGGATTCACCGGCGGCGACCTCGTAGTCCTGCCCGTCCACGGTGGCGGTGATCTGCCCGGAAAGCACGTAGACGCACTCGGTGGAGACGTGCCCCCATGGTTCGGTGGCACTGCGGTCCCCGGGTGCCAGGTCGGCGCGCAGTACCTCCAGGTCGCCGCGACCGGGAGTGAGGCGCTCGTAGGTGATCTGCCCAGCCGGAGCCTGCATCCGGAAGCGTTCGCCCGCCCGCGAGACGTGCACTGGCGGTGCGTCCGGCTCACGGAAGAGGTCAGCCAGGTCCGAGTCGAACACCTTCGCCAGTTTGCGCAGCGTCTCGACGCTCGGATCGGTCTTGCCGTTCTCGATCTGGCTGAGCAGCGCGACGGACAGTCCGGTGCGTTCGGCCAGCGAGCGCAGGGTCAGTGAGCGCGCACGGCGCAGCACTCGCAGACGGTCACCGATCACCGGACCTCCCGACACGTGTTTCATTTCGATGAACATTTTCACTAAGGCTATACACTAGCCACGTTTGCATGATCTCATACCGACCATCAGAGCCACCGAAGCATCGACCACGCTGACCGAGCGATGACGCCACGGTCACCGTTGAATGGAGACATCATGGGAGTGCGACCCGCACGCGTCGGAGCGGCCGTGGCCGCAGCCGCCGCGCTGACACTGACGGCATGCACCGCCGGCGGGAGCGGTGGCGGTGCCGCAGGCGGTGGCGGGTCCGACGACGAGAGCCCCGGCCAGGGTGGCACGCTCACCGTGAGCACATCCTTCGTCGTGAACAGTCTCGATCCCGGCCAGGTCTATGAGGCGACCGGTGCACTCGCCGTGCACGCGATGTACGACACCCTCGTGACTTTCGAGGGCTCGGATGTGACGACGCCGGTGCCGCTCCTCGCCGAGTCGTGGGAAGTCAACGAGGACGCCACCGAGTTCACCTTCACGCTGACCGATGGCGCCGTCTTCTCTGACGGATCCCCGGTCACGGCCGAGGACGTCGTGTTCAGCATCAACCGACTGCACAACCTCCAGGGCAGTCCGGCAGTCACCGTCGAGGGCCTGGCGGCCAGCTCGCCGTCCGAGGGCGTCGTCGTGGTGACCAGCGAGCAGTCCAACCCGAACGTGCCGACGATCCTCGCCATGCCCGCAGCCGGCATCCTGAATGCCGAGGCCACCGAGGCCGAAGGCGGCACTGCCGCCGAGGACGCTGCCAGCGCGGACGCCGCCACCGAGTTCCTGAACGGTGCCTCGCTCGGCTCGGGCCCGTACGTGCTGGACTCCTTCGACCCGGCGTCAGAGATCGTGCTGACGGCGAACCCGGAGTACTGGGGTGAGACACCCGGCTACCAACGCATCGTGATCTCCAATGTGGAAGCCGAGACGCAGAAGCTCACCATGCAGCGCGCCGAGGGTGATCAGATCGCACTCGACCTGTCCGGACGCCTGCTCGAGGACCTACCCGAGAGCGTGCAGGTCTCGGCCAGCCAGGACACCTTCTACTTCCTGACCCTGCATCAGGACCCGGCGATCTCGGAGATCACCTCGAACCCCGACTTCGTGCGCGCGCTGCGTGCGTCCATCGACTATGACGGCCTCGCCGCCCTGTTCGGCGATGACGCCTTGCCCGCAGCCGGGATGGTGCCGACCGCCTTCCCCGGGGCGCTGCCCGAAAGCGAAGCGCAGCAGCAGGACCTCGACGCGGCTGCTGATCACCTCGAAGCCTCCGGCATCACCGATCCGACCGTCGAACTCATGTACCCGGCCATCACCTACCGCGGGGTGGACCTGGGCACGATCGCCACGAAGATCCAGTTCGATGCCGAGCAGGCCGGTATCGCGATCGTGCTCGACCCGCAGCCGATTGCCTCCTTCCTGGAGGCGCAGACCGGCGGTGAGGTGCCCTTCCGGTTCAGCCCGCAGTCGCTGAACTACCCGGTGGCCGCCTCCCTGGTGAACAACTTCGCACCCGGCCAGGCAAGTGCCCAGCGCACCGGCTGGACCGAGGAGCGCGCCAGCGAGGAGATCATCGCCGCCGGTGAGGCCGTGCAGAGCGCACCCGACGCGGAGAGCCAGATCAGCGCCATCCAGGACTGGCAGCGCCTTCTGAACGAGGAGAGCCCGTACGTCACGCTGGCGTACAACTCCGGCGTGGTGGCGGCCACTGAGACGATCGCCAACGCCGAGTACTCCCCGGCCGGGTGGCAGGTGGACCTGCGGGCGGTAGCGCCACAGTGACCCGATGAGTACGACTGCTCCCCCGACCAGGGGCAACGGCACCCGTTCGGCGACGCAGCGTCTTCGAGTCGGCGGGTACGCCCTCGGGGCGTACCTGCTCCGCCGCCTCGTGATCACCGCCGTGCTGCTGCTCGGGGTGACCGCCGTGACCTTCCTGCTGGTGCAGCTGGTGCCGGGCGACTCGATGACCGCCACCCTCTCCGAGGCGGCCCTGCAGGACCCCGAGATCGTGGCGGCGTACCGGGAGCGGTGGGGGCTGGACGAGCCCTTGCACGTGCAGTACTTGGTGTACCTGCAGAACGTGCTCACCGGTGATCTCGGCGTCTCCCAGCAGACCGGTCGTTCCGTGCTCGGCGATCTGATGACCTACGTGCCGGCCACCCTGGAGATCGCCCTCCCGGCGATGCTGCTCTCCCTGCTCATCGGGGTGGCAGTGGGCCTGTACGCGGCAGTCCGGCACGGCCGCGCCGGTGACCAGGTAGTACGCGCGGGCACCCTGCTCGGGCTCTCCACCCCGCCGTTCTGGCTCTCCCTGGTGGTGCTGTACGTGTTCTTCTTCGTGCTCGGCGTCTCGCCCTCGGGTGGGCGCTTGAGCACCTACTGGGTGCCACCGGAGCAGGTCACCGGCGTGATGAGCCTGGACGCCCTGCTGGCCGGCGAACCGGCCATGGCCTGGGACGCCGTTCAGCACGCGGTGCTGCCGGTGCTCGTGTTGACCGTGTTGACCGTGGCCACGCTGGTGCGGTTCGTCCGCTCGGCGATGCTCGAAGTACTCGATCAGGACTACATCCGCGCCGCCCGAGCCAAGGGTCTCCCGGGCCGCACGGTGCTGCTCTCGCATGTGCTGCGCGCCGGGCTGGTGCCGGTGATCACGGTGAGCGGTCTTGCCTTCGCGGCCCTGCTCTCCGGCACGGTGCTGGTGGAGCAGATCTTCTCCTGGCCCGGGGTCGGCCAATACGCCTACCGCGCAGCCGCCGCTCTCGACATGCCAGCCATCCTCGGCGTCAGCCTCTTCGTGGCCGTCGTGTACACCGTGGTGAACCTGATCGTCGACCTGCTCTACGGCCTGATCGATCCGAGGATCCGCCTGTCATGAGTCTCGAACCGCGTATCGACGATGTCGTGGCCCACACCGACGACCGGGTCAACCGCGCCCTCGGACGACGCCGCTGGGCGGGCCGGCTCCGCCTCTCCCAGATTCACTCCACCTGGCGCCAGCCGTCCGTGGTGCTGGCGATCGTGCTCCTCGCCGCCTGGGTGCTCGCCGCCCTCCTCGCACCGCTGATCGCCGGGCAGGACCCGATCGCGCAGTCCGGGGACCTCTACACGCCACCCTCGGGTGCGCACTGGTTCGGCACCGACGAGCTGGGCCGAGACGTCTTCGCCCGGGTGGTGCACGGGGCCCGGCTCTCCTTACCGCTTGCGGTGATCATCGTGACCTGCGCGCTCGCGATCGGTGGCCTGCTCGGTCTGCTCGCCGGGTATCTCGGCCGCGGCTTCGACGAGGCCATCATGCGGATCACCGACCTCGTGTTCGCGTTCCCGCAGATCATCCTGGCGATGGCGGTGGCGGCCGCCTTCGGCCCGAGCACCCAGAACGCGGTGATCGCGCTGGTGATCGTCTCCTGGCCGGTCTACGCCCGGGTGATCCGATCGGCCGTGTTGAGCATTCGCTCCTCAGACTTCCTCGCCGCCTCTCGGTTGCTCGGCGTGGGGCCATGGAAGGCCCTACGCAAGGACGTCCTCCCGAACAGCGTGGGCCCCGCCGTCGTACTGGCCACCCTGGAGCTCGGTAACGCCGTGCTGATGCTCGCCGCCCTCTCCTTCCTCGGCCTCGGCCCTCGCCCTCCCGCCCCCGAGTGGGGAGCGATGATCGCGGCCGGGTCCAAGGACCTGTCGATCTGGTGGGTCAGCGTGTTCCCTGGTCTGGCGATCCTGACGGTGGTGCTCGCCTTCAACGTGATCGGCGATGCGCTGCGCGACCGCCTGGACCCCCGCTACGCGAAGGGACTGTCATGAGCGCGCTGCTCGAGGTCGAGGGCCTCGGCGTCCACCTGCCCGGCGACGTACCCGTCATCCACGATGCGACGTTGCGGGTGGATGAGGGCGAGGTCGTCGGAGTTGCGGGCGAGAGCGGGTCGGGGAAGTCGATGACGGCGTCCGCGCTCCTCGGTCTGCTGCCGCCGGGGGCGCGCACCAGCGGTTCGGCACGGTTGCACGGGGTGCCTGAGCTGGGTGGCAGCGCCACCTCCACGGTCGATCTGCTCGCCCTGCGGGGTGCGGAGTGGAACCGGGTGCGGGGCACCGAGATCGCCATGATCTTCCAGGACGCGACCGCATCGCTGCACCCGATGCTCAGCGTGGGCCGGCAGCTCACCGAGCATATGCGCGTGCACCTGGGGATGGACCGCCCCGCTGCCCGGCGCCGGGCGGTCGAACTGCTCGACCGCGTGCGGATCCCCGACCCGGAGCGGGCCCTGCGCGCCTACCCGCACCAGTTCTCCGGTGGGATGCGTCAGCGCGTCGCGATCGCAAGCGCCCTGGCCTGCCACCCTCGCCTGCTCATCGCCGACGAACCCACCACCGCCCTGGACGTGACGGTGCAGGCTGGGATCCTGCGCCTGCTCGACGAACTGCGCACCGAGACCGGGCTCTCCGTGCTTTTCGTCACCCACGATCTGGGTGTGCTCGCCGCTCTCACTGCTCGCTCGTACGTCTTCTACGCCGGCCGGGTGATGGAGACCGCTCCCACGCCGGAACTGGTGACCCGGCCCCGGCACCCCTACACCGCCGCCCTGCTGGGTGCGCGCCCGCACGCCGACGAGACGTGGGACCAACCTGGCGCTCGCGAGCCGTTGCAATCGATCCCGGGCAGTCCGGTCACCCCGGCCACGGCCCCGGCCGGGTGCCCGTTCGCGCCCCGCTGCACGTACGCGGTCGAGGAATGCACGACGGCGGTCCCCCCGTTGAGCGCCGCCGGCCCAGCAGGCCATGAGCTCGCCTGTGTGGTCCGCCCCGACCTGACGGGAACCCGGCTATGAGCATGCAGGAGAAGCAGGTGCAGGCTGCACTGGAGGTGACCGACCTCGAGGTCACCTTCCGCAGCCGTGGCCGCGGCACAGTTCGCGCCGTGGATGGGGTGAGCCTGAACGTGGCCCGCGGCGAGGTGGTCGGACTGGTCGGGGAATCCGGGTGCGGGAAATCCTCCTTCGCACGCGCCGTCGTCGGGCTGGAGCGGGTGTCGGCCGGTTCGGTGCGCCTGGACGGCCGCGACGTGCAACCGGTGGGCTGGCGGGTGCGTTCCGACGTGCGAGTGCAGATGGTGTTCCAGAACCCCTACTCCTCGTTGAATCCGCGGCGCACGATCGGTTCGCAGATCCGCGACGGCGTCCCGGCCGATGTGGCCGATCCTGAGGCGGATGTGGCCGACCTGCTGGAACGGGTCGGCCTGGGTGCGCAGGCGGCCTCCCGCTACCCGCACCAGTTCTCCGGCGGCCAGCGCCAGCGCGTGGCCATCGCCCGCGCCCTGGCACCTCGGCCAGAGATCTTGATCGCCGACGAGCCAGTGACCGCCCTGGACGCCTCCGCGCAGGCACAGATCGTCACGTTGCTGACCTCCCTGGTCCGCGATCTGAACGTGGGCATGCTGTTCATCTCCCATGACCTCGCACTCGTGCGCCAGATCGCTGACCGCACCGCCGTCATGTACCTGGGCAGGATCGTCGAGGACGGGGCCACCGATACCGTCTGGGGAGACCCGGTGCACCCCTACACCCACGCCCTGATCGAGGCCATCCCTCGGATCAGTACCCATGCCGACCTCCCCCAGGCTCTCGCCGGGGAGGTTCCCGACGCCGCGCACGTGCCCACCGGGTGCCGGTTCCGCCCCCGCTGTGCGGCTGCCATGGACATCTGCACCGACGAACCGCCCGTGGTGCAGCTCGGTGAGCGCCGCACTGCGTGCTGGTTGCCCGTCGAGACCGGCGAGACCAAGGAGAGAGCGAACGTATGAGCACCAGCAAGGCCCGGCCACCGGTCGTCCTGAACCACTGCGTGACCTGGGACGGGACGTCCACGACGACCCGGCCCGATCAGGCGATCGTGATCGGCACCGACGGCACGATCGAGGCCATCGGGGCGAGCTCTGAGGTGCTCGCCGGCCTGGGCGAGCACGGTACCCCCGCGCCGGTCGTGATCGACCTGGCGGGCGCCGTCGTGATCCCCGGCCTGGTGAACATGCACGTGCACCTCGGCCTCGGGCTGCCCGGCCCGATGCAGGATGCGCTCCACGGTTCCAGTGATGCCGAACTGGTGCTGCGGATGGCGGGTAACGCGCGGGAGGTGCTGCACGCCGGAGTGACCACGGTGCGCCTGGTGGGGGAGACCCGATACACCGACATGGCGCTGCGCACCGCGATCACACACGGCGCGGTGGACGGTCCGCGGATCTTCACCGCCGGTCACGCCCTGTGCTGCACCGGTGGACACGGGCACGATTCGGACGGACTCGAGGCCGACGGCGCCGACGGGTTCACCCACGTCACCCGTGCCCAGCTGAGGGCAGGTGCCGACTTGATCAAAGTGTGCATCTCCGGCGGGATCGCCGGTGAGCACGAGTCGATCGATACCCCGCAGCTCACCGACGAGGAGATGGCGGCCGTGCTGCGCACCGCGCACGACTGGGGGCGGAAGGTGACCGCACACGCCGGACCGGCACCGGTGATCACCCGCGCCGTCGAACTCGGCCTGGACTGTGTGGAGCACGGCTACGAGCTCACCCGGGAGTTGTGCGATCTGATGGCCGCACGCGGGGTGGCCTACGTACCGACGATCACGGTGAGCCGGTGCGAGGAGTTCTTCCGCGCCAACCAGGTGCCCGAATGGATGATGAACCGGGCGCTCGCGGCCGGTCCGAGGCACTGGGAAAGCCTGCAACACGCCATCGCCGCCGGCGTGGAGATCATCATGGGCTCCGATATGCCCCCGCAGGCCCCCTTCGACGGGACCACGGCCACGGTTCGGGAGATCGAGTTCATGGTCGACGCCGGAATGAGCCCGCACGCGGCGATGGTGGCCGCCACCAGTGCCGGCGCCCACTGGCTGGGCCGGGCCGGGGAGTTCGGAACGCTCGCGGCCGGGGCAGCGGCGGATCTGCTCGTTCTCGACGCCGACCCGCTCGCTGACATCTCCGCACTGCGGTCGATGCACGCCGTGGTGCAGGCCGGGCGTGCGGTGCGCGACGATCGAGGGATCGTGCCCGCCCTGACCGGGGGCGTGTGATGGGCGAGCGACGTACGGAGCTGCACGATCTGCGTGTGGTGGTGGACCGGATCGAGGGACGTTCGGTCTGCGGGATGGCGCCCGGGGATCACCTGGATGTGACCTGCTCGAGCCGCCTGTCCATCCCCGATGGGAAGCACTTCTGCCTCTACGCCCTCTCCGCGGTGCTGCCGCTGCTACCGGCCGCACAACGTGCCGTGGATCCCGGGGACTGGCTCGCTACCGACAACGAGGTGGCCTGCCCGGACCCGGAGGAACGGCTGATCATGCGCATCGAGCGCACCGGCCGCACCAGCATCCCCACGGAGGAGCTCACATGAGTCTCTCGTTGACGATCGCGCTGCAGTCGGACAAGCACGCCACCGACTACGCCCGGCTCGCACGTGCCGTTGAAGCACACGGTTTCGACGGACTCTCGGTGTACTCCGACCTGGGCTTCCAGCCGCCGATGGCGCCGCTCATGGTGGCCGCCGATGTGACCGAGCGGTTGCGGCTTGGCCCGTCCTGCCTGAACCCGTACCTGCTGCACCCGGTGGAGATCGCCGGGCAGATCGCCGCGCTCGACGAGGCCTGCGGCGGACGGGCGTACCTGGGCCTGGCCCGGGGGTCCTGGCTGCAGCAGGTGTGCGTGGCACAGGACCGCCCGCTCGCGCACTTGGAGGACACCATCGAGATCGTCCGGCGGCTGCTCGCCGGGGACACCGGCGGTTACACCGGGCGCGCCTTCTCGATCGAGCCCGGTTTCGGCTTGCACTACACGCCGGTGCGGCCGGAGGTAGACGTGCTGCTCGGGGTCTGGGGTCCGCGCGGTGCGGCACTGGCCGGGCGGCTCGCTGACGAGGTGAAGATCGGCGGCTGCGCCAACCCGGACATGGTCGCGCAGATGCGCACCTGGCTGGACGCTTCGTCGGTGGCCGCCGGTCGCGGGGCCGGGGCGGTGGACGTGTGCGCCGGTGCCGTGACCGTGGTGGACGACGACGGTGACGTGGCCCGCGGATTGGCCCGCCGCGAGGTGGCCATGTACGTGGACGTGGTGGCCGCCCTCGACCCCACCGTGGAGGTGGAAGACGAGCTGCTCACCCGCCTGCGTGACCTGCTCGGAGAGGATCGCCCGGACGACGCGGGCGCTCTGCTCAGTGACGACCTGCTGGACCGGTTCGCCTTCGCCGGCACCCCGGCCCAGCTGGTGGAGCACACACTGCGGCTCGCCGACGCCGGTGCGGACCGGGTGGAGTTCGGCACCCCGCACGGGCTCACCGGCACCGGCGGAATCGCCCTGCTGGGGTCTCAGGTGGTGCCCGCCGTACGAGCCGCGCTGGGCGCACCGGAGGGAGCTCTCCCATGACCACCCGCCACAACGCGGTGCGCTCCATCGCCGACGACTACGTGCGCGCTCGCGCCGCCGACGATCCCGAGGCCGCCGCCGCACTCGGCCGGCGGCCGGAACTGGTGATCGGCGACCTGTCACCGGACGGCTTCGCGCGGCGGCACGCCACCGACGTTGAGGCCTTGCGCCGGCTCACCGCGCTGGGTACCGAGGAACCCGAGACGGTGGACGACCCGCTGGCCGCGGCGCTGACCGAACGCCTGCGCAGCGACATCGCCCTCGACGAGGTCGGGTTCACCCGCCGGCTCCTCGCACCGCTGGCCACGCCGGTGCACCAGGTGCGGCAAGCCTTTGACGACCTGCCACGCTCCAGCGAAGACGACTGGCAGCGGGTGGCGCTCAACCTCGAGCACGTCCCGACGGCGTACGCCCAGTTCCGCGAGACCCTCACCGCCCAGGCCGCCTCGGGCAACATCGTGGCCGTCCGGCAGGTGCGCACGGTGGCCGAGCAGTGCCGCCGCTGGGTGGACCAGGGCTACTACCCGGGTGTGGTGGCCGGCTACGACGGCGGGGGCGCCACGGCGGCCCGGCTTGCCGGCGGGGCTGAGCGGGCCGTGGCAGCCACGGCGTCGTTCGCCCAGTACCTCGAGACCGAGCTGGCGCCGGCTGCCCCGGTGACGGACGCCGTCGGGCGGGACACGTATACCTGCACCAGCCAGGCGTTCCTCGGCGCCGGTGTGGACCTCGATGAGCTGTACGACTTCGGGTGGGACCTGATCGATGAGTTGCAGGGGCGGGCCCGCGCCCTGGCCACCGAGATCGTCGGCTCGCCGGACGTGGCGGCAGCGGTGGCGGCGCTCGATGCCGATCCGGATGGCCGCGTCGCGGTCGGGGACGAGCTGCAGGGTTGGCTGCAGGGCCGCATCGACGAGACCATGTCGGCGATCGACGGCGTGCTCGTGGACGTGCCCGCCCGCACCCGCCCGGTAGAGGCGATGCTCACCACGGCCGCGTCGGGGGTGATGTACTACACCCCGCCGGACGCGCAGCTGACGCGCCCCGGACGCGTCTGGTGGACCGTGCCCGAGGGCACCAAGAGCGTCGCCACCTGGCACGAGGTCAGCACCGTGCACCACGAGGGTGTGCCCGGCCACCACCTGCAGCACGCCGTCACCTACGCCATGGACGATCTGCATCCGTGGCAGCGGCTGCTCTGCCACGTGCACGGCTACGCCGAAGGGTGGGCGCATTACGCCGAGGAGCTCGCGGGTGAGCTCGGACTGCTGCGCACCCCGGGGGAGGAACTCGGCATGGTGTTCGCCCGGCTGTGGCGCGCCTGCCGGATCGTGATCGACATCGGCCTGCACCTGGAGCTGCCGATCCCGGGCGACGCCCCCGGTCTGCCGGCGGGTGCACGGGAGTGGACCCCGCAGCTCGGTGCCCAGATGTTGCACGAGGTGGCCCAGGTGGATCCGGTGACGGCCGGGTTCGAGGTGGACCGCTATCTCGGCTGGCCCGGTCAGGCGCTCGCGTTCGCCGTGGGGGCGCGTCTGTGGCGGCAGACCCGGCAGAGCGTGCAGGCACGCACGGCGGGCACCTTCGATCTGCGGGAGTTCCACACCGCCGCGCTGCGCCTGGGCCCGATGGGGTTGGCACCGCTGCGCACGGCACTGACCCGAACCTTCACCGAGGAGCGATCATGAGCGAACGAGGGCGCGCCGACCATGACGGCGCAGTCGCCGAGACGATCCGGTCGCTGTACCGGGCCCTGGGCGATCGGGCGGCCTTCGACGCCCATCTCGCCTCGGACATCACCATCTGGGAGTCCGACGCCCCCGACCTGATCGACGGGGTGAGCGGGCTGGACGCGCTGCGCGACGAACGCGCTGGGCGGGCCCGCGCCGCCGATAGTGCGGCGCCGGCCTGGGTGGCCCCGGAGGACATCCGGGTGGACCGCTGGGACGACGCGGCCGTGGCCCGGTTCGTGCTGCGCGCGCACTACCCCGATCGCGAGGACGAGACCTTCCGGGTGACCGATGTGCTCACCGCGGTGGGGGGCCGGTGGCTGATCGTGCACCACCACGCCGAGCGACACCCGCACCCGCACCCCTGATCCACCCCACCCCCCTGACCACCCCACCCCCGCGAGTGCGGCCCTTCGGTGCTCGGCTGGCCTGGTGCTCAGAGCTGCGGCGCCACCTCACGGGCGATCAGGTCCAGATGGTCCAGGTCGGCCAGATCCAAGATCTGCAGGTAGGTGCGCTGCACACCCTGTTCGGCGAGCCAGGCCAGCCGGTCAGAGACCTCGGCGACTGTGCCGGCCACCCCGTGCTCACGCAACTCCGCCGGCTCCCGGCCGATCGCGGCGGCGCGCCTGGCGAACTCTGCTTCGTCGGCGCCAACGCAGGCCACCAGTGCGGCCGAATAGGTGATCTCGTCGGGGTCGCGCTCGATCGCCCGGCAGGCCTCTCGCACCCGTTCGAACCCTGACGCCATCTGGTCCAGTGGTGCGAAACCGAGGTTGAAGTCGCTCGCGTACCGGGCGGCGAGGGCGGGAGTGCGCTTCTTCCCCTGACCGCCGATCACGATCGGCACGGGTGACTGCACCGGCTTGGGCAGCGCGGGGGAGTCGGTGAGCTGATAGTGCTCACCGGCGAAGGAGAAACGCTCACCCACCGGCGTGGCCCACAGACCGGTGATGACGGCGAGCTGCTCCTCGAGGATGCCGAAGCGCTTCTCCGGGAAGGGGATGCCATAGGCAGCATGCTCGTCGGCGAACCAGCCGGTGCCCAGCCCGAGTTCCACGCGGCCGCCGGACATCGCATCCACCTGCGCCACTTGGATGGCCAGCACGCCGGGCATGCGGAAGGTGGCTGAGGAGACGAGCGTGCCGAGCCGGATGCGGGAGGTCTCCCGCGCCAGCCCGGCGAGGGTCACCCAGGAGTCGGTGGGCCCGGGCAGGCCGTCGCCACCCATGGCGAGGTAGTGGTCGGACCGGAAGAAGGCGTCAAATCCCAGTTCCTCGGTGGCCTTCGCCACGGCGAGCTGGTCGTCGTAGCTGGCGCCTTGCTGGGGTTCGGTGAAGATTCGCAGGTGCATGGCCCCAGCCTGCCACGAGCCTGCACGCCGTGCCCCGGCGCGTCGCATGGTTGGCGGACTCCGTGAGTGGCGAAACTGGCGTCGAAAAAACTCTGGCGCGCTCCGCCGTCGGCATCTACCGTGGTGCGCACACGGGAAAGGAGGTGATCCGAGAAGTGAATTTTCTTCGGACGCGTGAGGTGACTGTCCGCTAGTCGCCCGTTACTGACACGGACGGATTTGCCGTCTCGTAGGTGCGCGCACTGGCGAGACCACGGCAGTCACCGGAAGCCCGCGGGGGCCACCATTCGTCCAGGTGGCACTCGGCACCAGCCGAGAACCCGCGGGCTTCACCATGCTCGCTGACGGTCAGAACGCCCCTGCCAAGCCGGCGATCACCGTGATCACCGCGATCACACCGACCAGGATCAGGAGAGTCAGGCCGAAGATCTTCCCGAAGCCCCATCTCTTGGTCTGTACCCCGTAGGTCCCAAGGCGATCGGTCCACCAGCGCTCGGGCGGCATCCCCTCCTGCATCACCCGCTGGTTGTACTGCTCCACGGACTCCCACTGGTGCGGTGTGGGATGGGCGCCGCCGAGATCCACCTTCACCTTGCCGGTGGCCGTCTGCAGCGTCAGGTAGGACTGCGCCCCGCCGACGTTGGGCATATAGGTGGCCTTGGTGATCTCCTGCGGCCGTACATCGAGCACCACCTGCAGGTCACCCAGTGGGGACGTGTCAATGACCTGGATGCGATCATCCGCCGTCCACACCAATCGTGCTGGCTGAACCTGGAACACCGTGGGCCCGGTGCTGCGAGAGACGTTCAGGCTGACGTCACGTGCCTGGTCGGGCATCGACATGGATCCTCCGGAAGTTAGGTGAACGAGGAAACGCTAGCGTGCGTTCATGCCCGAAGGTCACACCATCCATGCGCTCGCCCAGCGGCTCGACCGCGCTTTCGCCGGGCGCCCGGTGCGGGCGTCCAGTCCACAAGGGAGATTCGCCGGTGGCGCGGCCCTCCTGGACGGGCGCGAGCTGATCGCCTCCCAGGCCCACGGTAAACATCTGCTGTGTGAGTTCGCCGGGGATACGTGGCTGCACGTGCACTTGGGCCTGATCGGGCAGTTTCCGGTGCTCCCGATTCCCGACGGCGCAGGTGAACTCCCCGTGACAGGTGCCGTTCGCCTGCGGTTGCTGTCCGAGGGGCACGTCGCCGATCTGCGCGGACCGATGACGTGTGCCGTGCGCACTCCGGAGGAGGTCGAGGGCATCACCGCCGCACTGGGGCCGGACCCCCTCCGCGAGGATGCGGACCCGTCCGTGGGCTGGCAACGGCTGCAGCGCAGCGGCAGACCGATCGCCGAACTGCTGATGGATCAGAAGGTGATCGCCGGCGTCGGCAACGTCTACCGCTGTGAGGTGCTGCTACGCCGTCGGGTGGATCCGATGCGCCCAGGCAACCAGATCCGCGCGTCGACGTGGCGGTCGATCTGGGACGACCTGGTTGTGCTGTTGCCGCTCGGTGTGGCGTTCAACCAGATTCTCACCGTGGACGATCAGGTGGAGCTGGCCGCGGCGCAGGTCGCCTCAGGTGAGGCCGCCGAGTACACGCCCACCCTGACCGGGGAAGGGCTGGGCAGGCGGTTCGAGCGGCGCTTCTTCGTCTACAAGCGCACGGGGGAGCCGTGCCTGATCTGCGGTTCCCGGGTCCGCGCGGCCCCGCTGGCCGGACGCACTCTCTACTGGTGCGGGCGGTGCCAGCGACGGCGCTGATCGCTTGGGCACTGGGGTCCACGCCGCGCACCTCCTGAGTCCACGCCGCGCGCCTCCTGAGTCCACCCCGCGCACCTCCTGAGTCCACCCCGCGCACCTCCTGAATCCACTTTTCGTGTGTGAACGCCATGCGCGAAGGGTTCGTACGCGGGAAGTGGGTTCAGATGTGAGGGCGACTATTCTCGAGGCATGGTGGTACTCGGAGCACATGTGGGCCAGGCCGACCCGATCGCAGCGGCACACGACCGCGGTGCGCAGCTGGCGCAGATCTTCATCGGGGATCCCCAGGCGTGGAAGGGACATGAGGTCGGCTATGCCGATGGTCCCGCCGCGCTGAAACAGGCTGCCGAGGATGCCGGGATCACGCTCGTGGTGCACGCCCCGTACGTGATCAATGTGGCCACCTCAAACAATCGGATCCGCATCCCGAGCCGGAAGATGCTGCAGAAGCAGGTGAGCCTGGCCGCGGAGATCGGCGCGATCGGCGTGGTCGTTCATGGCGGACATGTGCTTGCCTCTGACGACGAGGCCGTCGGGTTCGACAACTGGCGCAAGTGCATCGACCAACTGGACGCCGAGGTGCCGATCTTCATCGAGAACACCGCCGGTGGGACCAAGGCGATGGCTCGCGGGGTGGCGAAGCTGGAACGCCTCTGGGCATCCGTGATGGAGGCCGACGGCGGTGACCAGGTGGGCTTCTGCCTGGACACCTGCCATGCGTACGCAGGCGGGGAAGAACTCGCCGGGCTCGTCGACCGGGTCAGGGCAGTCACCGGCCGGATCGACCTGGTGCACGCCAATGACAGCCGGGACGCGTTCGATTCCGGAGCCGACCGGCACGCGAACCTCGGTCAGGGCTCGCTGCCCGGTGATGACCTGGTTGAACTCGTCCGCCAGGCCGGGGCGCCCGTCGTCGTGGAGACGCCAGGAGAGGCGGCAGAGCACGCGGCGGACCTGGCGTGGCTGCGCGAACGACTCGGCTGACCTGCACGGCGCGCTCGGTGGAGCGCGTTTCCCACGCGGGCCGGCCGGACCGGTGGGAGCAGCCGGTCAGCGACCCATGCTCGCGGCCACGGGGCAGGTGAAAGGATCGCGGGCTTGCCCCTCGACGTCGTTGAGGTACCGGATCACCGTGCGGTAGGAGGAGAAGAAGCCGACCTCGGTGTAGGTGATGTCGAGACGCTCACAGTGTTCGCGCACGAGTGGCTGGACCTGACGCAGGGTTGGTCGCGGCATGCTCGGGAACAGGTGGTGCTCGATCTGGCGGTTCAATCCGCCCATGAGGAGATCGACGAACGGATTGCCGCGAATATTGCGCGACATCAGCACCTGCCGGCGCAGGAAGTCGATCCGGCTATCGGCTGTCACGATCGGCATGCCCTTGTGGTTGGGTGCGAACGCCCCGCCCAGCAGGACGCCGAACACGGCGAGCTGAACCGCGAGAAACGTCCCGGCGATCGCCGGTGGCATCAGCACGAACAGCGCCGCGAGGTAGATCACGAGGCGGCCGAGCAGCAGCGGTGCCTCCACCGCGCGGCGTGCCATCGGGCGCCGGCCGAGCACCGCGCGCACACTCGCGACGTGCAGGTGGAGACCCTCCAGGGTGAGTAGTGGGAAGAAGAACCATCCCTGACGGCGGGCGAACCAGCCTCGAAAACCACGCCGGGTAGCAGCCGCCGCGGGAGTGAACGCGAGGACGCGGGACTCGATGTCCGGGTCCTTCGTTTCCTGGTTCGGTGCGTTGTGGTGCGCATCGTGCTTCAGCATCCACCACGCATTGCTCAACCCGACCAGACCGTTCGCGATCACACGGGACGTCCATTCGTTCCACGACCACGAACGGAAGATCTGGCGGTGGGCACTGTCGTGGCCGAGAAAGGCCAGCTGAGCAAGGACGAAGGCCATGGCCACCGCGAGGGCAAGCTGCCACCAGGTATTGCCCAGCAGAGCTACGCCGGCCCAGACACCACCGAAGGCTGCCACGGTCATCACGATGCGGGTCCAGTAGTACCCGTAGCGTCGTCGCATCAGCCCGCTGGCGCGAACCTGTCTCATCAGGACCTGGTAGTCCTTGGTCGCGTTCAGAGGTTTGCGTCGAACAGCCGCTGCCACCTCAGTCATGTGCTCGTACCGCTCATGATCAACCGCCGATCTCAGCAGGACAGCTGTCCGCCGTCGTCTTCTCACCGGGAGCACGTCCCGATTGCATCGACGGCAAGGAATTCCGATGCACCGGCGTATTCGTACATACAACTACTGATCAGCCGACGAGAGTGTCAGCCATCATTCGACGATACGCCTGACGCGCGGTGCCTGCCCGGTCAGACTGTCGTCACCGTACGGAGCCGCGGTCGAGCACTGCTCCACGCCTCGACGAGGCCCCGGGCGCGTTCGCCGAGCTCTGCCAGGGCGACACCCGGGGTGTACAGCGACGATCCGATCCCGAAGCCGGTGGCCCCGGCATCGACCCACCCGGCCATCTGGTCCGCACCCACGCCGCCGACGGGAATCAGGTGTACCGGCGGCAGGACCGCCAGCCAGGCCTGCATCCCGCTCAGTCCGACCTGCTGGGCCGGGAACAGCTTCAACGCCCGCGCTCCTGCTCGGATCGCGGTGAACGCCTCCGAGACCGTCGCCACACCCGGGTAGCTGGCCAGCCCGGCCGCCACGGTCGCCTCAATGACGTCGACGTCAGTGTTGGGAGAGACGACCAGTTGGCCGCCGGCCTCCAGCACGGAGGTGACCTGCGCCGTCGTGAGCACTGTCCCGGCCCCCACCTGGGCGTCGGCCGGGAGGCTCTCCCGCAGGACCTGGATACTGCGCAGGGGATCGGGAGAGTTCAGCGGCACCTCGAGCGTGCGGAAGCCCGATTCGTATAGCACGGCCCCGACGTCGGCGGCGTCAGCGGGGGTGAGCCCGCGCAAGATGGCGATTAATCCAGTCATGGTGTCACTCCCGAGGTCAAGAGCCCGGCATTGCGGGCGAGATGGATGAGGCCGCGGGTCGTCACGTCGTTCTCGCCCGGATTGGCCCCGATTCCCGCGGTGGCCAGGGCGCGCCGATATCGCTGTGCCAGCGAGGCGGACGCCACGATCGACAATCGATCAGGGGTATGGCCGAGCCAGTGGCACCCGCCCGCGATCTCGGCTCCGATCAGGATCCCGGAGAGTTCCTCCCGCACCTGTGCCGGTGGCAGCGATTCGAGCAGGGCCCGGGCTCGCACCCCGAACACCAGGGCCGCTGTTCCGAGACCTGCCCCGGCCAGTCCGCGTGCGACGCCGGCCTCGAAATGAGCCCACCCGATCTCATCCAGGTCACCCTCGGGCGCGGGGCCGGCCACCTGGGCGATCGTGCCGTGGGTGGTGAGTAACGCGAACAGTTCACCGGTCATCGCCGTATGGAAGTCCCTGAGTGTGCCATCCTCCACCAGCGCCCACTTCGTGTGGGTTCCGGGCAGGATTGCCGGGCCGCTCGCGTGGCCTGCCAGCGCCAGGCCCAGCAGTTGCGTCTCCTCCCCCCGCATCACACCGCCGTCGGTGCTCACCCCCGGGACCAGGTGCACCGGACCCCACGGTCCGGCCACCTCGGTGAGCGGCGCTCCCGCCATGAGGTGGACCGGTGCGGGTAGATAGGGCACCTCCTGCCAACCCTTCGCACTGCCCACCATGCCGCAAGCGATGACGGCAGGGCGCGCCTGGGCCCAGGAGCCGGCCAGGCGGGCGAGGGTCTCGGCATAGGCCGCCGGCTCGGTACCGACCGTCAGGATGCCCTCCGCTGCGGCGGTGCTCGCGAGCTCGGTGCCGTCGGCCGCCACAGCGGTCAGGCGGACCGAGGTGGTGCCCCAATCGACGGTGATGAGTGCTGGATCCACGCTGCCACCCAATCGTGATCCGGTCTGCCGTGTCGACCCCGTCCGGGGACCGGGATGGGGTGATCTGCCCATCGTCACCGGTGGCCGCCGCCCATACTCTCGGGTCATGGTGATCTGGCGCGGCTGGGGAATTCTCGGCCTTCTCTTTGTTCTTGCTGTTGGCGTGGGCCTCGGTGGCCTGTTCCGACTTGTGATCGGCGAGCAGTATGAGCCGCTGCCGATCGGTCTCGGCCTCGCGGTTGCCGGCGTGGCGCTGTTCTTCGCCGGACGATGGTTCCAAGGCTGGGACGCCCGCCGCCGTGCCGATAAGTACATCGAGTCGCGGCGCCCGGAGGTGGCGCAGACGATCGCTGCCGGACGGTTCCAGCCGGTGCCCGGGTACCAGCCGGCCAGCCGTGAGGAGGCCGAGCAGCTCGGCGCCGAGATGCTCGAGAAGGAGCACGCGCAGGTTGTGCGCAAGCTGCGCGGGCATCACACGCTGTTCTTCATCCCGGTGCAGTACTTCGGCCTGGTGGTGGCGGTGATCGGCGGCGCGATCGGGGCGCTCGGGCTCATCGGATGAGTACGTACTGACGGACCGCACACACACGCAACGCCCCCGCAGCATGCTGCGGGGGCGTTGTGCTGCACGTGCGGTGCGGGTGCTGACTACTCGGCGATGGCCTCGTTGGCCGCGTCCTGCGCCTGCTGGAGGGCCTCTTCGACCGGCAGCCGGCCGGCGAACATCTCCTCGAAGTACGGCGCGATGGCGTTCGCGCCGGCGTTGGCCCGCGGGCCGAGCGGGGCCGCGATGGTCTGGCCCTCAGCGGCGGCAATGAACTCCGAGGTGTCCACTCCCTGCTCATCCCAGTAGTCGATGAACGAGCTCTGCGCGTCCACGGCGGCCGGGAAGGCCGCACCGTTGGCACCGAGCGGCTCCTGGCCTTCGGCGCTACTGAGCCAGCGGAGCACCTCGAGGGTGGCCTCGGGATGCTCGCTGTCCGCATTGCCCACTGCGGCCACGCTGTGCACCACACCGACGCGCCCCTCCGGTCCCTCGAGCATCGGCGCGATGCCCCATTCGAACTCCGCATCGGCCATGTGCGGTAGCGAGTACTGCCCGGACTGGAACAGCGCCATGTTGCCTTGGACGAAGAGGTCGCGGGCGAGATCGCCGTTCTGGTTCGTCTCGGCCGCTGAGGGGGAGACGTGGTGGGTGTTGATCAGATCCACCAGATACTGGAACGACTCCACACCCTCGGGAGAGTTGAACGCGTACTCGTCACCATCCTGGTATCGAGCGCCGTTGGATCCGAGGAAGTCGATGTAGATCGCCTGCAGATCGTTCTGAGCGTTGAACGCGTACTGCTCGATGTTCTCGGCATCGAAGTCATCGTCGGCCGCGGTGACACCGTTGGCATCGACCGTGAGGTCCAGGGCCGCGGGCAGGAAGGTGTCGTTGGATCCGCTGGGGTCCCAGCGCAGGCTGCTCGGATCGATCCCCGCTTCGGCCACCAGATCGGCGTTGTAGTAGAGCGCGATCGAGTCCGTCAACTGCGGCACACCCCACACGGCACCACTGCGGGTGTAGAGGTCCACGGCAGACTGGACCAGCTCGTCCTGATCGGTGCCGATCTCAGCGCCGATATCGATGAGATTCCCGTTGTCGGCGTAGATGCCGAAGTTCGATGTGTTCGTCCAGAAGATGTCGGCCATCGTGCCTGAGCCAATGTCCTGTGGGAGACGGTCCCAATAGTTCGCCCACGGGACGGTCTCCACCTCGACCTCGATGTCTGGGTGCTCAGCGGTGAACGCGTCAAACGACTCCTCATATGCGGTGGCGGCAGCGTCGTCCCACAGCCGGAAGGTGACGGTCGCGGTGCCTTCGGAACCCTCGCCGTCGTCCGATCCCCCGGAGTTCCCTGGCGAGCAGGCGGCGAGGGCAAATGCGGCCGCTGCGGTCCCTGCCACCAGGGCGAGCGAGGTACGTCGTCTGAACATGTGATCTCCTTCTCGGCGCCGCGTCTGCCCGGTCGGGGAGTGCGTACGATCTCAACGCACGGTAGCCCGCTGCCGATTCCCGTGCGTGGACCTGGGGCGGCTGCGACCGAATTGTGACCTCGCGTCGCGCAGTCAGCGCACTGGCGCCGGAATCCCGAATCGCACGGTGGTCCCGCTCGCGTAGAGCACGCTCTCGGGCGGTTCGGGCAGCGGGGGTAACCCGCAGGCAGCAAGTAGACCGTCGTCATGCCACGCCTCGAGTTCGGCGCGATGCAACGGCCACGGTGGGTGGTCGATCGGCACTCGCAGCGTGGTGCCGTACCAGTGCTCGTGCAAGGACCATCGTGCGGTGAGGCGTTGTTCGCTCTCGGTGGGCTCGATCAGCGGCGTGCCCGGTCGCACCGCCATCCGCACTCCCGCCCCATCGGCCGCTGGGGCGAGCCGCCGGGTCGCGTAGGCCACGTGCGTCCGGGTGCGTGCGTATCGGAATCCAGCCCACGTGTAGGGAAGCCGGACGGCGGCTCGGGAGCCAGCGGCGAAGAGCGGGTCGGTGGCCTCCATCGCACGGAACACCACGCCTTCGTGGCCGTCGGAGTCCCGGCTGTACAGGCGCACGTTCAGCTCGAAGAATGCGGGATACGGCACCGGGCCGAACCAGATGTTCCGCATCCGCAGCCCGATCACGCCCACCCACGCCGAACCGTCGATCACGTCCGGCAAGGTCCCGGCCGGAAACAGTGGCGCCACCTCATCCTCGGGCACTCGCCAGTGCAGGAACACCACATCCTGCCAACTCTGCCGCAGCGCGGCGCGTGGACTCACCCGATAGGGAGATGCCGCGTTCATGCCTGTCACGGTAGCGACCGCCCCGAGCTCCCTGGCGCCGACGAGCCACGACACGACCACTGTGGTGGCCGGTTCCCGGCCCAGAAGGGACCGTTGCCCACCGGGCGTCTTGACCGGGTCAGCGCCCTACCGGTGCCAGGCCGATGCTGCTCGGCTGGGGTGCCGGTGTGCAGCAGCCGCCGGGCCGCTCGGGCTCGTCAAACAGTCCGGAGCCACCACACACGCCCGTATCGGGCAGCGTCAGCTCCACCCGGTGGGCGGCCTCGTCATCGCCGGCCAGCTTCGCGACGACGCTGCGCACCTGCTCGAAGCCCGTCATGGCGAGGAAGGTGGGCGCCCGCCCGTAGGACTTCGCGCCCACGATGAAGAACTCCTGCTCCGGATGGGCGAGGTCCGCAGCACCGGTGGCGCGCACCGACCCGCAGGAGTGGATGTTGGGGTCCACCTCGCTTGCTAGTCGCACCGGGGCTTGGAGGCGGGTGTCCAGTTCGAGCCGCACTTCGGACAGGAACGAGTGATCGGGGCGGAACCCCGTCAGCACCACGACACGATCAGCGTCGAGAGCACGACCGTCCTCGGCGCGCACCTCGGCGCCGCCGTTGACGAGATCGATCCGATCGGTCCGAAAACCTGTCACCAGATCGACCAGTCCGGCCTCCACCGCGCGCTTGGCTCGTTGCCCGAGCGCACCGCGTTCAGGGAGCTCATCCGCCGCGCCACCGCCGAATGTCGCGCCGACCTGGCCGCGGCGCAGCACCCACGTGATCCGGGTGCCGGGCTCGCGCTTCGCGAGCCGGGCGAGGTTGGCGATCGCCGTTGCCGCGGAGTGGCCATTGCCGATCACCACGGTGTGTCGTCCCGCCCAGGAGGAGTCGACGTCGGGGATCCCGTAGCTCAGCACCCCAGCGCTCAGTGCTGCGTGTTCGCCGATCGCTGGCAGGCCTTCCGCACCGGCCGGGCTGGGAGTCCGCCATGTTCCGGAGGCGTCGATCACGGCGCGTGCCTCGATCCGCTGCTCGCCTCCGCCCGCGGTGCGTACGTGCACGACGAACGGCTGTTCCGCTCGCCCGGAGTCGACCGAGCGGTCCCGGCCCTTTCGTCCCACGCCAACGACTCGTGCCGAATACTGCACCCGGTCTCCCAGGGCTTCGGCGAGCGGCTGCAGGTACTCCGAGATCCATTGTGCCCCGGTGGGATATCCCGCCGCCGGCGCCGACCATCCAGTGCGTTCCAGGAGGCGCCGGCTCGCGCCGTCGACCACTTCCGGCCACGGGGAGAACAACCGCACATGGCCCCACTCGTGCACCGCGGCAGCCGGCTGATTGCCCTCTTCGAGGACCAACGGCTGCAGGCCGCGTTCGAGCAGATGCGCTGCAGCGGCAAGCCCTTGCGGACCGGCACCGATCACCACGACGGGATGCATCACAGGACTCCGTTCATCGACGCTCTTCGATGGATCGAGGATGGCGCTCATATCGACAAATGTCAATGTGACGCGCAGAATGGGTGGATGATCGTCGAAGCTCCAGTTGCCGCCTCGTCGTGCTGCACCGAGGCCCGCGAGCCGCTACCCGAGGGCGCGGCGGAACAGATCGCCACGGTGTTCAAGGCACTCGGCGACCCGACCCGGGTGAAGCTCCTCTCGCTGATCACGGCCAGTGCACAGGGGGAGATGTGCGTCTGCGATCTCACCGGGCCGGTCGGCCTGGCGCAGCCCACCGTCTCCCATCACATGAAGGTGCTCGTCGAGGCCGGGCTGGTCGACCGGGAACAGCGGGGCAGATGGGCCTACTACCGGCCCTCCACCTCCGCTCTGGTCGCTGCAACCGACGCGCTGGTTGCCCGGTGACGCCGCTGAAGTTTCGGCGCTTGACCGAATCGGACTGGCCGGCGGTCGAGTCGATCTTCCGCGAGGGGATCGCCACCGGTCACGCGACTTTCGAGGCCGAGCCGCCTCCTTGGGCGGCCTTCGACTCCGGACGGCACCGCGACCTACGCGTCGTCGCTGAGGCTTCCGATGGCGACATCCTCGGTTGGGTGAGCGCCAGTCCCACCTCCGGACGCGAGGTATATCGCGGCGTGGTCGAGCACTCCATCTACGTCGGCGCGGGTGCCCGTGGCCGAGGTGTCGGTCACGGCCTGCTCCGCGCGTTCCTCGACCTCGCCGACGAACACGGCATCTGGACCGTGCAAGCCTCACTCTTTCCGGAGAACACCGCCAGCCTGCGCCTGCACGAACAGCTCGGGTTCCGGGTGGTGGGTCGCCGGGAACGGATCGCCCAGATGACGTATGGCCCGCTCGCCGGGACGTGGCGGGACACCGTGCTCATCGAGCGCCGTCGATAGGATCTCAACGACCGCAAGCCCGCTGGTGCCCGAAGGCTGCCGGGCACTCACCCGTTCGCCGCGGCGTGGCCCTCTTCGTACTCAGCCCGGATCGTGTCGCCGCCCTCCGCGCGCCAGTCAGCGACCACGTCGTCCCAGGATGAGACCGGTTCGCGACCGAGCAGGATCGCGTTCGTGGCGTCGTTGAGTGTGGTGTCGAGTTGGCCGCCCAGAGTGCCCTGTGTGTTCGAGTACAGCCCATTGGTGGGGTTCGGCACGCCGGTCGGGATCACCTGCTCCATGTGGTCGTAGATATCCTGCGCGACCTGTGGCCGGCCCGGGTAGTAACTGGGCCGTGGCCCGTCGACGAGGTACTCGATCGGGAACGTGCCACCGGATGCCTCGGTCTCGCCGAGTTCGGTGAGTACCGGGTCGTTGCTGTCGTCGAGGGTGTAGTGGACACCCTCGATGCCGTACTTGCGGAACAGGTGTTCTGCGGTCCCGATAGGGGCGGCGAGGAAGTTGAGAACCTCCAGCAGCATGCGGATGCGGCCCTCATCCGCCTGCCTGAGCGCCGAGATCGTGTTGTTGGGGTTGCCGAGCCAGAAGGGCGCTGGGTCACCGCTCTGGCTGGGGGTGACCATCAGACCGACGAGGTAGCCGGGCCCCTCGGCGCTCCCGACCTTGTACATGCCGCCCATCCCCGAGTAGGTGTCCTGGTGGATCGCGGCCGACCCGGCCCCGAACCACGCCTTCTGGTCCGCGGTGGACGCATCGGCGCTATCGGGGTGGACCAGCTCGTCGGAGATGAGCCGACGCCCGAGCTCCAGGGCCTCTTTGTACCCTTCCGACTCGATCGCATGAGTGAAGGCTCCGGTGTCATCGACGCCCCAGGTGTTGGGGAGTCCGTACATCTGCTGCAGCATGGCCATCGGAACACTCGTCAACGCCCAGGAATTGGCCCGGGTGTCGGTCATGTCGCGGCACGTCTGGATGAACTCGTCGATGGTGGCCGGCTGCGGGTCGACGCCACGTTCGGCGAACAGGTCATCGCGTGTGTACAGCAGGACCGACGATTGCACACCGCGGCTGATCGGAATACCGAAGATGCCGCCGTTGAAGACGGTGCCGCGCCAGGATTCGGTGGGCAGGTTTGCGAGGAAAGGATAATCGGAGATGGCATCGCCGGACAGGTACTCGGTGAGGTCTTGGCACTGCGTCTCCAGGAACTGGGGCAACTGGGCGAAACCCATGTCGACCGTGAAGATGTCGCCGAGCCCATCACCGGCGACGGCGGTGGCGAACCGCTGGGAGTAGTCGGCACCAGGGGTGATGGTGAGGCTGAGGTCGGACCCGATCCGGGTATTGAGCTCCTGCCAGTAGGAGTTGCGATCCATGCTCGGCGGCACGGCCTGGTTGACGGGCACGGAACCGTGGATGGCGGACCCGTCGGCGGGCATGCCGCTGGTGGCGGGCTGCGGATCGGCGGGGTAGGAGAAGAAGGTGTCCGGGATGCCGGCCTCAGTTCCCGGAAGGTCGGGGGTGACCCCCTCGAAGCGGATGTACGTGGGCAGCTCGACGCCAGCGGTGGCGACGGTGCCGCCGCCAGACTGAGTGGCCCCCGAGTTCGAACACGCGGTGGTGGCGCCGACCGTGGCCAGAGCAGCGGAGCCTATTCCAGCGGTCAGGAACGTGCGGCGGGAGAAGGTCATGCGGATTTCCTTTCAGGTGGGCCGGCGTCGATGCCGGCAGTGAGATCAGCCTTTGACTGCGCCGGTGAGGACGCCTTTGGCGAAATGACGCTGGAGGAACGGATAGACGATGAGAATCGGCACGATCGTGACGACGAGGATCGCCATTTGGATCGATGGTTGCGGCGGCAGGTTCTCTGCTCCGGCGCCCAGGTCCGTGGCACTCATTTCGGTGTTGTTGATGACATAGGTCCGCAGGACGAGCTGCAGCGGCCACATGGCGCTGTCGTTGAGGTAGATGAGGGCGTTGAAGAAGGCGTTCCAGTACCCGACGGCGTAGAACAGCCCGATCACCGCCAGCACCGCCTTCGACAGCGGCAGCATGACCCGGGCGAAGATCGTGAGATGGCCCGCGCCGTCGACTCGTGCCGAGTCGGTGAGCTCGGCGGGGATGCCCATGAAGAATGCGCGGAGCACGATCACGTTGAAGGCGCTGAGCGCCGTCGGCAGGATCAGCGCCCAGTAACTGTTGAGAAGCCCGAGTTCCTTGACCACCAGATAATTGGGGATCAGACCGGGTGAGAACAGCAGAGCGAACAGCACCAACATGAGCATGAGCTTCTGCCCGAACGATCCCTGCCGGCTCAGCGCGTAGGCGAGCAGGGTCGAGACTGCGAGGCTGAGCGCCGTGCCGATGACGGTCACGCCCAGGCTCACCAGCATGGCCCGGCTGACGACGCCGCCAGCAAAGATCGTCCGGTACGAGTCCAGTGAGACGGTCGTGGGGAGCAGCACGAACCCGCCCGAGGAACTCACCTGCGCACGGTCGGCGAGGCTCGTGGAGACGATGCCGACGAACGGCAGGATGACAACCGCACACATGACGACCAGCACCACACCCTTGAGGGTGCGCGTCGGCATGCTCGGGGCGTCGATCGGATGGCGCCGCTGTCGCGATCGCACGGGAGCGATGGTCATGACTTATACACTCCGTTCTCGCCGAGGATGTGGGCGATCTTGTTGGCGCCGAGTACGAGGACTACGCCGACGGCGCCTTTCACCAGGCCGACGGCGGCAGCGACGCCCCACTGGCCACCGATGATTCCGTTGTTGTAGACGTAGGTGTCGAGGACTTCGCTGGCGGCGAGCCCGACGCCGCCTTGCTGCAGGATGATCTGCTCGAATCCGACGGTGAGTGAGTCACCGAGGCGCAGGATCAACAGCAACACGATGATTCCGCGGATGCCTGGCAGGGTGATGTGCCACATTTGCCGCCATCGGGAGGCGCCGTCCATCGTCGCGGCCTCGTAGAGCGAGGGGCTGATCTGCGATAGCGCGGCGAGGAACAGGATCGTGGCCCAGCCGGTGTCCTTCCACATCACCTGGCTCGTGAGGAGCCCGACGAACAGATCGGAGTTGCCGAGGATCGACAGCGTGTCCAGACCGTTGGAGCGCAGGAAGTTGTTGATCATCCCCGAGCCGCCGAGTACCTGTTGGAAGATCGCGACGATGATCACCCAGGAGAGGAAGTGCGGCAGATAGAGCACCGACTGCACGACGCGCTTGATTCGCTCGGACAACAGACTGTTGAGTAGCAGCGCGACTGCGATGGGTGCCGGGAACACCAAGGCCACCTGCACGAGCGTGAGCACCAATGTGTTTCGCAGCGCGTTCAGGAACGCCGGATCGCCATTGAAGATGACGGCGAAGTTGTCCAGGCCCACCCACGAGCTCTGCCCGAACGGGAGGAATGGGACGTAGGCCTGGAAAGCGATCACGTTGCCAAGCAGGGGCAAGTACTGGAAGAGAAGTAGCAACAGCATGCCCGGTATGGCCATGAGCAGCAGGGTGCGGTCGCGGGCCAGGCGGACATGCCAGGGGATCGAGCGCCGCACGCCACCGGATGGGCGTGATCTGAGAGTCCGGGGTGCGGGCCGCTTCGTTCGAATCGAGGGTTCCTCGGCCGACGACATGTCGCTCCGAGCGACGTCAGTGTGGCTCACATTCGGCTCCGTATCTATATTACCGCGCTGTAACATCAGGAGTATTGCGGTTCGGGCGACAGTGTGTCAAGGAGGAGGCAACGGGTTCCGCCGTCGTGAAGCCAGCGGCAGGGCGTCGACAAATGACTGATAATTCAAGGGATTGATCGTGTGGTGACAGGGTGGACGACGTGGGCGGCTCGCTGGTGTGCGCGGCGTCATCGACGGGTAGGGCGGGTGCGATAGTGCAGCCTTTCAGCGCGGTAATGTATCGTGCCAGCCACCACTGACCGATTTCCCCACGAGGAGAGCGTGACTATGACGCAGTCATCCACAGCGGCGCCGGACGCGACGCGAGCCACACCGCCAGCGGCCGAACTGTTGGGCGAGCCTTGGGCTGTCGGCCGTGCCGATGGGACACCGTTCTCGAAGGACCCATCGGTGGTGCGGCTGGGTGAGCGTTATCTGATGTACTTCACGCTGCCTCCGGAGCAGCCCGGCGCCCGTCGGGGCTGGCACGTCGGCATCGCCGAGAGCCCAGATCTGCGGTCCTGGACGCTGGTCGGGCGTCTTCACCCGGCAGGGGGCCATGAGTCTCGCGGCCTAGCGGCGCCAGGCGCGATCGTGCTTGACGGAGTGGTGCACCTCTTCTACCAGAGCTATGGAAATGGGCCGCGAGACGCGATCTGCCACGCGTGGTCCGCCGACGGCGTGTCCTTCACCCGAAATGATTCGAACCCGGTCTTTCGCCCGACCGGTGCATGGAACTGTGGCCGTGCGATCGATGCCGACGTCATGGTCGATGGTGCTCGGCTGCTGCTGGCATACGCGACGCGCGATCCGCAGATGGGTGTGCAGATGGTGGGCGTGGCCGAGGCGGCGCTGGACAGCGGATTCGGTGCCGACGCCTGGCGTGACCTCAGTGTGGACGCCCCGGCTCTGGCTCCTGAACTGCCCTGGGAGCTGGAGTGCATCGAGGCGCCGGCGTTGGTCCGGCGTGGGAACCGCCTCGTCATGTTCTATGCAGGGGGGTACAACAATGAACCGCAGCAGATCGGCTATGCCGTGAGCGAGGATGGCGTGCACTGGACGCGAGGCGCCTCCGAGCCGTTCCTCCCGAACGGTAGGCCGGGCACGTGGAACTCCTCTGAGAGTGGTCATCCGGGTGTGTTCACCGATGCCGACGGACGGACCTACTTGTTCTTCCAGGGCAACGACTCCGGCGGTCGGACCAACTACTTGGCGGCCACCGAGATCCTTTGGGACGAGGACCGCCCGCGGCTTGGTCCACCAGAGTGAGTCAACCGGCAGCGTTTCCGACACTGTTGCCGGCGCTCACTTCGGATGCGTCAGCTCGTGGCCACTGTGCTTTCTCGCACTACCAGTCGGTGCCCGATCACGGTCCGCACCGGTGGTAGGTGGGCGTCACCCGAGCGGGACCGAGCGAACAGCCGCTCCACGCATCGCTGGGCGAGTGCTTCGAGGTCCCAGGACACGCTCGTCAATGGCGGAGCAGTAAAGCGTGACTCCTCGTTGTCGTCGAAGCCCGCGACGGCGATGTCGTTCGGCACATTGATCCCTCGCTCGCGCAGCCGGGCTAGCGCACCGCTACCGACGAGGTCGTTGAAGCAGAGGATCGCATCGGGTGGCTCCGGGAGCGCGAGCAACCCGTCGACGGCGGCGGCCGCCTCGGGCCGACGGCTCCGGGCCAGAGGTGTGAGGTAGTCAGACCGGACCGACAGTCCCGCCGCGTCGAGCGCCTGGCAGAACCCGCGATAGCGCAACTCGGACGCGTTGGCGCGGTCCTGGGGTTGGATACCGAGCGTCGCGATCCGGGTGCGTCCCTGAGCGAGGAGGTGCTCGACCACCTCACGTGCGGCGGCGACAGCGTCGGTGGTGACATGGTCCGAGGACGCGGTGGCACCGCCCTCGCCGATCAGCACCAGGTTGTGGTGAGCGAACCGGTCGGTCAGCTCGGCCTGGCTGGTCGAATCGGGCTGCAGGATGACCCCATCGACCAACTGTGCTCCCCCGCCCCGGACGACCGCCGTCTCGAGCTCGGCCGACGATCGTGTCTGCTCGATCAGAACGATCCAGTCGTGCTGAGCTGCGGCGTCCATGACGTGGCCTGCGAGTTCGGAGTAATACGGATTGTCGAGTCCTGGGATCGCGAGCGCAATGAACCCAGTCCGGTCGCTGGCGAGGGCGCGAGCGGAGAGGTTGACGCGGTAACCCAGCGCGACGAGCGAGGCCTCGACCTTGGCGCGCGTGCTCGCGCTCACGTAGGGATGATCATGGAGGACGTTGGACACCGTCTTGGCCGAGACGCCAGCATGCGCGGCCACGTCGGACTGCCGTACGCGGCGACTTCGACCGGGTACTGCCCCCGTCCCGGCTGCCGTGATGTCCACGACTCCGATCGTAGGGGTTTGGCGGCGGGAACGGATCGCCACTGCGTCCTAGTCGGCATTGTGCACGCGGCTGGCCGGCCTGCGGCGTGAGCCACAATGTCGGTATGCCCCGTCGCGACCGCCATCGAGCTGATGAGTACTTTGCGTTGAAGACGTTCCGTCGGGATGGGTCGTCGGTGTCAACGCCGATCTGGTTGGCCCCTGCGGGGGATCGGCTGTACGGGTACACGCCGAGTCGTTCCTGGAAGGTGCGTCGGATCATGCGGAATCCGAGGGTCGAGGTAGCACCGTCGACGTTCAATGGTGCGCCGCAGGGCCCGTGGCACAGCGGCGAGGCCCGGGTGCTTGCCGACGCAGAGCTCCGAGTGGCGAAGCGAGCGATGACTGCCAAGTACGGCAACCGATTCCGACTGTTCACGATCGTGACTCTGTTGGGTCGCCCGCGTAGGCGCGGTGGCCGCGCGGTCGGTCTCGAAATTGCTGTGCACTCGGAGCGGTTGCCGCCCGATACGTAGGTCAGAGGTCGCTGTCGATTGCGCCAGTAGGTGGGCCGGGTGCAGTAGCTGCGGCCCGCTGGAGCCGGAACGCAACCGGCGCGAGTGCCACGATCGCCAGCGCCAGCACCGCGAAGCCCCAGGTGTAGTTCGAGGCCGCGACCACCACACCGAGCAGCACGGCACCCACGCCCACGCCACCGTCGTAGGCGATGTTCCACACGGTGCTCGCAGTGCCGAGACCCTTCCTCCCCGCGCGCTGCATCACGGTCACCAGTGAGTCGTTCTGGACGGCCCCGAAACCGAGGCCGAAGGTCGCTGCCGCCATGACCGTCAGCACCCCGGAATCACTTCCCGTCGTCACGGCGACCCCGCCCATGCCGAGGGCGCTGATCACGGCAGCGGGAAGCAGCAACCGCCCGGCGGCCACATGGTCACCAATCCGCCCGGCCAGCAACCGCCCGAGCACCATCAGTGCCGAGAGTGCGAACAACGAGATCGTGGCGGTTCCCGGGTCCGGTACAGCCAGCGGTACGAACGTGGTGGCTCCACCGAGGGCGAGCGCCGTGGCGGCGAACACTGCCGTCGGCGCCAGGAACCGCGCCCAGGTGCGCATCGGCAGATGCCCAGAACCTTCCGAGCGAACGCCGCCGCGGGTGCGCGCTGCACTGATCGCTGCCGCCAACGGCACCGCCAGCAGAGCCAGGGCGCTCGCGGTCAGGAACATCGGCACGAATCCCCAGGTTTGCGCCAGCCACACCCCAGCAGGCAGTGCGACCACATTCGGCAACCCGGCCGCCACCCCATAGACGCCGGTGGCCGTGGCGAGGCGCCCGGCCGGCGCGAGTTCGGCCGCGAGCGCCGCGCCCGCCACCACCACGAGTGCGAACCCCACGCCACGCACAGCAGAGATGCCGACCATCGGCGCGATCGCCGGCGAGAGCGCGTAGGCGGGCGTCGCCACCCCCAACAGCAGCGAACCCACGATCACCATCCGGCGCAGCGTGAGCACCCGGAAGATCCACCCCATCCCCAGCTGGGTGAGCACCGTGGCGGCCATCATCGCTCCGGTGATCGTGCCCACGTGCCCCGCACCTGCACCGCCGTCGGACGCCCACAGCGGAGCCACTGGAAGCATCAGCGCATAGTTCGCCAGTGCCCCGAAGGTGGCGGCCAGGAGCAGCACCAGGTCGCGGTTGAACAGGCGGTCGGCGCGTGAACTCACCGCTCCTGCCTATCGCATCCGGGCGGGCACGTCACCTTCGCCGGCCCCGTCTCACTTCGCGGCATACGCTGACGAGGTGAACTCTTCCACCACCCGCGGTCCTGCCCCCTTCACCACCCGGCCCGAACTCCTCGGGACATTCGGCATGGTCGCTTCCACCCATTGGCTCGCCTCGGCCAGCGGCATGGCCGTGCTGGAGGCCGGCGGGAATGCCTTCGACGCCGCCGTCGCCTCCGGCCTGGTGCTGCACGTGGTTGAACCGCACCTGAACGGTCTGGGCGGTGACATGCCGGTGCTCTGTCACGAGGGGGCCACCTCGCGAACCTTCACGGTCTGCGGCCAGGGTGTGGCGCCGTCGTCGGCTACTGCGCAGGCCTACATGGACACCGGCATCGAGGAGATCCCTGGCATTGGGCTGCTCGCAGCCACGGTGCCCGGAACGTTCGGTGCGTGGATGCTGATGCTCGAGCGGTACGGAACGATGCGGCTGCGCGAGGTGGCCCACTATGCGATCGGCTACGCCCGCGACGGCTACCCGTTCCTGCCGCAGGCCGCCGGCGCGGTCGCCGGCCTGGAGCAGGTGTTCCGCGAACACTGGCCGACCTCGGCTGAGATCTACCTGCCCGGTGGGCGGCTCCCCGCAGCGCGGCAACGGTTCACCAACCCCCAGCTCGCGGACACCCTGGAGCGCCTCGTGGCCGAGGGTGAGGCGGCCGGCACCACCCGGGAACAGCACATCGAGGGTGCGCGGCAGGCCTTCTACTCCGGCTTCGTGGCCGAGCAGATCGATGCGTTCACCGCGACCGAGCAGTATGACGGCGTCGCCTCCGGCGCACATCGAGGTTTCCTCACCGGCACTGACCTGAACGCCTGGAGGGCCACCGAGGAGCGTCCGCTCCTCGCTGACTTCGCCGGGGTGCAGGTGGCCAAGACCGACACCTGGGGGCAGGGGCCGGTGCTGCTGCAACAGCTGGCGATGCTCGAGCAGTTCGACCTCACGGCGATGGCGCCGGCCGAGCTCGTGCACACCGCCGTCGAGGTAGCCAAGCTCGCCTTCGCCGACCGGGAGGCCTGGTACGGCGACCCCGAGTACAGCGACGTCCCGATCGACGATCTCCTCAGCGCGGCCTACGCTGCCGAGCGGGCGCGTCTGGTGGGGTCCGAGGCGAGCGGGGAGCTGCGCCCGGGGAGTCCGGGTGGCCGAGCCCCGCGCCTGCCGTCGCGTGTGGTCGCCGCGATGGCCGACGGCGGAGCCTGGCCGGACGGGTTGGCCACCCCTGGTCAGGGGGAGCCCACCGTCGCCCGCGGCGACACCTGCCACCTCGACGTGGCCGACCGATGGGGGAACGTCGTGGCCGCGACTCCCTCCGGCGGCTGGTTGCAGTCCTCCCCGACCATCCCAGGCCTCGGGTTCGCGCTCGGCACCCGCGCGCAGATGTTCTGGCTCGAGCAGGGACTACCCTCTTCGCTCGCACCCGGAGCCCGGCCGCGCACCACGCTCAGCCCCGGGCTATTGGTGGGCGAGGATCGGGTGCTGGCGTTCGGCACCCCCGGCGGCGACCAGCAGGACCAGTGGACCGTGCCGTTCCTGATCAACCACCTGATTCGAGGAATGGACCTGCAGGCGGCGATCGATGCACCGTCCTGGCACTCCACCCATTGGCCGAGCTCGTTCGCCCCACGGGTGGCTCAGCCGCGGGGGATGCGGGCCGAGTCTCGGCTCGGGGAAGACGTACTCGCCGACCTGCGCCGCCGCGGCCATGAGGTGGAGGACGCAGGTGCCTGGTCGCTGGGGCGGATCAGCGCTTCGGGGATTCGCCCGGACGGGATGCTGCACGCCGCGGCGAATCCGCGCGGGATGCAGGGCTACGCCGTCGGGCGCTGAGTGCTCGTGTGGCAACTGGATGCACCGGTTCGGCTCCGGGCCCTGGCGCCAGGAGAATAGGGGGATGGCACACACTCCCCGGCACATCGTCGTGATGGGCGTCTCCGGCAATGGCAAGAGCACGATCGGTGCGGCGCTCGCGGACCGGCTCGGCGCCGTCTTCCTGGAGGGGGACGAGTTCCACCCACAGGCGAACGTCGCCAAGATGAGCGCTGGCATACCGCTCACCGACGACGACCGGTGGCCCTGGCTGGACATCCTCGCCGCCGAGATCGCCCGCCGGGACGAGGCCGGCGAGCGGACCGTGCTTGCCTGCTCCGCGTTGCGGCGGGCCTACCGGGACCGCCTCCGCGCCCGGGTACCGGACCTGTTCTTCATCCACCCGAGCGCCGACTACGACACCATTCATGCCCGGATGCAGGCCCGGGAGCATTTCATGCCTCCGGCTCTGCTGCGGTCCCAGTTCGACACTCTCGAGCCGCTCGGTGCGGATGAGGCCGGGGACGTGGTGGATGCGACCGCACCGCCGAGCATGGTGATCGCCGAAGCCATCGCCGCCGTCGAGTAACTCCTCTCGGCGCCTGGCCGTGAGATCCGGTCCGAGGTGGCGCCATAGGTGACAGGCGACGCTCTCAGGAGGACTGCCCGTAGCGGCTCGCCAGCGCGGCGGCCCGTTCGCGCAGAGCCTCACGCAGCCACTGCGGCTCCAGCGCCTGCGCATCCGTGCCGAACTGCCACAACGCCCAGACGGCGTGGCGTGAATCCTGGAAGGCCACCTCCAGCCGCAGCCGGCCGGCCGCGTCGGCTTCCTCGGACAGGATCGCCAGTGCGGTGTTCACCAGGTCCTCCCGCCGCGCGGGCTCGAGGTGCAGCAGCACGGTGACGTGATCGCCGCCGGTTCGAAAGCGGGTGCTGCGCTCCTGCCAGATCCGATCCAGATCAACGTTCTCCGGCCGCTGTGCGGGTTCGGGGAGCTCCTCGGCCGCGGCGATCCTGGACAGCCGGTAGGTGCGGTCCGCACCGTCTTTCGTGGCGAGCAGGTACCCCTTCTCGCGCACCGTGACCAGCCCGATCGGGTCAACGGTGCGCCACGCCTGGGGGCGGCCGGGCGCCGCGTAGTGGATGCGCACCTTGTGGCCGGCGAGCACAGAACGGCGGACCTCGATCATGACCGCGTCCGGAATGTGCTCAGCGACGAGTCTGCGGGAGAGCAGATCCGCCTTCGGGTCCACGAGGATTCGCGCAGCGGCATCACTCGCTGTGGCCCGGTGGCTCTCCGGCATCGCGTCAACCACCTTGCGCATGGCCGAAGCCAGCGCCGAACCGAGCCCGAACACCTGCTCACCGTGCCCCGATCCGGCGGTCAGCAGGGCGAGTGCTTCCTCATGGTTCAGCCCGGTCAGCTCGGTCCGGAACCCGGGCAGTAGCGCGAAACCGCCATACCGGCCACGTTCGGCATAGACCGGAACGCCGGCCACGGAGAGCGCCTCGATATCGCGCAACACGGTGCGGGTGGAGACCTCCAGCTCGCGGGCGAGCGTGTCCGCCGTCATCCGCCCGCGCTGGCGCAGGAGCAGCACGAGGGAGACCAACCGATCGGCCCGCATCTGCACACTGTATCGAGATACCTGACACATGATGTCGTGATTTCTCGACAGGCTCGTTCGCGCGACGTCTCATTGGGCGGCTACCGAGCCGCCGGACGCGTGTTTCCTCAATCGAATGGAGCAGATGTGGCAATCGAGCGAACGGCCATCAACCCGGTGACGTGGTCGGCGGAGCTGGGATTCAACCAGGGTGAGATCGTCTCCGGGGCCACCCGGACCCTCTACATCTCCGGGCAGACCGCAATGAGCGAGGACGGCAGGCCCCAGCATGACGGTGAGATGGCAGCACAGCTGGCGCTGAGCCTCGACAACCTGGAGGGCGTGCTCCGCGAGGCAGGCATGTCGCTTGCGAACCTCGTCCGGCTCAACGTCTACACCACCGACGTCGATCTGCTCTTCGGGCACTATGGCGAGTTGGCTTCGCGGTTGGGTGCCGCCGGGGTGGCACCGACCACCACGATGCTCGGCGTGACCCGGCTGGCCGTCCCTGGCCAGATGGTCGAACTCGAAGGCACTGCCGTCGCGTGACGTGACCACAGCTGCGGCGCTACTCGATCCAGTTCGCTGAGTAGCGCCGCGGCATGTGATCTCCGGTGGCCAGGACGACCAATCGTCAGAGGCTGCGGTCCCCGGCGATGATCCGCCCCACCCGTGCCTCCGACGCGGGCGAGAACACATCCCGGTACTCGGCCAGAGCGCGGGCTGCGTCGCTCATCACCAGGTCGGCGTTGATCACGGCACCCGCCTGACCGCCCGCCGCCGCAGCCGGCCCGACCTGGGCGGCCATGTCGGTCACGTTCCCCGCAGCCCACACACCCGGCACCGCCGTCTTCCCGGTGATGGCCTCGGCCGGGATGTGTACGCCCATCCCGCTCGGATGTTCGGTGGGGGTCAGGCCCAGTCCGGAGAGGAAGCCGGCCCGTGCCACCATCTGGGTCGCGACGGCGATCGCCTCCCTGGCCACGACCGTTCCGTCGGCCAGGCGCACCCCGGTGATGGCTCCCGCGGACTGCTCGACCGCCGTCACCTTCCCCTCGATCACCCGGATGCGGAGCGCGGCCAGCTTCTCCAGCTCCTCCTCGTCCAGGGCCGCCTGATGGCTGAACACCACGACGTCGTCGGAGAGCTGGCGGAACAGCAATGCTTGGTGAGCTGTCATCGGACTAGTGGCCAGCACCCCGATCGCCCGGTCGCGGACTTCCCAGCCGTGGCAGTACGGGCAGTGCACGACGCCGTGGCCCCACTGCTCGGCCAGTCCGGGTACGGGTGGCAGCTTGTCCACCACTCCGGCCGTGACGAGGATTCGCCGGGCACGGGTAGTGCGTCCATCGGAGAGGCGCACCTCGAAGTCGTCCACACTCCCGACGACGTCGCTCACCTCCCCGGAGAACATCTCGCCTCCGTAGCTGCGCACCTCCTCCTGGCCCCGGGCAATCAGTTCTGCCGGGGGAGTGCCTTCGCGGGCGAACAGCCCGTGCACGGCATCGGCCGGTGCGTTGCGGGGCTGGCCGGCATCGATGACGGCCACGCTCCGGCGGGAGCGGGCCAGCATCAGTGCGCCGTTCAGCCCGGCGGCGCCGCCACCGATCACCACTACGTCGTATGAGTCCTTCAGTTCGGTCATGGGGACCACCTCCTTGCTCCGCAGCCTGCCGCCTGCCGAGAGCGGTGGCAAACAACCTTGCTGCTATGGCAAACTTCGATGATGGACGACGAGCTTGACCATGCGCTGGACGGTGTCGGCACCCGCTTGCGGAGCCTGCGCACTGAGCGAGACATCACTTTGACCAATCTGAGCGCGAGTACGGGGATCTCGGTCAGTACGCTTTCCCGCCTGGAGTCAGGCACTCGGCGGCCCACGCTCGAGCTGCTGCTGCCGTTGGCGCGTGCCTACGGGGTGAGCCTGGATGAACTCGTGGACGCGCCGCCCACTGGCGATCCGCGGATTCATCTCAAGCCGATCACCCAGCACGGGATGACGATGCTTCCGCTGACCCGCCGGCCGGGCGGGATCCAGGCGTACAAACTGGTCATCCCCGCTGGACCGGTGAAGCAGCCGGAGCCCAAAGTCCACGAAGGATATGAGTGGATGTACGTGCTCAACGGCAAGCTGCGAGTGATCCTCGGCGAGCACGATCTGGTGATGGAGCCCGGTGAGGCGGCCGAGTTCGATACCCGGGTGCCGCACTGGTTCGGGTCCGCCGACGGTCGTGCGGTGGAGTTCCTCAGCCTGTTCGGCACCCAGGGGGAACGGGCGCACCTGCGTGCGGGCCCGCGGAAGAAGAAGGCCTAGCGCTGCTCGCTGACCAGGAGTGCATGTGCCGGGCCGTCGAGCGCTTCGAAAGTATGCGGCTCGGTCCCGGTGTAGGTGATGAAGTCCCCAGCCTCGAGGACTTCCTCGGCACCGACCGGGCCCAGCCGAACCCGCCCGGCCGCAATGTAAACGTGCTCGATCGTGCCGGCGGCGTGTGCGGCGGCCAGGTGCGGCTGCCCTGGCTCCGCGGTGATGCGGAACAGGTCCCGGCGCGCGCCGGGCGGGCATGCCGCCAGCAGAGTGGCCAGGTAGTCGGCGTCGGTGGCCTGGACGGAGGGTCCTGAGCCTGCCCGAATCACGTCCACGGACGCGCGAGGCGGTGCGATGAGTTGGGAGAGTGGTACGCCTAGCGCCGTGGCCAACGCCCACATGGTTTCCAGGCTGGGGTTTCCGGCGCCGGCTTCGAGCTGGGACAGGGTCGACTTTGCCACCTTCGCCAAGCGGGCCAGCTCGGTGAGGCTGTACCCGCAACGCAGGCGCTCGCGGTGAATGCTGGCGGCGATTACCTCGCGGGGGAGTCCATCAGTCACGTTCGCTTGACCCTTCGGTGCGTTCGACTTGCCGAACAGTGCTGCTACCGTTCATCATAACGATCATAGGTTCGGTAGGGCGAACAGGGAGGGGTGATCGAGGTGGTCGAATCAGCGTTCCGGGACCCCCTCGTCCGGGGAGCTCTGTCGATGGGGCTTGCCGTCGCCTTGATCGGGATCGCCTACGGAGCACTGACCGTCGACGGCGGTCTGCCGGTCTGGCTCGCCCCGCTGCTGGGGGTGCTCGTGCTCGCGGGTGCCTCGGAGATGCTGTTCGTCGGGCTCGCCGCGGGAGGAACCAGCCCGTGGTTGGCGATGGTGGCCGCGTTGCTGGTGAACACCCGGCACCTGCCCTACGGGATGGCCGTGCGACGGCTACTCGGCACTGGTTTCTGGCGGGTGGTGCGCACGCACGTGATGAACGATGAGTCCGTGGCCTACGGGCTCGCCCAACGTGACCCCGAGCGGGCCCGCCGGGCCTACACGATCGCCGGGCTCTCTGTGCTGGTCGGGTGGCCGGTGGGCGCGCTCGCCGGTGGGTTGCTCGGTCAGGTGATCGACCAGAGCGCCTGGGGGCTGGACGCCGTGTTCCCGGCGGTGATCCTCGCGCTGCTGCTTCCGGCGCTGCGCGAGTCCCGGCTGCGGGTGCCAGTGCTGGCAGCCGTGGTGGTCTCGGTGGCTGCCGCCGCGTGGGCGCCCACCGGTCTCGCACCGGTGCTGGGGTTGGTGGCGCTGCCGCTGTTGCTGCTTCGGAGGTGGCGTGATGCCTGAGTTGTGCACCGTCCTGCTGGCCGGGCTCGGCCTGGCGCTGGGCACCTTTGCCATCCGCGCCTCCGGCGGCGCGGCCGGCGGGCTGCTCGAGTCCCGGCCCCGGGTGCAGCAGTTGATGGAGGACGGTGCGGTGCTCGTGCTCGCCTCCGTCATGGCCACCACCGCCCTCACCGACGGCGTCGCTTTCGCCGGCTACGCCCGCCCGGCCGGCGTGGCGCTGGCTGGCGTGCTGGCCTGGCGCGGGGTGCCATTGCCGGTGGTGCTGATGGTGGCTGCCGCCGGCACGGCAGGGCTACGAGCGCTGGGGGCGGCCTGATACGCGCGCACGTTGGTGTGCTGACGGCCCCCGATCCGGTGTGCGGATCGGGGGCATCCGGGCTCGGAAGGGCTCCGCCCCGGCCGCTACTGTCGCTGTCGGCGCAGTTGGGTGAATACCAGGGCGATGCCGGCGCCGACCAACACGATCGCCGAGATGATCCAGGGGAGTACGTCGCCACCGGTCCGGCCGAGCTCAGCGGGAGCATCGTCGGCGGGGTTGGCCGTGCCCGGTACGCCTGGCTCGTTGGTGCCCGGCGCGCCCGGGTCGTCGGGGTCCTGCCCGGTGGGTTCCTCGGGGTCGGGATCCGGTGCGCCGGGTTCATCGGGATCCGGCTCCTCGGCGTCCGCGCGGGCGACGTTCGCGACGAAGGACTGGGAGGCCACGGGCGAAAAGTTGTCGGCGCCGGTGTAGACCGCCACGAGGTGGTACGTGCCGGGGGTGTCGAAGACCGGTGCGAGCTGTGCGACACCCTCGGCGTCGAGCGTCGTACTCGCGAGCAGATCCCCGCTCGCATCGCCTTCCCGCAACTCGACCGTGCCGCTCGGGGACGCGCTCGATGTCGTCAGGGTCGACGGGTCGAGCTCGGCACTCACGGAGACGGACACGGGAAGTGCTTCTCCTGCGATGGCCTCGGCGGAGGCGTCGACGTCGATCACGGTGCTCGCTCGCGACACCTCGTAGGTCACGGTGCCCGATGCATCGAGGCGGTGGTCGTCACCGACGAACTCGATGGTGTCGGTGTGCTCACCGGCGTCGAGACCGGAGACCACGAACTGGGCGACGCCGTCGTCGATCTCGACGGCCTCACCATCGCGCATCGCGGTGCCGGTCTCGATCTCCGGGCACAGCGCGCTCCCCGGATCGTTGTCGCACGCGCCGGGGTCGATCTCGGCGTAGAACCGCGCCGAGAACTCCACCGGCTCTGGGTACACCCACTCGCCGTCGGCCGGATCGGCCAGTGGCACCACGCGTACCGGTGCCTTCTGGACGGTCCGATGGAGCTCATCGGAGGTCGACGCGGCGTACCGCACCTCCGGGCTGTCGTATGACGCCGTCAGCGTGTAGTCACCGGCCGGCAGCGAGGTGTCGAGCGTGGCGATGCCCGCGATGTTCACCGCCGCGTTGCCGAGCTCGCGGGAAACGCCGTCCTCATCCACCGCCGTGAACGTGACGGTGCCCGCCAGGGGCTCGATCCCCACCTGCTCCTCGCGCGCCGTGTGCGAGAGCAGCCGTACCGGCTCGCCGTCGACGGGCCCGGAGTCGCGGATCGGACTGGACGCATCGAGCGAGGTTGTCGTGCCGATGACGTGTTCGTAGATCCGCACGATGCCGTCGTCGTTCGCATAGTTCGCCAACTGCGTCGAGTCGTCGAGAACCGCCCCGCCGCCGTCCGGCTCGGTCATCCAGAGCACACCGGGTTCGGGAATGGGAATGTCCCGGTAGCCCGAACCGAAGTCCGGCGCATACACCCGGGTGGTCAGCTCCTCGTCCGCCTCGGCGTCTGTGGTGCCCGGGTGCCGCACGAACTGCACGTCATAGTGGTGATTGGTGATGATGCTCGGGGGATCCACATTCGTCAGCGCGATCACCCCGTTGTTGACGATGGTGCCGGCGCCGGCGATCCGCCCGGCGCCGATCGGGTCCTCCACGGACCCCAGGATCTGCCCGGTCGGGCCGACGGTGAACTCGCCGTCGTCCCAGATCAGGTCGCCGTCGAAGATCGGGGTGCGGGTGTAGAGGGTGCCGTTGATGACGGCGTTTCCGTCTCCTGAGCCCCATGTGCCGCCGATCGCTGTGGCGCCACCTGCGGCGATCAGCGTGGCGTCCGGGCCGAGTGTGAGGTTGCCGCCGATCCCTCCGTTGGATCCGCCCACTGCTGCGGATTCCACCATGGTGCTGCTGGTGGCCAGGACGTAGGCGTGATCGGTGATGGTGACCGTGCCGCCGTTCCCGCTCACCTGGACGCCGCCGATGTCTCTGTGGAAGCCGCCGCCGATCGCGGCACCGTCGGCGGCTCGGGCGCGGACCGTCGCATTGCCCGTGATCTCGATCTCGCCGGCGTGGGTGTTCGCATGGCGGCTGCTGCCTCCGATAGCTGCGTCGCGGCCCAACGCGCCGCGGGCATACACACCGATGTCTCCGGTGATCGTCAGCTTCGCACCCAACGGCACGGCCAGACCCATGAACGCATCGAGCCACGTGCCCTCGCACTCGCGCTCGACGAGCGCGCTCATGTCGCAGCCCGGCCCCACGGTGTTGGTGATGGTCAAGTGATTGCCGGGTTCGACGATCATGCGCAATGAGGGCAACCAGCCGAATCCGCGCAGATCGAGGGTGAGATCGCACTGGACCCTGGCATTGGCGATGGAGTTGTCGTACTCGCCGCCGTCGCCCGGTACGACGATGCTCCCATCGAGGCAATCCGGGCCGAGGAGTTCGTGCGCCTCCTCCCAGGTGTCGAACACCCGGACCTCCGCGTCGAGCGGAGCGACCGCAGTCTCATCTGGTGAGGGTGGTGGGTCCTGCGCGTTTGCGCCGGAGGCCGGCGGAGCCATCGCGCCTGCGAAGACCGCCGCAGTCGCAGCGATGACGGCGAGTATCCGGGCACTTCGTCGCGCTGCAATCCGCACGAGTGACTTCTTTCCATGTCGTCGGTCTCGGAGCCCTCTACAGCCCTGATCTGGAGAATATCGTCCGTTTAACGATTGGACAACCGACTCGTGGGGTTCGTCACCTTGTGCCCCTACAACGCTGCCCCACGACGTCGCGAGTGGCTGAAGTCGCCTCGGCGGCCGTGTTCGACGTTCATTTCGTGTATCAAACCTGCCGTGGCCTGCTCTTGAGAGACGCCAACGGCTCCCGGTAAGGGCGGAGCCTGCCGATCAGAAGGAGTGGGCCGATGACTCATCAGGGATCCAGAAGGAGCACGGTGTGTGCGATGGCTGCGGCGATCGCGCTGGCCACAGTGGCCGGATGCAGTGTGGACAGTCTTATCGAGGAAGGTGTCGAGCGCGCCGTCGAAGAGGCTGCTGAGGCCGAGGGTGAGAACGTCGATGTGGATCTTGACTCCGAGGACGGTGGCTTCGTGGTGGAGAGCGACGAAGGCTCCTTCTCGGTCGGAGGTGATCTCCCGGATAGCTTTCCGGGTGAGGACATCCCCTTGATCGACGGCGAGATTCTCAGCGCGTCGGCGATGCAGTCCGACGGGGCGTCGGGATGGGCTGTTCAGATTCAGGCGACGGGTGCGGATGCGTTCGAGCGCGCTCAGCAAGCACTGGAGGGTGCCGGGTTCGGCGAGTCTGGGGAGTCCTTCTCGATGTCCTCCGGGGACCTGGAGATGGTGGGCCTCGACAACGGCCACTGGCAGGTGCTGCTGGCGTCGATCGAGGGCGAGGGCGTGGTCAGCTACACCGTCAACGAGATGTAGGAGGGCTGCCACACTCCGAGCTACGTGTGTCCGTCGGCAGACCCCGGTCCCAGACGAACCGGTAGTCTGAAGGGATGATATTTCCCCGGCGATGGAGGCGATCGAATGGCTGTATCCCGCGCTGATCGCCCACTGTCCGTTCGTAGTCGAACTCGAATGGTGCGACAAGAGGAAATAGCCTCCTACGTCCTCACCCACGGTGTCGCGACACCGAACGAACTCACCGAAGTCGTCGGTGCCAGCTTGATGACCATTCACCGAGACCTCGATGAACTCGCGCGACGGGGTTTGATCCGCAAGTTTCACGGCGGAGTTTCAGCAACGCCGTCGTCGGTTTTCGAGAGCAGTTCCGCGTTCCGGATGAAGGTGCAACCCGAGCACAAAGAAGCGCTAGCGGTGGAGGCGATGCAGCGCATCGAGCCAGGAATGTCCCTGATGCTCGACACCTCGACGACCAACCTGTTTCTCGCCCGCCATATCGCACGTGCCGGTCCCATGCAGTTGACGGTGATCACGAACTATGTGCCGATCCTGCAGACGCTCCGCGGCTGCGAGGACCTCGATCTGATCATCATCGGTGGTGCCTACAACGCGAACCACGAGTCATTCTTCGGAATGAACGCGGTAGAGATGGCCGAATCGCTCCATGTGAATCTCGCCATTCTCAGCACGTCATCCATGACCCCTCGCCTGACGTTTCATCAGGACCAGGACATCGTGACCATGAAGCGCGCCATGATGGATGCCGCGGATCGGCGACTGCTGTTGATGGACCCCACCAAGATCAAGCACACGGCGTTGCACCAATTGGCGCCGACGAGCGAGTTCGACGAGCTCGTGATCACCGACCCCGAGGACGCCGAGTTCATCCGATCCGTGGGCGAACACGTGCGCACCACGGTGATCGGTGTCGGCGGGGTCTCCTGACCGCCGGAGCCGGTACCAGGGTCAGCGACCTGTGCTGCTCCGGTAGAAGATCGTGCAGAGCCGGTCTGCATCGGGGCTCTCGTGCGCGCTCGTTGCGAACCCTGAGTACAGCCGTGCTGTGGCCCGAGACGTGTTACCCGAGCGCCCGGGGGGCGTGAGTGCCACGGCCAGTCCTTCCGGCTCGCGGCGGTGAAGGTCGAGACCGGAATGCTCGTCGGTGTGTGCGTCGACCTCACCGGTGCTCCACCGGAGCCGGGTCAACGCCGCATCGCCCATGCCCTCCGGTGGTGGCGGGTTCCCGGCACCATACTTGGTGCCTACCATCATGTAGAGGTGGTCGCCGAGGCTCGCGTACCCCTGGAAGACGCCGCTGACCTCGGCGGGTGTCCCGACGTCGAACACCGGCTCGTAGGTCGGCCGTTCCTGCTTGATGTGGGCCAGGTCGAACAGGGCGTACCGGAACTCTGCGTCACGGTAGTAGCGCATCACCAGGCGCTCGTTGGCCGGGTCGATGTTGCAGGTGGTCTGGGTGGCGCCGGCGATCAGTTCGCGGCGGTACAGGTCGGCATCCCGCTCGGCGTCGAGGACCGCACCGTCAGTGAAGGGGAAACGGGTCAGCCGGGAGCCGCGGCCATCCCCCGCGGCGTTCGGGAGGGTGTCGATCTCGGTCCAGAGGAAGACCTGATCACCGTCGCGCTCCAGCCCCATGGACACGCCGTGGCCGAAATGCTTGAGGTACATGTGCCCGAGGCGGTTGCCGGACAAGTCGAGCTTCGTCAGGGCGAGATCGCCCCGTTCGGTGCGGCGTGCGTAGGCTTCGTCACCTGGTTCGTCGCCCGGCAGCGGTGTGTTCGCCTGCACGATTTGAAGCACGTAGACGTGACCGGCGCGGGGGTCGACCGCGAAGGACTGCATCACAGTGCGTACGCAGGTGAGATATCTGTGGGTGAACAGCGCAGTTGCCGGTGCGGAGAGATCGATCGCGCCATCTGCTGGATCGGGGTGTGGCGGCCCGGCGGCGGCAGCCATCGACGGCGCCCCACCAAGTCCCGCCATGGCCAGCGAGGTCACGCCTCCGGCCCGTAGGAACTGCCTGCGGTTCATCCCTGTTGAACGGTGTGTCATCTCGATCCTCCTGATGTCGATCTGTCTGGGTTCAGGCGCCTCGTTCGCCGGCACCGACGTTGGCTAACCCGTGCGGTGTCACCGTGTACCCTGCAGCACTCACGATCCGCGGGTCATCGGTGGTGAAGCCGTCCGCCCCGATGTCGACGGTGCGGCGAACCTGATCCGGCTCGGTGATCGGCCACAGGTCTACGCGGAATCCACGTGTGTGTGCCGTCTCGATGAACTCCTCGGTGACCGCCTCGTATCCGACGAGGACGCGCCGAGCGCCGAGGCTGGCTGCCTCATCCAGCACGCCGGTTGTCGATTCCTTGCTGATGAGGCCCACGGTGGCCTCCGGGAGCCCGGCCGCCATCCTGCGCACCGAGTCCCGGTCGAAGGAGGTCGGACCAAGGCGATGCACGTCAGCAGGACGTGCGCGGAGGAGGTCCAACAGAGGGTCGATGACTCTTGGGTCCTTGATCTCGATCTGCAAGGAGATTGAGGTGGCATCCAGCAGCTCGATGAATGTCGGGATCTTCTCGCCGTTTCCCGCGTCGAGCTCGCGCAACTGGGCGAGGGTGAGCTCGTTGACCTTGCCGTGACCGTCTGTCGTTCGATCGACGGTCTCGTCGTGCATGATCACGATCTCGCCGTCCTTGCTCAGTCGCAGGTCGATCTCCAGCTCGTGGGTACCCACCTCGATGGCGGCGGCCATGGCGGCGAGGGTGTTCTCGGGGGCGAGTGCGGCGGCGCCGCGGTGGCCCACGATGAAACAAGGCACAGGGGTTCTCCTCAGGTTGTTCGAACGACTTGGGTTCTGGTTCACCCGAACCACTGCTCGTAGTCGTCCTGGACAGATTCAGCACCGTCGCGCAGCTGGGCGGCGACGTTGTCGAAGGTGGCACGAACATCTGTGCTCCCGTTGGAGAAGATCTCCTGGACGCCACTGATGATCGTCGCCGTCGAGTCGGTCACCATCTGCCGCACAGCGTCGGTGGGTTGGGAGATCTCGAGCTGCTCGGCTGCCGCGTTGAAGTTGGGGTCTGCGGCGAGGACCTCGGCCAGCTCCGGTTCGTCCCGGGCTGCTGCGACCACGGGGAGGTACCCGGTGCCCAGTGTCCAAGCCGCCGAACTGGCCGGGCTGCCGAGGTACTTGAGCACCTCGAACGCCGCTTCCTTGCGTTCGGCGGGCACGTTCTTGAACATCGAGAAGCCGTTTCCTCCGGTGGGTACCCCGTGGGTGGACTCCTGCGGAAGGAACGCCGCTCCGACCTCGAAGTCAGCCTCTTCGTAGATGCCCCGCAACGAACCGGTCGAACCGACGGTCGTGGCGACGACGCCGGCACCGAAGTCGGTGTTGGGGCTCTGCGCCAGATACCCGAAGTTGTCGTCGTGGATGAAACGCTGTGCCCACTCACCGGCCTCGACTGCTTCAGCGCCATCGATGTGGATCTCCAGCCCGTCCGAGATCCGGCCACCGAACTGCCAGATCATCGCCATGAACGGCCAGTCGTCGCCCGAGGAGAAGGCGTGGGCGGGCAACGCCTGGCCAGAGACCTGGAGCTGGTTCAACTCGGCTGCCCACTCGCGCAGCTCGGTCCACGTCTGCGGTCCCCGATCGGGGAGGCCCACCTCGGTGAAGTAGTCCTTGTTGTAGTAGAACAGCGGGGTGCTTCGCCCGAAGGAGATCCAGTACGTCGAACCCGAGGCGCTTCCTTCGTCGAATACCTGCCCGACGTAGGAATCGCTGTTGTAGTCGGCGGTGAAGTAGTCGTCCATCGGCTCAAGCACGTCGTTCAGCAGGAACCGCGGCCACCAGGTGTCCGCGAACATCGCGACGTCAGGGACGCTGCCAGCTTGCAGGGCGGCCGTGACCTTGGGGCCAGACTCCTCATAGCCGCCCTGGTACTGCACCTCCGCATAGATGTCGGTCTGCGACTCGTTGAAGCCGTCGATCAGCTCCTGGAGCTGCTCGCCATTCGTGCCGCCGGTGGCGCTCCAGAGCACCACGTTCATCTCCCGGTCGCGGTACTGCGAGGGCGCGCTGAAGTCGACCTGGCCGAGTTCGCCCTCCCCCGAGCTGATGTCGCCTGCGCAGGACGCCAGCAACGGTGCGCTCAGCCCGGCGGCGCCGAGCCCGAGGAAGGTGCGGCGGTTCGGCGTGAATCGTTCGATGGTCATGGGTGAGTCCTTTCTAGCGGTGAGACGACGGGAGGAGCGGTCAGCCTTTGACCGCACCCGACGTCAGGCCACGAGCGATGTGTCGCTGCGTGAAGAGGAAGAGGATGAGCATCGGCAGCGCAACGATGACGGTGCCGGCCATGATCTCGCCCCAGTCGTTGTAGCCCTCTTGTGAACGGAGGTAGAGCAACCCGATCGGGAGGGTGCGCATCTCGACTGTGTTGGTCACGATGAGGGGCCAGATGAAGTCGTTCCACATATCGACGACGGCGATCACTGCCACCGTGACGAGCATCGGTTTGCACATGGGAAGAATGATCTGGAAGAGGATGCGCAGGTGCCCAGCCCCGTCGGCCTTGGCGGCCTCGGTGATTTCCGTCGGTAGCGTCAGCATGTACTGCCGGAGCAAAAACATCCCGAAGACTGATCCGGCGCTGGGAAGGATGAGCCCCATGTAGGTGTTGATCCACCCCAAGTTGGCGACGGTGATGTAGTTGACGATCAAGGTCACGTTGTTCGGAACCATGAGAGAACCGAGCATCACGAGGAAGAGCACATTCTTGAACGGGAAGCGCAGAAACGTGAACGCGTACGCGGTGAATGTCGCGTTGATGAGCTTGATGGTGGCCCCGGCGGTGGTCACGATCAGGGAGTTGACGAGGAAGTTGCCGAAGGGTGCCGCATCCCATGCGTCCCCGAAGTTCTGAAAAACGGGCGGTTCGGGGAACCATTGTGGTGGGAACTGGTAAATCTCGGAGTTCTCCTTGAGTGCTGAGGAGAACAGCCAGTACACCGGCACCAGGAACGTCAGTGCGGCAACGATCAGTGCGATGTACAGGAGCGTGCGGCGCAACCTGCTGTCCGACATCGGTCGGCGCGAGCTGCTCTGCCGGTCTGGGGCGCTTGTCACGTCGTGGCGGCCTTTCTCGGACGCGCGCGTCTCGGTCGTGGTCACTGGTAATGCACCTTGCGCTGGGAGTACATGTTCTGGACGACCGTGATCACCAGGAGGATGGCGAACAAGATCATCGCCGACGCCGCAGCCCCTCCGGCGTCGGAGGCCTTGAAGGCTCGTTCGTACACGTACCAGGACAGGGTCGTGGTGGAGATACCTGGGCCGCCACCGGTCAGCACGGCGATGAGGTCGTATGCCTGAAAGGTGCCGATCGTGGTGATTACCGAGACGAAGAACGTCACCGGCGACAGGAGCGGCAGAGTGATCCTGCGAAAGATCGTCCATCGCCCCGCGCCGTCGATCCTGGCGGCCTCGTCGTACTCCTCCGGCAACCCCTGGAGGCCGGCGAGATAGACGATGGCGACGAAGCCCACTCCCTTCCACAGGTAGGCGATGATCAAGGCGGGCATCGCCCATTCGGCGTCGGTGACCCACCGAGGTGAGGTCGCCCCGAGTCCGGAGAAGACGAATCGGGAGAGCCCGTAGTTCGGGTCGAAGATGAACAGCCACAGGGTGGCGACTGCGGCACCGCTGATGACGTACGGCGCGAAGGCCGCGGTGCGGACCACGCCGCGCAACCGGAGCTTCTGGTTCAGCAGCAGTGCCAGGAGTAGTCCGAGGACGACGCTGCCGATGATCACGAAGACGGCGAAGTAGGCCGTGTTGGACAGCACCTGGTGAAACGCGCTGCTCGTGAACAGGTCGACGTAGTTGTCCAGCCCCACCCATTCTGGGGCGCCGGAGATCATGTTCCAGTCCGTCAACGACAGGTAGGCGTTGTACAGCACGGGCCAGTACTCGAACGTGGCGACCAAAGTGATGTTCGGGAGGAGGAGGAGGGCGAACAACGCGTACTCACGGCGGTTTCGCCGTCGCCGTCCTCGACGGCGCTCGCGCGAGTGGTATGCCGCCGGCTGGGGTGCCGATCGGTGCGACATCACGTCCTGGGGAGCCAACGACCATCTCCTCCTCGTCAGATCGAGATGCCTGCGCTGGCATCTCCACGGTGAGCGTATACCGATCAAGTGAGAGATGACAAGATAATTATCACAGTCGATGATCGCGGTGCCTCGCGCGATCCTGTCGCCCCAGTTCCGTGCGTATCGCCCAGGTTGGTGCGGTTCCTGCTCTATCGGGCGCAGCTTCGACCCGCCACTCCGGTAGTGTGGGCGGCAGAAGTGAAGGTGCTTCCGTGCACGGTTGGTGAGAAGATTTAACCAAACGGCGCAGTTGATGACACTGGAGGAACTGTGGACATCGTCTGGTTCAGTGAGACGACCCTGACCGAGCTCACCTTGCTGGGCCTGGCCTTCGTCCTGTCGGCGGCGATCGGCCTGGAACGTCAGCGCAGGCTGAAGAGCGCTGGACTGCGCACGCACACCCTGGTCGGGGTCGGTACTGCGGTATTCACTCTGGTCTCCGCCTACGGCTTCCAGGGGCTGACCGGTCCCGATGCGATCGTTGACCCCTCGCGTATCGCTGCCCAGATCGTCTCGGGAATCGGGTTCCTGGGGGCGGGGGTGATCTTCGTGCGTCAGAACATCGTCTCCGGGCTGACCACGGCGGCCTCGATCTGGGTGACTGCCTCAATCGGGATGGCCTGCGGAGCCGGCGCGCCGGCACTGGCGATCGTGGCGACGGTCCTCTACATGATCGCGGTGTGGGGACTGGGCAAACTCGGTCGAAGGCTGCGTGCTCGGGCACTCGACACCACCGTGCTGATTCGGTACCGCGAGGGGTTCGGTGCCCTCCGGAGGACACTGGCGCTCGCCGCTGAGTACGGGTTCGAAGCGCTTGTCGCCGAGAGTCGCAACACCTCCAAGGCAGGAAAGCCGGTGCGGGTGCAGGCCACGATCGAGCTGCGCTCGCAGAACAATGCCGACGTCGCCCCGTTTCTGTCCGCGGCAGCCGATGTCACCGGGGTGCGGTCGGTGGAGTTCGCCGACGTTCACAACGACTGATCTCACGTGCCCTCCGCTGCTCCTTTCCGGGCGGCTGCACGTATCCGACGGCGTGGAGTGATCTGCCGCCAGATGTGGCAGCAACTCACCCCAGACCGTCAATAGTCTCCCGAGACGATCTGGCCGGGCGAAACCTATGATGTGGGGTGAAGGAGGTGTCGCCCGTGCGTCGCATGCTTGGTGCCGCTGCTGCCGCCGCCGCTGCGCTGCTGCTGGCGGGCTGCGGTCCGTCCGGGGACGACCCCTCGCCAGAGCCGGATGTCACCACGGTCGAGCCGGATGAGCCCGCCGAACCCACCGATGACCCGGCAGGTGCAGACCCGCAGGAGCACTGGGACGAACGGTTTGCCGACCTCTCCGAGGAGGAGCGGGCCGCCGTCGACGACCTGGCCGAACGGCTCAGCGTGCGGTACTACGAGATCTACCCCGAACCGCTCGAAGAGGTCGCCTGGCCGGACGGTGCCCTTGGTTGTCCCCAGCCTGGCCAGTCCTACACCCAGGCAGTGGTCGACGGCTATCGCCTGATCCTTGAGTACCGCGGAGACATCTACGCTTATCACGCGGGCGAGAGCGGTGAGTTGAACTACTGCGCCGAGCCCGCCGAGCCAGTCGATGATGGTCGGGAGAGCCACTGACGGCGGCCCTGACGTGCCCGACCGGGCCGGTCGCTACTTCTGGCAACTTTCGTCAGGCGTTGCCTTCGACCGTGTAATGGCGTTCGATTCCCGCTGTGGCGCGACCCCACTCACTGGCGGCCACTCGCTCCTGATGTGCGCGGAATGCGGTGGCGTCGCGGAACAGCTCATCGACGTGCCAGACGTGCGGATCATCACTGCGATGTACCTCGAAGGACAGGCAGCCGGCCTCGGCGCGGGTGAGCGCGACGTGTTCCGGCAGGTACCGGAGTACGGTCGCGGCCTGGTCTGCGTCGGTGCAGACGAGCTGCCCGTTGAGGCGTACCTGCGACATGACTCTCCGATCCACGGCTACGAGCTTCACTTCGTCAGAGCACGGTATCGGTCATCGATGGCGTGACGGCGACGAGGGCGTGTGGCTCCGTCGCAACGGCCGTCACTCTCACCCGACGTGAGCGTGCTCATGGTGCGGAATGTCTCATCTGTGCGGTCGGTCGATCCCTGACGCGCCGGTAGAGTTGAGGCCGGAGGGTGCCAAAGTGACGTTGTACCAAGAGGCGGCCCGACGCCGCACCATCGCCGTGATTTCCCATCCGGACGCTGGTAAGTCCACCCTCACCGAGGCGTTGGCGCTGCATGCTCAGGTGATCGGGGAAGCCGGGGCTGTCCATGGCAAGGGCAACCGCAGTGGTGTGGTCTCCGACTGGCTCGAGATGGAACGCAAGCGCGGGATCTCGATCACCTCCGCTGCTTTGCAGTTCGCCTGGGGCGACCTGGTGATCAATCTCCTGGACACCCCCGGGCACGCGGACTTCTCCGAGGACACCTACCGGGTGCTCACCGCCGTGGATTGCGCCGTGATGCTGATCGACTCCGCCAAGGGGCTGGAACCGCAGACCTTCAAGCTCTTCGAGGTGTGCCGCAGGCGGCAGGTCCCGGTGATCGCCTTCATCAACAAGTGGGACCGGCCCGGGCTCGAAGCGCTGGAGCTGATCGACGAGATCAACGAACGACTCGATCGGGAACCGCAACTGGTGACGTGGCCGGTGGGGATCGGTGGTTCCGACTTCGGCCTGCTCGATGCTGCGACCGGCCACGTGCATGCCTACCGGAAGGCACCGGGCGGTGCGCAGCTCGCCGAGGACAACTCTCTTGACGCCGCCGCAGCACGTGAGCACTTCGGCGATGAGGACACCCGCGCCCGCGAAGAGGCGGAGCTGCTCCCGGCACTCGACCCGGAGGCGCCGAAAGCCACGGTGATGCCCGTCCTGTTCGGAGCGGCCCTGGGCAACATCGGCGTCCGGCAACTGCTGGAGACCGTTGAGCGTTGGGCGCCCGCGCCCCACGACCGCCCGACCGACAGTGGGGAGGAGCGCGAGGTCGACTCGCCGTTCTCCGGGTTCGTGTTCAAGATGCAGGCCGGGATGGATCCCAAGCACCGCGATCACGTCGCCTACGTGCGGGTCTGCTCGGGCACCTTCGAACGCGGCATGATCCTCATCCATGAGCCCACCGGTCGCTCGTTCGCCACCAAGTACGCCCTGTCGATCTTCGGCCGGGACCGGGAGGTGACGGACCTCGCCTACCCGGGGGACGTCGTCGGGCTGGTGAACGCGGCGAACCTGGCCGTGGGCGACACCCTCTACGACGCCGCCGGACCGGCCGTGACGTTCCCGCCGATGCCGGTCTTCGAGCCGGAGCATTTCGCCGCAGCCCGGGTTGCGGACCCGAGTGATTCCAAGAAGTTCCGGCGCGGGATGGACAAGCTCGTGCAAGAGGGTGTGGTGCAACGCCTCGTCTCCGAGCTACGCGGCGACGGGAACCCGATCCTCGCCGCTGTCGGGCCGCTGCAGTTCGAGGTGGCCTCGCACCGGATGGAGCATGAGTTCGGTGGCCGGATCGTGCTGGACGCCCTCCCGTACTCCGTCGCCCGGCGGGTGAGTGCCGAGGACGCAGCCACGATCTCGGGAGTCTCCGGCGTGGAGATCGCCCGCCGGCACGACGGCGTCTGGCTCGCCCTGCTGCGGGACATCTACTTGGCCCGGTCGATCGGGCGGACCCATCCGGACGTCACCCTGCATTCTCTGCTCGCCGACGCCTCCTGAGGCCTCGCGGACACACCTTCCACACGTCGACAGAGGGAGGAAGGTGTGTCCGTCTCGGGAGGGTAGGTCGGCGCGAGTGGGTCTACGCCTCGATGGAGGAGCCCACGGGCAGGACTGGCTTGAGGGTGTAGCGCGAGTTGCCCCACGCCGTGTACAGCAGCGGCGTCGCCGCCAGACCGACGGCGAGGGCTGGGTGTGCCACGAAGAGTCCCGCGAGCAGGCCGAGCACCAGGAAGGACACCAGCGTCAGGTACCAGCGGCGCACCCCCAAGTAGACCGAGGCGCGCAGCACGTCGCGCAGCCGGGCCTCGGGCCGCTCCACGCTTGCCACCAGCGCGAGCAGCGCCGTGGCGGTGGCGAGTACGAGCAGCACCACCAGCACAGGCGTCAGCACGGCGCCCAGGCGAGAGCCCCACAGGGCGAGGACATCCACGGCCAGTACCACCGCCGTCGCGGTCCACATCGCCGCGATCGCCAGGGATCGGCGCAGGTGCACCGCCCAGGCACGCCAGAAGGTGCGGATCACATCGGTGCCGTGGGTGCGGGAGTAGTGCAGGAAGACGGCGAAGGCGGCGGTGAGCGCGGGTGTGGCCAGCACACCCGCGCTCAGCAGGGCGGGCCAGGAGGTGACCGGGTCCGTGCTGATCAGCAGCACCACCAGCGGCAGCGCACCGACCAGCAGCATCGCGTTGGTGCCGAGCACCAGGTACCCGATGCCGATCACCATCTCCCAGGTCTCGGCGGAGGGCCTGCGCAGCCGCGTCCTGGACCTGTTCGATGGCGCCACGGTGGCCATCATCAACCCTTGAGCCCGGATGTGGCGATGCCCTGGACGAAGTACCGCTGCCCGAGCATGAAGATCAACGCGATCGGCAGCACGGAGATCACCGAGCCGGTCATGATCAAAGCGTACTCAGCGTTGTACTGCGAGACGAAGGATTTCAACCCGATCTGAATCGTCCAGATGTCCCTGTCGCGCAGGTAGATGAGCGGGCCGAGGTAGTCGTTCCAGGTGTTCACGAACGTCAGCAGCGTCAGGGTGGCCACGGCCGGACCGGAGAGCGGCAGCACGATCTTGCGCCAGATCGAGTACTCGGACAGCCCGTCGATCCGGGCTGCCTCGGAGAGCTCCTCGGGGATGGACTCGTAGTACTGCTTCATCAGGAACACCCCGAATGCGCTGAACGTCTGCAGCGCGAGGATGGACCATAGCGTGTTCGACAGACCCGCCTTCGAGAGCATGATGAACTGCGGGATCATGTACGCCTGCCACGGCACTGCGATCGTGCCCACGTAGGTGAGGAACAGCACGTCCCGGCCCGGGAACCGCACCTTGGAGAATCCGTACGCGGCGAAGCTGCCCGTGAGGACCTGCAGGAAGGTCACGCTCACCGAGAGGATCAAGGTGTTCTTGACCCAGTTGAGCATGTCCGCCTTGGCCCAGATATCCAGGTAGTTGCCCCACACCACCGGATCCGGGAGCCACTGGATCGGCACGGAGAACACCTGGTTGTTGGTCTTCAGCGAGGAGGTGACCATCCAGAAGAACGGCAGCATGATCGCGGCGGCGGCCACGATCATGGCCGCGTACAGCACCACGCGTGCGACGATCCTGCGCCCCTGCTTGGGATCCTTGCGCAGTTGCGGGGCGTTCGTGCTGGGGCGATCGAGGGTGACGGTAGCCATCAGACCTCCCTCCTCTTGTTGAGCAGGAACTGCACCACCGTGAGGGCGAGGCAGATGAAGAACAGCACCACGGCCACGGCCGAGGCGTACCCGAAGTCGTTCTCCTCGAAGCCCTTGCGGTAGATGTACTGGGCGAGCACGAGCGTGGAGGTGCCGGGGCCGCCGTCGGTCATCACCAGGATCAGATCGAGGATCTTGAAGCTCTGGATGGTCAGGATCACGGTCACGAAGAACGTGGTGGGCCGCAGGCTCGGCACGGTCACGTTCCAGAACCGCTGGATCGCGTGAGCGCCATCCACCCGGGCCGCTTCATAGAGCTCGCGCGGGATGGCCTGCAGCCCGGCGAGGAACAACAGCATGTAGTAGCCCATCTCGCGCCACACGCTGACCAGCACGATCGAGGGCATCGACCAGGTGGCGGAGGTGGTCCAGCCGGGTGGGTTGTCGATCCCGAGGGCCATCAGGAACTGGTTGATCGGCCCGGAGTCGGGGGAGAACAGCATGTTCCAGACCACGGCGATGGCCACGATCGAGGTGATGTAGGGGAAGAACGCCACCGTGCGGAAGAACGCGATCCCGCGCATCTTGTGGTTCAGCAGCAACGCCAGGCCGAGGGAGGCCGCCAACGTGAGCGGGATGTGCATCACCGCGTAGTAGGCGGTGTTGGCCAGCGCCGTGTGGAAGGTGCCGTCGGTGATCAGCCGCTGGAAGTTCTCCAGGCCGATCCAGTTGGCCTGCCCGAATGCGTTCCACGAGGTGAACGCGAGGTAGAACAGGATGACCACCGGCGTCAGGGTGAGCACCGCGAATCCGATGAAGTTCGGGAGGATGAAGGTCCACCCGATGAATGTTCGGCGCAGGGTGAGCCGCCTGGAATTCCGGCGCGGCGGTGGCGTCGGGGCTGCGGCTACGTCCACGGCTGTGGTCGCCATGGTTCTCCTCGTTGATCAGTGGTGCCGACCGGCCGGCGATGGACGCACCGGCCGGTCGGCTCCGGGTATGGGGTGGGCTGGCTCAGCCGAGAACTTCGGACTGGGCCCGGTCCATCGCCTCAGCAATGCCGTCGGCCGGGGACACCGTGCCGGCGAGGATTGCCGAGTGCGCATCATTCAAAATGTTCTGCAGTGCGGCGGTCTCCGCTGCCACCGGGTTCTCCGGGAGCACCTCGTGCGTGGAGAAGGCGAACTGTGAGGTCTCGTCGGTGGGGATCCCGTCGATCGAGAAGTAGGTCTCGGTCACCGCGTCGCTCGTGATCGCCGGGGTGATGCCGATCTCGGCAAGCGCGGCAGCGGCGTCCTCACTGGCCACGAAGGCGAGGAAGTCCTGGGCGGCCGCTGCCGTGTCGGCGTCCACCGCCGGGTTGATCCCGATCCCGGTCGGGTCGGCGAAGGTCACGGGCATGTCCGTGGTGCTCGAGTCCACCTGCGGTGCCGGGGCGAAGCCCCAGTTGAACTCATCGGCGTCACCGCTCTCCTGCTGGGCGAGCAGGGTGGCCACGTACCAGGAGCCCATCGGCATCATCGCGGCCTCTTGGGTGCCGAACTGCGCCTGGTAGGTCACCGAGTTGGTGGTCACGGCGCCGAAGTCCATCTGCGCGCCGGCGTCCTGCAGTGCGACGACGCGCTCGTAGAAGGGCACCAGGTACTCCCACTCACCGGAGAGCAGATCGGCGTCCGGGACCTGAGCGTTCGCGAAGCCCTGCAGGGTGGACTGCCAGCTGTGCTGGTAGGTGCCGAGGGCGTCGCTACCGGAATCGGCGAGTGCGGTGGTCAGCTCCTCGGCGGTCGCGGCGTAGTCGTCCCACGTCCAGGAACCGTCCGGGTACTCGATCCCGGCCTCATCGAAGAGGTCCTTGTTGTAGTACAGGTACCAGGCATCCTGACGGTACGGAATGGCGTAGGTGGCACCGTCCACGGTGTAGGCGTCCATCCCGGTCACCTCATCGCTCACGCCCGAGGCCACCTCGGACAGGTCGAGCAGCTGGTCGCCGTCCTGGTAGGTGAAGAAGTTCTTCAGGTTCTTCAGCACGTACATGTCGGGGGCGGACCCGGCGGCCAGGTCGGCGATCATCTGGGTGTCGTACTCGGTGGCGTCGTACTCCTTGAGTTCGACGGTGATGTCCGGGTTCTGCTCCTGGTAAGCATCGGCGAGCACCTGGAACTCCGGGGTGGTGCTCAGGCTCCACCCGGCCAGAGTGATGGTGTCGACGGCGGACGCGTCGCCACCGCCGTCGCCGCCGTTGCTTCCGCCGTCGGCGTCACCGCTGCATGCGGTGAGCGTGAGCGCTGCGGCAGCGAGTGCCGCTGCGCCAGTCAGTAGTGTGCGCTTCATTGCGTGATCCTCTCCTCGAGGTCTCGTGCCCGGATGGGCGTGGTTGTGCTGGAGTCAGATGGTCCGCCATCGGCCCGGTCAACGATGTTGTCCAGGATGACGGCAGTACCGGTGCCGTCCGCCCACTCGATCCGGGCGTGACCCGCATCGATGTGGACGGAGGGGATTGCGGGCAGGCGGCCGATACCGGCCAGACCGAGTGCCAGGGCGTACCAGCCCGGGGTCGGTGAGCTGGTGAGGATGGCGACGCACGCGTGGGCGCCGAGCGGGGAGGCATCGTCGTGGTGGTCGGTGCGAACCGACGTCCATCCGCGCAGACCGTGCAGGCCGGCGGAGTGCGTGCGGGTCACCAGGGTGGTGCCGACGGCGGAGGCAGAGTTGTCCGAACCGGCCCCGTTGGTCTGTTCGTCCACCACGCCGGAGTCGTCTGCCAGGGCCCAGCCGCCCGCCTCGAGAGCTGTGGCGTCTGGAGAGGGGTCGTCCAGGTGCACCAGCCGGACCTCCCACGCCCCGTGCAGCACCGAGATCGTGGTGATCGTGCCGGCGTCGGTGGCCTCGCCCTGGGCGCCGGAGCCGTGCAATTGCTGCTCGTCGGCCGGGCGGATCCAGTGGGCGCGGGCTCGGGAGGCGGCAATGGCGGTGGTGCTCGCTGTGTTGTCGACCGGAAGAGTGAGCATCCCGCTGCGGTGGCTGCGCCGCCCCGCGGCATCGGTGAGTACCACGGACTGGTCCCGCGGCGCCTGCCAGGAGGCGGCGTCCAGGAGCGGGAAGGTGGCGGTGGAGTAGCCGAGGCGAGCGTAGAGCGGGGAGTCACCGCCGGTGCTGCCGGCGAGGGCATGGTCGGTGCCGTGGTTGCTCACCCGCACCACGCCGTCGGCAGCGGTTCCGCTGACCACCCAGCCCGGGGCGGCGATCGAACGCACCACATCGGCCGATTCGTGCGGCAGCTCCTCCTCGGGAGCGCTCCACACAGGATGATCGGCAGGCAGGGCCAGACCGAGCAAGCCCTTGCTGGCCCAGTAGGGGGATCCAGTGCCGGAGTAGGACTGGGCGAGGGCGCGCCAGGGCCGGTGCCAGCCGAGGTCGAGCAGACCTCGATCGTTGGGCACGTGCTGGGCGAAGTGATCCACCATGCCCAGAGCGGCGCGGCGCAACTGACCCAGCGGGACGGAGGGGACCTGTGCGAGGGCACCCACCCAGTACGGGGCGGCAGCGGCGAACCGGTAGATCAGGCTGCGACCCTGGATCAGCGGGGTGCCGTCAGTGCCGACCAGGTGCACGGCGTCGGCGAGGAACCGGTCCAGGCGTTCGGCGTCCAGGGTGGCGCGGGGCTTGGCGAGGTCGGCGGCACCGGACATCTGGGCCCACAGCGTGGGGAAGAGGTGCATCGCCCAGCCGATGTAGTGGTCGTAGGAGCGCTCGTCGCCGTCCCGGTACCAGCCGTCCTGCTCGTAGAACTCATCGTGCAGGGCCAGGTCGGCGCGGATGTCATCGAGACGGTGCGGGCCGCCCACGGAGCGCAGGAACGTCTCCACGCTCACGCGGAACCAGAGCCAGTTGCACCGGGGGTAGGTGTCATCGCCCACCACTTCGGCGAGGTAGTCGACGATCTGTTCCTGGACCACCGGGTCGAGGTGGTTCCAGAGCCACGGGCGGGTCATGTCCAGGATGAGCGCGAGCGAGGCGGCTTCGACCTTTGCCTGCGGGTGCTCAGTGGGCCGGACCCAGCGTTCAGAGCCGTGGGGGTCGGTGCCGGCTGCGAAGCCGCGAGCGTAGCGCTCGAGCAGGTGGTTCGGGTCGGCACCGCGTTCCCCTGTCACCCGGAATCCGGCGAGCAGGAAAGTGCGGGCGAACCCTTCGAGGCCGTCCACGGCGGTGCCGTATCCGCCCGGGGAGCCGGGGAGGGTGATCAGTGATCCGGCAGGGGAGCGGTACGGCTCGACGGCGGCCAGCAGGCCGTCCGCGAACGCGGCCAGGTCCTCCCGCCCCCGCACGCGAGTGCGGTCAATCTCGCTCATTTCGCGAGATGTTCCCGAGATGTGGGGCACTCGCGAGCGATCGAGTGCGGTCTCGTCGCGGCGGCTCATGCGGACACCTGCGCACTCTCGTCGGTGACGGCACCGGGTACCGGTTGACCGGCGACGAACGCCTCCAGACCATCAAGGGTGAACTGGGTCAGTCGCCGGGTCTCGGTGCCGAGGGATCCGGCCAGGTGCGGGGTGACGGTGACGTTCGGCAGTGCGAGCAACGGGTGCCCGGCGGGCAGCGGCTCCGGGTCGGTGACGTCGAGGATCGCGTCCAGTCGGCCACTCGCGCACTCCGACAACAGCGCTTCGTGGTCCACAAGCGCACCCCGGGCGGTGTTGATGAGGGTGCCCCCGGCAGGCATCTGCGCCAGCTGGTCGGCGCCGATCATCCCCTGCGTTTCCGGCAGCAAGGGTGCGTGCAGGGAGAGGATCTCCGACTGGGCCAGCACCACGTCCAGCGGGGCGAGTTCGCCGCCCAGCCGGCGCACCTCGGCCGGATCGGCCATCGGATCGGCCACCAGGATCGGGCCGTGATCGAGCACGCGGAGCAGCTCGAGCACACGGCGGCCGATCTTCGAGAACCCGACCAGGCCGATCCTGCGGCCGTGGTTGGACAGCTGGGAGGTCTCGAACGAGGACTCCCAAGTACCGGGGTTCAGGCGTCCCTCGGCGGCAAGTGGGAGGGCCCGCTTGCCCGCGAGGATCACGGCAGCGAGTGTGTACTCCGCAACGGGGACGGCGTTCTGCTCGGCAGCGGTGGCCACGGCGATGCCACGCGAATGCACGCTCGGCGGGAGCAGGGCGCGCACACTTCCGGCGGCGTGCAGCACGGCGCGCAGCCGCGGCATCGCGTCCAGGTCCGTATCGGTGATCGGCGGGCATCCCCACGAGGTGAGCAGCACCTCCGTGAGCGCCAACCGCTCCGGCCCGACGGCGGCCAGGTCAGGTATGTAGGCGGGGTCGCCAAGGGTGGCGAGGGATTCGAGCCGGTGGTACTCCTCCGGGCCGAACTGTCGCTCGAAGGTGCCACGCGCCATCACCAGGGTGGTGTGGGGGCGGATGGTCGCCACGGCAACTCCTTCGATGCTGATCGAAAAACAATCAAAACGCTCTGTTACGATCGCTCACAGTAGATTCGATCATAAGGACTGTCAACCAGCGCGGCGTGGCGGCAAGCGTGCGATGGTGTGCGGCCGACTGTCTACGCTGGCACGAGGCGCGGAACACATGACAAAGGGGCGTGATGACGCAAACGACGGGTGATGACCCGAGGCTCGCTGGCGCAAGCTCGCGGCAGGCCGAGGTGTTGGCCGCCGTGACCGAGCGCGGCATGATCCGGGTGACGGAGCTGGCCGCGGAGCTTGGGGTCACCCCGGTGACGGTGCGGCGCGCTGTGGGCGAACTGGCCGATGCGGGACTGGTGCGCCGCGTGCATGGGGGTGCGACCGCCGTCGGCCCTCGCCCGAGCACCGCAGCCCGGCGGACCGGAACCTGGCCGGTGGCCGGATCCGCCGTCGGCAGCGGCAGCGCCGGCATGCTCGTGCCCTCGCTGGACTACTACTGGCCGGATGTGGCGCGCGGCGCGGAAGAAGAGGCGCAGCGCCTCGGGCTCCGCGTGACGCTGCGGGGGTCGGTCTATCACGCCCCGGACGAGCGCGGTGATGTGCAGCGGTTGATCGATGCGGGGGCGCGCGGACTCTTGATGGCGCCCACGTTGCGCGGCGCCGGAGGTGAGTTGATGCGGGAGTGGCTTGCTGAGGCGCCCGTGCCGGTGGTGCTGATGGAACGCACGGCGGCGGTCGGGGGCGTGCGGCGCAGCGTGGAGTCGGTGATCACCGATCACGCCGACGGCACTGCGATGGCCGTGCACCACCTCGTCGGGCTCGGACACCGGCGAGTCGGGGTGGCGCTGAGCAAGGACTCGCCCCACGTGCAGCAGATCCGCGCCGGATGGCGCGCTACCTGCGACGACCACAGTCTCGATTCCACCGGCGTGGTGGACCGGTCCATCCCGGATCGGCGCCAACCGGACTTCGAGGACGCGATCGATTCGATCATCGACGAGGTGGCGGCCACGGGCACCACCGCCTTGCTGGTGCACTCCGACCCCGAGGCGATCCGGCTGATTCAGCGTGCCGAGGAGCGCGGGATCAGCGTGCCCGGCGACCTCTCGGTGGTCTCCTATGACGACCAGGTGGCGGCGATGACCGCTCCTGCTCTGACCGCCGTCCGGCCGCCGCGGCGGACCATCGGACGGACCGCTGTTGGACTGCTCGCCGCCCGGATGGCCGACCCCGGCCGGCCGGTGCATCGGGTGCTGGTCAGCCCGACCTTGATGGTGCGCGACTCGAGCGGGCCGCCGAGCCCCTGACGGAAGACTCCGCTGTGCCCGTGGGTTGCCTGAGTGTCGTCCTGCGGCGAATCTGCGACATTCAGGGAACCCACGCGGCGACGGTCGACCTCAATTCGGGTGTCGCACGTCGACCACCACGCGCATGGGGTCAATCAAGGAGAACACGCGGAAGTTGGCGCGTTCGTGGCCGACGCCCAGGTGAAGGACGTGAGACCCGCCGGTCGGTTCCTGGTAGTCGATGTCGGTGATGGCGGCTCCGGGTGGGTCGACCTCGGGCGTCTCGGCCCAGACGCCATCGTCGGAGACGCGCGGGGAGGCGCCGATGATGGAGACTTGCAGGATGTCGGCGCCGGTGATGGGAATCTCCTCGCCCGTACCTTCCGTGCCCGCGCAGTCGACATACGCCACGTAGAGTCCCGGATCGCCGTTGTAGCCATGGGGAAGGGTGTACTCGGCGACGAACCGGTCGAACCCGTCGTGCCCCGCGGTCCGGAGCTCGACGAGCTCGAGACCACCGCCACTCTGTTCCTGAATCTGACTGGCATAGTCGTAGGGCACGAACTCGCCCGGCTCGGGTCTCGGCAGCGAGTAGTCCATGTCGTCGGCATAGGTGAGCTCGCCTCTGCACCCGGAGCCCGAGTCATCGGGAGTCGGAGCTGGTGTGGGCGGGTCAGCGGACTCCGGCTCCGCAGGTTCGGAGGATTCGCCCGGTGCGCCCGACGCGTCCGGCTCACTCGCAGTCGTGGGTGCTGTACTCGATGTGCCGGTACCTGCCGAGGGCGAGGAGTCATCCGATCCCGTGCACCCAGCCACCAGCGCTGCGGCTGCGGTGGCGGAGGCGATGAGCCCCACTCCGCGCGTGCCAATCCCCTTCGGCCGACCCCACATGGTCCCTAACGCTAGGCCGCTACGCCTGACCTGTCGACCGCCGCCCCGATCTCGCTACGCGCTTTCGCTCTCATCCGGGGAGCCGATCGGCCGGCGAGTCCGTCTCTCCCGAGGGACAGGTAGCTCGTCCACGTCGTCAGGCTCCCCCGGACAGTGGTTCCGGCTGCCGACCGAACTTCGTGGCGGCGACATAGGTAAGAAGCTGCGTCGGCGCTTGGAAGCTGGGTCGATCGGTTGCTGCCTGGTGCGAACACAGGGAACGTCTGGCAGCTGGCACTGCCGTACTGACCTCCCGCTACTCCGGCTCGTCCGTCGGCGCCAGGTAGGCGATCTCCGGCACCTCGTGGGTGCCCGCGTGATGCACCTGAACACCGGCCAGTCGCGCGCCAGCACCGGTGAGCTCGATCCGGATCCGGTGCGTGGTGACCGGCGGGTGGGCGTGAATGCGTCGGTGCCCGATGGTCCGCCCCTCGGCGAGCACGGGCCCCTCCGCTCCATCACCAGAGGTCCCGACGGCGACCGCCCGGTGCGCGCTCACCCGTTGCCCGTCGTTGAGGTACTCAGCCAGATCCAGGTGATCGAAGGTCACCGGAGCCTCGAAGACCACCTCCCAGACGCCGTCGGCGATCTGCGACAGCTCGCCCGGCACGGGCGAGGCGAACCGGCGGTCCAGCTCGGCGCGCCACTCCCGCAGGCGCGTCACATCGGCGTCGTCGATCAGGCCGCGCGTATCCGGCGGCACGTTCAGCAGCAGGTTCGCGCCCATCCCGACCGACCGGTAGTAGATCGCGAGCAGGTGGTCCACGCTCTTCGGCTCATCGTCGGCCGCCCAGAACCACCCCTGCCGGATCGAGACGTCTGCCTCGGGCGGTACGTATCTGGCCGCACCGAGGTCGATCACCGCGTCGGTGTAGTTGTCCAGGCTGGCGGAATCGACGGCGTAGCGCACCGGATCGCCAGCCAGACCGTCCTCGTTGCCGATCCATCGGATCGTGGGAGTGCCCATGTTGAACACCATCGCCCCGGGCTGCAGTTCGGCCGTCAGCGCCATGATCGACTCCCAGTCGTAGCTGCGCCCTGCGGACCCGGCACCGTCGAACCAGAGCTCCACCAGCTCGCCGTAGTTCGTGCAGAGCTCGCGCAGCTGAGCAAGATACAACGCGTCGTAGGCAGCTGGGTCCGGGTACTCGGGAGCGTGCCGATCCCACGGGGAGAGGTACAGCCCCAGCCCGATTCCTTGCTCCCGGCATGCCGCGGCCACCTCGGCCACCAGGTCTCCGCGGCCGTCGCGCCACGGCGAGGACGCCACCGAGTAGTCGGTGGTGGCGGTGGGCCACAGGCAGAACCCGTCATGGTGCTTGGCGGTGAGCACCACATACCGCGCGCCCGCCTCCGCAGCGGTGCGCACCCATTGGGCCGCATCCAGGCGCGTCGGCGCGAACGACTCGGCCGGCAGGGTGCCGTCGCTCCACTCCCTTCCCGCGAACGTGTTCACGCCGATATGGAAGAAGACCCCCAGCTCGAGCCCCTGCCAGGCCAGCTGAGCGTCGGTGGGTCGGGGCACACTGGGGGAATGAGCGATGAGTTTCGATGCGGTCACCGGTCTATCCCAGCATGAGAAACCTCACCGCGCCGACAGTGAACGACGCCCTCGCTCCGCACGTGGGCTCCGACAACATCCCTGGACTCACCTGGTCGGTCCGCGACCGGGACCAGGCGCTCACCGGAGCCCTCGGCCACCGCGACCTGGCCGGCGCCGAGCCGGTCCGGACCGACACGATTTTCCGGATCGCGTCGATGACCAAGCCGGTCACTGCACTCGTTGCCCTGATGCTCGTGGATGACCATGCCATCAGCCTGACCGACCCGGTGGATCCCTACCTTCCGGAGCTCGCTGACCGGCGCGTGCTCCGCCACCCGCATGCCGAGCTGGAGGACACAGTCCCGGCGGATCGACCGATCACGATGCTCGACCTGCTCACCAACACCTGCGGGTGGGGGATGGACTTCACCGACTTCTCGCCCACGCCGCTCGGCGCGGCATGGGCCGAACGTGGCGCCGCGCCCGGCCCGCCCGCTCCCGCGGGAGCGTTGCCAACGGACGAATGGCTGGCCGCTGCGAGCGACCTGCCGCTGCAGGCCCAACCTGGCCAGCGTTGGCTCTACAACACCTCCTCGGTGGTGCTCGGCATGCTGATCGAACGCGTCGCCGGGGCGCGGCTGGGTGAGGTGATGGCCGAGCGGATCTTCGCACCGCTCGGCATGACCGACACGGGTTTCCATGTGCCGCCTGAGAGCATGAGCCGCTTCGGTGCCTGTTTCGCTGTAGGCACCGACGTCTACGACCCGGCCGATGGTCAATGGGCTGCGCGACCCCCTGCCGACGGTGGCGACGCCGGCCTCGTCTCCACGGCGAGCGACTACGCACGGTTCACCGACCTGGTGCGCTCAGGGGGCGCCGTCGGCGATCAACGCGTGGTGAGCAACGATCTGGTGCGAGCCATGACCACGAACCAGCTCGATGCGGAGGTGCTCGCCCGGGGCGGTCCTGCCGCTGACGGCGGCTCGGGCTGGGGATACGGCTGCGGCGTGCTCACCCGGCCGGCCCCGAGCGGGCTTTCGGCGGGAAGTCACGGGTGGGACGGTGGCCTTGGCTCGCGCTGGTTCACCGATCCGGTCACCGACCGCACCGGGATCCTGCTCACGAACCGGATGTGGACCTCCCCCGAACCGCCGGAGGCGTTCCGGGCATTCGAGGAACTGCTCGGGAGCAGCTGAGCACGCATAGGTGCGAAAGCGTGCTCGAGATTCCGCTATCTCTGCAGGTACTGCGAGCGCTATGTTCTCACCATGCGGGACACACGGCGACGGAGATGGTCCCGTCAACACACAGGGGCGGCGGCCACGGCGGTGCTCATCGGAGCGTTCACACTCGCCCAGGCGCCGTCGGCAGCCGCCGACCCCGTGGGCGGCCTGGCCGAACTCGACGCTCTCCTCCTTGGCTGCGTCTCACCGACGACGGCGGAGCTCACCACCAGCATCAACGCCCCCGATGCGGAGCTGACGATCCCCTGTGACGTCAAGATCGACCTCGCTGGCTTCGACCTCGACGTGCGCAACATCGTGATCGAAGCGGGCCGGCAGCTGACCATCGACGACACCGCCGGTACCGACGGAACCCTGACGACCAGCTCCGGTGCGGTGACGATGCCCGGTATCCAGACCACTGGCGCCACGCTCGTGATCGACGCTGGTACCGTCAGCGCCACCGGTGGCAACAACGGTGGTGCCGGTATCGGCGGAGGGGTCGGTGAAGCCGGCGGAACGGTCATCATCAACGGCGGTTCCGTGGCAGCCAAAGGCTGGGAGAAGAACGCGGGGATCGGCGGCGGCAGTGGCGGCGCCGGCGGGTTCACCACAGTCAACGCCGGTATCGTCACCGCGACCGGTGGCAACGACGGTGGTGCCGGTATTGGCGGCGGCACCAACGGTGCCGGCGGCCTCACGCAGATCGACGGGGGCACAGTCACGGTCTCCGGCGGAACATTCGCGGCCGGGATCGGCGGCGGCTCCAACGGCGTGGGCGGAACCACCACGATCACCGGAGGCACCGTCGTCACCGAAGGTGGCGTCGACGGTGCAGGCATCGGCGGCGGCCCGCTCGCCGACGGCGGCACGACCGTGATCACCGCAGGGGACGTCACCGCATCTGGCGGCACGTTTGCGGCAGGCATCGGCGGCGGCTTCAGCGGCGCCGGGGGAGCGACCACGATCGGCGGCGGCACCGTCACCGCCCACGGCGGTGACCAAGGAGCCGGGATCGGCGGCGGTCGCGACGGTGCGGCCGGCACCACCATTATCACCGACGGCGCGGTCACAACCACCGGCGGAACCAACGGTGCGGGTATCGGCAGCGGGTTCGAAGGCCCCGGTGGTGGCGACATCGCGATCAGTGGCGGCGCCGTCACCGCAACCGGTGGGTCCAACGGGCCTGGAATCGGTAGCGGTACCAGCGGCGGGGTCCCCGGTCCGACGATCACGATCGGCGGTGGCGCCACCACCGCGACAGGCGGGACCTTCGGGGCCGGGATCGGGGGCGGCTTCGAGGCCCCGGTCGGCCCCATCGCGATCTCCGGTGGCTCCGTGGTGGCCGCCGGTGGCACGGAGGCCGCGGGGATCGGCGGGGGCTACAGCGGTGATGCCGGACCGCTCAACATCGAGGGCGGTACGGTGACCGCCACCGGTGGCATCGACGCGGCCGGAATCGGCGGCGGGATCGACGGCCTCGGTGGGGAGACGGTGGTCGGAGCGACTGCCGTGGTGGAAGCCAGTGGCGGTCACAGCGCGATCGGGGCGGGGACATTCGGCACGAGCTTCGGCACGCTGCACGTGGAGGGCACGCTGCGCGTGCCCACCGGCAATCTGGTGATCCCTAATACGGATCCGGCCGCGGAGGTCACGATCGGCGAGACGGGCCGGTTGGTGGGCTCTGAGGACCAGCCCGCCGTGGGTGCGGCGCTGCTCGGCACCGGTCAGATCGACAACGGCGGGGCCATCACGTTGACCGCCGACCTCGTACTCGATGGTGGCGTCACGGTGCTCGACCACCACTACGGCGTCGCCTTCGACACCGACGGTGGCACGTTGGTGGATCCGGTGACGGTCTTTGCGCCGTCCTTCGAGTCCGGCGCCCGTGCCTTGCCGGCCGATCCGGCACGTGATGCGGACGTCTTCAAGGGGTGGCGCACTGAAGCCGGGGGAGGTGGGGATCCGTTCTTCGCCGAGACCGTGCTGCCCGGCACCAGCCCTGACGGCACTGCGGTCGAGGTCCTCACCCATGCCTGGTGGGCGACCTCGCCCACACTGGCTACCGGCGTGCCCGACGACGCTGCCACGATCACTGCCGGTGAGTCGATCACCTTCACCCCGATCGTGACCGACGAGTTCGGCGATCCCTACCCGACCGACCCCGCCACGTGGACGCTGAGCGATGCCGGCGGCGCGGTGACGACGGCGGTGGACGCCGGCACCGGCGAGGTCACCATGACCTCCACTCTGGCCGGGGTGTACGAGGCCGAGCTCATCGTCCCCACGGCTGCGAGTGACCTGACCGGAACGATCACGCTCACCGTCGTGCCCGGTGCCACGGTCGGATTGATCCTGGTGGCATCGTCCCCCACCGTTGACCAGGGTGGGTCGGTCACGATCGCCGCCAGCGGCGTGGACCAGTTCGACAACTCCACAGGCGATGTGACCGATCAGACGACGTTCACTAGCGATGTCGACACCGACGTGGTGAGCGGCAACGAGATCACGTTCCCCGCCGCATCGGCGCACACGATCACCGCCGTCCATACCGGCGGTGCGCAGGCGACGATCGACATCATCGTCACCGCAGAACCGGTCACCCCATCGGAGGACCCGACCGAGCGAGGGTCAGACGGTGCGGACGGTCCGTTGCCCACCACGGGCACCGAGCTGTTCGTCGGGGCTTTCGGCGCCGCCCTCCTCATCGCCGCTGGCCTGATCCTGCACGCGGCTCGCCGCCCACGGCGGCGGTGACCGCCCGTCGTTGGCCGGAGGCTCACTGATCTCCTGACGACGTCCCCACGGCCTGCGGGGGTTACGCGCCCTGGGCCACGAGGCGGGGCGCACCCGGTCCCGACAGCAGGGCGTGGTCGAGCGGGCGGCCGCACGCGGCAAGTAGCAGATCGACTCCGGCGCCAGTCACCTCAGAACCGGTGCCCCAGCTGTGACCAGTCTCGACGTCGACCAGGCGCAGTCCATCGGTGCGCTCGCGGCTGCCACCGAACGAGGACGGTGTGCGGAGCTGATACTCCAGTGCATCCTGGATCGCGGCGCTCGGATAGTCGGCGGTAATACCCAGCGGACGGCGGATGTCCTCGCCGTGCACGATCGCCTCCACCAGGCGCGTGGCACGGTGTGCGGGTGGTGTCTTCCGTAGGTGGCTCGCGGCGCGGAAGTCAGCGAGGGTCTGGCCGGGGTCGGCGCGCCGGTAGCGCCGGACGCCATTCTCATTGGCTCGGTCGAAGTCACCCTTCGCACGCACCATCGACCAGACGAATGCGAGCCGGCCGACGCGTGCCGTCTCGAGGAGGTGGGCCAGCACATCGTGCACGGACCACCCCTCGCACAGTGACGGCGTCTCCCACTGGGGAGCCGTGAGCGCCGCGAGGTCATCGGCGAGTTGCCGTCGCTCCGCGTGCACCAGTTCCCAGATCTCCCTAGTCGTCAGACCCATCTCATCCACCTCATCGCCTCGCCTGGTACGTGCCGCTACACTAACAGTAGTGAACGCTATGAAAGCAAGAGCTAAAATGGCTTATGATGGGTCAATGAGTTCGCGCCGTACCTACAGTTCGTACAACGACGGCTGCGCCGCTGCGCACGCGCTCGATCTCATCGGTGAGAGGTGGGCGCTGATCGTGGTCCGGGAGTTGCTGCTCGGGCCCAAACGGTTCGCTGAACTGCAGCGCGATGTCGTGGGTATTAGTCCGACAGTGCTGTCGCAGAGACTTCGAGACCTGGAAGCTCACGGGATCGCAGAGCGTCGGACCCTTCCCGCTCCGGCACGGGTCGACGTCTACGCGCTCACGCCGTGGGGCGCGCGTCTCGAGGACGTCAACACCGCGTTGTCGATGTGGGCGTCCGAGTCCCCCGAGCTGGCCTGGGACGCAGACATGAGTCCGGACACTCTCGTTCTCGCGATGCGTGCCCACGCGCGCGGTGACGCCACCCTCGCCGAGCCCGTGACCGTCACACTCGCGCTCACGGACTCGCGACTCCTCGACAGTGATCCGGTGACCTACACCGCGCGCGTCACCGAGGACCTGACGACGATCGAGAAGGACCCAACGCCGGCACCAGCAGATGCGGAGGTGTCCGCGGCGACCTCCGACTGGAAGGCCTGCATCATCGGTGGCGCCACGCTCGAGATGCGTCCCATGATTCGGGCGGTGGGTTCTCGCACAGCGGTCGAGGCCCTCCTCCGGGCCACGGGGCTGGCCGCCGAACGCGGTGGGCTGGCTGGTGCGTCTGAGCGCGTCAGTGAGCAGGTCACGACGGCGGTCCGACCGCTCGTGTGAACCGGCTCGCCCAGGAGCGCATCACCTCGCGTACCTCGGCCGGTTCCACGGCGAGGATCTCCGCGCCGGCGTGCGCCAGAGAGAAGGCCATCCATTCCGGATCAATGCCCTCGGCGTGCACCCGGCAGCGCCCCGGCCCTGTCTCGGTGACCTCGAACCAGCGCCCGATGCGCTCGCGGACCTGATCGGCCTCGGCGGCCAACTCGGCGCTGACCTCGGGATGGCGATCAGATCGGCGCAGACTGTCGCGAACATAGGCGGCAGCATCACCGCCGGGCACCTCCCGCGGTCGGAACCGGTGGCCGGTCGGTTGCGGGTCGTCGAGCCGGTCCAGCCGGAAGCTGCGCCAGTCCGACCGGTCGAGGTCATACGCGAGCAGGTAGTACCGCCGCCCGACCGTGACCAGCCGAACAGGCTCGACCGTTCGATGACTGAGATGGCCGCTGGCACTGGTGTAGCCGAACCGCACCCGCTCAGCGTCCCGGCTCGCCTGGGCCAGCACCACGAGGGTCCCGGGATCGGTCACGTCCCGGACCGGGCCCGCCGGCCCCAATGTGACCGTGGCCGCACCGATCGCCTCGACCCGCCGCCGTAGCCGTTTCGGCAGCACTGGCACCACTGTGGCCAGGGCCCGCACGGAGGCGTCCGCCACCCCGGCCACGCTTGAGGTCGCCGCAGCTTGCAGTCCCACCACGAGGGCAACGGCTCCCTCGTCATCCAGCACCAGTGGCGGCATCGCCGCACCGGGTGCGAGTTGATAGCCGCCGCCCACACCGCGGTCCGCCTGAACCGGATAGCCGAGGTCTCGCAGTCGATCGACATCCCGGCGCAGCGTGCGAATCGACACCTCGAGGCGGTCGGCCAAGTCGTCGCCCGACCAGTAGCGATGCGTCTGCAGGAGCGACAACAGGCGGAGAGTGCGCGAGCCCGTACTCATGACATCGATCCTCCCGCGGATAGCGGCCAGAAACTGACACTAATGGCACCTAGCGTGGAGATACAGCCACTCCAAGCGGCAATCCGCTGCCGGATCGAAGGAGAATCATGAGCGAATCCACGATGGCCACCGTGACCACCGAACTGACCGGCGAGCGCGCCGACCTCTTGCAGGTCTTGAGCAATGCCCGGCACTTCCTGCGCTTCACTGCGCGTGACCTGACCGACGATCAGGCCCGCACTCGCACCACCGTGAGCGAACTGACAGTGGGAGGCCTCATCAAGCACGTCACCTCCGTGGAGGAACAGTGGCGAACGTTCATCCTGCACGGGAAGGCCGAGATGGACTGGGACGGTGCCGACTTCGCCAGCATCCCGCCGGACGTGCTTGAGGCGTTCGCGAGGGAGTTCCGGACGCTTCCCGAGGAGACGCTGGACGAGCTCCTCGCGCACTACGCCGAGACTGCCGCCCGTACCGACGAAGTGCTGGCGGACGTTGACCTCGACACGATCCATGAGCTGCCGAAGGCGCCCTGGTTCACCGACGCCACCTGGTCTGTGCGCCGCGCGCTCTTGCATATCGTGGCCGAGACCGCTCAGCACTCCGGCCACGCCGACATCATCCGCGAGTCCCTGGACGGGGCGAAGAGTATGGGATGAGCCAGTTCCTCGTGCCATCTGAACCCAGTTCTCGTGTGTGAACCCCTCACACGCTGGGTTCATACACGAAAACTGCGTTCAGATGCGGCGGGGCTGGTGGTCGGGTGCGGCGGGGCTGGTGGTCGGATGTGGCTGCTGGAGCTCAGCGCACCCCGGTGACCCCGAGGCTCGACGTGATCTGCTTCTGGAAAATGATGAACAACGTCACCAGCGGCGCGATCGCGATCGTGGTGGCCGCCATCACCAGCGTCCAGTTGCCCGCGTACTGGGTCTGCAGCGCGGCGGTGGCCACGGTGATGACGTTCCATTCTTCGGCCGGGGCGATGATCAGCGGCCAGAGGAAGTTGTTCCACTGGGTCACCACGGTGATGAGCAGCAGAGTGGCCAGGATCGGCTTGTTCATCGGCACCATGATCTGCCACAGGCGGCGCCAGATGCCGGCGCCGTCGATGGTCGCGGCATCCAGCACATCCGCGGGGGTGGACCGGAAATTCTCCCGGAGCAGGAAGATCGCATACGGGGAGCCGAACATGAACGGCAGCACCAAGCCGAGGAAAGTGTTCTTCAACCCGAGGGAGGTCATGATCGAGTACAGCGGGATGATGGTGACCACCGCAGGAATCATCAAGGTGGCGATGTACACCCAGAACAGTGTGTCCCGCCCGGGGAAGTCGAGCTGGGCGAAGGCGTAGGCGGCCAGGATGGAACAGACCATCTGACCGAGTACGAGCACCAGCACCACCTGTGCCGTGACGGCGATCGGCACCACGAAGTTGTACTGCTCGGAGAAGAGTGCGGTGAAGTTCTCTGCGGTGGCCGGGTCCGGCAGGCTCACCGGCCACGTCGTATTGAACTGACGGGAGGTCTTCAGCGAGGTGAGCAGCGAGAACAGGAACGGTCCGAGCATCAGGGCTGCACCCGCGATGAGGAACGCATAGGTCAGGCTGTTCGCGAGCAGCCGCGAGGCGCGTGCCGACGGCGTCCGGTTGCCTCCGGTGCGCCGCGTGGGCGTGGTCATTGGCTCGCCTCCCCTCATGACATGTCGTAGGTGATCCGGCGCCGGAAGTAGCGCTGCTGAATAAGGGTGATCGCCACGAGCACCAGGAAGAGCACCACGGCCATCGCCGCGGCCCGCCCCAGGCGCAGGTTCACGAACGCCTCGTCATAGATTCGGCTCGCGATCACATCAGTACGGAACGCGGGGCCGCCGCGGGTCATCGCATAGATGGAGTCGAACACCTGGAACGAGGCGATCACGGAGGTGACCGTGACGAAGAACATGGTGGGGCGCAGTAGCGGCAGCGTGATGGACCGCAGGGTCCGGACCTTGCCGGCGCCGTCGAGCATCGCCGCCTCGTACACCGCCACCGGGATCTGTTGCAGTCCGGCCAGGAAGAACAACGAGATGTATCCCACGGTCGTCCAGATCTGCACGAACACCACGGCGGGCAAGGCGAGTTGGGGGTCGGTGAGCCATTCCACCCGGCGCCCGATCAGCGCGTTCAGCACCCCGTAGGAAGGGTCCAAGATCCACTTCCACACCACACCCAGTGCCAACGGGGCGCTCACCCACGGCAGCACGTACAGCACCCGCAGCCAGCTCGTTCCGGGCAGGCCCCGGTTGACGGCGATCGCCAGCAACAGGCCGATCGCGATCGCCGTCGGGATGGACAGCACGGTGAACACGGTGGTGACCCACAGCGAGTTCGCGAACCGCTCCGAGGTGAGGAGGTACTGGTAGTTCTCCAGGCCCACCCATCGAGCGGGCGAGATCAAGTCCCATTCCATCAGGGAGAGCCCCAGCACCACCAGCACCGGTAGAAGGAGGAACCCGCCCACGCCGACGAAACTCGGCAGCAGCATCGCGTAGGCCGCTCGGGCCTCGTGCCGCCGTCGTGCGTTCACCCGCGCTCCTCTCGCTATGTGCCTGCGGTGAGCCTAGACGAGGTGACCGAGCGAACATGTGCGACCACCAGTGTCGATGGAGCGCGGTGTGGTTACGATGAGCGCGCGCGCCCCCCGCGAACTTGTGTGAGGTCGATCACTATGACGTCACAGAACGGCACCTGGTGCGTGACGTCTCACGACGGCTCCGGGTGAGTCCGGCAACCGTCGACACGAGCGCGCGACGAGCGTGCGCTCACGTTCAGGCTCGGGGAATCATGAACAACTCACAACACGGTGGGAGTGCTGCGTTCGAGGAGCAATCTGACGACGAGTTACTCGCGATGGTGCGTGCCGGCGACACTGCGGCGTATTCCGCGCTCTATCGCCGCCACCTCCATGCCGCAGTCCGACTGGCACGGCGGTTCGCTCCTGCGCACGATGCGCAGGATGTGGTTCAGGAAGCGTTCCTGAGGATTCTCAAGGTCATCCACAACGGCGGGGGACCGAGGGAAGGATTTGTGGGGTACCTCATGCGTGCTGTGCGCAACGAGTTCACTGACCGGTCTCGGCGCCCGAAGGAGGTTCCGGTCGACGATGTCGAAGCGACGACGGCGCCGGGTGAGCATGTAGTTCTCGACGGCATCGACGAACTGCTCGATCGGGGCCTCGTGACTGAGGCCTTCAGCGCGCTGCCGAAGAACTGGCAGGAAGTGCTATGGCTGACCGAAGTCGAGGGCCGGACGCCGCGCTCCCTGGCAGCACATCTCCGCCAGAGTCCGAACGCCGTGGCGCAACTCTCCCGCCGGGCGCGCGAGGGCTTGCGGACCGCGTGGCTGCAGGCGCATGTCAGTGTTGCCTCCGCGGATGAACGATGCCGGCAGAGTGCCGGCTTGCTCGGTGAGTACGAACGCGGCCAGCTCAGCCCCACTCGGTCCGCCCGAGTGGAGGCGCACCTGGAAACCTGTGCCAGTTGTACCCTCGCGCTGGAGGAATTGCGGGACGTCTCGACCCGGATGCGGGGACTGCTGATCCCGGTCGTTCTAGGTTCGCCGAGCCTTCTGGGCAGCCTCAGCGACGCCGTGGTCGGGTCCGGACCCAGCGCTGGTGCCGGTGGCCCGCCCGCCGGTGCGACGGCGGCCGCCACCGGGGTGCTCACAGTCGGCGGCGCCGGTGCGGCGCATGCCGCGCAGGGTGCAGGGGGTGCCGGGGTGGTGGCGCATGCCGCGCAGGGTGCAGGGGGTGCCGGGGCGGCGGCGCATGCCGCGCAGACCGCAGGAGCGGCTCCAGCCTTCCTGCCGGGCTGGCTACGCCACCCTGGTGCTGCCCGCCGGTGGTCGATCACTGTGGCCGCGGCAGTCGTGGCGGTGATCGTGGCGGTGATCGTTGCCACCGGTGATCCGCGTGAGGACGACAGGACGGGCGAACCTCCCGATCACGCCGCGCCTGCGGCCCCTTCGCCAGACGACAACCCCGTCGGCGACGACGAGCGTGAAGCGACTGCTGAGCCGACGCCGCCAGCTGAATCGCCGGACGGGTTCCCCGGCAACGACGAGTCTGAGACCACTGAGTCCGGCACCTCCTCGAGGCCACCTCGGATCGACACCGCCGCACCGGGTCCACGGCAGCAGCAGCGGGATCCTGATCCGGCCTCGGGACCGGTCACCCAGCCGGCTCCGGAACCAACCCCCGATCCCGATCCCACTCCAGACCCCGATCCCACTCCAGACCCAGACCCGACGCCAGACCCAGACCCGACGCCGGACCCGCCGACCGTGACTGCGCCTGCCGGGGGCACCTATGCGTTCCCCGTCGCACTGGCGGGTACGGCGGAGCCGGGTGCCCTCGTCCGAATCCTCAACGATGCGGGCGTCGAGGTCGGTTCGACCACGGCCGCAGCGGATGGCACCTGGACGATGTCCCCCACTCCGGGGCAGCCAGACGTCGCCACCAGCTATCACGCTGTCCAAGAGGTCGAAGGCACCGCGTCCGCGCCGAGCTCATCCACCGAGCCGTACACCTTCAGTGCCCCGGTGATCCTCCAGCCCGCGGACGGGTCCACGGTGGGGCGCGTGGCTGCGGGCGGCGGCGAGCTGACCGTGTGGGTGCGGATCGCCGTGCCCGCCGGCCATGGGTACGAGGTGCTCGTCGCGGGCGAGCCCACGTACTTCCCGCCGGCCGCGACTGATCGGGAAGTCGACCATTTCATCCCCGCGGATGCGGGGGAGCACACCTACGGAACGCGCTTCAGCGATCCGGACACGGGCGAGATTGGCGCACTACGCGAAACGACTTTCACCGCGATGTGAGCACATGCCGGTGCGCGGTGACCCGCCTGTGACGAGCGTCACGCACTTGTTGGCGTCATGACTGGGCCGGTGCTGCGTGTGAGGTGTCAGAGCGCCCCTGCAGTTCTCGATGGGGGCGCACCGACCTCCCATTGAACGGAACCCGTCGTGTCCAGAACTCGCGCACTTGTCCTCGCCGGCATCTCGATCGTGGTGGTGCTGCTCGCCATCCCGGCCGTGGGGCCCTACGCGCTGAGCCCGTGGAGCCGGCCGGACCCTGGACCGGCAACCGACGCGCAGACGGAGGCGCTTTCCTGGTCCGTTTCCCTCGACGACGCCTCCAGCAATCTGTGGGAGTCCTTCCCGGTGACGATCACCTGGTCGGATCCGGCCGCCCGGACCGGTGACGGATTCTCGCTCACGCTCCCGGCCGAACTGATACCGCTCAGCGATGGCTTCGACGTACGCACAGCAACGGGCGAGACCGTGGCGAGGGCCGCCGTCGACGATCAATCGCTCACCGTGACCTACACGGAGGCCGCTCTCGAACACGGCACGATCACTGGCACCGGATCGTTCATGGCCGGTTGGGACGACACCCTGGTCGGCGCGGGTGAGGACGTGACGCTGGTGTTCGCCGGGCCGGCATCCTCGGCCGAGGCAACCGTCCGCATCCCGGCGGATCGCGTGGATGCGGGGGAGCCACGCCTCTACGGCTACTGGCGCGACCGGGCCCACGAAGATCGGGTGGCGGCGGCGAACGCCCTGCAGTGGCGGTTCGTCACGCCGGTGGGGCCGCTGAGCGAGACCTCCGTGGAGGTCGAACTCTCCGACGGCCACCGCCTGAACTGTGCGGAGATCTCCGGGCGCCTGCAGACCTCCTTCGCCACCAACGGTGACGTGATCGACGCCCACGATCTGCCTGCCGACTCCTTGAACGTGCTCTCGTGCAACTCCTCTGGTTTCACCCTGGACCTGCCGAACGTCGCTGCCGGCACCGCGCTGATGGTGCAGTACTCAAGCACTGTGACCGACGCGGCCGCGCAGAGTTACACCGCCTCCGCGCGGGCAACGATCGACGAACGCACCCATGAGTTCACCAGCACCATCGAGCGCACGATCGGCGCGGGCACCGGTCACGGTGCTATGACCCACGAACCCACCGCAGCTCCCGGTCCTCGTACCCAACCGCCGGCCAGCGGCGCGCTCGGGTGGATCCCCGTCACGGCCCTGACGCTCCTCGGCGCGGCGGGCCTCCTGTACCGGATCACGCGCAGAGCGCGCTGATCCACCGGTGCGGCCCGCGTTTTCTCCCCCGGTGCGCGGGCCGCACCACCTCCACGCTCCATCCATCCCCATCCACCTGTGGTGCGCCGTTCCCGCACCGTCCGAAAGAAGCAGACGAACTCATGCATCATGTCCTGACCCTGATCCTCTCGATCGTTCTCCTGAGCGTGGTGCTCACTCAGGGTGACTGGATTGCCCGGCACGTCCGGCACGCACCCGCGGTACGTGCCGCAGCGGTCACCATCGTGGCCGTCCTCGTTCCCGCCAACGCCCAGGCCCTGTGGTTCGCGCCCGGCTCCCCATTCGCCGTCGGTGTTGCCGTGGCCTCGGTGGCCCTGCTGATCGGCTACGCCGGTGCCGTGGTGCTGCTCCGGTTCGCCACCGCACCAGTCAAGGCCCCTCGTCGGATTCTGGCGATCGGCGCACACCCCGACGACCTCGAGCTGGCCTGCGGTGGTGCCCTGGCCAAATTCGTCGATGCCGGTCACGACGTTCACGTGCTGGTGATGAGCCAGGGCTCAGTCGGCGGAGATGAGGGTGAGCGCATCCTCGAGGCCCGCCGGGGAGCCACCTTCCTCGGCGCCCAGAGCGTGGTGGTGCACGACTTCCCGGACACGATGCTCCAGGAGGTCACCCAGGGGCTGGTCATGGCCATGGAGGCAGCGATTGAGGAGATCGCCCCGGATGTGATCCTGACTCACTCCGCGCATGATCAGCACCAGGACCACGCCGCCGTTCACGCCGCGACGCTGCGTGCGGCCCGGCAGCACTCCACGATCCTGTGCTACGAATCGCCCTCGGTCACTCGTGACTTCAATCCGAGCGTGTTCATCGATATCGCCGATTACGTTGACATCAAGGTCCAGGCGGTGCGTATGCACCGCAACCAGTCCGGCAAGCCGTACATGAGTGCCCAGCGGTTGCGAGGGATGGCCACATTCCGCGGCTCCCAGGCCAAGCGTGAGTTCGCCGAAGCGTATGAGCCGGTCCGGCTCCTCGGCTCCGCGGTGGGAGACCTGTGATGCGCGTGCTCGTCACGGGAGCCGGCGGTCCGGCCGGCCGCGCGGTGACCACGCTGCTGCACGCCCGCGGTGTGGACGTCGTCGCGGCGGATATGGCACCGGTGGCGGGTGCACCCGTGCCGGTGTCCCGGGTACCGGCGGCGGCCGACCCGGCATTCCTTCCTGCCTTGCGTGAGCTGGTGCGGGCGGAGGGCATTGGGCTCGTGGTGCCGACGGTGAGTGAGGAACTTCCGGTGATCGCCGCTGCCGCCGCTGAATGGGTCCACGGGTGCGAGGTGGTGATCGCTGGCGCCGACGCTGTGGCGGTGGCGGACGACAAACTCCGCACCGCCGAGGTGCTTCGCGCCGCCGGCGTGCCGGTCCCTCGTTTCGCGCGGCCGGAGCAGTTCGCCTCAGTGGGAGATGCCACGGCGCTCTGGGGGGTACCCGTGGTGGTGAAGCCGCGGATCTCTCGCGGGGGACGGGGTGTGCAGACTGTCTCCTCCGACCGCGATGTCTCGTGGCCAACCGTCTCGGCCGATCACATCGTCCAGGAGTTCGCCCCAGGGGTGGAGTACGCACCGATGGTCTTCCGCCCACGCGGGACCGGCGCTCAGGGGGTCACAGTGGTGCTGGAGAAGGTCTCGCTGGCCGGCGGCCACATCGGCAACGCCACTGCGGTACGCCGTGTGGAGGCTCCCGATGTGGCCGAGGTGGCATGGCGCGCCGTGGCGGCTCTCGGACTGACCGGGCCCGTCGATGTGGACGTACGCCGGGATGTTCTGGGGCGACCGGTGGTGCTCGAGGTGAATGCGCGATTCGGGGCGAACAGCACGGCGGCACCGGAGGTCCTGGAGGCGATGCTCGCCGAACGCGGGCTCGCCGTGGGAAGTGAGGCGTGAACGTGCCCATCGGGATCGACGGACTCGGCGCCGTGGCGGCCACGGTGTTGTTCTGGGGCGGCCTGGCGTTGATGGTCTTCGGGATCATCAAGCTTGTCGCGGTGCCGTTGGCGGTGGCTTTCGAATGGCGGGAGAGCCGCCGGCGGCGACGCGGTCATCACACCCTGCTGGATGAGCGGCCCTGGGTATCGGTGATCGTGCCCGCCTACAACGAGGGCCCCGTGCTCGCCAACTGCGTGCGGTCGCTGGTCGCGAGCGATTATGACCGGATCGAGGTGGTGATCGTCGACGACGGATCCACGGACGATACCCCCCAGGTGGCGGCGGCGCTGGCCGCGAGGTATGCCCAGGTCCGGTCGGTGCGGCAGGAGAATGCCGGGAAAGGTGCTGCGCTCAACCGGGGCATCGCCGTGTCCACCGGGGAGGTGCTGTTCTTTGTCGACTCCGACGGGATCTTCGCCCCAGGGTCCGTGGCGGAGATGCTCCGCGGTTTCAATCACCCGGACGTCGGTGCCGTGTGCGGTGACGACCGCCCGGTGAACCTCAACCGCATCCAGACGCGGCTACTCGCCGTGCTCTCCCACGCCGGCACAGGTCTGGTGCGGCGCGCGCTGACCATGCTCGGTTGCCTTCCGATCGTCTCGGGAAATGTGGGGGCGTTCCCGCGTGCTGTGCTCGAACAGATCGGCGGATTCGACGAAACCACTGTGGGCGAGGACCTGGAACTGACCTGGCGGGTTCACCGAGCCGGGTTCCGGGTGGTGTTCCAACCCCGGGCGCTGGTCTATGCGGAGTCGCCATCGACGCTGCGCACGCTCTGGCGCCAACGCGTCCGCTGGGCACGCGGTCTGCTCCAGACGATGCGCATCCACGCCTCGATGATCGGAAACCTGCGCTATCGCACTTTCGGTGCGTACCTCGTGGTGAACACCTTGACCATGGTGGTCATGCCCCTGTTGCAGCTGCTCGTCCTGGCCTCGCTGCCACTGGTTGCCGTGACCGATCAGTTCCCCGTGGAGCGCTCCGTTCTCGGCGTACTCGGATGGCTGGGTATTGCTCTGTCCCTGGCCGTGGTGAGTTTTGCTGTGCTGCTGAACCGCGCCGCGCGCGACCTTCGGCACCTCTGGACGTTGCCGTTGTGGCCGATCTACTCCACTGCGCTGGCAGCCGTGATGGCGTGTGCGTTGTGGAAGGAGGCCAGGGGTGGTCCCGCGTCCTGGAACAAGATGGTGCGCACCGGCGTGGTGAGCGTGGCCGAACTAGGAGTGGGTTCGACCGGTGACACCGGCACCGACCAGTCCCTTGGCGTCGCGGCCGAGGCGCCGTTCGCGACGATGCGGCAGGTCGGGATGACGATCCCCGCTGCTCCGGCTGCTCGCCGTGCACCGCGGCACCGTGCCACTCCGGCTACGGCGGTGGCCGTCCGGGACGTCCACACGTGGATAGACTCTCCATGGAACGGATGTGAACGCTCTCCCTCTGTGCTGGGCGCACTGCCGGGAGGCGGACTTTTGGCACAGCGAAGTGAGGTTTCCTGATCTGATGGACGGCGGTCCCGCAGCCCACCAGCGCTCGTCGCTGATATCGGTGCTGGGGCACCTCGGCCCTGGATCAGTGGCCTTGATCAGCGGCCCGTACGGCAGCGGCCGGGCCACGGTCGTACGTCAGTGGTTGGCCGCGCGGGGTTACCGAGCGCTGTGGTGGAGTACTGCGCGTGCGGTGCCCCGGGATGCCGAGGCAGCCGACTGCGGGTCTCCCGATGTGGTGGTCGTGCGATTGCACGACGGCGGAGCGCACGATGTGGAGTCGATCCGCGCCTGCCGTCGATGCTGGCCGACGGCGATCCTTGCGGTCGTCAGCCCGTATGGCTGGCCGGAAGGTCTGCGCTCCGGCTCCCTTCGGCCCGAAGTGGCCATCGTGGCGCACGACCTTGCCTTCACCGCCGAGCAGACCGCCGCATGGGCGGACGAGATCGGTGTGAACGTGTCATTGACGCAGGCGGCCGAGATCGTTGCTGCGACCGGCGGGTACTCCGTGGCCGTTGACGCTGTGGTGCGCAGAGCGGCAGCACATGGCGGGTATGACTCTCAGTCTCTCGCCCGAGGCTGTGATGATGCGGTGGCCGAGCTTTCCGCCGCCGCATCGGCTGGGGTGGTGCCCTGGGACCTCTGGGAGGTCTCCCTCCTCGCGGCACAGGGTGGGACTCTCTCCGCCGGGTCGATGGAGTCGTTGTGGGGGCGCCCTCATGATGGCATGGCCGCACTGCGCGTCATGCGGGACGGCGGTGTGATCGCAGAGGCGGCTGCCGGACGTCTGGCGCTCGCTCCAGCAATCCGGGCCGCATGTCAGCGCAGGCTCAGTACCGATGTGCCCACTGCGCGCCACTGGCAGATCGTCGAACCCTTGCTGGATGGGTGGGCCGTAGCGGGGCATCTCGACGATGCCGCGGCGATGATCGACACTCCTGCCTTCGACGGGGCGCGAGCCGAGCTGATGGCCAGGCACTGGGAGCACCTCGCCGAACTTCCTGTTGCCGTGGTGCGCGAACGGCTCACCCGGCTGGGCCCTAATCCCGATCCTCACCTCCTGGTGGCGCTGGTTCGGGCGCTCATCGACGTCACCCATGAAGGGCACACCGGTGCGATAGCGCCCGCTGATCAGGACCGGGCTGCAGCCCTACTTGCCACGGCGGAATCGGCGCGAGACCTCAGCGGCGCGGGCAGGGCGATGACCACGGCGCTGCATGCTGTGAGCCTTCGGGCGGCTGGCCGCCACGATCGGGCCCATGCGGTGGGTGAACGCGCGCTGGCGGATCCGGCGCTGTCCGCCGGCACTCGTGCGGCGGTGCTGTTGCAGGCGGGACTGAGTGCCATGTGCGTCGGTGCGCTGCCGACGGCGGCCGAACGGTTCGTCGCGGCCGTTCAGTTCGCACGTGAGGCCGGTCAGGCGCGGATCGGGCAGATGGCCGCGGAGCTTGAGGAATTGGTCCACACTCTCGGTGCGGATCCCACTGCGTGGTGGCGGCACTCCCACGCCGGGATCGCGGGTACGGCTCCGGTGTGGCCGAAGGTCGCCCGGCTCGTCGAGTTGATTCGAGCCGTGCGTGCGGTCGATGTGGATACCTTGCTTGAGTTGCGTGCCGACGACGTCGGTGCCGTGACCGTGGCGGATCCTGTGGTGCTGGACCTGTTCGGGTGGTGCTTTCACGCGATGGCGCTGGAGTTGCTGGGGCGTCCGCACGTCGCGCTGACCCACACCGAGATGCTCCAGACGGCACTCGCTGATCACGAGCTCTCCGGTTTCGAGCGGCGGATGCTCGTGGTCGCCCAGGCGGAGGCACTGGCCGCGACCGGGCAACCGAGCGTCACGCTGGAGGTGCTGGCCGAGCACTATGCCGATCCGGAGGACCTGTACGACGTGGAGTTGCTGCGCGCTCGTGCCGAGATTGCCAGCGGGGAGCATGCCGGGGCCCTCGCCCGGCTCCAGCGCACCATCAAGGGCCACAACGGTCGCATCGGTCGTCATACCGCGTGGGGGAACGTGTTGCTCGCGATGGCCCATCGTGGCCTGGGCCAGGATCGGGAATCGGACCGCTGGTTGGAGGCCGCGCTGGCGACTGGAGCGCGGAACGGGCAGCGGCAGCCATTCGCACGGCAGGGACGCGAGGAACTCTCCCAGTTGATCATGCAGGCGGATGGGCTGGAGCTGGACCCGTTGCCCCGCCGGTTCACGGCTGAATTGGTCAGCATGCGTGACGCTCTGCGCGCCGCCACTGCACCGGTGGCGCTGACCAATCGCGAGCAGCTGTTGCTGGCGCACCTCGTGCGGACCGAAGGCGTGCGCCGGCTCGCCGGCGAGTTGCATGTCTCGCCGAACACGGTCAAATCCCAGCTGAGGATGCTCTACCGCAAGCTGGAGGTGTCGTCTCGCTCCGAGGCGATCCGGGTGGCCCACGCCATGCGCCTGGTGTCCGATGCGTGATCAGGATCATCCCACGCTCTGATCAACCCGGTTTCACCCTCGCTTCACCCTCGTTTCACCCCGCCTTCACCCCGGGCGGCTCTGGTGCCACTCCTCACGGACCAGTTGGATGGCGGTTGGGTGGCTGCACCGCGCCGCCCACGATGGCGCCTTCGGGCGCGTGGGAGGACGTTCGAGTGCACGAGGTACGCGGGAGAGGTCGGCGCGCTACGGCGTTGTCGGCGACGGCGGCGATGGTTGGTTCGATGGTGGTCGCACTGGGTGCGGCCGGTACGGCCACGGCGACTACCGGGGACGACATCACCGGCTCGATCTGGCAGGACTACGACTCGAACGGTGTATTCGACACCTACGAGTCGGGCCTGCCCGGGATCGAAGTGATCGCCTATGACTCCGATGGAAGCATCGCCGGTCCGGTTCTCACCGGTGCGGATGGGACCTACACCCTTCCGGTGACCTCGGATGCGACGCAGTGGCGGGTAGAAGCGAACCTGCCCGACGGCGCGCAATGGGACCAGTGGCGCCCCTCCGTCGTCGGACGTGACGGGGACCCGGCCAACGGCACGACGGTGCAGTTCGCCACTGTCGCTGACGGCGTCGGTGCCGCGGGTGTGGACTTCTCCTTCCAGGTTCCCACGTCCTATGTGGAGAACACCCCGCGGGTGTACCTCCCGATCATTCAATACGGCACGATCGACGGGGAGTATGCCGCATCGCCGGCGTCCGGAGCGATCTTGTGGGACGCCGAGAGCACGTCTGGGCAGACGGCGCAGCCGGTGCCGCAGACCGGAGTCGTGCCGTTCAGTCAGGTCGGTGCGACAAACGGGACCGCCATGACCCGCGCCGACGAGGTCGGAGGCGTTCCCACCGTCTTCGCCTCCGCATACATGCGCCGCCACTCGGCCTTCGGCCCGGGCGGGATTGGCGCGATCTACCGCGTGACCCCCGATGGCGCGGACTGGAGTGCGCCGACTGCCTCCGCTGATGTCTACGTCGACCTGGCCGCTCACGGAATCGACCTCGGTGGCCCGGACCCGAGCGCCGATCCGACCGATCCGAACGGGTTGCGCCCGAGCAGGACAGCGGAGAACCCCACCTATGAGTGGGCACGGGATGCTCAGGCATGGAACAACGTGGGCCGTGCCGGCATCGGCCAGATCGCGTTAAGCCCCGATGAGCGTTACCTGTTTGCGGTCAACCTGCACAACCGCTCGCTGATCCGGATCGACACCGGCGGCGACCCCACGGCCCCACCGGTCGCCGTCGACGAGTTCCGCTTCGATGACGTGTTCACGGGAGACATCCGGCCCTACGGGGTGAGCGCTGACCCGCTGACCGGGACGATGTACGTCACCGCCACCGACACCGCCGAGACGTCCCAGGACCGCTTCGATCTGCACGGCTACGTGTACAGCTTCGACGCGGAGAGCCCTGCAACGCTCACGCCGGTGCTGGACTTCCCGCTCGACTTCGACCGGCCGACCGGCCTCAACCCGTACTTCGAACCATGGGCGACTGAGGCGAGCCACTATTCGCGACCAACGATCAAACCCCAGCCCGTGGTGGCCGCCGTCCAGGTGCTGCATGGTGACCTGGTGATTCCGGTGCGCGACCTCACCGGTGACGTGTGGGGAACCAGCACCTACCTGAGCGGTGACCCCGATGACGGTGATGACCGCCTCACGTCCGTGCGGTCTGAGGGTGATGTGTTCATGGCGGCACCGAACGGGGACGGCACGTTCACGATGGAGAACAACGGTGTGCACAAGGGTGTCACCGGCGCCGGCGCGCTCAAGGGAGACGGCGGACCGGGAGGGTTCCGCTTCCTCGACACCTCGTTGAGCAATATCGCAGGCCACGACAATGAGTCCACGGGTTCGGTGGTGGTGATGCCAAGCCGTCCGGACGGGATCATGACTACGGGCGTGCACGTCGCGAACGGGAGCTTGCAGGAGGGCACACGGAGGCTCTACCACGAGAGCGGTGCGACCTATGAACCGTCTGGTGCGGTGATCCGTTCCACGGTGGGGAACCCGGTTACCGCGAAGGGCAATGGGCTCGGATCGGCGACGGTGCTCGCGTCAGCCGCGCCGATTGAGATCGGGAACTACGTCTGGTACGACAACGACAACGACGGTGTGCAGGATCCGGACGAGTCGCCAGTCGAGAGTGCGACGGTGAACCTGTATGAGGTCGCTGGCGATGGAACGCGCACCCTGGTCAGCAGCACACTGACCAACGAGCGGGGCGAGTACTACTTCTCCTCTTTCGATGAGGACTACCAGCTCATGACCAACACCGACTACGTCGTCGGGGTGGACAACCCGGATGACTATGCGGCCGGAGGTCCATTGGAGAACTGGTATCCGACAGTCCCGGACACCGGTGATGGTGCCTCCGTGGACGCGGACCGCAACGACTCCGATGGTCTGGTTGAGGCGACCGGTGAGGGGGACTTCCCCTATGCGGCCATCACCACCGGTGGGCCGGGCGAGAACGACCACACGATCGACTTCGGGTACTCGAACATCGATTACGAGTTCGACAAACGAACCGTCTCCGGGCCGACCCAGTCACCTGAGGATGACGGCACGTGGGTGCTCGAGTACGAGCTGGTGGCCGAGAACACCGGCGCAATCGATGGGGCGTATGGGCTCGCGGATGACCTGACCGGATACGGCGAGGGAATCATCGTCACCGACACCGAGGTGGTCTCCGGCCCGGACGGCGCTGCGCTGAACGCGGACTGGGACGGCGTCGACGACATGCGCGTGATCACCGAGGACATGCCGATCACGGCAGGGTCCACGGTCGAGAACGAGGCCGAGCACGTCTACCTCCTCCGGGTCACGGTCGCACTGGAAGCCGATCCTGAGACCGGCGAAGCGCTCGCGGACGCCGAACAACTCGGCTGCCGCGACGGCCAGACCTCCGGCGACAACGATCCGACCACCGGGTTGTTCAACGAGGCCACCATGGATCCGGACAATCACAGCGATTTCGTCGATGACGAGTGCGGTGAGCTGCCGAAGGTCGTGGTCGACAAGAGCGTCACGAGCGAGCCGGCCGTGGTTGATCCGGTGACGAACCCCGGTGAGTACACGATCACCTATGGGTTGACGGTGACGAACGAGACCGGTGCGTCCACCACCTACGATCTCACCGATCCGCTGCGCTTCGGCGAGGGTATCGAGATCGTGGACGGCTCGATCGAGACGATTGCGCTCGACCCGGCCGATACGGTCCTCAACGACGCCTACGACGGTGTCAGCGACGACGTCGTGGCCGCCGATGTTCCGATCGACGGTAATGGCGTGCACACCTACGAGGTGAGCGTGCGCTACACCGTGGATCTGCCCGACGCCGATGATGAGGTGACACCGGATCCGTCCGCGTGTGCGGATGCAGCCGTAGGTGCCGGTGGCACTACGACAGGTCTGTACAACGAGGCATCCACCTCATTCAACGGCTACCCCGACTACGACGACGAGTGCCGTGAGGTGGGTGAGGTCACCCACGTCAAGGAGCTCGTCTCGGCTGAGCCGGTCGGCGAGGGGCAGTGGGAGATCGTCTACCAGATCGAAGTAAGCAACAAGGGTGTGGAGTCGGTCGTCTACGACCTCGATGATGAACTGCACTTCGGTGCGGGTATCGATGTCGCCTCCTCTGCGGTCAGCCAGTCCCCGGACGGCGTGGCGCTGGAGGACCCGGCCTGGGACGGGCTGGAGAGTCTGCGGATCGCATCGGGTGTGACGATGCCCGGCACTGACGACGAGGGGTACGCCCCACACGTCTACCAGGTAAGCGTGCTGGCGGACGTCCCGCTCAGCTTCGCCGACCCGGTCGACGGGATCGATCCGGCGACCTGTGGTGACGAGGCGGTCGATCACTCCGATCCGCAGGAGCGGGCCTTCCTGAACGTGTCTCACCTGACCGACGAGGCCGGGGCGGTCGAGGATGACGATGCGTGTGCTGCACCGCCGGAATTCGCAATCGACAAGACCACCGATGCCGCTTCCCCCGCACCGCAGGGTGACGGCACCTGGTTGGTGACCTACGGCATCGACGTCACGAACACCGGGGAGGTTGCGGGTGACTATGACCTGGCCGACCTGCTCCGGTTCGACGACAGCATCGAGGTGCTGGAGACCGGCGTGACAGGCGCACCGGAGGGTGTGCAGGTCAACGACGGCTGGACCGGCAGCGAGGAAGAACTCGACGGCTCAGTGATCGCCGTGGACGTCTCGCTGGAGGCAGGCGCCGTGCACACCTACGAGGTGCAGGTGCTCGTCACCATCGAGGATCCGACGGACCCGGCAGCCGTGACCGAGGCGTTCACCTGCCCCGAACCCGGATCCGACGAGCAAGGCGGGTTGAACAACCTGGCTGGCATCTGGCACAACGATCTGGCGGCCGAAGATGTGGTGTGTCCGGAACCTGCGGTGGTGGAGCTGGACAAGACAATCGCCCATGGTCCGGATCTGGACGCCGACGGCGCCTACACGATCACCTATGAGATCGAGGTGACCAACGCCGGGCAGAACGACACCGCCTACGACCTGACCGATGAGTTGCACTACGGCGAGGGTATTGCTGTGACCGATGCTGAGGTGACCTCCACTCCGGACGGAGTAGAGGCCAGTGCGGCCTGGACCGGGGACGGGGACGATCTGGTGATCGCCACCGGCGTACCGATTGCGGCGGGCACAGTGCACGTCTACGAGGTCACGGTGGACGGCACCATCGCTGAGTCGGTGCTGGGTACGGCAGCCATGGGCTGCCCGCCAGCAGGCACGGACGGCGGTACCGGCGGGTTCCTCAACGTTGCCACCGTCACCGGCGCAGGGCTCGTCCTGGTCGATGATGTCTGCGCCAGCCCGCCGGACGAACTGCCGACCACGGGCGCGAACGGGCTGACCATCCTCGCGATGCTGGGTGCCCTGGCGGTACTTGCCGGCGCCGCCCTGATCACCGTCCGAGCCCGAAACCGGCAGGTAGGCTGACCTACCGCCACTGAGCTGGCGGTGACCTCCGGCCCCCGGGCGGTCACCGTCACTCGGATCCGGCCCCGGACCAGGCCTCGTGCCCGGTCCGGGGCCGGACCGCGTGGTTTGAGTCCCAGGAGATCGAGTGCAGATGAGCAGAGGCCGCCGAACCCGCGGGGTGCGGATTCCAGCGATCGTCAGCGCCGTCATCATGTTCCTCCTGCTCGGGGGTTGTGCTGGAGACGGCGACGACTCCCGGCCACTGAGTACCGAAGAGGTAGAACTTCTTGCCCTGACCCGGTTCCGCAACTTCGACGCCGGCGTCCGTGAGGTGACATTTGCCGTCACCGACTCGGGCACCCGATACGAGGTGGACGCCTGGGTGGACTTCCCCGCCGGTGCCGGGTATGGAACCGTGGCGATCCCGGGCGAGGAATCGTCGACGCTTGCGTGGACGGGCCAGGGAGTCGCCACAGGTGCGCCGAGCCCACCCGGAGCGGCGCCATTGCCGCCGCCCGCGGACGGCTGGACGTCCTCGTCGCTGGCTCCCGAGCAGTCTCGCCTGCACGCCGTGCTGGCTGTGCTGATCTCGCTCGGCAGCGATCGCCCGGACAATCCGGTACTCCTCGCGCAGACGGATGCCCGATGGTTGCGAGAGGACTCGGTGGCCGGGACGGACGTGACGGTCTTCCGCGGACCGTCCTCGGACACTGTTGAGACGGTCGCCACTGCGGAGCCCCCCGATACTGATGGTGCCACCGCGGAGGTGCGCTACTGGGTGGGCGCAGATTCCACCCTCCACCGACTCGAACTTGCCCTCGGCGGAGGTGCGGAGTGGGCGGTGGTCGATCTTGTCGACGCCCCAGACGTGACCTTCGACCTCAGCCAACTGAACTGACCGCCATGACCACGACCGAGAGGATGACGATGCGCCGGCAACGAGCGCGCCGCCACGCCACGATGCTGGCCGCCGGTCTGCTCGCCGGATGCCTGGTGCTGACAGGATGCCAGGAGAGTTCGACCGCTGAAGGGAGCTCCGCCGTCGTGCGTGTTCCTGGCGACACTGCGACCATCGGTGCGGCGATGGAGGAGGTGGCCCCGGGCGGACTCGTGCTCGTGGAACCGGGCACCTATCCCGAAGAGGTGACCATCGACGTCGAGAACGTGACCTTACGCGGGACGGATCGCAACCAGGTGATCATCGACGGCGCAGGGGTGCGTTCGTTCGGGGTTGTCGCCACTGCGGACGGCGTGCGGATCGAGAACCTCACCGTGCACTCGGCACTGTTCTACGGGGTGCTCGTGACCAGCATGCATGACGAGAGCGGGCCGCTCGCGCATGGTGGGCCGGGATACACCGAGCTCGATCCGGCCGAGTTCCCACCGCTGGAACGGTTCGCGGTCGATCACGTGACCGCCTACAACAACGGCCTCTACGGGATCTACGCCTTCAACGCGCGGCACGGTCGGATCGCTGATTCCTACGCCTCCGGCTCAGCGGATTCAGGGTTCTACGTGGGCCAGTGCGAGGAGTGCGACGTGCTCGTGACCGGCAACGTCGCTGAACGCAACGCCATCGGCTTCGAGAACGCGAATGCGTCCGATTCGGTGATGATCGCAGGGAATCGGTTCAGCGGAAACCGGATCGGGATGACGCTGATCTCCAACTATCAGGAGGCGTTCACCCCACAGCGCGCGAATGTGGTGGTCGGCAACCTGATCAGCGCCAACACCAGCGCGGAATCGCCTGCGCATGCTCTCGGCGGGTTCGGTATCGGCGTGGGGATCAATGGCGGCCAGGACAACGTGCTGGAGAACAACCGGATCGAGAACAACCCGGCAGCGGGGGTGCTGCTGACCAACACCGAGGATTTGCCCGCGAGCGGGAATGTGTTGCGCGCCGGCGTGCTGGGCGGCAATGGCGTGGATCTGGTCGATGGTTCGGCTGATCGTGCGCCATCGGCCGGGAACTGCCATGAGGGCCTCGACGGGGCGAGCACGAGTCCGGAGTCGCTGGCTGACGCCGTGTGCCCGGAAGGTACGGCCGACGGCGGAGGGGGCCAGCTGATCGAGGTGGAGGTGCCGCAGGGGATCAGTTTCCTGCAAGTGCCCGCGCCACCGGAGCAGCCCGGCATGCCCGTTGACGAGCACGTCCCTGATCCGTTGCCTGCTCAGGTGTCCATGCCGGATCCGGTGGAGTTCGAGGTGCCGGAGCCCGGCTTCCTTGCCGATCGGGCAGGTATGGCGTGACCGGGCGCGACGACCACGCGGACAGCACCGACAGCACGGAGAGGGCTGGTATCGCCTCGGGCACCGATACCCCTGCCAGCCACTCCTCGCAGGCGGCACCACCACGCCGGCACGTGCTGCGAGGCCTCGCGATCGGCGCCGGGTCCGCCGGCCTCGGTGCCGTGGCCGCCTCCGCCTGGGCGGGTCGCACCGAACCGGAGTCCCCTCCGCGCCAGGACGTTCGCGCACCGGCCCCGGTCTCGCCACATGAGGACCACCAGGCCGGCATCGATCGACCCGCTACCCCGCAGCAGCACGGCTGCGTGGCCGTACTCGATCTGAACCGTCACGACGCCGGTCACCTGCGGGCGGTGCTCGCTGCGATCGGGACCGAGATCACCCGCCTGACGACGACTGCGACCCCTGAACTCCCTGACGGTCCCGCAGACCTGACCCTCACGGTCGGGGTCGGCCCGTCCGTGGTGCAGTCCCTCTACGGATCCGGCGTACCGGGCGCGGAGACGCTCCCACGGTTCGGCAGTGATACGGACCTGGCCGAGCAACGCAGCGGCGGCGACCTCTTCCTTGCCGCCTACAGCAGCGACCCCAACGCCACGGCGGACGCACTGGCCGCGGTGACCTCCGCCGTCGACGGGGGCGAGCAGCGCTGGAGCCAACGGTGCTTCCGTGGCCAGGGGGAGGGCACGATCGTGCGCAACCCGCTCGGCTTCCACGACGGCGTGATCGTGCCTCGCAGCACCGAGGAACTCGCCGAGAACGTCTGGATTCCGGACGGGCCGGCGGCCGGCGGTTCCGTGCTGGTGGTCCGACGAATCGCACTGGACGCGGAAGCATTTCGCAACGAGACGATTGACCGGCAGGAGCAGATCGTGGGCCGCCGCCGCTTCGACGGTGCACCACTCAGCGGTGGCGGGCCCACCGACGAGGTGGATCTGCTCGCCAAGACAGCTGAGGGTGAGTTCCGCACCCCGGCGCGCTCCCACGTGCGGGCCGCGCACCCCTCGTTCACCGGCAGCCATCTCATGCTCCGGCGCGGGTATGCCTTCGACAACGGCGGCGCAGACTCTGGCCTGCTGTTCATGTGCTTCCAGCGCGAGCTGCGCACGTTCGTGCGCACCCAGCAGCGGCTCGACGAGATCGACGACCTGATGGACTACACGCGCGTGACCGCGAGCGGCACATTCCTCGTGCTTCCCGGTTTCACCCCCGACCGGCCGCTGGGCTCGGCGGGCGGCAGGAACTAAAGCGCCCGATCCCGCCCGCATCTGAACCCACTTCTCGTGTTCGAACCCGATGCTCACCGGATTCGAACACGAAAAGTGGGTTCAGACGGTCCCTCAGGAGCTGAACGCCTCGATCGGCGGGCAGGAGCACACCAGGTTCCGGTCCCCATGTGCCTGGTCGATCCGGCGCACCGGTGGCCAGTACTTCGCCGCCCCCACTCCGGCCGGAAAGACCGCGATCTCCCGCGAGTACGGGTGGCTCCACTCCGCCGCGATCGCGGCCGCCGTGTGCGGGGCGTTCACCAGCGGGTTGTCATCGGCCGGCCACTCCCCGGCAGCGACCCGCTCGGCCTCCGCCTTGATCGCGGCCATCGCCGCCACGAACCGGTCCAGCTCGGACTGGTCCTCGGACTCGGTCGGTTCCACCATGAACGTGCCCGCCACCGGGAAGCTCATCGTGGGGGCGTGGAAGCCATAGTCGATCAGCCGCTTGGCCACATCGTCCACGGTGATCCCGGTGGCTGCCTTCAGCGGGCGCAGATCCACGATGCACTCGTGCGCCACCCGGCCATGCTCGCCGGTGTACAGGATCGGGAAGTGCTCGCCGAGCCGCGCGGCCAGATAGTTCGCCCCGAGTACCGCGGCATCGGTGGCCTCGGTGAGTCCCTCGAGCCCAAGCATCCGTACGTACGCCCACGAGATCGGCAGGATCCCGGCCGAACCGTACGGTGCGGCGGCCACCGGACCAGCACTGCCCGATGCCTCCACCCCCTGCGCGTACGGGTGCGAGGGCAGGAACGGCGCCAGATGCGTTTTCGCCGCCACCGGCCCGACGCCGGGTCCCCCACCGCCGTGCGGGATCGCGAACGTCTTGTGCAGGTTCAGGTGCGAGACGTCCCCGCCCAGGTCACCGAAGCGGGCGTGCCCGAGCAGCGCGTTCAGGTTCGCACCGTCGATGTAGACCTGGCCACCGGCCTCGTGCACGGCAGCGGTGACCTCCAGCACGTCGTGCTCGTAGACGCCGTGGGTGGAGGGGTAGGTGATCATCAGGGCTGCTACCTGCTCGGCGTGGGCATCGATCTTCGCCCGCAGGTCGGCCAGGTCCACGTTGCCCATCTCGTCACACGCCACCACCACCACACGCATCCCGGCGAGCACCGCCGAGGCCGCATTGGTTCCGTGCGCCGAACTGGGGATCAGGCACACATCGCGCCCGGCGTCCCCGCGGGAGTGGTGGTATCCGCGGATCGCGAGCAATCCGGCGAGCTCACCCTGCGAGCCGGCGTTCGGCTGCAGGGACACCTCGTCGTACCCGGTCAGGTCCGCCAGCCACTCGGTGAGCTGGTCGATCATCTCCAGATACCCGCCCACGTCCCCGACCGGAGCGAACGGGTGGATCCGCCCGAACTCGGGCCATGTGATCGCGGCCATCGCGGTGGCCGCGTTCAGCTTCATCGTGCACGAACCGAGCGGGATCATCCCCCGGTCCAGCGCGTAGTCGGAATCGGCGAGGCGTTTGAGGTAGCGCATCATCGCCGTCTCGGAGTGGTGCGTGCTGAACACCGGGTGCGTGAGGTAGTCCACGTCGCGCCGCAGCGCCTCAGGCAGATGACCGACGGCGGCGCTCGCCTCCGCAGGCGGCCCGCCGGAACCATCCGGTGAGCCGCCGAATGCGGCGGCCACGGCGTCCAGGTCGCCGCGAGTGGTCGCCTCGCCCACGGAGATGCCCACCGTGTCAGCGTCCACCTGCAGCAGCTGCACGCCCAACCGGTGGGCCGCCGTCACCACGTCGGCCGAACGGCCGGGTACGCGCACCCGCAGCGTGTCGAAGAAGGAGCCGGTGAGCACCTCGGCGCCACCGGCGCTGAGTTGATCACGCAGCCACGCCGTCTTGGTGGCGACTTCCTCAGCGATCGCGCGCAGTCCGTGCGGCCCGTGATAGACCGCGTACATCCCCGCCATCACGGCGAGCAGCACCTGCGCGGTGCAGATATTCGAGGTCGCTTTCTCCCGCCGGATGTGCTGCTCGCGGGTCTGCAGTGCGAGCCGGTAGGCGAGGTGACCGTCGGCGTCCTTCGAGACACCCACGAGTCGTCCCGGAAGCTGGCGTTCCAACCCTTGCCGCACCACCATGTACCCGGCGTGCGGGCCGCCGAAGCCGAGCGGCACCCCGAACCGCTGCGTGGAGCCGACCACCACGTCCGCGCCCATCGAACCGGGGGAGGCCAGCAGCGTCAGTGCCAGAGGGTCCGCGGCCACCACCGCCTGCCCACCGGCCGCGTGCAGTGCGTCGATCGCGCCGCGGGGATCCCACACGTTCCCGGAGGCGCCGGGGTACTGGATGAATCCGCCGAACACCTGCTCCGGCAGCTCCTCACCACCGGCGAGATCCAGTTCCACCAGCTCGATTCCCACGGCCTCGGCACGCACAGCGAGGACCGCCTTGGTCTGCGGCAGCGCATCGGAGTCGACGATGAATACCGGGGCGCTGGACTTGACCGCCCGTCGTGCCACCAGCATCGCCTCGACGACGGCGGTCGCCTCGTCCAGCAGGGACGCGTTCGCCGTCGGTAGCCCGGCCAAGTCAGCCACCATGGTCTGGAAGTTCAGCAGGGCCTCCAGCCGGCCCTGGGAGATCTCCGGCTGGTACGGCGTGTAGGCGGTGTACCAGGAGGGGTTCTCCAGGACGTTGCGCTGGATCACTGACGGGGTGAGGGTGTCCGAGTAGCCGAGCCCGATCATCGGGGTGAGCACCCGGTTCTTCGCCGCGAGCGTTCGCAGTTCGGTCAGCACCTCGGCTTCAGTGGCTCCCGCCTGGGGAATGGTCGCCCCGGCGCGGCCGAGTCCACGAATCACGCCCGGAACTGCGGAGTCCATCATGGCCGCCACGGGGTCGGCCTGGGTGATCTCGAGCGTCGCGGCCATGGTCTCCTGCTCGGCAGGGGAGGTACCGATGTGCCGGTCGGCGTAGGAGTTGCGGCGGTGACTCGTCGTGTTCAAGACCCTGCCCCGGTGAGAGCCTCGTAGGCGGCGCGGTCAAGGAGTCCGGTCACCTCACCGGTCACCCGGACCTTCACCAGCCAGGCCTGCTCGAACGGGGACGAGTTCACCAGCGCGGGATCGGCGTCCACGGCCTCGTTCACCTCGACCACCTCACCGGTGACCGGGGCGTACAGCTCGGAGACGGACTTGGTGGACTCGATCTCCCCCATCGTCTCTCCGGCCTTCACCTCGGTACCGACGGCTGGGAGGTCCACGAACACCACGTCACCGAGCTGATCGGCGGCGTAGTCGGTGATCCCGATGGTCACCACATCGGCCTCGGTGGCGATCCACTCGTGTTCGGCGGTGTACTGCAGGGCGTTCACGTCGGTCACTTCTTCCTCCGGTAAAAGGGCGGGGTGGTCACGGTGGCGGGGATTCGATTTCCGCGCACGTCCATGGTCAGGGCAGTGCCGGGTTCGGCCACGGCAGGGTTGACATACGCAAGTGCCACCGGGTGGCCGAGCGTGGGGGAGAGCGCGCCGCTGGTGATCTGGCCGACCTCAGTCTCGCCGTCGTACAGGGCATACCCCGCGCGCCCGGCGCGCCGCCCGTGCGCGACCAGGCCGATCAGGACCCGCGCCCCCGGGCGTTCCTCCAGCGCCGGCCGACCCACGAAGTCGCCCTTGTCGCGCGGAATGATGCGGCCCAAGCCGGCCTGTGCGGGCACGATATCGGCGGACAACTCGTGGCCATACAGCGGCATCCCCGCTTCCAGGCGCAACGTGTCCCGGGCGGCCAGCCCGGCGGGCACCAGCCCATGCGGTTCACCCGTGGTCAGCAGCGTTCGCCACAGCGCGGCTGCGTGCTCGGCACCTACGTACAGCTCGAACCCGTCCTCACCGGTGTACCCGGTGCGGGCGAGCAGCAATGGCGTCGCCTCCGCACCGGCACGGTCCTCGCCGGGGGTGAACTTGTGGTCGGTCTGGGCTCGATCATCGACCGCCACCTCACCCGGGGTGAAGAAGGCGTCCGTCAACGCGTAGTTCTTCACCTCCGCCAGCGGCATGCCCAGCTCGGTGATCGCCCCGGCGGCCACCGCCTCGTCGAGGATCCGCACGGCCACCGGCCCCTGAAGTGCGATCAGTGCATAGGAGTCCGATTCATCGGTCACAGTCGCCTCGAACTGGCCGATCCGCTCGGACAATGCCGCAGCGACGTTCTCCCGGTTCGCCGCATTCGCGATCACCAGGAACTCATCGTCGGCCAGCCGGTAGAGGACGAGATCGTCGATGATGCCGCCCTCGGGCGTGAGAATCATCGAGTACTTGGCCCGCCCCACGCTCACTGCGGAGAGCCGCCCGGCGAGCGCATAGTCGAGGAACGCACCGGCATCGGTACCGCGCACCATGATCTCGCCCATGTGCGAAATGTCGAAGAGTCCGGCAGCCGAGCGCACCGCATGGTGCTCGGCGATATCGGACGAGTACCGCACCGGCATCCACCAGCCGCCGAAATCGGTGAAGGTGGCGCCGAGCCTCTCATGTTCGGCACGCAGCGGGGTTTCCCGCAGCGAACCCTGTGGCCCGGAGCCGGACCCGCCTGCCTGGGAATCGCTCGTCGATGTGGTCACGTTGTCTCCTTCCTGGTCAACACTCGACCACGTTGACGGCGAGCCCACCAGTGGCGGTCTCCTTGTACTTGTCGCTCATGTCCAGACCGGTCTGCCGCATCGTCTCGATCACCTGATCCAGGGAGACCCGGTGCGTGCCGTCACCCCACATCGCCATCTTCGCGGCATTGACGGCCTTCCCGGCGGCGAGCGCATTCCGCTCGATGCATGGGATCTGCACCAACCCGCCGACCGGGTCGCAGGTCAGCCCGAGATTGTGCTCCATCGCGATCTCCGCCGCATTCTCGACCTGCTCCGGGCTGCCACCGAGCACGGCTGCCAGCGCACCGGCCGCCATCGAGCTCGCCGACCCGACTTCACCCTGACAGCCCATCTCGGCCCCAGAGATCGACGCGCGTGACTTGTACAACGCCCCGATCGCGGCGGCGGTGAGCAGGAAGGTCACCGTGATGTCATCGCGGGACGTGCCCTGTTGCACCGCGGCGCCGTAGTGTAGGGCATGGTCGAGCACTGCCGGAATCACGCCGGCAGCACCATTCGTGGGGGCCGTGACCACACGGCCACCGGCCGCGTTCTCCTCGTTCACGGCAAGCGCCACCAGGTTCACCCATTCCTGTGCGTAGCCGGGATCGCGGCCGGGATCCTCCTGCCGCAGCCGGTCGGCCCAGGCCGGCGCCCGACGGCGGACGTTCAGTCCGCCCGGGAGCTCGCCCTGGGCGGAGATCCCGGCTGCCACGCATTCGTCCATCGCATCCCGGATGTGCAGCACCCCGGCGCGAACCTCATTCTCATCACGGATGACCATCTCATTGCGCAATGCGACGTCGGCGATGCTGAGGCTCTCGTGCGTGCAAATCTCCAGCAGTTCCGCGGCTGTCTCGAAAGGGAAGGGAACGCCTGCCGTGCTGCTGTCGTTGCGAGTAGGGGTGCCGTCTCCGTCACTGTCGCCCTCCTCGCCGGCGGCGGAGGGGTTTTCCCGGACGATGAAGCCACCACCGATGGAGAAGTACACGGCCTCGTCCAGTACAGCCCCGGCCGCGTCGGTGACGCGCAGGCGCATGCCATTGCTGTGGCGTGCGAGCACCGTGCCTGGGGTGAGCACGATGCGGTCAGCGTCGAACGGCAGCGGGGTGCGACCGCCGAGGGTGAGAGCGTGCTCCCGGGCGATCCGGGCAGCGCGTTCTGCCACTTCGTGGCTGCGGATCCGATCGGGGGCGCACCCTTCCAGACCCAGCAGCACCGCCGTCAAGGTGCCGTGCCCGCGACCGGTGGCAGCGAGTGAGCCGTACAACTCCACCTCGAGGCCGGCCACGTTCGCCACAGCGTCACCGAGCTTGTCGACGAAATCCCGGGCAGCGCTCATCGGACCTACGGTGTGCGAACTGGACGGCCCGATCCCCACGGTGAAGAGGTCGAAGATCCCCACGTATGGCGCACTCATGGCACGTAGTGAACTGCCTGGAAAAGGTGTGCGGGTGCTGGCATCGAGGAACTCCTTGCGTCGCTGAAACCGCTCATGCGGTGAGTTCCCCCCGCTCTGTCTTGTGCCTGAGAGATTGTGCAGAACGCCAAGTGCGCGTTCGCTTGCCCCGTCGGCGGGCGCCCTGGGTGTTTCAGATCCAGGCACCGCTCTCCAGAGTGACCTACCGCCACGGTGCGTGGGCCTGAGAGTTTCCCGGGAGGAATTGCTCCTACGGCAGCCGCGGCTGCGACGTTCTCCCATGGCGGATCAGCGGTCGGATGAAGTTGTGGGCCGAGTCTATCGCTCAAGGTTGCCGAGCAGAACCCTGGGCGAAGACACCAGATCGGTGTGCCTCGGAAGCGAAGCCTTCGGGTCGAGAGTCCAGCGAGGTGCTGGCGCCACCGCGTCAATGGCACGCTCGCGCAGCACGGCGTCACAGTTCGCCCGGATCCCTTGTGGCGCGAGCAATCTTTGGCTAGTGTCAAAGACAACGTTGTTCCATGAAGCCACGCTGTTGTGGCAGGAGGGAGAGTTCCTGATGCGGAGACTCTCTGCAGTGTTGATGCCTGGGGTGCTTGTGGTGGGGGTGGTGGTTGCGGGCCCGGTCGCGGGTGCGGCTGGTGTTCCTGGTGGTGTGGTTGATCCGTTGGATCTGGCGTTGAGTGGTCCGGATCAGCAGCGGTCGATGAGTTTGCCGGAGTCGCGGTTGGTGTTGAATCCGCAGAACTTCTATCTGCCGGAGTCGGAGGTTGAGCAGAACACTGGACCGTCGATGCCGCTGGGTGCGGGGTATTACGCCAATGACGAGGCGGTGACGATGCCTGACTTCTTCGAGTTGTTCGAGGGAGTTGCTGGCGAGCCGCCGGTCTTGGCTGATGATCCGAGTGGGATTGAGGTCGGGTTTGCCGATGAGTTCGATGAGTTCTCGGACGAGTGGGTGCCCGAACCCGGTCTGGACGTGAGCATTGTTGATGGTGTGGCGCACCTGTCGGTGTTGCCTGATTCGCCGGTTCCGTGGCCTGCGATGGCTCGTGAGGTGACGGTGGATCTGGATGTGACTCCGGTGCTGCGGGTGGCGTTGCCGTCGGTGAGTGGGCAGTGGGCGTTGAAGCTCAACGATGGTGCTGATGTGGATATCGAGGTGCAGCCGGGTTCCTCTGCTGGGGGTGTGCACAGCTTCGACCTGAGCTCGATCACGGGGTGGGGTGGTGAGCAGACGTTCACGATCAAGTTCTTCGCGGTCGGTGGGGATGCGCAGATCCAGGTGGACAGTCTGCGGTTGCAGGGCCAGCAGGCTGGTTTCGTCGAGAATTTCACTTCCGAGACGCTGGAGTGGGACGTCGGTGCGGGTATGGGCGCCGAGGTTGCTGATGGTGCGCTGACGTTGTCGGTGTTGCCGGAGAACCAGTACGGCTATGGCGCGATTCAGCGTGGGGTCGATGTGGATCTGGATGAGTTCCCGGTGCTGCGGCTGGCGTTGCCGAGCACGTCCGGGGACTGGGCACTGAAGGTGAGTGCTGGTGGTGGGGCTGATATCGATCTGGAGGCGGGTTCGAACGAGTCCGGTGTGCATAGCTTCGATGTTGCTGCTGCGACCGGGTGGTCGGGCTCGACATCGTTCACGATCAAGCTGTTCGCTGTCGGTGGTGGCGCGCAGATCGTCGTCGACAGTGTGCGCATGGTGAGTGCGGCGCAGGGCCAGCAGTGGGTCCACGGCGCTGATGAGTTCGAGAACTTCTGGTCCCCGGCCTCGCTGGACTTCTCCGCGACCTACCCCGGCGGAACTGTCGTCCAGGGAGCAGACACCATGGTCGGTCACGATGGCATCGTGCGTGAGCTGGAGATTGACGAATCGGCAGGTGATGGTCAGGTGCTCCGCGTGGGTGGATCCTTCGTCGGGTCGGTGAGCGTTGACGCACAGGCCGGCGTGCTCACGGTGGTCGGCGACCACATGCGGTATGCGATCGCGATGCCGGGTCTGGATGAGGTGTACTTCTTCGAGTCCCGTGACGAGATGCTTGCCGGGGGGCCCGCGTCGAGGGAACCCACGTCCCGAATGGGGGTCTGGGTGGCTGCCGTTGAGCCGGGCACCTCGCAGGTGCGGATCGGGGCGGGGTTCTCCGTCGACGATACGGCGGAGGCGGTGACTCGCGCGCAGCAGGCGGCGAGTACGCCGGTGAGTGATGCTCGTCAGGTTCTGGTGGACTTCTGGGCGGACGCGCTGGCCGGGGTGCCGCACCCGCAGGACTTCGACCTGCGCGCGTTGCCCGAGGACGGGGGCGTGAGTGCACAGGAGGTGCGCAGTGCGTATTACCGGGCGTTCGTGGCGTTGTACTCCAACGTGTTGCCGCCTCAGCCCGAGACCGGGTTCGCCTATCGCACAGTGGCGACCGGTAAGCCTTCAATGTGGAACCACGGGGCCGACGGGGCACGATCGGCGGCGGCGTGGGAGAGCTTCATCGGAGTCCAGCTCCTGGCCTACATCGACCCGGAAGCGGCGTGGGACTCCTACAACGGGCTGATGACACTCGTCGATGACGAGGGTTCCCTGGGTGGGGAGAGTTTGCCCAGCCGCAAGGCTCAGGCCGCGTGGGTGCTGTATGAGATGACCGGGGACGAGAACGAGTTGGCGACCAGCTACGACTCGCTGATCCGGCTGCTGCAGTGGCAGGCCGAGAACCCCCGCTGGGTCTACGGCGCCTACGACCACCCCGGCGAGCGGGATGCTGAGTTTGTCACGTCGTTGATCGTGGACGTCGACTTCGGCATCCAGATCGCCGAGGTCCTGGGCCACACCGAGGACATCGCCATGCTGGCGGACCTGCGCGCGGAGCTCCTCACCGGATACGAAGACCACTACTGGGACACGCCGACTCAGAGCCCACCGCGGCAGTACTACTTCCCCGGTGACCCGACCTGCGGTCCTCGCAGCGGGTGTTACGGCAACCTCTTCCAGACCGCCATGGCACTGCACGTGGACGGCTTGGACGACGAGCGAATCGGCGCACTGAAGGCGTTCGTGGACGCGTCCTACGATCCGAACGAGCAGTTCGCCGGCTTCGCCGACGTGAAGTACACCAACATGTCATACACGCTGTATGGGCTGCTGGAGAACGGTGAGGCCGAGCAGGCGGAGACCTTGGTCAATGCTGTACTGCGAGAGATCATCAGCAGCGGGTCCTTCGCGGAGGCCTACAACCCGTCGCCGGAGGGTGCGATCCCGGTGGGGGTGCGGCCGTCGATCTTCGGCCTAGCAGCCGTGATCGACTCAGTCTGGATCAACAACGGGTACCGGATGGACCTGGGCACACCGCATGCGGTCGTGACTCCAGAGGTCGACGGTGCCGTGCAGGGCATTGCCTATCGAGGTCAGGAGCTGAACGTGGCAGTTGATGCCGCGGCTCAGGAAGTGGTCTTCTCCGGCAGCGCTGTCGCGGCGACCGAGGGATGCAACACCATCACCGGGGCCGCGATCGGCTCGACCATCGCCTTGCCGACTGAGTGCGATGACGTCCCCGATCCCGACCCGACGGACCCGACGGATCCGACCGACCCGACGGATCCGACGGACCCGGGCACCATGCCGGTGCGTACCCCGGAGGAGGACCTGACCCAGGACGCCCGTGGCGATGTGAGCGTGCCGGCCTCAGCCGAGCAGGGTGAGTCGATCGAGGTGAGCGCTCCGAGCGCGGCCGGACAGGGCGTGCATGTGTGGTTGCACTCGGATCCGGTGCTGCTGGTCTCGGGAACGGTGTCTGCCGACGGGACGATCGCTGTCACCATCCCGCCTGATGCCACGCTGGGCGATCACAAGGTCGTCGTCCAGACCGAGAACGGGGCACTGATCGGATGGGCTCCGCTGGAGATCGTCGAGGTGCCCGCCGCCGGTGGGAGCGCCGATGGTGATCACGACGGGCTGGCCGACACCGGAGCCGGTGGCATGCACCTGGCCCTGGTGGCACTGAGCGCGCTGCTGCTTGGCAGCCTGGTACTGGTCGTCCGTCACCGAGCGATCATCACTCGCAGTTGAGAAGTTCCGGCGTCGATCCGACCCCCTGGCCGGATCGACGCCGGAGCCCGCGCTGCTAGCGAGCATGCCCTGCGGGCAACGCCGCTGTCGTTCCCATCGTTGGTCGAGCCACGCTGTTGTGGCAGGAGGGAGAGTTCCTGATGCGGAGACTCTCTGCAGTGTTGATGCCTGGGGTGCTTGTGGTGGGGGTGGTGGTTGCGGGCCCGGTCGCGGGTGCGGCTGGTGTTCCTGGTGGTGTGGTTGATCCGTTGGATCTGGCGTTGAGTGGTCCGGATCAGCAGCGGTCGATGAGTTTGCCGGAGTCGCGGTTGGTGTTGAATCCGCAGAACTTCTATCTGCCGGAGTCGGAGGTTGAGCAGAACACTGGACCGTCGATGCCGCTGGGTGCGGGGTATTACGCCAATGACGAGGCGGTGACGATGCCTGACTTCTTCGAGTTGTTCGAGGGAGTTGCTGGCGAGCCGCCGGTCTTGGCTGATGATCCGAGTGGGATTGAGGTCGGGTTTGCCGATGAGTTCGATGAGTTCTCGGACGAGTGGGTGCCCGAACCCGGTCTGGACGTGAGCATTGTTGATGGTGTGGCGCACCTGTCGGTGTTGCCTGATTCGCCGGTTCCGTGGCCTGCGATGGCTCGTGAGGTGACGGTGGATCTGGATGTGACTCCGGTGCTGCGGGTGGCGTTGCCGTCGGTGAGTGGGCAGTGGGCGTTGAAGCTCAACGATGGTGCTGATGTGGATATCGAGGTGCAGCCGGGTTCCTCTGCTGGGGGTGTGCACAGCTTCGACCTGAGCTCGATCACGGGGGGGTGTGGTGAGCAGACGTTCACGATCAAGTTCTTCGCGGTCGGTGGGGATGCGCAGATCCAGGTGGACAGTCTGCGGTTGCAGGGCCAGCAGGCTGGTTTCGTCGAGAATTTCACTTCCGAGACGCTGGAGTGGGACGTCGGTGCGGGTATGGGCGCCGAGGTTGCTGATGGTGCGCTGACGTTGTCGGTGTTGCCGGAGAACCAGTACGGCTATGGCGCGATTCAGCGTGGGGTCGATGTGGATCTGGATGAGTTCCCGGTGCTGCGGCTGGCGTTGCCGAGCACGTCCGGGGACTGGGCACTGAAGGTGAGTGCTGGTGGTGGGGCTGATATCGATCTGGAGGCGGGTTCGAACGAGTCCGGTGTGCATAGCTTCGATGTTGCTGCTGCGACCGGGTGGTCGGGCTCGACATCGTTCACGATCAAGCTGTTCGCTGTCGGTGGTGGCGCGCAGATCGTCGTCGACAGTGTGCGCATGGTGAGTGCGGCGCAGGGCCAGCAGTGGGTCCACGGCGCTGATGAGTTCGAGAACTTCTGGTCCCCGGCCTCGCTGGACTTCTCCGCGACCTACCCCGGCGGAACTGTCGTCCAGGGAGCAGACACCATGGTCGGCCCGGACTCGATGGTGCGGGATGTCACGATCGAGCAGGCTCCCGCCGTGGGCGACGTGCTCCGGGTGGCCGGGAGCTTCGTCGGAGCTGTTGACGTCGATACCGACGTCGGTGTGCTCACTGTGAAGGGGGAGCACTTCACTTATGCGGTGGCAGGGCTCGGGGACGTGTTCTTCTTCGAGTCCCGTGACGAGATGCTTGCCGGGGGGCCCGCGTCGAGTGAACCCACGTCCCGAATGGGGGTATGGGCGGCATCGGTGCCGGCATCGGCCGCGCAGGTGCGCATCGGTGCGGGCTTCTCCGTCGATGACAGTGACGAGGCGGTGGCACGCGCGGTGGACGCCGCCGGGACCTCTGCGGCGGATGCTCGCGCGGACCTGGTGGACTTCTGGGCGGACGCGCTGGCCGGGGTGCCGCACCCGCAGGACTTCTCCCTACTGGGAGTGTCTGACGATCGCGGACTCACCGATGAGCAGGTCCGCAGTGCGTATTACCGGGCGTTCGTGGCGTTGTACTCCAACGTGTTGCCGCCTCAGCCCGAGACCGGGTTCGCCTATCGCACAGTGGCGACCGGTAAGCCTTCAATGTGGAACCACGGGGCCGACGGGGCACGATCGGCGGCGGCGTGGGAGAGCTTCATCGGAGTCCAGCTCCTGGCCTACATCGACCCGGAAGCGGCGTGGGACTCCTACAACGGGCTGATGACACTCGTCGATGACGAGGGTTCCCTGGGTGGGGAGAGTTTGCCCAGCCGCAAGGCTCAGGCCGCGTGGGTGCTGTATGAGATGACCGGGGACGAGAACGAGTTGGCGACCAGCTACGATTCGCTGATCCGGCTGCTGCAGTGGCAGGCTGAAAACCCCCGCTGGATTTACGGCGCCTACGACCACCCCGGCGAGCGAGACTCCGAGTTCGTCACTTCGCTGATCATCGATGTCGATTACGGTATCCAGATCGCCGAGGTCCTGGGCCACACCGAGGACATCGCCATGCTGGCGGACCTGCGCGCGGAGCTTCTCACCGGATACCAGGAGGATTTCTGGGAGTCCCCTGATGAGCTCCCGGCGCGGTGGTACATCCCTGGCGACCCCGAGTGCGACGTCCTCGGAGCATGCTTTGGCGACGAGTTGCACGATCTCCAGACGCTGAGTTCGATGCACCTGGAGGGACTCGACGACGAGCGGCACGCGACCCTCGAGTCGTTCTTCGACTCGGTCTACCGGCCGGACGAGCAGCTCGCCGGCTTCGCCGGCGTGAAGTACACGAGCCTGTCATTCACCGCATACGCGCTGTTCGATCACGGTCGGGCGCAGGCGGCGCAGACGCTGACCAGCTCCGTGCTGCGCGACATCGTCGCGAGCGGGTCTTTCGCTGAGGCCTACAACCCGTCCGAGTCCGGCCCCGCCCCGATGGGCGTGCGCCCCTCGATCTTCGGACTGGCTTCCGTGATCGACGCCGTCTGGCTCAACAACGGGTACCGGATGGACCTGGGCGATCCCCACGCCTTGCTTGCTCCAGGAGTCGAGGGCGGCCTGACCAGCATCGCCTACCGGGGTCAGGAGCTGAATGTGGCAGTTGATGCCGCGGTTCAGGAAGTGGTCTTCTCCGGCAGCGCTGTCGCGGCGACCGCGGGATGCAACACCATCACCGGAGTTGCGATCGGCTCCACCATCGCCCTTCCCGCCGAGTGTGAGAGTGGCACCGATCCCGACCCGACGGATCCAACCGACCCGACGGACCCGACCGACCCGACGGACCCGGGCACGACAGATCCCGGTACTGGGCCCGACTCGGAGGAAAGCGTGTCCGAGACGCCCACCCTCGGTGGGGACAGCACCGGCGGCCGCGACGGACTGGCCGACACTGGAGCCGGGGGGCTGCCGCTCGCGCTGGCGGCGTTGTGCGCCCTGCTTCTCGGCGGGCTGGTCCTCCTCGCTCGCCAGCGAACGGTCTCGGACCGCAGCTGAGGACCTCCGGCGTCGATCCGGACACCCGGCCAGATCGACGCCGGAGCCGACTTCTAGTGCCCGTCAGATGATGGCTGCGCAAGCGACCTCAATGTAGGCGGGTGCGCAACCAGTCCACTTGGCGTGACCAGTGGGACGTACCGCCGCCCTCGTGACCGTTGTACGGATAGACCGACATCTCCTTGTCTGCGTTCTTGAACCGGTGATAGGCGGCAAAGACAGTCGACGGCAACGAGATGTCATCCATCAGGGCAACGGACATCAAGACCGGTGCGTCGACAGAGGCGGCGAAATTCACCCCGTCGAGGTAGGACAGTGTGTTCAAGACGGTATCCGTGGAGTCGCGGTGAACAGAAAGATACCGCCGCAACTCCCCGGCTGCGTCGGCGGAGGCGTGGTCCAGGTACCGCTTGAAGTGGCACAGGAACGGAACGTCAGGCAGGACGGCGCGGACGAGCCCGGACAGGCCGGCCGCCGCGAGGCTGACGCCACCGCCCTGACTCACGCCAGTGACGGCGATCCGTGCAGGGTCGACGATGTCCAGTTGTGTCGCGGCCTCGATCAGCAGCACCGCGTCGGTGTAAAGCCGCCGGTAGTAGCTGGTCGACGGATCGGTGACACCGCGTGTGAGGAAGCCCGGAGCTGCAGGGCCGCTCCCGTGCGGATCCGGCGTTGCCCCCGGCCCGGCGTTCGGCCACGCGCTGCCCTGCCCGCGGGTGTCCATGACGAGGTGGGCGAATCCGCTGGCCGCCCAGCCGAGGCGGTCGGTGGCCAATCCGCGCCCGCCGCCGTAACCGATGAACTCGATCACCACCGGGAACGGGCCCGGTCCGGTCGGGTGCAGTAGCCACGCCTTGATCGGGTCGCCGCCGAAACCCGAGAACGTCACGTCCCACGCCGCCAGCTCGGTGAGAGGAGTCTCAGCCCGGGACACCACAGTCTCGCGCGCCAGTGCCCGCGATTCCTGCAGGGTCGAGGTCCAGAACTGGTCGAAGTCGGCGGGCCGGGAAACCTGGGGACGGTAGGACCAGAGCTCATCCAGCGGCAGATCGGTCTGGGGCATGGTGAGCGGTTCCTAACTGTTCACACGGAAGGTTTCCGGGCCCGCGCCGAGGGCGCAGGCACGCTCCAGCGCGTCGGCGGCACCCATCTCGCCCCAGGCAACATGAAACCGGAACTCGTGGAAGCCGCTGACGTCGGCCCGGAAGTTCGTCTCCCACGTCGTGTTCAGGGCCCATGCGGCAACCTCGCGCTGATTCGCCTGCTGGTCCGGGCCGTCGTTCAATCGGATCGCTCGGTGGTCGATACCACCGAGAGAGATTAACGGTGTGTCCGGAGTGGCGACGGCGACCGCATAACCGCCGGCCTCCTGCACGAAACCTCGCTGGAGGAGCAGGTAGTCCTGCAACGTGCCGTGGATCTGATCGATCGCCGGGCGTAGCAGCGCGCCGGTCTTCTCGACCCACAGCGTCCCGGCGCCGTCCGGCCCGAACGGCAGGGGGAGGAGGAGGTTCTCGGCCTCCCAGCTGCCCGCGGCGCGACATCTGACCGAGACGTTCAGCAGCGGCTCGATCATCGAGCACTCGAGCTCGACCCGGACGTGCTCGAAGCCGGGCAGGCTCAGCTGTAGCTCGGCTCTGGTGGCAATCGGACCGCGGGAGGTCACCCTAGCGGCGGTGACCTTGGCAGTGGTGACTGCCGCCTGGGCAGGAGTCCTATTCCTCCCGGACGCCATCCGGGGGCCGACGGGGTCGGAGCCGCTCTGCCATCGCGAGTGCACAGCGGCGAACGGCGCCTGGCCCGTGCCCCGCAGAATGCTGCGACCGGTGGCGAGGTCGACCACCTCGGCGATCCCACGATGCGGGTCGAGCACGATGCGGGTTCGCGCTCCCTCCAGGACGTGCTCGTCAGTGTCCTCAGCGCCATTCGTGCTGACGTCGGCGACACGGTCCACCCCAGCGATCTGGCCGATGTGTGCCGGCTCTTCACGCACCTCCACGACCGTGTCGTAGCCCGGGGGCATCTCGAGCTCGACGAGCAACTCGACCCCTCGCGGCACCGGGCGGCTCTGACAACGCAGGGCTCTGCCCTCGTGGTAGGCGACCGGCTCCGTGCCGAGGCGCGTGAAGAGCCAGTCATCGATGTGCAGGCGTAGCACTGACAGTGTCGATGCCGATGTGTTGACCGCTCGGTAGCGCAACGGCTCGTTCTTCGAGGGCAGGAACGTCTCCCCACCAGCAGCGCGCGCCCGGGTCAGCGCAGCAGTCGCAGCCGCATGGGCCTGTGCCGCTACCGAGGTCTTCGCGACGTCCTGCGCGACGACGTCGGTCAGCCAGGGCATTAGCACCGAGTGGGAGTGACCCCACGTGTGCTCGGCGTAGATCGCGAGCTGTTGTCGCGCCACGGCGACCTCGCTGGTGATGTCCGCGCCCGTCGCGGCGGCCAGGGATCCGGACCGTTCGAGTCGGTGCAGGGCATCGCGAGCCACCCGGAGTTCGCGAGGAGTCGAGGCGACTCCGTCCGCCCACCAGTCGGTCCAGTCGCCACGCTCGGTGGGAATCTCGCCGAAGGCCGGCTCATCCCGGAGCGCCTCGAAGAATTCATCGGCGGTGGACAGGCGAACCTGTACGCCGTCCGGATGCCGTTCGTTCCAGTCTCGGACGGCGTCGACGAGTGCAACATCGGGGGGAGCGTTGTCGGAGGCGGCACCCGAGATCAGCGCCGGAACCACGGAATACGGGTAGTCGCGTTCGGCGAGTCCGTCGAGGTAGTCCGTCATGCGATCCCGGCGCATCTGCGCCGACGCGGATGCGCCGTGTCCGTCGTAGGCGTCTCTGATCGTGTAGCTCATCGCCCCGCGGGGGCAGAATCCGAGATCGTTGCCGAGTTGGTAGTGCGGTGCGACCCAGGCGAGCACCCGGCCGCCCGTCGGTCCCTCCCACCAGAAAGCGCGCTGGTCACGGCCGCCCGGCGCGAGTCCGTGGTGAGCGTGAATGCTCGAGAACAGGTGCTGCACGCCGTGCCGGGCCAGGATGTCGGCATATCCCCAGGAGTAGCCGTTGATGTCGGCCGTGAGCGCGGTACGCAGCGGTTGAGCGTGAGCGGCGAACCAGTCGGTGGCGCGGGCCGTGACCGAGTCCAGCGTGACGGCGTCGATCACCTCCGTCAGGTTGAGGTAGCTGGCCGACCCGCCGACCTGACCCGATCGGAGCAGTGCGGCTAGCTCGTCGACCTGCTCGCTGCCGGCAGTCGCGAGAAACTGCTCCAACTGCCAGAAGTTCTCCATCTGCCAGCGATAAGTCGGCGTCGACCGGCACACCCGGACCACCTCGCGCAGGAAGTCTGCGTGAGCACGGGCCACCTCGGCACGAGGGGAGGTGTAGCCCAGGTCAGTGTGCGAGTGCGGGATCAGGTGGACCGTGAATGGGCGCGCGGTCGAACGCGTCATCAGAACCTCTCAACCTCAGATGCTGGTGGCCGGCTCGCCCGCGAGCGTGACGGCTCGGCCCTCCAGGTGGGACTCCAGAGCGGCGGCCGCCAACTGATGGGTCATGGCCGCCTCCTGGGGACCGGCGGTCGCGAATCGTCCCCCCAGATCGCCTGCACGTTCGGCGAGGAAGCACGCCCACATCTGCAGGATCGCATCGGAGAAGCCGAACTCGAAGATCCCGCCTGTCACGGTCGGCCAGGCCGATTGACTCCCGGCATCGATCTGCTGCCAGGACTGCTCGCTGCCACCACCGTCGATCGCAACCTTTGCGAACAGCTCGACCCGCTTGGGATTCTTGGTACTGAAGCGCACCCCGCCATCCATACCGACCACTTCAAGGAGCCACGTATTCTTCTCGCCTGGTTCGATCCGCTTGGTCTCCACAGTCATCGGGAATGAGGAGTCCGCGGAATCGACGCGGCAGTGCAGCACGGCGTTGTCCCAGGTGTCGCAGGGCACCAGGGTGCCATCCGGCCCGGGTCGTTCGGTGACGATGTTCTCAAGATCGGCGTAGATCGTACGCGGAGCCCACCCGAGCCGCAGTGGCACGTGCCAGGCGTGCAGACCGAGGTCGTTCATCACCCCGGCCGCGCCGCACGTGGTGACTTGACGCTTCCAGTTGATCGGCTTGTGCACATCCAGGTCGCTGGAGTGCAGGAACGCACTGCGTACTGAGACGATCCGGCCCAACTGCCCGGACGTGATGGTCCGGTACGCGAGCTGTGCGCCCGGGAAGTACGGCATCTCGCTGGAGCAGCGTACGAACACCTCAGGATGGTCGGCGCAAGCACGCAGGATTGATTCGGCCGCCGGGCCGTCGATGCCGAATGGCTTCTCGGCGAGCAGGTCCTTCCCTGCCGCGATGACGTCGGTGTAGATGCTCTCGTGCAGGTCGTGCCGTACAGCCACGTAGACGACGTCGATCTCGTCCGAGGCGAGCATCTCGTGATAGTCGGTGGTGAGTTGAGTGACCGTGTCGATCTGCCGGAACCACTCCAGGGCCTCGGGCCGGATGTCGCAGACCGCGGTCAGGCGCGGTCGCACTGGGTGGTCGATCAACGCCGGCCATCGCCCGAGAGCGGCGGCGAGCTCGCGCCCCATCAATCCGCCCCCGATGATCCCGATCCGCACATCGACACCGCTCATCGGGCGTGCTCCTCGATGATCGCCAGCGCCTCGTCGACACTGGCATCGGAGTGCACCGTAGCCATCAGTGCCGCCGTGATCCCCGAGGGAGTCCGGTGCTGAATGATGTTGCGCCCGTAGACGATGCCTCGCGCGCCGGCTCGCAGCACGGCATGGGTGCGCTCCAGCAGTGTCCGGTCATCCACGCGACCGCCGCCGCGCACGAGCACAGGAACCTCACCGGCCACCTCGATCACCCGCTCGTACTCGGTGATGTCCTCGGACGGGTCGGCCTTGATCAGGTCGGCACCGAGCTCGACCGCCTGCCGAACGAGTGTGGTAATCCGGTCGATATCGCCGTCCACCATGTAGCCGCCGGCGGTCGCGTTGTCCTGCATGACCAGCGGTTCGATCATCAGCGGCATACCGAACCGGGTGGCATCTTCGCGCAGCGCCATGATCGACCGGATGTTGGCCTCACGGATGTCGGGACGCCCGGGCAGCTGCATCAGGTTGACGCACACCGCGACCGCGTCAAGGCGGACCGCGACCTCGATCGCGTTCGGGACGTGATGGCTGAACAGGTGCTCGTCCAGCGGGTTGCCGTACACATTGGCGACATCGGTGCGCATCACCAGCGCAGGCTTGTCGCGGCGGGCGATGCGCTGTAGCAGCGGCGCCTGCCCCATGGTCAGCTGCACGGCGTCCGGTGCTGCGTCCACCAGGGTCTTCACCGTGGCGGGCATGTCGGTGATTCCGGCCAGGAATGAGGGTTCGCCAAAGAATCCATGGTCCACGGCTACGTCGAGCGCGCGGCCGGATGCCGGATGGAACAGCCGGTTGAGGCGGTAGGCAGTCACGTGCGGTCCTTGTCCGTCGTCGGGGGATCGCGGCTGAACGCCACGATGTCGATAGGTGCGATATGGCCAGCCGTGTGCCAGAGTAGTGCTGCGAAACAACGTTGTCTACCTGAACGAAGGAACCGCAGCATGCGCAGAGTTGCCGTCGCTGGGCACGTGTGCCTCGACCTCGTCCCCCGGCAGTTGCCGCATGGCGGGCTGGCGCCCGGATCGCTTGTCGAGGTCGGGCCGATCGAGGTCTCACTCGGAGGAAGCGTCGCCAATGCTGCCCGAACGTTGCAACATCTCGGGCACCCAGTGCGCGCATGTGCCGTCGTCGGCGACGACGACCTCGCCGAGGTGCTGCGCAGGCAGATGATCGGTCCACTGCTGCAGGCTGATCTCGTTCAGGTGCCGGCGACGACCTCCTACAGTCTTGTGCTCGAGCCCGGCGGGCAGGACCGGGCGTTCTGGCACCACGTGGGCGCCAACGCCGCGTTCGGCGCGGGTGCACTGGACCTCTCCGGTATCGATCTGCTGCACCTCGGCTACCCGTCGCTGCTGCCCGGGCTGGTCGCCAACGAGGGTGAGCCGCTGCTTGCGCTGCTGCGCGACGCCCGGCGGCAGGGCGTGACGACCTCGGTCGACCTCGCCGTCGTGAGTCCTGCGGATCGCGCGAGCGGGCCGGACTGGGAGCGCCTGCTCCCGGCCTTGGCAGCTGAGTGTGATGTGCTTTCCCCCAGTTTGGCCGACCTGCAGTCGATCCTGCCTGACGGCGAGCAGCTGGCCTCGTCCTTTGCGAAGCGGTTGGTGGAGTGGGGAGCGGGTGTGGTCGCCGTCTCCGACGGCGAGGACGGCCTGACGCTACGGGCAGGCGATCATGTGCGCCTGCGCGCGGGGGGCGCCGCCCTTGCGCCGCTGGCCGATGCCTGGGCCAGCACATCGCTGCACCAGCGGGCCGTACCCCTTGATCGAGTGGTGACCACGAACGGTGCCGGTGATGCTGTGAGTGCTGCGCTGCTCTACGCACTCTCCGTCGAGCTGGGCCCCTCCAGGGCGGCGACGCTGATGGCCGCCGTTGCGGCGGCGGTCGTCTCCGGCGAGGATCCGGGAGCCGACGCCATCGCTCGGCTGTGCCCGGAACTGGCGGCGCTGGGCGCGATCGAGATCACAGCCAACCAACCGCCGGCCCGGTTCTATCGCGGGGGTGCCCAGATTGCAGGCTTCCGCGGTCAGGCGCACGTGGACGACTACACCCCGGAGGACTGGGTGGCCTCGACCGTGGAGGTCCGTGGCGACGAGCCGACCGGTCTCACTCGCCTTCCGGACGGGACGATCCTGCGCGAGGCCATCGCGGCGCAGCCGGAACACTGGCTGGGTGCGGAGCACGTTGCTCGTTTCGGTGAGGACACGAAGCTGCTGGTGAAGCTTCTCGACGCCGGGCAGCGCCTGCCGGTCCATGCCCATCCCGACGGCGAGTTCGCCCGGCGTGAGGTCGGCACCGCTCACGGCAAGGCTGAGGCCTGGTACATCCTGACCCCCGGCACCGTGCATCTCGGTCTGCGTGAGCCGGTCCGTCAGGAGGAGCTGGCTGACCTCGTCGCGCGCCAGGACGTCGAGTCCATGCTCGGCCTCTTGCACGAGATTGCGGTGCAGCCGGGCGATTGCGTCTATGTTCCTCCCGGTGTGCTGCACGCGATCGGGGAGGGGATCCTTCTCGTGGAGGTGCAGGAGCCAGAAGATCTGTCCATCTTGCTGGAATGGCGGGACTTCGATCTGGACGGTGCCGCACACGGTCACCTGGGTCTAGGTTTCGATCGTGCCTTGGCAGCGGTCGACCTGACGGCAATGACGACCGAACGCCTCGCCGAACTCGTCGTGGCCTCAGCCGGAGGTGCGTGCCTGCCCGAGGAAGCCGAGACCTACTTCCGGCTCGAGGTGATCTCGGTCGCCGGGGTGACGGACTTGCCCACCGGGTACTGCGTCGTCGTGGGTCTGGAGGGGGACGTACAGATCGGCGGAACCGGTGGGACGCCCACGTCGGTGGCCGGCGGCAGGGCGGCTTTGGTGCCGGCGTTCGTGGCAGCGCCCTGGCTGGCCGGCACTGGTCGCGTGGTCGTGCTGCGTCCACCGCCGCCGTGACGGGGCGCGGACGCGCAACGGAACGGGCGGGTATGAAGCAGCGCTGATTGTAGGGTGTTGCCGACCTGCACCGAGGAGGCGCCCCATGGATCGTGGCCCCACGATGATCGACGTGGCTGAAGCGGCGTCGGTGTCTTTGAAGACCGTCTCGCGGTATGTCAACGGCGCCACGAACATCAATCCGGAATTGGCCGAGCGCATCCGCGAGGCGGTCCAGACGCTCGGTTACCGGCGCAATCTTGCAGCTGCCAGTATCCGCCCGGGGTGGACCAGCAGGATGCTCGGGCTGATCATCGGTGACCTTGGTAACCCGTACTACTCCACGCTGGCACGAGGAGTCGAGCGGGAGGTGCACGCACGTGGGTACATCCTGACAACGGCCAGCTCGGATGAAGACGCCACGCGTAACGATGAGCTCGTCGACCGCATGCTCGAGCAGCGGGTGGACGGGTTGATCATCGTGCCTCCGTACACCGGCGGGCGTTCCTGGGCCGACTTGCCACCCCCGCTGCCGCCGCGGGTGCTCGTCGACAGGCCGGCACCCGAGGGCGGCGGATACACCGTGCTCGCGGATAACGCCGCAGGCGCGGCGCGCGCGGTCGAACTGCTCGTGCAGGAGGGTGCCACGCGCATCGCCTTCGTCGGCGACTCCGAGCTCATTTCGACCATGGCTGAGCGGCGGCAAGGGTATGAGTCGGCGCTCCAGGCTGCCGGTATCGCTGCTGACCCCGCACTGGTCGACCACAGTGTGCACACCGACGAGCAAGCCGAACAGGCCGTGGAGCGACTGCTGGCCGACCAAGGCGCCGACGCCGTGTTCGCTGCGAACAACCGCGCCTCGATCGGTGCGCTGCGGGCGTTCCGCGCTCGTGGCGAGCGGGTGCCGCTCATCGGATTCGACGACTTCGAATCGGCTGACCTGACGTCGCCGGCCACGACCGTCGTCAGTCATGACATTGCGCGGATGGGTGCGATCGCGGCACAGACTTTGCTCACCCTGATCGATGGGGATGAACCCGCCGCACTCACGACCGTGCTGCCCGTCGCCCTCCGCCGGCGAGGTTCGGAGCGAGCGGCCAGGTAGCTCTGGCGATAGCTCTCGAGACGACATGGTTGTCAAGATGTCGAGAACCGGGTACCGTTCCTCGAAACAACGTTGTTTCGAGAGAGATGGGCGGTACGCCTTACCGTGTTGATCGAAGCCCCCATGCGGAAGCCGCGGCGGTCGCGAAGTCGTCCCCGTTCGCGGGCGGTGCGTAGTGACAAGAGCATCCTGATCCTGGCTGTGCCGGCCCTGGCGTTCTTTGCCGTGTTCAGCTACGGGCCCATGGTCGGTGTGATCGTGGCCTTCAAGGACTTCAGCATCGTCGACGGAATCATCGGCAGCCCTTGGAATGGCCTGGAGAACTTCCGCTTCTTCTTCGAATCCGGCAACGCCTCTCGGGTCGTGCGCAACACATTGATGTTGAACGCGCTCTTCATCGGCGGGACGCTCATCTCAGGCATGGCACTGGCGATCATGATCAACGAGGTTCGGCTGCGGCTTCTCAAGCGGACCGCCCAGTCCGTCGTCTTCCTGCCGTACTTCATTTCACCAATCGTCATCAGTGTGATGCTGCAGGCGTTCCTGTCCGGCTTCGGCGGCAGCGGCGGGATGGTCAACGGGCTACTGGACGGGTTCGGGATCTCACCCGTCTCCTGGTACACCGAGCCCGGTGCGTGGCCGTGGATCCTGACCGTCGTCAAGATCTGGCAGATGGCGGGCTACACATCGATCATCTATCTGGCAGCCATGACGGCGATCCCGACGGATGTCTATGAGGCAGCCGTCCTCGACGGTGCCTCGCGCTGGAAGATCGCTCTGCGCGTCACGATGCCTCTGATCCTGCCGGTGACCGTCATCCTGCTGGTCCTGCAAATCGGCCGGATCTTCATGGGTGACTTCGGCACGATCTACGCGATCATCGGCGACAACGGCACCCTGTTCGAGACCACGGATGTCATCGACACCTTCGTATTCCGTGCGCTGCGCACCAGCGGCGACCTCGGCATGACGGCAGCCGTCGGTCTCTTCCAGTCCGTCGTGGGCTTCGTCCTCATCGCTGCCACGGCCCTCATCGCACGTCGCATCAGCCGAAAGTCAGGAGGGTTGTGAGCTCATGACCGCCACTGCTACAAAGAACGCTTCCACGCCCGCCGCGCCCTCACCCGCGTCACCATCGTCGCGACGGGCTGGCCCCCTGCGGCGCGCCCTACGGGGCGATCCGTTCGTGGGAGTCAGCACCGTCGCCGTCACGGTGTACGCCTTGGCCTGCGTGATTCCGCTCTGGATCATTTTCGCCTCCTCCCTGACGGCGGAACGTACGTTGGTCCAAACGGGTTTCAGCCTGTGGCCCTCGGACTTCTCGCTCGAGGCCTACAAGGCCCTGTTCTCCGGGAACGACACTCTCATCAACGCCTATCTCGCCACGCTGGTCATCACCGTGGTCGGTACAGCGGGCGCCGTGATCGCCACGCTCGGGATGGGATGGGTCATTTCGCGCCGGACGGCGATGGCGCGACGGTTCATGGTCGTTGTGTACATCCCGATGCTGTTCAACGGCGGCCTGGTTCCGCTGTACATCCTGGTCACCCAAGTACTGCAACTGCGCAACACCTACTGGGCGGTCATCCTGCCCCTCCTCGTCTCACCGTTCCTGGTGTTCGTGGCGATGGCCTTCTTCCGGGACATCCCCGAGGCCGTGCTGGAGTCCGCACGGATTGACGGCGCCAATGAGCTTCGGGCGTTCGTCTCGATCGTGCTCCCGATCGCCACCCCGATCGTGGCGGTGATTGCGCTCTTCTACGCCGTGGCCTATTGGAACGAGTGGTTCTTCCCGCTGCTTTTCATCAACGATCCAGATCTACGACCACTTCAGCTTCTGCTGCAGAACATGATCGGCAATCTCAATGCAGCACAGGCGCTGCAGCCGACGGCGGGCGTCTCTGCGCCCGTCTATCAACTGAGGATGGCCCTGACCGTCGTGACCATCGGTCCGATCATCCTCGCCTATCCCTTCATCCAGCGCTTCTTCGTGACCGGGCTCACGCTCGGTGCGACCAAGGGCTGATGACGCTTCCCCTACAGATTGGAAGACCCGTGGTACACCCTCTCGCCTCATCCGTCAGCCGTCGCCGGATGCTCCAAGGCTCATTTGCGCTGGGTGGCGCCGGCCTGTTGGCCGCACTTGCCGGCTGCCAGTCCGGTTCCGGTGATAGCTCTTCCGGAGCCGCCACGCTGAAGTCACTGCTACCGGGGGACGTCCCGCAGCGGTGGACAGAGGTGCTCGCTGCCGTCAACACCAAGCTCGAGGCCGATACTGGGCTGAGGCTGGATCCCGAGTTCATCTCCTGGACGAACTACGCCGAGCAGGAGATGCTGAAGTTCACGACGCAGGAGCCGTTCGATTCGGCCCTCGAGGCGACGTGGCTCAACCTAGCCCAGCTCCTGTCCGACGGGGCGCTCGCGGACATGACCGAACTCTGGGAGAGCGGCCGGTTCGAGAACCTCAACGCCACGATCGACGAGCGCATGGTGGAGTACGCCAAGTACCAAGGGAGCCTCTACACGATCCCGCTGGTCGCGAACTTCACCAGTCCGCCCGGGTTCGTGATCCGTCAGGACTTGGCCGACAAGTACGGAATCGGTGAGATCACCGATTACGAGACACTCGAGAAGTTCCTCTACGACGTCAAGCAGAAGGATCCCGACCTCATTCCCTTCGGGCTCGACGCCGGATATGTGAACAACACCGTTGTTCCGAACCCGGTCGCGCTGTTCAATGCGCAGTCCTGGGACGACCCGGCCAAGTGCGTCCAGCTGCTCGGCACTCACTTCGAAGGGTCCGACCTGAGCCCGGTCCCGTTCTGGGAGCAGCCGGACATTGTCGAGTCGCTCGATCGCATGCGGCAGTACTACCTCGACGGCATCCTGAACGAGGATGCCCTCACGCTGGACATGAGCGCCGTCCGGAGTTTGTTCGCCCAGGGCCGCTATGCCTCGACCACTGCAGGTGCAGACGGCCTCACCAGCCCCACGTTCGGACCGGTGGCCGACAATGTCGACGGTGCGGCGATCGCCCAGGTGTTCCCGTTCACGGCCGGCTTGGACGCCGTCATCCCGGCGACGTTCCAAGCCGCGAACAACATGGTCGTGCCCGCCTATGCCGAGACCCTGGAGGAGGTTTTCGAGATGATGGACTGGCTCTCTGTCCAGGAGAACCACGACCTGCTCTCGTACGGCATCGAGGGAGAGGATTGGGAGGCGACGGGCGAGCACTCCTACGAGCAGATCAGCGGCTATGCATTCCCCGCGTTCGCGATGTCATGGCGCACGCCGCTCGAGCGCGGGCTAGCCGGCGCGGTCGAGAGCGACCGCGCCTGGGTGGAGTGGACCCGCGACTTCGAGAACTTCAAGGCCGACCACCTCGCAGGCTTCTATTTCGACTCCTCCGCAGTGGCCTCGGAGCAGGCGCAAGTCAACGCAGTCTTCGACGAATACGTCCTTCCGCTGTACGCCGGTGTCAAGGACGTCCAGCCGGGACTCGACGAAGCGCGCAGCGCGATGGAAGACGCCGGCTACGAGACAGTCGTCGAGGAGTACCGCCGCCAGGCCACCGAGTACCTTGCTGGCTCCTGATCGCGCCGACGCCGGACCCCACGACCCACCCCGATAGGACATGATGCACAGCACGATCTGGCTCGACGGTGAGGACTGGACACTCCTCGGCTGGCGCCGCAACGACTGGGAGCTGGCGAGGACGCCGGCGGCGGACAAGGTGGCCAACCCGGACGTGGCCTCGGTGGCGATGCCGATCCCGGGCTCGGTCCGCGGCGCGTTGCTCAGCGCTGGAGTCATCACGGATCCGACGATTGGTCTGCAATCGCGCGACGCGGAGTGGGTGGAGCACCGCGACTGGGAGATCCGGCGGCAGTTGCCCGACCGGCTTCTCGGCGGCGACGGTGAGGCACAACTGTGGCTGCACTGTGCCGAACTCGACTATGCCGGGGCGGTCCTGCTCGGCGACCGGGAAGTCGGGAGATTCCAAGGCAGCTTCGTCCCCCACGAGTTCGATCTGACCGGGCCCTACGAGGACGGCGAACGGACGTTGCGGATTATTCTCACCGCTGCGCCGGACGGGCTGGCGCAGAACGGGTGGACCTCCCAGATCCGGGCATTCAAGCCGCGCTTCAGCTACGGCTGGGACTGGACTCCCCGGATGGTCTCGGCGGGAATCCCGGGCCGGGTCTGGCTCGAGCAGCGGCCACGGGACGGCGCGCGGCTTGTCGTCAGCGCTCGGGGTGACGTCGATGTCTCCCGTGATACGGCGGTCCTGGAGGTCGCGGCCCGTGCCGAGGGCTCCAGGGCCGCGGTGGGCGGTGCCACTGTCGAGGTGCTGCTCGACGGCAAGGTGGTCGGTGTGGGCCCGGCGTCCGCCCTCGATCTTCGGCTGGACGTGCCGGCCGAGCACTGGCAGCCGGCCGGCCGCGGTGGGCAACCGCTGTACGAGTGCCGGGTGCGCATGTTCGGCGCGGACGGCACGCTGCTCGACGAGGTCGTCCATCGCCTGGGCTTCCGGCACGTCTCGTGGTCACTGCCTGCGGGTGCCCCGGCCGGGGCCGACAGCTGGCTGTGCTCGGTGAACGGCACACCCGTGTTCCTCGCCGGCGTCAACTGGGTGCCGATCCGACCGGACTACGCCGATGTCACCGAGGCCGACTACCGGCTCCGGCTGCAGCGGTATCGGGAGCTGGGGTTCGCGATGATCCGGGTATGGGGAGGGGCGGGCCTCGAACGCCCCATCTTCTATGACCTGTGCGACGAGCTGGGCCTACTGGTCTGGCAGGAGTTCCCGTTGTGCTCCTCTGGTCTGGACAACGAGCCACCGAGCGATCCGGAGTTCATCACCGAGCTGGTGAAGGTCGCTGAGAGCTACGTGCAGCACATCAGGCACCACCCGTGCCTCGCGCTGTGGGGCGGCGGCAACGAGCTGACCCGGGTGGACGAACCCGCCGTCCCTGGTGCACCGCTGACGAGTGACCACCCGACCCTCGCGGCACTCCGCCGCGTGGTCGCCGCCGAGGATCCGATGCGCAGATACATCGCCACATCCCCGACCGGGCCCCGCTTCGAGGCTGACGCAGCCGAGTTCGGACTGGGCCTGCACCATGACGTACACGGTCCCTGGGAATTCACCGGGACCAAGGAGGAGTGGCAACAGTACTGGGACCACGACGATGCCCTGATGAGATCGGAGGTGGGCGTCGTCGGCGCATCGTCTGGGGACCTGCTGAAACGGCACGGGCTCCTCGAGGCGAGCTCGGGAGCAGAGCTGCGACAGCTGTGGACACACACCTCCGGCTGGTGGCTGGCACCCCTCGACGCCTGGCTGGCGCGCGGGCACGAGCTGGCGGAACTACCGCACTGGATCGAGCAGAGCCGGGCGCGCCAGGCCGAGATGCTTGCCTATGCGGCGCAGCGCAGCAAGGACAGGTTCCCCCTATGCACCGGATTCTTCGTCTGGCTCGGCCATGACACCTTCCCTTGCGCCGTGAGTCTGTCGCTCCTCGACTATGACGGCGAGCCGAAGCCTGCCGCGCGCGCACTGGGTGAGGTCTTCACGGCCTGAGTCAGCGGCCCCCACGCATTCCTCGTGCCCAGCGGCCCCGGTCGTACGGCCAGTCGCTCAGGGCCCACCGATCGGTATGACCGCACCAAGGAGATTTCGTATGGACCACCAACTCGCCGACGCTCCGGCCGCCAGAACGCTGCGACAGACCGGGCCTGACCAGCAGCGCTCGCTGAGCGTGCCCAACAGTCGGATCGTGCTCAACCCACAGAACTTCTTTGCCGAGGCCAGCGAGGTCGAGCAGAACTGTGCTCCGTCTCTGCCGCTTGGACTCGGGTACTACGCTCACGACCAGGCGTTGTTCCTCTCCCGGTTCCTCACGCTGTGGGCCGTGCCGCGCGCACCGACGTCTCCCGCGCCTGCGTGCGAGCGTCTCGACGCTGCGCACTGGAGTGCGGGCCCGGACATCCGGCTGCACGCGGACGGCACCGTACTCGAGGCAGCGATCGCGGCAGAGCGCACACACAGCGGGTCGATTCGGCGGCGAATCCGGGTCGATCCCGCGCGCCCGATCCTGCGGGTGGGGATCGGATCTGTGCATGGCCAATGGGCGCTGCGCCTGCGCAACGATGCGGGCCGCACCATCCACGTGCAGGACGGTGCGGCCACGGTCGGCCTGCACCGCTACGACCTCGCCGCGCTTCTCGGCGAAACGGATGGCTGCGATGCGGAGCTGATCCTGGAACTCCTCAGCGCCGGGGCATCAGTGCGGGTCGAGGAGATGACGCTGGTCCCGGAGCGCCATGAATCCACCGCGGGGGCGCGGCAGTTCAGCACCGACTGGTCGCCGGGCGGCCTGGGGTTCGCGGCCGTGTATCCGGGCGGGGGAGCACTGCACGGCAACGACGTTTTCGCCGGCGAGCACAGCGTGCTCCGCGAGGTCACCCTCGACCATCCCCTGGGTGAGAGCGCCACGCTCGTGGTGGCCGGTGAGTACGTCGGTGGCGTCGAACTCGACCATGCAGCTGGTGTGGTCCGGTTGCGCGCCCCGCACGCGCACCTGGCCATCACCGTCCCGAACGGATCGCAGATCCGCTACTACGCCGACGAGACGGAACTGCAGGCCGGTGGGCCGGGCTTGGCCGAACCGCGCACGAGGACCGGGCTGTGGGCGGTCACCATCGCGCCGGACCTCCAGTCGTTCCGCCTCGGTTGCGGCTTCTCGCCCACTGACCCCGACGAGGCAGTGCAAGCGGCCACGACTGCTGCCACGTACTCCGCCGACGAGCGTGCCGAGCACTGGCACTCATTCTGGGACGGCGTGCTCGCGCGGGTGCCGCACCCGCACTCGTTCTCGCTGCTTGGCGTCCCCGACGACGAGGGAGTGGGTCCGCAGGATGTACGGGCGGCCTACTACCGAGCCTTCCTCGGGCTGTACGCGAATGTGTTGCCGGCGCAGCCGGAGAGTGGGTACCACCACCCCACCGTGGCCACCGGCAAAGGGTCGATGTGGAACTACGGCGCGCCGGGCGCACGCACCGCCGCCGCCTGGGAGACGTTCCTGGCCATCCAGTTCCTTGCCTACCTTGACCCGGAGGTGGCCTGGGCGTCGTTCCACGGGTTGATGACGCTCGTTGTCGAGGACGGCTCACTCGCCGGGGAGGGTCTGCCCAGCCGCAAGGCCCAGACGGCGTGGATCCTGTTCTCGCTCACCGGAGACCGCGAAGCGCTCGCCGCCCACTACCCGGCGCTGCGCCGACTGCTGCACTGGCAGGCCAAGCACCCGCGGTGGGTCTACGGCGACTACGACTACCTCGGCGAACAGGACGCGGAGTTCATGACCTCGGCGGTGATCGATCTCGGGTTCGCCCAGCAGATCGCTGCAGTGCTCGAAGACGATGCCGACATGGCGAGATACGAGGAACGACGGACCGCACTGCTTGCCGATTATGCGGCGCACTGCTTCCGGGGCGAGGAACGCGCGGCGGTCCAGCACTGGTTCCCGGATGACCCGACCTGCGGACCGCGTGGGGGCTGCGAGGGACTCGGGCTCCAGGTGGCGATGGGCTTGGCGATCGACGGCCTGCCGGACTGGCAGCGCGCATCGTTGCTCGCCCGGTTCGACGCCCAGTTCGATCCACACGATCAGCTCGGGGGCTTCGACGTCGTCAAACACTCCAACCTCGGGTACACCGTGGATGGGCTGATGCTCAGCGGCAGATGGGAGCAGGCCCAGACGCTGGCGAACATCGCTCTCCGGGACGTGCTGCGGAGCGGCTCTTTCGCCGAGGTGTACGACCGGGGCGTGCACGGGCCCCGGCCTGGTGGCGTGCGACCTTCGATCTTCGGCATGACCCAGGTCATCGACACGGTCTGGTTGAACAATGGATTCCGGATGGACGGCGGGGCGCCCCAGGTCGTCGGATTTCCGGACGTGCGTGGCGGGCTCGACGGTGTGCGTGGGGGATCGCGCACCTGGCAGGTGGAGGTAGACGTTCCCCGCGGTGGTGCGTGCCTCACCGACGCCACCACGGGGCAGCGACAAGAAGTCGCCCTCCCCACGGGATCCAGCGTTCCCATCACTGCCAGCAGCCATCACGACGCGGCGATACCTGCGCCGCGCACACCGACCCCCGCTGCCCACGAGTAGGACTCAGCCGACCATGACCCTCACCGATGCGGACGTTGCCGCGATCGAGACTGCCATGTCCACCGGAGCACCCACCGGCCCGGTCGCACCACCCCGGCGCGTGCTGCCCACGTTGACGGGCTCGGCCGACGGCATCGGGCGACTCTACGAGGCAGCGCTGCACAACGTGTTCGTGGTGAACACCCTGCGCGACGAGAAGGGCCCGTTCGTGCGGGCTGGCGGCGGCTACCCCACGCCGTGGACGCGCGATGCGGCGATCAACTCATGGAGTGCGCTCTCACTACTCGCGCCCGGACTGGCCGAAGCGACGTTGCGAGCGGTGACCGAGTCCACCGCAGCCGGTCCGATCGTGGCGCAGGACGACCAGTGGTGGGATCAGGCAATCTGGGTGCTGGCGGCACAGCGCCACGCCTCGCTCACCGGGGATCGTGAGTTCGCCCACTGGGCGTACCAGGTGGGGCAGAACACCCTGGAGACGCTGGAGCAGTACCTCGATCCTCGATGGAATCTGTACACCGGACCTGCCGTGATGCAGGACGGGGTGGCGGGCTTTCCCCTGCCAGACGGCGCGGAGGAGTCCACGGCGTTCGTGCTCGATTACCCCTGGGCGCGCTCACTCATGTGCTTGTCCACGAACCTGGTCTACGCCGCCGCCTTCGACTCACTCGCCGCCCTCGGGGACCTTATCGGCGTGCCCGCAGGGGCTGCGCGGGCCCGCGCCGACGTCGTCCGCGCAGCTATCGAGACCCACCTGTGGACTGGACAGGACTATGCGTACTTGCGGCATACCGACGGCCAGCTCGAGCACTATCAAGAACTCCTAGGTCTGGCGCTAGCGCTTGAGCACGGCGGTGTGGACGACGCTCGTGTGGATGCCGTCGTCAACGGCCTGCACCGCTCGCGACACGGAATCGCACTGGTGTGGCCGCATTTCACTCGGTACAGCGATGAACGACCGGGACGTCACAACGTCGCTCTGTGGCCGATGGCCATGGGGCAGTGGGCGGTCGCAGCAGCACGCCGTGGCCAGGCCGCGGCATTCAGTGAGTCTTGGCACGACCTCTGCCGACTGGTCGAAGGCTCCGGAGATGAGTTCTACGAGCTCTACGCCGCCACCGACGGGTCTGTGCACGGCGGTTGGCAGATCGGCCGGCTCTGGGCATCCGAGCCGCACCAGACCTGGAGTGCGACGGCGTTCCTGCGGATGGTCCATGAGGGCGTGCTCGGGATCCGGGTGAGCGAGGGTGCACTGCACCTCGCGCCGACGCTGCCTGAGGGGGTCGAGCACGTCACCCTGCGGAACCTGCAGCTCGGGCATGCACGCCTGACGATCGAGGTGGCGGGCTGCGGCAACCGGGTGAGCCAGGCCAGTCTGGACGGAGTGACGCTGGGCAATCCGAACCAGCCGATCGCGCTCGCCGCTCTCAGCGGTGAGCACACCCTTCGGGTGCAGGTGCGCTAGTCCGAGCCGAGGAACCAGCTGCGGTTCTGCCACAGGAGGCCACTTCCCACCCCGATCCACAGGATCGAGATGATCACCTGCGGCCCACTGAGCCCATAGACCACCAGGAGCACACAGCCGAACATGTAGATGCCCCCTAGCCCGAGCAGCCCGACCATTGCACGCCGCCGCCTCCGGAGCACACCGATCGAGAACGCGATGGCCGCCGCTGCGGCCACCAGGATCACCCCGCCGAGGAGGGGCACCACCGAGGTGCTTCGCGCGCCGAGCACGGCGAGTTCGTCCGGCGCCACACTGCCCAATGCCAGAAAGCCCGCACCCACCATGGTCATCAGAATCGAGCCGAGGATCGTCATGGCCACTGCTGCGGTCACGCCGCCCGGGCGGCGTTTCGAGTCGCGGCCGGCCCGCGTCATTCTCTGCCCGCCAACCTCTCGGTTGTCGCGATGGCGTCGTTCTCCGTGTCTTGTTCAAGACCCAGAGGTGCGGCGAGGTAGCCATCCAGCGCGAGCGCGGCCGACGCCCTCGGCCACGTCTCCGGTCCGAATCGTGCATGGCGGTGCACCTGTGGAGCGCGACCGGTGAGTTCGGTGTGCCGACGACGGACCATGTCCAAGCACTCATCGATTTCTTCCTGCGTGCCGAGTGGACCGCTGATCACGGTTTGATCGGGTTGCAGGAGACTGATGAGCAACGGTATGACCATCCCGAGTGCACGAGCCCGATCGCGGCGGAGAGTCTGAAGGCCGGAGGGGTGCCCGGGCGGGCGGGCGGATGTGTCCCACATGCCGTCCTCGGCGGGATACAGGTGGTGCTGTGACGCGTCTGTCGGCAGCAGGCCGGCCTCGATGGCCTGAGTCAGCAGGGCGTCGTCGGTGCATGTCACGCGCACGCAACCGACTTGTCCGCAGTTGCATGGTGCACTCGAACCGGGAACGACCAAGTGGGAAACCACACCGCCACCAGTGGGACCTTCCAGGATGAGGCGGTCACCCTGCATCTGTGCGATGCGCATGGAGCGGCCGACGAGGATGCTCAGCACGTTGCCGTCGTACCCATCCCACCAGTGCTGATCGAGCGCCAGCGCTTGGACGTTGGAGTCCACTCGGATCGGCAAGTCGATTCGAGCGCGGAGACTGTCCAGCAAGTCGGCGTGGTCCACGTCGACGACCTGCTGGGGTCGTGGCCCGGCCCAGAACTCGTCCCAGGGCTTCGAAACACCGATTCCCACGACGGTATTCGTATCGAACTCGTCGACGACGCCACCGATGAGTCGAGTGACCTCGTTGATCCGCTCCTGTGAGGTACGTGCTGACGTTGCCAGGGAACGGTAGAGCACCTGCTCTCCGCGCAGCGTGTAGACACCGCACGAGGTGTGTGCGGGGTGCAGGTGCGCACCGAGCAGTAGACGACCTTGCCGCGGCACGTCGATCGGGATCGTTGGTCGTCCGGCCGAGTGGCGCGGCCGGGTCTGCGGGCACTCTTCCAGGTCGCCCCGCTCGAGAAGCTCAGACACGAGTTTGGTGATGGTGGTGAAGCTCGCACCGGTGGAGGTGGCCAGCTCCTTTCTGCCGAGCGGACCTTCGGCGAGAAGGGCGCGGATGATCGCGCGTGCCGTCGAGTTGCGCTGACGGAGCATCAACTGCGTCGACGTACTGGCCATCCAGCCGAGTATATGGGGCCGATGACGATCGGAGCTCAGGCGGAGCGATAGCTCAAAGGCATTAATCACATGCATTTGACAAATAGTGATCCAGCCGCAAACATGGCGATCACGTCACGACCAGAAGCATTCGAAGGAGAAGCAATGGATCGCCACGCACACTTGGGCCCGTCACGACGGCAAGCCTTCGGACTCGCCGGCCTGGCCGCGCTCTCAGCCTCGGCATGTAGTCGCGGTGGGAGTTCCGCCCCCGGTGGGGGCTCCGCCCCAGATGCCGACACCGCATCGCTGCGATACGCGTGGTGGGGTGACGACCTGCGCACTGAGCTCACTCAGGAGGCGCTCGCGGCGTTCGAGACGGAGTACTCCTCGATCGACGTACGAGGCGAGTTCAGTGGGTTCGATGGGTATTTCGACAAGCTCGCCACCCAGACAGCCGGGGGCGGCGGAGCCGATGTCTTCATGATGAACGAGTGGAACCTCCGTGAGTACGCTGACCGTGGCTCTCTGGCTGATCTCACCGGCGTCAGCACCCAGAACTGGAGCGATGGTGCCGCCGAAGGGGGGCAGGTCGATGGGAAACTCTTCGGAGCGACGGCCGGTATCGGCCTGCAGGCAGTGCTCGTGGACCCGGAGTTCTTCGAGGACGCGGGTGTGGAGATGCCCGACGATACGACGTGGACCTGGGAGGACTTCCGCGAGATCGGTCGCGCGCTCACCGACGGTTCCGCGGACGGATCATTTGGCGTGACCTACCAGGCGGGTGACCAAATCACTGCGAACTTCTACTGCGCGCAGCACGGTGCCCCCGTCTTCGACGAAGCCGGCGTCGGTGTCGCGGTAGATCAGGTGCGCGCTTGGTACGAGATGTGGTTACTCCTCGTGAAGGAGGAGATCGCACCCTCGGCTTCGGCGGCGCTCGAGGACGGTTCGGCCGGGATCGAGCAGTCGCTATTCGCTCAGGGGCAGCTGGGCATGCTGTTCATCCCGACGAACTACCTCACCGTGTACGAGGACCTGATGCAGCGGGAGCTGCGGCTGTTGCGGATCCCCACCCGGACCGGCCGCCCTGCGGATCTCGGGATGTGGTTCCGGCCGGCTCAGCTCTACTGCGTCTCGGCCACCTCGGACCGCCAGGAGGATGCCACCACACTGGTCGACTTTCTTATCAACAGCACCCAGGCGGGAGAGATCCTTCTCGCCGACCGGGGTGCTCCTCCGAACAGTGAGGTACGTGGAGCCATCGTGGATCTCGTCTCGGGAGCAGACGCCCGTGTGTTCGAGTACATGGATTCGTGCGAGCCCGATCTGTCCGCACCACCGCCGCCTCCTCCGGCCGGCGCCGGCGCCTACCCCGGCATCCTCGGTCGTCACGGGGAGGACGTGCTCTTCGAGCGCGTCACGCCCGAAGCCGGTGCGCAGGCCTTCCTCGACGCCCTGACGGCGGAGCTGGCGTGACATCGGCCGACCGCCCCAACGTCGTCATCATTCACTGGCACGATCTCGGAACCTATCTCTCGGCCTATGGCTACCGAGTGGACACTCCGCACACCGAGGCGCTGGCCCGAGAATCGACCCTCTTCACCCGATGCTTCAGCACCAGCCCGCTGTGTAGCCCTGCGAGAGGTTCGCTCTGGACCGGCCGATACCCCCACAGCAACGGATTGCAGGGTCTGACCCATCGCGGCTGGGAGTTCAACGACGGCGAGCGAACCCTGCCTATGTACCTGGCCGACGAGGGCTACCGCACGGCGCTGGCCGGTCTCCAGCACGAGTCGAGTGATCCGACCAGACTGGGTTTTGAGGAGGTTCTCGGCCCGGATCAGGCGTGGGCCCAGGACGTTGGGTCAGTGGCCTCGGCCTGGCTCGACGCACAGGACCGGCAGGCCGACCCTTTCCTGCTCGTCTGCGGCATGGTTGAAGCGCATCGCGACTGGCCCGAGGACCGCTATCCGCCGACCATCCCGCCCGATCAGGTGGACGTCCCTTCCTACTTGCCGGACAACGAGCACACCCGACGCGACCTGGCAGCCTTCGCCTCCGCCATCCACGCCGCTGACCAAGGGGTCGGGCTCATCCTCGACGCTCTTGCTCGCAACGATCTCGACCGCAACTCGATCGTCATCTTCACCACCGACCACGGGGCCCCGTTCCCAGGCGCGAAGAGCACGCTGCACGATCCGGGTGTCCACGTCGCTCTCATGGTCAGGCTGCCCCCGATATGGCGGGGTGACGGTCCGCGGACGGAAAACGGACTGGTGAGCCATGTCGATCTGGTTCCGACGATCCTGGAGCTGTTGGAGATTCCGGTGCCCGATCACGTCCAGGGCCAAAGCGTCGCGCGCTCTCTCAGCGATGGCACCCCGCCAGAGCGCCAGGAGGTCTATCTGGAAAAGACCTATCACAGCGACTACGACCCAGTGCGCGCAGTGCGGACCGACTCCTTCAAGTACATCCGAAGCTTCGAGGAGCGTTCTATCCTTGCGCTGCCACCCGATCTTGAGGATTCGCGGACGCGGCAGGGGATGGGAGACGAACACCTCGCAGTGAGGCCGCGTGAGGAGCTCTACGATCTCCGGTCGGATCCCCATGAAATCGCGAATGTGGTCGACGAGCCCGCACACCTCAGCACCGCTAACATGCTCCGGCAGCGTCTGGATGAGTTTATGGCCACCACGGACGACGCGCTGCTCCATGGGCCTATCCGGCCGCCAGAGCGGGTTCCGGGCAGGAATAGGTCGCGATGAGTGCGATTTCTGAGCTGTCCAAGCTGGGTGGGGGCCGTAAGGCTCTCACTCCGCAGGAGCGGGCGGCGCGGCGTAAGGAGAATGGGCGCGATAACAGGGCTGGGTACCTGTTCTTGTTGCCGTGGCTGGTGGGGTTGTTCGTTTTCACCCTGGGGCCGATGTTGGCGTCGTTGTATTTGTCCTTGACTGATTACGCGTTGCTGCAGCCGCCGAATTTCCTGGGCTTGGATAACTGGCAGGCGATGGTGACCGATTCGCGGTTGCATCAGTCGTTGAAGGTCACGTTCATCTACGTGTTCGTGGGTGTGCCGTTGCAGTTGGCGCTGGCTCTGGGTGTGGCGATGCTGCTCGATAAGGGCATGCGCGGGCTGGCGTTCTACCGGTCGGTGTTCTATCTGCCCTCGATGCTGGGCTCCTCGGTCGCGATCGCGTTGCTGTGGCGCCAGATCTTCGGCACCACCGGCCTGGTGAACCAGATCCTGCAGCTGCTGGGGGTAGAGGCGAACACCGGATACGTCTCGGATCCCGATACCGCGTTATGGACGCTGATCCTGTTGAACGTGTGGACCTTCGGTTCCCCGATGGTGATCTTCCTCGCCGGGCTGCGTCAGATCCCGGTGATGTACTACGAGGCCTCGTCCCTGGACGGGGCCGGACGCTGGCGCAAGTTCACCCAGATCACGATGCCGCTGCTATCGCCGATCGTGTTCTTCAACCTGGTCCTGCAGATCATCAACGCGTTCCAGTCCTTTACCCAGGCGTTCGTGGTCTCCAACGGCACCGGCGGACCTTCGGACTCGACCCTGTTCTACACCCTCTACCTCTACGAACAGGGCTTCACCCGGTTCAACATGGGATACGCCTCCGCGATGGGATGGCTGCTACTGCTGATCATCGCCACCTTCACCGCGATCAACTTCTTCGCCTCCAAATACTGGGTGTTCTACGATGACTGAGACCCGCACGCACATCTCCGGCGGTATCGACACCGCAACGTCCAAACGCGAGGGCGGGCCCGCCACCCTGGCACGCAGTCTGGGTAAGCATGCAGTGCTGATCGGCGCGACCCTGCTGATGATCTACCCACTGCTATGGATGATCGTCAGCTCCCTGCGCCCCACCGAGGTCATCTTCCGCACCCCCGGGCTATGGGTTAACGAGCTCTACCTGGAGAACTACACCGAAGGCTGGTTCGCCCTAGCCCACCCCTTCGACTACTACCTGGTCAACTCCGCCATCGTCGTCGGTGGAGCGATCCTGGGGAACCTGATCTCCTGCTCCCTCGCCGCCTACGCCTTCGCCCGACTGAAATTCCGCGGACGCGGCATCTGGTTCGCGATCATGCTCATGACGATCATGCTGCCCTTCCACGTCGTCGTGGTCCCCCAGTACATCCTGTTCAACAGCTTCGACATGGTGAACACATTCCTGCCCCTGGTCCTACCAAAATTCCTCGCCACCGACGCATTCTTCGTCTTCCTCATGGTCCAGTTCATCCGCGGCATCCCCAAAGACCTCGACGAAGCAGCCCGCATCGACGGCGCCGGCCACCCACGCATCTTCGGTCAAGTCCTCATCCCCCTGATGATCCCCGCACTAGCAACCACAGCCATCTTCACCTTCATCTGGATGTGGAGCGACTTCTTCACCTCCCTGATCTACCTCACCTCCCCCGACATGTACACCGTCCCCGTCGCCCTGAAATCCTTCCTCGACGCCACCTCCGGCTCCAACTGGGGAGCCATGTTCGCCATGTCCATCGTCTCCCTGATCCCCATGTTCCTCGCCTTCATGCTCGGACAGAAATACCTCGTCAAAGGCATCGCCACCACCGGAGGCAAATAGGCACACCTCCCACCGGCCCCCACCGCGCCAAGTGCCCGTCTTCTCACTTACCCAGTACAGAACCGAGAAGCCGGGCACTCCGTCCTCGCTCTCGGCTCGCATTCCAGCTGTCTGCACTGCTGCGTCAAGAGGTGGATCCAGACCTCGATAGGCTCGCGGCATGCCCGCAACTGCCGCCCCACTCGATCAGGTGCGGGACGCCGTCGCCCCAGGTGCCTGGAGCACCGCGACGGCGGATCTCGCCGGGATGGCGCACGACGCCTCCCACTATCTGCTCCGCCCGCGCGCCATCGCCACCCCGGCCACCTTCCCTGAGCTCGTGGCGGCACTGACCGCGGCCCACCGCGCAGGTCAGCCGGTGACCTTCCGCGCCGGTGGCACCTCCCTCTCCGGCCAGGCCGGCACCGACGGCGTGCTGATCGATGTGCGCCGCCATTTCGACGAGGTGGAGGTGCTCGACGGTGGCGCCAGGGTGCGGTGCGCGCCGGGCGCCGTGCTCCGCCGGGTCAATGCCATGCTTGCGCGGTACGGCCGCAAGCTCGGCCCCGACCCCGCTAGCGAGATCGCCTGCACGGTGGGCGGAGTGGTGGCGAACAACTCCTCCGGCATGACCAGCGGGATCGCCGCCACGGCCTATCACACGCTCGATTCGATCCGTTTCGTGCTGCCCACCGGCACGGTGGTAGATACCGCCGAGGCGGATGCCGACGCGCGGCTGCGAGCCGCAGAGCCGGACCTGCATGACGGGCTGCTGCGCCTACGTGAGCAGATCCGTTCCACACCGGCCCTCCGGGCGGTGATCGAGCACCAGTTCTCCATGAAGAACACGATGGGCTACGCGCTCAACGCATTCCTCGACCACGATGATCCGGCACAGATTCTCGCTCATCTGATGGTCGGCTCGGAGGGCACCCTCGGATATATCGCCTCGGTGGTGCTGCGCACCGTTCCGGTGCCCACCGAACATGCGACCGCACTGTTGGTGCTCGATTCCGCCGGGGCTGCGACCGATGCCCTCCCGGAACTGCTCGGAGCCGGCGCACGGGCCGCCGAACTCATGGATGCCGCGGCCCTGCGCGTGGCACAGCGACTCCCGGCCGCACCGGCACAGATGAAGGACCTCCAGGTGTCCGGCCATGCGGGTCTCCTGATCGAGTTCCAGACCACCGATGCCGGTGAACTTGCCGACCAGGTGGCCGCGGCCCGGCCAGTGCTCAAGCGCCTCGGGGTCGCCGCCGAGTTCACCTCCGAAGCCTCCGCACGTTCGGCCATGTGGGTGGTGCGCAAGGGGCTGTACGCCGCAGTGGCCGGAGCACGCCGCCCCGGCACCACCAACCTGCTCGAGGACATCGCCGTTCCCCCGCCGGCGCTCACCGACACGGTGCACGGGCTGGCTGGCCTGTTCGATCAATACGGGTACGACGACGCCGTGATCTTCGGCCACGCGCGGGACGCGAACCTGCACTTCATGATCACCCCGAACCTCGACGACGCGGGCGAGTTGGCCGGCTATGAGGCATTCACCGAGGACATGGTGGATCTGGTGCTCGGCGCCGACGGCACTCTCAAGGCCGAACACGGCACGGGCCGGATCATGTCTGCCTACGTGCGCCGTCAGTTCGGGGACGAGCTGTACGCGGTGATGGGTGAGGTGAAGCGGCTGTGCGATCCCCGCGGCATCCTCGCCCCCGGTGTGCTGCTCGATGATGATCCTCGCGCGCACGTGCGCAACCTCAAGGTGGTGCCGACCGTGAACGGCGCGGTGGACCGGTGCGTGGACTGCGGATTCTGCGAGCCTGCCTGCCCCTCGCGTAACACCACCACCACGCCGCGCCGCAGGATCGCCCTGCTCCGGGAAGCCGAACTGGCCGGCGCATCCGGCGATACCGCCACCCAGTCCCAGATCGAATCCGCGTACTCCTATGACGCCGTGCAGACCTGTGCGGCGGACTCCCTGTGCGCCCGCGCCTGCCCCGTGGACATCGACACCGGAGCGGTGATGAAGTCCTTCCGCGCCGCCGAGCACGGCCCGTTCGCCCAACGCGCCGGGGGAGCGGTGGCCGGGGCATGGAGTCCCGTCAGCGCTGGTCTGCGCACCGGCCTGCGGATTGCCGACGCCGTGCCCTCACCCGTACTCAGTGGTCTGACCTCCGCCTTGCGGGGGGTGCTCCCGCATGAGCTGGTGCCCGCCGTCGGTGCAGATCTGCCCGGTGCGGGCAGCCGCCGCAGTGATCTACCGGCCCGGGAGGCCAGGCAGGGTACCGAGAGCGAGCAGGCACATGGCGACGCTGTGTTCTTCCCCTCCTGCACCGGCGCGATGTTCGGCCCTGCCTCGGGCGGAGAGGGAGCCTCGGCTGCGTTCCTCGAGGTGTGCGAGCGGGCCGGCCTCGATGTGATGCTCGCGGACCGGATCGACGAACTGTGCTGCGGGACGCCGTGGGCGTCCAAGGGGTTCACCGACGGGCAGAATGCGATGGCCGCCCGCGTCGCGGATTCGGTCATCGCCGCCACCGACGGCGGCCGGTTGCCCCTGGTCTGTGACGCCGCCTCATGTACGCACGGCCTGGCCGACCTGGCCGCCCACCTTGACCCGGTGCGTGCCACCCTATGGTCTGAGATCGAGGTGCTGGACGCCGTGACCTTTGTTCGCCGCGAGGTGCTTCCCCGTCTCGACGTGCCTGTGCAGCTGGACACCCTGGTGCTGCACCCCACCTGTTCCACTGAGCATCTGGGCACGGGCGGTGACTTGCAGGCGGTGGCCGGTGCGGTCGCCCGCGAGGTGACGGTGCCGCCGTCATGGGGGTGCTGCGGGTTCGCCGGGGACCGGGGCATGCTGCACCCGGAGCTCACTGCCGGCGCCACCGAGGCCGAGGCGGAGGAGATTGGTGCCATCGAGGCTGCGGACGGAATGTTCGACAGCTACGCCTCGTGCAACCGCACCTGTGAGATGGGGATGTCTCGTGCGACGGGGCGCGAGTACGAGCACGTCGTCGAAGTGCTCGCCCGCCTCACCCGCCCGGTGTGACGCGGCTCGAGCCCGGTCTTCTCCCTCGGTGGGCCGGGCGGGCGGTAGTCAGCGACCGCGCGCGCTTCCGCCTGGGAGTCCGCACGTGCGCTCGCCTCACTGGGGCCTGTTGCACATCTGGTGGATCACACGGAGAACCGGCCCGGCCCGCACCCCGCAGATGAGGACCGCCAGCACGCCCATCGAGCGCAACTGAACACCGCGAGAGACTGCACTGGGCTTAACGTGAGAAGTGCCGGACCCATCCCGCTCCCAGAAGGGAGCGAGAGGGCCCGGCACCTCGCCGAACGACTCAGTCAGTGCTGGTCACGCGGTGCTCACCGGCTAGTTGATCAGACTCCGGCCGGCCGCTGGTCGAACCAGGGGCGGTTCTTGATCAGCAAGGCACAGACGATCGCGATCCAGACGATCGGAATCAGGCTCATACCGCCGCCACCGGTGACCATCCCCACGATGCTCAGGATCACGTAGAGCGCACCGAGCACGATCAGGCCGTACAGGCCCACCTTGCTGCGGCGGAATGCGAGGACGGCGAGCACGATCGCGATGATCGAGATGACCAGCATCACACCACCGATGACGGGCAGGGTGTCGACCATCTCGCTGGGCACGCCTGCGTCCTGCAGCTCATCGGTCATGCCGGAGGCGCCGAACATGATCAGGCTGAGCACCACGAGGATCGCGCTGCCCACCCAGGTCATCACCGCTGCCGCGGTGACCCCGCCGGGCCGCTTGTCAGAGCTGGGCCCCTCGTAGGACCCGTACGCGCCGTATTCGCCCCCGGTCGGTGCCGTGGGTGCCGCGGGCGGGGCCTGCCATGCCGCCCCCGCCTGGGGGACCTGTGCCGCCTGCGGCGGACCTGCGGGCGGAACCGGCGCGGCCGGCGACTGGTTGGGGTCCTGCGGCCGGTTCGGGTCCTGCGGAGTCTGTGGATACGACATGGTGATCACCCTCCTGGTTGACTGCCACCACCGTACGGGGAAGCGGCCGGGCGTGCGATCGGCGGCGCGGGGGAGAAATACCCATCCCGACTCATCCGGACGGGGGAGAAGTACGAGTGCGAGCATGCGGCGTCCACCGCCTGGGGTGTCGCTACCGGTGGTCCTGCCGGTCGAAGCCGTAGGTCTGGATCGCCGCCGTGGAGCCGTCGCGGAGGGCACGCAGGACGCAGGCCTCGTGCGGCACCACGGGAGCGGGGAGGGCGTCGAGCCGGAACCACTGCAACCCCGCCGACTTGGCGGGCTCCATCGTGCGTGGCGTGCCGGACCAGCGCCGGCAGGCAAAGAAGAAGTCGACCCGTTCATCGATCTCGCGGTGATTACCGTGCGTGCGATGCATCGCGGTGAGCGGCTCCAGATCATTCGGCGCCACAGTGACGCCGAGTTCCTCCCTCGCCTCGCGAACGGCAGCGGCGAGTACCGACTCGCCTGCCTCGACGTGCCCGGCTGCGGCACACGCCCAGTGCTCGTCCCGGTACCCGGTCCCGCGCCGGTACTGCAACAGCACCTCACGATCGGACTCCTCGCCCCGCTGCAGAATCAGGTACGCGGCCGGGACCACCTGGAATCGGGACGTCATTCGAGCACCGTACAAGCCCGCGCAGGAGACGCGCGGGCCCTCCGAGCCATCCAAGCCCTCGATCGCTCCGAACTCCCTGTATCCCACAACCCAGGAGGAAGCGGTGAGCACCCATGTCCGTCGCAGAGATCGCGCCCACCGCCTCGGTGGTGCCGTCGATGCGTCCCCGGACAGGTCATACTGGGGCGATGACCGCCGCCGACCCGCCAGCGCCGCTCACGGCGGCGGACCGGGCCGCGCTGCTCGCCCGTTCGGCCGGCGGGGATCGTGAGGCGTTCGCTGCGCTGTACGACGACGTCGCTTCCCTGGCCTTCGGCGTGGCCGTGCGAATCGTGCGGGATCGCGATCTGGCCGCCGACGTGACGCAAGAAGCGATGGTCGAGGTCTGGCGCACCGCCGCGCGGTACCGGCCGGAGTCCGGACCGGTGACGGCGTGGGTGGCGCTGCTGACTCGTCGCCGTGCCGTCGACCGGGTGCGTGCGGAGCAGTCCTATCGGGACCGCACCGAGAAGATGGCCCCACATTCGTTCGACCGGCCCTTCGATGAGGTCTCGGAGACGGTGGTGGGGCGCGATCAGGCCCGAGCAGTCCAGAACTGTCTCGGTACGTTGACAGACCGGCAGCGGACCGCCGTCGAACGTGCCTTTTACGGTGGCCTCACCTACCGGGAGGTTGCCCAGGAGAGCGGGGCGGCGTTGCCCACGGTGAAGTCCCGGATCCGGGACGGCCTTCTGCGCCTACGCGACTGCTTGGGATTCGAACAGGCTGGAGGTGCGACGTGAGTACCGACGAGGTGCGTGCCCTGCTGGGGGCATGGGCAATTGATGCGGTCGACGACGTCGAACGTCAGGCGGTGGAACGTGCACTGGCCGAGGATCCTGACCTCGCGCGGGAAGCGGCCGAACTGCGCGAAGCGGTCGCACAACTCGCAGAGGCCGAGCGCACTCCTGTCCCGGCCGCGCTGCGTGAGCGGGTGCTGCTCGAGGTGGCCGCCGTCGACCCGAGGGGGTCGGACCACGCCGGGGCACGGCAGTCCCAGAGCGAGTACCGCCGCACACGTGGGCTCCGGCAGGGGCGCCGGGTGACCTTGCGACGGCTGGCCGTGGCCGCTGCCCTGATCGTCGCGGTGGGGATCCCCTCCGGCCTCGCGTGGCAGGAGCGGCAGCGAGCCGATCGCCTCGACGCACAGTTGGAGGTCGTGATCGACTCACTCGTGGACGCTCAGGCGCAGGTGACACAGGCGGACGTGGCAGGCGGTGGATCCGCTGCGCTGATCGACGACGGGTCCCGGGTGATCTTCGCGGCAGCCGGTCTGCCCGAATTGACCGACCAGGACTATCAGCTGTGGATGATCGTCGACTCGGAGCCGGCGCCCGCCGACGTGCTGGATCTGCACGATGGGACTGCCACGGCCGAGATGGCGAACGTCCCGGCCGGCGCCAGCGTGGCCGTCACCGTGGAACCGCCCGGCGGATCCCAGGTGCCATCGTCCGAACCCGTCGTGGTACTCGCACGGAGCTGACCGACGGACCGGAGGAATTCAGTCGCCGGGGAGCACCAGCGGAACGAACCGGTACTGGCCGGCGGGTGTGCTCCGGAACGTCTCTGCGGTGCGCTCCACCACGGTCATCGTGGTGCCGACCGGGAGGACCATGCGGCCGCCGTCGGCGAGTTGAGCGAGCAGTTCGGCCGGAATCTGGGGTGCCGTCGCCGAGACCAGGATCCGGTCGTATGGCCCTGCCTCGGGGCGGCCGAGTACATCCCGGTGTGCGCGATGGATCGTTGCCCACGGTACGGCGGCAGCGCGCAGATTCTGCCGGCCCGCCGCCACCAAGGCAGGTCGCACCTCGACCCCGTCGACCCGCCCGCTCGGACCCACGAGATGTGCGAGCAGCGCGGTGGTCCATCCCGAGCCACTGCCCACATCGAGCACCGCCGCGCCCTGGGGAACGTCGAGGAGCTCGAGCATCGAGCGGACCGTGGATGGCTGGGAGCACGTCTGGCCCTCGGTCAGATGGAGGGGAAGGTCGGCGCCGGCGTCCTTCTGCTGTTCGGGGGGCAGGAACAGCGTGCGCGGCATGGCGTCAAAGGCGCGGTCGATGGCGGCGCCATCGCCGGAGTCGATCTGACTCGCCATGTTCGCTCACCGCCACTCTCATTGCTCTGCATTCGACGGTACTGCGCATGAGACGGTCCTGCGTGGCGCGCCGGGTGCGGCGGTCAGCCGCCAGTGCCAGTGCCAGAGCCGGTGCCCGCTGCCTGCCCACTGCCTGCCTGCCCACCGTCAGACGGCTCACCGCCGCCGGCCGGGCCCTCCTCGGGAGGTGCGCCCCCACCGCCCGCCGCGGCTGGCTCCGTCGTCGGGTCCACACCGACCGTGAGCGAGACGACGTAACCCGACGAGAGGTCGCCGGTGACGGTGGCGAGTTGGCTGGCTCCGCCGTCGTCGGAGAAGACGTTGTCAGTGGCCAGCGATACCCGGGCCAGGTTGTCCACCGATGCCTCGTACCCGCTCTGGGCGTAGACGGCGTCACACACGTCCTGCGGCAGTGCCACCTGGGATGTGGCGATCGCGGTGGTCGAGTCCGTGATGCTCGCCTGATCGGGGTACACCTCGAAGTGGATGTGTGGCCATCGACCGTCGTAGCAGGCCGGGAAGATACTCGAGAAACTCACCAGACCCTCCTCGTCGGCGATCTGGACCCCGCGCAGGTAGTTCTCCTCGGTGATGCCCTCGGAGTACATCGAGTATGCGCCACCTTGAGTGCAGTGCCACACGTAGACGGCCACCCCGTCGAAGGGGGCCTCACCGTCGTCCAGGTTCACAATGGTCAGATCGAGCTCCATCGGAACTCCCTCGGCAACCCCGCTTGCCTCACCGAAGCTGGAGCGGATGTCGCTGCGGATGATGCCGCTCTGCTCGAGGACGTCGGGCCCGTTCGACCCGTCGCCGGGGTACGGTCCGGCAGTCTCCTCGGGAATCTCCGTCAGGCCCGATGCGCCCGTGCTCGATGGGTCCGGCGTACCTGACGCGTCGGAGGTTGCCCCCGCGGAGCACGCCGCGAGTCCGAGCCCGGCCGCCCCGGACCCCAGCACCGAGAGCATCCGCCGCCTCGTGAGCACAGTGACGACGTCGAACCCGAGCCCCTGATCGACCAACTCCTCCTCCGGGTGCGGCAGCACCCGGCCCTGGTAGGTGGGTCGAGCGGGCGGCGGGCTAGCGAAGCCGGGGGTCTGGTTCCGGAAGGCGGTCAACTGCGCGAAAGGGGTCATGGCGATCTCCTTGTGGTGGGCGATGGCCTCACGCTAGGAATCGCAGCCGGGGGCGGCCTGGGACGGTACTGAAGATCTCCTGGGAGTGTGTCACCTCGCTCGCTGCCGGACCTGCGCCAGTGCCGCGGCGTATTGCGGCCCGAGATCGACCTCTGCACCGTGGAATCGCCAGGTGATCAGGTGCTCCGGTGTGAACCGGCGGGCGCACCGTGCGCAAGCCAGCGGGCGAGTCGGGCGCCGGTATCGTTGGTGCACGTGCCCCGCACGGCAGTACCCCTCCCACGGTGCAGGGGGAGCGGGCGCGTCCGCAGGAAGGCAGCGTTGGCCACTTGCCCCGATCTCGACGGCGATCTGCCGCCACCGCGGGCCGTGCCCGCTGCGTGGGCCGGCCAACGCGTGGGCGATCTCATGCAGCACCGTGTCGCGGACGGCGTCGTCATCGAGCAGCGGCACCAAGTGCCGACTCAGGCTGATGGTGCGGGTGTCGTATCGACATAGTCCTGCCCGGCGGCGGGCGGAGTCGAGCCTCAGCTGCCATTCGGTGAGGCCGTGCTCGTTCAGCAGCTGACGGCCCAGCTCCAGTGCAGTGTTCAGGTCCATAGTTCCCGCCCGGTCACGTCGATCAATACGTCGTGCACGCTATCCGTGCCCTCTGACACCGGCCGTCGCGTGCACCTCACACCTCGGCGAGCGCTTTGCGGAGGCGTTTGGCCGAGACCGGTTCAGAGGTGCCGAGCTGCTGGGCGAAGAAGCTCACCCGGAGTTCCTCCAACTGCCAGCGCACCTGATCCACCCGAGCCATGCGGATCGGATCGCCCTCGGCGCTGCGCCCGGCCGCCCACCACGCCTCCTGCAGTTCGCTCAGCTGCCACGCAAGGTCCGCATCCCGGCGTGGGTTCTCGGCCGCCTTCTGCAGGCGTACGACGGCGGCCCGTAGGTACCGGGGCAGGTGGGCCAGCCGGTCGGGGGGTGTGGTGAGGAGGAAACCCTCGTGGATGAGCGCCTTCTGCTGGTCGCGGACGTCGGTGAGCACATCGAGCAGGGCCATCGAGGTGGTCGCCTTGATGCAGCCGTCGAGCTCCCGGGAGATGGTGAGGATCTCTGCTGCCAGCACGGCAAGCCGGTGCACTTCGTCCTCCAGGCCATGGCGCAGCCTGGTCACCAGTTGCTCGAAATCTTCCCGACGGCGCAGCGCGGCCAGATCTGCCTCGGCGGTGAGGCTGGCGATGGCGGCCAGCTGCAGGTCGCGGACCAGCGCATCAGTGGACCGGTACGGACTGGCGGCCAGCGCCAGCGACTGCGCAGAGCTCCACCGGGAGGTCACCCGGTTCGTGGCCAGCGCCAGCCGGTGCAGCAGCAACGCCCGCACCCCGCCGCGGTGCGCCACCGCTTGGTTCCCAGCGTCAGTCAGCACCCGCAACCCCACCGCGCGAGTGCGGGGTTTTTCGCTCATCTGCTGAGACTTACCCGAAATGTCCCGCACTCGTTCGTCCACGAGTGCGGGATAACCGCGAACTTCGAGGCCACCTGGTCCGGTGGAGGTCACCGAGGCGGGGATCACATCGAGTGCGGGCCAGTCAGTCAGCCCAGCTTCCTCAGCCAGGCCGGGCGTCAGTTCGGCTGCGTTGACCCGTGCGGCCGGCCCGCCCGGGGCACCGTCACCGCTCTGCTCACCCCGGTCCTTCGGGACGGGGCCACGGGCCTGACTGAGCGCACCCCGGACGGCGGAACGGACGGCGTCGGCGGATTCCCGGGCGAGCCGGCGCTGCAACTGCGCCAGGTCGTTCCCGGTGCCCATCACGGCACCGCGCTCCCCGTGTACCTGGAACGTCATCCGCAGGTGCGGCGGGACCCGATCGGTGTCCACATCGTCGGCGCGCACGGTCACCTCGCGCATCTCGGCCACACACCTGGCGAACGCCTCCAGGAATCCGGGTGCGCCGTCGGGTGCCGGTGCCACCTCCGCCCACGGCGGCAGCCGGGCCACCACCTCTCTGGCCACGTCCGGCGCCGGAACCAGGTTGCGGCGCAGTGGCTTCGGCAACGCGCGAATGGTGGCCACTACGAGTTCGTCGATCAGGCCCGGGACGAGCCAGTCGAACCCGTCCGGGCGCACCTGATGCAGCACGGCGATCGGGATGTGCACGGTCACGCCATCGCTCTCGGTGCCCGGTTCGAACTGATAGCTCAGCGGCAACGTGAGATCACCCTGACGCCACGTGTCCGGGAAGGCATCCGGATCGAGCCCCTCCTGCTCGGGGATGAGCAGCTCCATGGTGAAGCTGAGCAGGTCGGGGGAATCGCGACGGGTGTTCTTCCACCAGGAATCGAAGTGCCGGGCGGTGGTGACCTCGGCGGGAATGCGGGCGTCGTAGAAGTCGTAGATGCCTGCATCGTCGATGAGCAGATCGTGCCGGCGCTCGCGGGCGGCGACAGACTCGGCCTCGGCGAGCAATTCGGCATTGGCCGCGACGAAGGCGTGCCGGCTGCGCCAGTCGCCCTCCACCAGGGCGCGGCGGATGAACATCTCCCGGGCCGTGTGCGGATCCACGCGCGCCAGCGGAACGGGCCGTTCGGCAACGATCGGGAGCCCGTAGAGCAGCACCTTCTCCTTGACCATCGCCGCGCCCTGCTTGGACGACCAGAATGGTTCCGCGTGCACCCGCTTGATCAGGTGCTCGGCGAGAGGTTCGGCCCACTCGGGTTTGATCCGTGCGACGGTGCGGGCGAACAGCCGGGAGGTCTCCACCAGTTCACCGGCCATCACCCACGCCGGGTTTTTCTTCGCCAGGTGCGAGCCGGGGAAGATCACGAACTTCGTGCCGCGTGCGCCGGTGTACTCGCGGCGGCGTTCGTCCCAGGAGCCGATCTGGGAGAGCAGCCCGGCGAGCAGCGAGATGTGGATGGCGTCTGCCCTGGCGTCAGCCTGTTCCTTGGTCTGCTCGCTCGGGTCGTGGCGTTCGTGGCCCAGCGGCAGGCCGAGGTGCTTGACCATCTGACGCAACTGGGAATGCACGTCCTGCCACTCCCGGATCCGCAGGAAGTGCAGGTACTCGGCCTTGCACTGGCGGTGGAACGCCGAGGAGGAGAGGTCGCGCTGCTGGGTGATCAGGTACCGCCACAGATTCAGGATGGAGAGGAAGTCCGAGGTGGGGTCAGCGAACCGGCGATGCTTCTCGTCGGCGGCCTGCTGGGCCTCGGCCGGGCGCTCGCGGACGTCCTGAACGGACAGGCCGGCCACGATGATCATCACCTCGCGCAGGCACCCCTGCTTCGCTGCCTCGACGATCATCCGGCCCATCCGGGGATCGATCGGCAACTGGGCGAGCTGGCGTCCCGTCGTCGTCAACCGGGTCTCCGGCCCCGTGGTGTCCATCGCGCCCAGCTCATGCAGCAGTTGGGTGCCGTCCCGGATGGCGCGGGAGTCCGGGGGGTCGAGGAAGTCGAACCGGGTGATTTCACCCAGCCCTGCGGCAGCCATCTGCAAGATCACCGAGGCCAGCGAGGTGCGCAGGATCTCCGGCTCCGTGAACTCCGGGCGGCCGTCGTAGTCGCGGCGGGAGTAGAGCCGGATACAGATACCGTCCGCCACCCGCCCGCACCGCCCGGCGCGCTGGTTCGCACTGGCCTGGCTGACCGGTTCGATCGGCAGTCGCTGCACCTTGGTGCGATTGGAGTAGCGGGAGATTCTGGCGGTGCCGGTGTCGATCACGTACCGGATGCCCGGCACCGTCAGAGACGTCTCAGCCACGTTCGTGGCGATCACGATCCGCCGGACCGTGTGCTTCTCGAACACCCGGTGCTGCTCGGCGGACGAGAGGCGCGCATACAACGGCACCACCTCGACGGCGTCGGGGGCGTGGGCGGAGGATCTGACCATCCCGGCCTTGACGTACCGGTGTCCCAGATGGCTGGCGAGCGCGTCGGTGGCGTCGCGGATCTCCCGCTCACCGGAGCAGAAGACCAGGATGTCCCCGGGGCCGGCGGCCATCAGCTCGTCCGCGGCGAGGCAGATACCGGTGGACTGGTCGATGGCGTCCTCTGCATGGCCAGCACCGACGGGCGGTGAGGGGGTGGGAGAGGGGGCTCCGCCGTCGGGGGTATCCGTGCCGGTGGCACTCTCGTCCTCGAGATCGGGCACCAGCGGCCGGTACCGCACCTCCACCGGGTAGGTACGCCCGGAGACCTCGATCACCGGCACCCGCCCCTGGCGTGAGTGCGGCCCTTCTCGCTCATTTGCTGAGATATGGCCGAGATTGGCCGCACTCGCTGGCGTGATGGCCGAGGCGAAGTACTCCGCGAACCGCTCGGAGTCGATCGTGGCGGAGGTGACGATCACCTTCAGGTCGGGCCGCTGGGGGAGCAGCTGGTGCAGGTAGCCGAGCAGGAAGTCGATGTTCAGGGACCGCTCGTGCGCCTCGTCCACGATGATCGTGTCGTACCGGCGCAGCAGCGGATCCCGCTGGATCTCGGCGAGCAGGATCCCGTCGGTCATCACCTTGATCAGCGTGGTCGGCGAGACCTGGTCGGTGAACCGCACCTGGTAGCCCACCACGCCGCCGAGTTCTACGGCGAGTTCTTCGCTGAGCCGTTCGGCCACTGTGCGAGCGGCGATCCGGCGCGGCTGGGTGTGCCCGATCGTGCCGTGGATGCCGCGACCCAGCTCGAGGCAGATCTTCGGGATCTGGGTGGTCTTCCCGGACCCGGTGGCCCCCGCCACGATCACCACCTGATGGTCCCGGATGGCGGCGGCGATGTCTTCTGCCCGTGCGCTGACCGGCAGCTGAGCGGGGTAGGAGATCGGCGGGAGTGCGGCCTCCCGTTGGGCGATGACTTCCGGCGACGGCGGCCGGTAGCCCTGGCGCGGCCTGCCGGGGTTTCGCTTCTGGTCACCAGGGCGGTCAGTGGGCTGGCCGCTACGCCGGGGCTTCCCGCGGGGTCGACGGCGTCGGGGCGCCTGGTCGCGGCGCTCCCGGTCTGGGCGGGGGGTGGTCTCGCTCACTCGTTTCGCTGGCTCGGGTTCGGAGTTGGCACGGGCTCGGCCCATTCTCCCTGATGTGTCAGCACCATTTCCCGGGCAGCGGTTGCTGGGTCCCGATCTGCCAAGTGTGACCGGTACCACAGGCCGATTGATCGCGAACTTCGCCGACATGGGAACAGGTGAGCGAAGGTCGCTGTTGCTGCGTTCATGACCTCCCCTGCCCCGACCCGGGAGCGCCTCGGTTTCGGTTTCGTGCTGCTGCTGGCCGCGCTCGTCGCGATCGGACCTCTGACCATTGACCTCTACCTGGCGGCGTTCCCCGAGATCGTCACCGATCTGGAGACCTCCCAGGCCAAGGTTCAGCTCACCATGACGGCGACCTTGGCAGGGCTCGCCGTCGGGCAGCTGGTGATCGGCTCGCTCTCGGACTCCTACGGCCGGCGGCGGCCGCTGCTGATCTCCTTGGCGGTCTACGTGCTCACCTCGCTTGCCATCATCGGCGTGCAGAATGTGGAGATACTGACGGCGCTGCGGGTAGTGCAAGGACTCACCGGCGGCGCAGGCATGGTCCTCGCCCTGGCGGTGGTGCGGGACAGGTTCGGCGGCATGGGCATCGGCACGGTGATCTCCCGGTTGATGCTGGTGGTCGGGGTCGCTCCGATCTTGGCGCCGACGTTGGGCGCGCAGATCCTGCTGTTCGGGAACTGGCGGATGATGTTCGCGGTCCTGGCCGGGTTCGGGGTGCTGCTGTTGATCGTGGCCGGCGTCTTCCTCAAGGAGTCGTTGCCGCGCGAGCTCAGGCGCAGTACCGGAGTGAAGGCAGCACTCGGTTCCTACCGCTCCCTGGCCACGGACTGGTCCTACATCGGCGCGGTGCTCATGGGGGCCTTCTTCATGGGCGCGATGTTCACCTACGTCTCCTCCTCAACATTCGTCTTCCAGGAGGGCTTCGGGCTCACCGCGAGCGAATTCGGTTACATCTTCGGCGCAGGGGCACTGGCCGTGACTGCTGGATCGCAGATCAATGGCGCGCTGGTACGCAGGATCCGGCCCGAGCGAATCGTGACCGTGGCCATCGCGACCGGGTGGGTGCTCGCCCTGGCGTTGTTCGTGGTGGCACTCTCAGTCGGCGAAGGTGAGGGCTTCTGGCCGTTGCTGGCGCTGCTCGTGCCGACGTTGGGCACCGTGGGCTTCGTGCTGCCGTCGGTGCCGGCGATCGTGCTGGAGCACAACGGTCACCGAGCAGGCTCGGCCGCCGCATTGAACGGCGCCATGGGATTCGTGATGGGCGCGCTCATCTCTCCCGTGAGCGGGTTGTTCGGTGGCACCGCGGCGGCGATGGCCGGGGTGATGTTCGCGGTGATCACGATCTCTGCTGTGCTGCTGATCGCCGTGCGGCGCCAGTGGCGGCGCACCGAGCAGGGCCTGGACCTGACCAGGACTGCTCAGCCGGCCGACCGGCCGACGCCGAGCGTCGCAGCCGCGGAGCCGGCGGCGACGCCCCAGCCGAGCACGGACGCAGCTCGCCGCTGATCTCGCCGCCTGGCGGTCTCTGCCTGTCTGACCGGCTGCCTGTCTGCCGACATGGCCGGCTCCGCCTGCCTACCGGACTGACTCTGGAGGCCTGCGGCGTGGCCACGGCGACCCTTCGCCGTCGTGCGCAAGGACGTACGGCTCATCCCCCACCTTCGCCTGCTCGAACGCCAGCCGTTCCTTGAGCTCGCTGAGCACCTCGGCGTACTTCGGATCGAGCGCGCGATTGTGTAATTCGTCCGGATCGCGCTCGAGGTCGTACAGCTCCCATTCCGGAGCGAACACGTTCTGCCGGGTGCCGGGCAGGCCGAGCCCGTCGTTGTAGAAGTAGATCAGCTTGTACCGCTGCGTGCGGATCCCGTAGTGGGCGAGTGCGCTGTGCGCGCCGTCGTCGTTCTCCCAGTAGCGGTAGTAGAACGCCTGATCCTGCGGCGGGGGCAACTCCTCGCGCAGATCGGTGAAGAAGCTCTCGCCCTGCATCCCCGGATGCGGCTCCACCCCGGCCGCCTCCAGGAAGGTGCGGGCCAGGTCGACGTTCGTGATGAACCGCTCGCTGCGCCGCCCGGCAGGCAGTGCCGCCGGGTAGCTGACCAGCATCGGCATCCGGATGGAATCCTCGTACATGAACCGCTTGTCGAACCACCCGTGATCACCGAGGAAGAAGCCCTGGTCCGAGGCATAGGTGAGAAGGGTGTCCTCGAACAGGCCACGGTCGGTGAGGTGGTCGATCAGCCGCCCGACGTTGTCGTCCACCGAGGCCACGCACGCGAGGTAGTCCTCCATATACCGCTGGTACTTCCACAGGGCCGCCTCTGCATAGGTCAGTCCCTGCGGTGGGTCCTGTTTGAGATCCTCCCGGGTGAGGTGGTCGGCGATCCGCATCGCCGCCCGATGCGCCGCGAGCCCGCGCGTGTCGTAATCGTCGGTGAACGTGGCGGGCACCGGGATCGGGTCTGAGTACATTCCGGCATGTTTCTCGTCCGGCTCCCAGGGCCGGTGCGGTGCCTTGTGGTGTACCAACAGACACCAGGGTGCGTCCGGATCCTCCTCGTGCTGGCGATCCAGCCACTCCAGGGCCAGGTCGGTGATCACATCCGTGGCGTACCCCTCGCGGCGCCGCTCACCATCGGGGCTGAGGAACAACGGGTCGACGTACTCGCCCTGACCGCCGCTGCCGGAGAGGACCTCCCACTCGTCGAACCCGCGTGGGTTGTGCCCTTCTCCTTCGCCCAGGTGCCACTTTCCGAAGATCGCAGTGCGATACCCGGCGTCCCGCAACTGGGAGACGAAGGTCGGCAAGCGGTTGTCGATCGGGGTGGCGAGGGTGGTCACCCCGTTCACGTGGGAGTAGGTACCGGTGAGAATCGAGGCCCGGCTCGGGGTGCAGATGGAGTTGGTGCAGTAGGCATGCTCCATCACCCAGCCGGCAGCGGCGATCCGGTCGATCTGCGGGGTGGTGTTCACCACCGAGCCGTAGGCGCCGACGGCGTGCGAGGCATGGTCGTCGGTGAGGATCATCAGGATGTTCGGTCGCCGGTTCGGCATCGGTACGTCCTTTCCTTCGCCAATCGACGGGTACACGTCGCGGTGCGGGCCATCGGCGCGCGGCGTGAGATCTACCCCGATTGTGCACAAGCCATCACTAGAGGGCGTTGGCCCGGGCCACCTGGCCGAACCAGCGGGCGCTGGGTTTGGGGGTGCGCTCGAACGTCTCCCGGTCCCACTCCACCAGCCCGAAGGTGGGCCGGAACCCGCTCGCCCACTCGTAGTTGTCGAGCAGACTCCAGTGCAGGTACCCGCGTACGTCGATCCCGTCTTCAATGCATGCATGCACCCCTGCCAGGGCACCTTCGGTGTAGGCCACCCGGCGGTCGTCGTCGGCAGTGGCGATCCCGTTCTCGGTCACCAGGATCGGGATCTCATCGGCCAGCTCCCAGGCGCTGCGGATGCCCAGCTCGGTGGCCGGCGGGAAGAACTCCCACCCGGTGAGCGTGGTCTCCACGTCCTCGCGCACGGGAACTGGGCCGTCCGGGCCGATGAACGTACGGGTGTAGGCCTGCACGCCGACGAAGTCGTCCCCGGCGGACTGTTCCAGGTACCAGAAGTCGCGGGGGTAGCCGTACTCCTGCAACTTCTCCGCGCTACCCTCCTCCTCGAGCGCGTGGAACGCCTGAGTGGCCACGGTCCAGCCCGAGCGCAGATGCGCCGCCGAGGCGAGGATCTCCCGGCTGCGGTGGTGCGACGCGAGCAGTTGGTCGGCCACATGCAGATCCGGGTTCGGCAGTCCGTGCGCCACCAGGTTGCGCGCATCCTCCCCACCGGCGAGCATCGCGGCGATATTGGGCTCATTGATCGTGCACACGTAGCGCACGTCGTCGAGGATGCCCAGCACGGTCTCGGTGTACCGGGCGAACAACTCGGGTGCGTCCTCGGCACGCCAGAAGCCATCCTGTTCGAACCAGCGCGGCACAGTGAAGTGCATCAACGTGACCACGGGTTCGACGGCGTTTTCCAGGCACGTATCGATCATCCGCCGGTAGTGCGCCAGCGCGGCGCGGGAGACGTGCCCTCGCTCGGGTTCGATCCGGGACCATTCGATGCTGAACCGGTAGGCGTTCAGGCCCAGGTCAGCGGCCATACGGATGTCGTCGCCGTAGCGGTGGTAGCTGTCCGCGGCGTCCCCGCTCGGCTCCACGATCTGCGTACCGTCAGCGTGCTCGTGCTTCCACCAGTTGGCGTTGATGTTGTTGCCCTCAACCTGGTGGCCGGCCGTGGCCGCGCCCCAGAGGAAGCCGTCGGGAAAGTGCAGCACTGGTTCTCCGTTCGTTCGTGTGTGGTGGTGCGCTCGCGCGAATCATCCGGTGGTGGCAGCCGCCAGCGTTCTCATGCGGCGGGGTGCACCCGTGCGGGGTTCGGGATGGCATCCAGCAGACGTTCGGTATAGGGATCCTGCGGGGAACGCATCACCTGGGCGGTGGGCCCGCGCTCCACGATCCGGCCGCCGTTGAGCACAAGGATCTCGTCGGTGACCATCCGGGCACTGAGCAGGTCATGGGTGATGTACAGCAGGCTCACGCCCCATTCGGTGCGCAGGTCACGCACGAGGGAGAGCACACCCGCGCGTAGCGACACATCGAGCATCGAGACCGGCTCGTCGGCAACGATCACCTGCGGGTCACAGGCGAGCGCCCGGGCGATGACCACCCGCTGGCGCTGGCCGCCGGAGAGCTGATGCGGCAGTTTGGCCGCGAACTCCTCCACGGGGTTCAGGCCCACGGTGTCCAACAGCTCCAGCACCCGACGGCGAGCCTCCCGTCGATCCCGGTCCGTCAAGTTCACGACCGGCCGGGTGAGTGTGTACTCCACGGTGTGCAGCGGGTTCAGGGCCGCGTACGGGTCCTGGAAGACCATCTGGACATCCCGGTGGAAGCGGCGCAGGCCACGGCGCCGGAGCCTGCCGACGTCGATGTCACCGAAGCCGATGCTGCCGGCCGTCGGACGTTCCACACCGGTGATCATCTTGGCGATGGTGGATTTCCCGCTTCCGCTCTGCCCCACCAGCGCCAAGGCGGCGCCCGGTTCGAGGGTGAACGACACGTCGTCGACAGCGTGCACGGTGGCGGCGCCACGGCGAGGGGGTGGGTAGGTCTTGCTCACCCCGTGCACGCTCAGGGTGGTGTCTGCGGTGGTCATCGTGCGCCCCGAACCGGCACGCCCCGGGCTCGTCAGTCTGGAATTGGTGCGTCCTGACCTGGTGCTTGCGGCACCCGGGCCGCCGGCGGAACTGGGGTCTGCCGGCCCCTCGCCACCGGCAGTCTCCCGGGGAGAGCTGCCTTCGCCGTCGGGTCCTTCGTTCGCCAGCGCAGCCTCATTCTCCAGGCCAGCCTCATTCTCCAGGCCCGGCAGGGTGACCACCTCGGCACGCGGATCGGCGTAGTGGCTCAGCAGCATCTGTGTGTACGGGTGCTCGGCGCGATGCAGGATCTGTGCGCTCGGGCCGTTCTCGACGATCTCACCCTCGTGCATCACCAGCACCCGCGAGGTGGACTCGAGCACGGTGCCCAGATCGTGACTGATCAGCATGGCGGTGAACCCTTCGCGGCGCTGCAACTCGCGAATGGTCTCCATCACGGCGTGCTGGACGAGGACGTCCAGGGCGGTGGTGGGCTCGTCGAAGACCATCACCTGCGGTTCCAACGACAGGGCCAGCGCGATCGTGACCCGCTGGCGCATCCCGCCGGAGAGCTCTCCGGGGTAGCGGTCCAACACGGATGGGTCCAACTCGACCTTCTGCACCAGGTCCATGGCGCGGGCACCGCCCTGCCCGGCCGGGACGTGCCCGTGTGCGGCAAAGATGTCAGCGAAGTGGTGCCGGATCGTGCGCACCGGGTTCAGTGCGTTCATCCCGGACTGCAACACCATCGCGAACCCGCCCTGCCGCTGCGCGCGCAGCTCCTCGGCCGAGAGCGGGGCGATGTCGCGCCCGTCGACGACGATCCGCCCGGCCGAGATGCGGGCCGGCGGCTTGGCCAATTTGGTGAGGGCGAACCCCAAGGTGGACTTGCCCGACCCGGACTCGCCCACCAGGCCGACGAACTCGCCGCGATCGATCGTGAACGAGACGTCCTTGACCGCCTCGGTGACCGGGGCGCCCACGGGCTCATAGACGACGGAGAGGTTCTCCACCTGGACGATCGGGTCCGTGTGTCCCTGCGGGCTCGGGTGCGTGCCTGCCGTCGTGCTCATCGCCCTGTGCTCCCTTCGCGAAGGCGCGGATTGCTGATGCCATCGATGCCGAAGTTGATCAACGTCAGCGAGGTGGCGAACAGCGAGATGCACAGGCCGGGCGCCACCAGGAGCGCCCATTGCCCGGTGAGCAGGGCGTTGGAGTTCTGTGCCCAGAAGAGCATCGTTCCCCAGCTCACCACGGTGCTATCGCCCAGGCCGAGGAACTCCAGCCCTGCCTCGGCGAGAATTGCCGCCGTGGCCGAACCGAAGAACCCGCCGGCGATGATGGAGGTCATATTCGGCAGGATCTCGCGGAAGATGATCCGGCCCGGGCGCTCGCCGGAGAACCGGGCGGCCGTCACGAAGTCCCGGGAGCGCAGCGAACTGGTCTGGCTGCGCAGCACCCGGGCCCCCCAGGCCCAGCCGGTGATCGCGATGACCACGATGATGATCGAGATGCCGCCGTTGCTCAGATAGGTGGCGATCACGATCATCAGCGGCAGCCCGGGGATCACCAGGAACAGGTTGACCACGAAGTTGATCACCTCGCCGAGCCAGCCAGTCACATACCCCCAGCTCAGCCCGACCAGGACCGCGATGGCGGTGGCGATACCGCCCGCACCGAACCCGACCAGCACGCTGATCCGGGCTCCGTAGATGATCTGGCTGAGTACGTCCTCACCGGCCGCAGTGGTGCCGAGCCAGTGCGCACTGGTGGGGTCGAGGTTGCGTTCGAAGGTGTTGTCCGTGGGGGAGTAGGGCGCCACCAGTGGCGCCAGGGCGGCCATCAGGAGGAAAACGCCCAACAGAATCAGGCCGGCCCGGGCCTTGCGGTTCCCCCAGATGGTGCGCATCGCACGGGAGAGGCCGGCGAAGGTGCCGGGGCCGTCCTGGTCGGGTTCGACGGCGGTCGGCGCGAGGGCGCTGGAACTGGTGTTCTGGCTCATCGTCGGGTCCTTGGGTCGAGTACGCCGTAGAGCAGGTCGACGATGAGGTTCGCCACCAGCACGCTGACGGTGATCATCAGGAAGAGGGCCTGCATGAGCGGGTAGTCCTGCCCGATCACGGAGTTGAAGAGCAGGTAGCCGATGCCGGGATACTGGAAGACCTGCTCCACCAGGATCGATCCGCCGACCACGCCGCCGAGGGCGAGGCCGAAGCCGGTGAGATTCGGCAGGATCGCGTTGCGGGCCGCGTAGCGCAGTGCCACGGTGCGACCGCGCAGCCCGTTCGCCTCGGCGAAGGTCACGTAGTCCTCGCCGAGGGTATTGATCATGGCGTTGCGCATCCCGATGATCCAGCCGCCCAGGGAGGTCACGAGCATCGTGACCGCCGGCAGGATGGCGTGATAGAGCGCATCGCCGATGAATGTCAGGCTCCACTCGGGCCAGGCGGTCGGGGAGAAGGCACCGGAGGTGGGGAACCAGTGCAGGCCGTACCCAAGGAAGAACAACAGCAGCAGCGCCGTCCAGAAGTACGGGAAGGTGTTGATGAAGCTCCCCGAGACAGTCGGCAGTGCATCGAGCCAGCTACCGCGCCGCCACGCGGCGAGCACCCCGAGAAGGGTTCCGAGGCAGAACGCCAGCACGGTCACCGCACCCACCAGAATCAGGGTGTAGGGGAGGGCATCGCCCACCAGCTCCGCTACCGGCTGCGGGTAGAACGTGTACGAGACGCCGAAGTCGAGCCGGACCACCTGCCCGAGATAGGTGAGGTACTGCTCGATCAGGTTGCCGTCCGGGATGCCGAGCTGGGCTTCCACGGCCGCCCGGGTGGCCTCGTCGACGGGGCCATTCTGGGCGAGCCGGGCGACCGCGGCGTCTGCCGGATCGCCCGGCATCATCCGGGGCAGAGCGAAGTTCAGCGTGACGGCGGCCCACAGGGTGAGGGCGAACAGGCCGAACCTGCGTAGTGCATACCGCATCGGCTCTACTGGACCGGCTCGAGTCGAGTCAGGATCAGCAGTGGGGCCGAATCCCAGGTCTGCGGCGAGGCGTAGGGATCCTCCGCGCTGGGCCAGCCGGTGAAGCGGCCATCGTTGAACAACCCCCACATTCCGCCGTGGTAGACGGCGATTCCTGGAAGCTCATCAAACATCAGATGCTGCAGTTCACCGATGATCCGCTCCTGCTCCGCCTCCTCCACTGCGGATCGATACGCCACGAGGAGGTCATCGGCCTCCTGGGACTGGTACCGAATCCGGTTGTTCTGCGTGGTCTCCCCGTTTGGGGCATAGAACTCGCTGGAAAGCAGGGAGTTGTAGGAGGCGTAGGGATCACCGCCGCCGAGCCCGCCACCGAAGGCCATCTCGTAGTCGCCGCTGCTCAGGTTGGCCTCGTAGGCAGCCGCCTGCGGGGAGTTGATGTCCACCTCGATGCCGATCTCGGCCAGCTGGCGCTGGATCTCCTGCACGGCACGGAGCCAGTCGGTGTATCCATTCGGTGTGGTGATCGCGAATGTGAACGGCTGACCGTCCGGGGTGCGCATCGTGCTGCCGTCGTGGGTGAATCCAGCCTGTTCGAATGCGGCGATCGCGGCATCGGCATCCTGGGCGATGATGCCGCTGTCCGGGATGTCCTCAGCGAGGAGTTCTTCGTGGTTGGGCAGCAGCAGGCCGGTCTGGCTGGCTGCGTCCATGTATCCCTCGGACGCCACCTCGGCGATCCTGCCCTTGTCCAGGGCCAGCGCGATACCCCGGCGCACGTGCACGTCGTCGAATGGCTGCACGTCATGGTTGGGCAGCAGTCCGAGAACGCCGCCGGGAGGGAACCAGTACGTGTTGTTCTCATCGGCGCCGACCCAGGTGTTCTCCACATCGCTCATGAAGGAGTAGCCCCAGTCGAAGTTCCCGTTGACGATGTCGAGCTGTTCGGTTGCGGAGGGGAGCACGATCTGGTCGATCGCCACTTCGCCCCAATAATCGGGGTTGCGGTCCATCGTGTACTGCTGCGGAGTGAAGTTCCCTAGGGTGAAGGGACCGGTGCCGACGGGTTCGGTGTTGGCCCAGGTGTCCGGCGCGTCCTGCTCGGCCCAGATGTGCTCGGGCACGATCAAGGTCTGCCCGATGACGGGCAGGGCAGGAGTGTCGTCGCCCTGCAGGTGGAATGTGATCATGGTGTCGGTGGTTTCCACGGACTCGATGCGGTTCCATGCCCCGCGGGTGTCGAGTGCCGGGTACTCCTGGATCAACTCGAACGTGAAGGCGATGTCCTCGGTGGTGAGCGGTTCGCCGTCGGTCCAGGTGACACCTTCGCGCAGGGTCATCTCAATGGTGGCCGGGTCCGGTTGCTCCCAGGATTCGGCGAGCCACGGCACCTGTTCGGCGTCCAGCGGGTTCACCATGATCAGCGGTTCGTAGATGTAGCTGGTGGCGCTGCGCTTGTTCTGCAGGTACGGGTTGAAGTTCTCCTCGAATGTGGGTGAGCCCTTATCCGCGGCGAGCATGAGCGTGGCATCGCCCTCGCCTCCGCCACCCGATCCGCCTGGACCATCGCCGCTGCATCCGGCGAGAACGAGGGCGACCGCAACAGCGCATGCGGCCAAGCCGGTCGGGCGCCGCCGGTCCGTGCGAGCGCCGAGTCGTTGTGTCCGAGTACGCGATGTGCGCGCCCACTGCCATGTAGCCACTGGCCCATCCTCACGTCGTTGTCGCCATTGTCGCGCCGCGTCTCTGCGTGGCGATCGGCGTCCACCTCATCGTGCCGTTCGTCTCGCACCGTTGCGCTCTCAGCAATGTATGCGCATACATTGCTGAGCGCAAGAGGTGATCTCGATCGGTGCGGTGGTTCCCGGTAGCACGAGGTAGGCATGACGCTCGATCACAGCAGATGCGTGGTATCGGTGCCCATGTGAGCCTGGAGGCACGAACGAGAGGAAGGCGGAGGAGATGCCCACGAGCGATCCCGGACCCAGCGTCAAGGACGATGAGCTGTACGAGAAGTTGCGGGGGGAGGGGAACTCCAAGGAGAAGTCGGCACGTATCGCGAATGCAGCGGCGGCCTCCTCGCGCAGTGACATCGGCCGCAAGGGTGGCCACTCTGATGCGTACGAGGACTGGACCGTCGATGAACTCCACGACCGTGCCGCGGAGGTTGGAATCGAGGGCCGGTCCACCATGAAGAAGGATGAGTTGATCGAGGCGTTGCGGCAGTCGTGAGGTGGCGATCAACCAGGGGGGCAGCTGCCGCGGAGCAGCACGTCCACCGGTAGTTCGATCGCTCGCGGGGGTAGGTCCCGATCCTCTAGGCGGGTGATGATCGCCTCCATCGCCGTCTCGCCGAGTTGGGCCATCGGTTGTCGCACGGTGGTCAACCGGGGTGTGCTGTACCTGCCGGCGTCGATGCCGTCGAAGCCGGTCACCACGCAGTCTTCGGGCACGCGCACCCCCGCCTCGGCGAGCGCGGCCAGGGCGCCGAGGGCACTCTGATCGTTGGCCGCCACCACGGCACCAGGGACGCCGCGGTCGAGGAACTCGGCGACGGCGGCGCGGCCACCCGGTTCAGTGAACTCCGCCCCTGCGTGATGGACCTCGGGCAGGTCGGCGGGAACCGCGTCGCGGAAGCCTTCGGCCCGTGCCGCCGCATCCGGAGACGTGTCTGGTCCGTCCAGGTACAGCAGTGGACCCGGCGGCTTCACGGCGAGTACGTGCGCTGCCAGAGCCCGCATCCCGCCGCGGTTGTCCACGCTGACCCGGTCCACTTCGTCAGGGGTGTCCCCAGCCAGCACCACGAGGGGGAGTCGCCGGGCAGCACGCCTGATCAGCGCGTCGTCCAGGGTGGAGGCGAGTACGGCAAGTCCATCCACCCGACCGGAAATGTCGTCCAGGACGACGTCACGGCTCATCCCACGGCCGGCGGTGATCATCAGCGCGTACCCGGCCCGCCAGGCGGCATCTTCGGCGCCGCGCAGGATCTCGTCGAAGTACAGCTGGTGGGCGTGCCCGGCGCGCATGCCCTCGCGGTCGTCCACGAACGCCACGTCACCGGTGGCCGTGGAGACCATCGGTGGCTCGGGTTCGCGCTCGCTCTCCCCGGGTAGCAGGAGACCCAGCACCCTCGTGCGGCGCCCGGCGAGGCCTCGCGCGCTCGCACTCGGGACGTACCCGAGCTCGCGTACGGCGGTCAGGACGCGTTCCCGGGTGGACTCGCGCACGGTCTGCGGACCCTGGAGCACGCGGGAGACCGTGGCGATGGAGACGCCCGCGCGGTTCGCGACGTCGTAGACGGTCGGCTGCTTGCGCATGGCGTGACCTCCTTTCCTGCCGTGTTCCCGGGTGCGGTCTGCCGATCATCGTACGGGCGGTGATCGACACCGCGGCTCGACGCGATCGTCACCTGGGTGACGGTGGCCTCAGTGTCGGCGACAGCAACGTCACCGTCGCGCGCGACGGGTCGCCCTGGCGTACCGGCGGACATGTCGCCCGCACGGACAGGTCACGCTCGCGTGCAACGGGGCAGCCTCATGCGAACCGGATCGCCCGTTGAAGCCGGGTGCGTTGGTCGAAGACTTGGTCCTCGGTGAGGATCGGCACCCCGGGTAGCCCGACTGTCACGGTGCCAGCCACAGCGCTGCGGCGGATCGCGAATCGGGGGACGCCGCGGCTGCTGCCGAGGGGTAGCGCCATGGCCTCGAGTTGGGAGTCCGCCACGACCACGAGCACCGCGGCGTGCCGGACGCCCCAGCTCCGACTCACCCGGGCGCGGCGGGTGAGTGCTTTCACGGGCCGCGCACCCGGGGGGAGCCCATCGCTGACGAGCTCCTTGCCCTTGCGGCGCACGGGTGCGCCCCAGTCCTCGGACTGGGCGATGATCAACCCGGTCGGGCCGAGGATCACATGGTCCAGTTTGGCTGGGTCCGTTCTCGGGGCGTCAGCATCGCTACTCCAGTCGCCGTGGCCACGTGCGGTGGCCACATCGTGCCAGATCGTGAAGGCCGAACTCAGAGTGGCGAGTGCGCGGGCGGTAGCTTCCTCGGCACGCGCGTCGGCGAGCGCATGCTGGATCTCACGCGGGGCGCGGGCAACCAGCGAAGGATCATAGGGATCGGCGATATCGACCCCGCGCCCTACCCATTCGCGCAGGAGCGTGAGGTATCGCTCTTGTGACCACCCGCCAGGGTGGCCGTGGCTACGGGCCTTCGCGCGCGGGCGAGTCCCACCCGAGGCGCGCCCAGCGGTCCAGACCCGTGGGCCGTCGTCGTGCGTGCTTGGCGGTGGCGCGCTGCTACGGGCGCGGCCCGACGAGGCGGGCGACCGCCTGGCCTCGGCCGTGCGCATGTCGTATGCGCGCCGAGCTACGGGTGTACCCACCAACGCCCAGGCTTGCTGCACCTCGTGGAAGACTTCCGCGTTGCCGCCGGTGTCCGGATGCGTCTCACGCAGGCGGCGTCGATAGGCGCGGCGGAGCAACTCGGCAGGTGCGTCATGAGGCACCCCGAGGACTTCGTACGGCGTGCCGCCGGAGCGAGCGTCGGTCACCTGAGGGGAGGGACTTTCCGTGGGGAACTGGGAGGATTGCTACGGCCACGGTACCCGGGCTGCGTCGTTGCCACGGCGGTCAGCGGGATCACCACGCGTCGAGGTGGCGGTGCTGCGGCCCAGGAGGTGGGACGTACTCCTCGCGATTGGCCGGATCGAGGTAGGTGCGCGCGAAGGTCAATGAGGCCTGGAGGTCCGCTACCCGCTCCGCTGCCGTGCGGGCGCGCCGCGTCTGAATCTCGACCACCACGTCTCCGGCGAACTTGCGCCGGGTGAGTTCGCGCAGCAGGTCGGCACACGGCTGGTCACCGCGCCCGGGAACCAGGTGCTCGTCCATCATCGACGCCGTTCCGTCAGCCAGGTGCACGTGTGCCAGCCGGTCGCCGAACAGGTCGAGCAGGTCAAGGCTGTTCTGCCGCGCCACCGCGGCGTGCGAGACGTCCAGGGTTACCTGGTCGTAGTCGTGTTCAGTGGGGTCCCAGCCGGGGAGGTACGCCTTCATCTCGCGGTTACCACCGCGCCAGGGATACATGTTCTCGACGGCGATCGTCAGGTCCGGTTCGGCGTTCACCTCACGCACGTGCTCGGCGAACCCGCGGGCGTAGCGGTACTGCCAGCGGAAAGGCGGGTGCACCACGACTGTGCTCGCGCCGATCTCGCGTGCGAGATCAGCTGTCCTGTCCAGCTTGTCTCGGGGTGAAGGGCCCCACACGCGGCGGGAGAGCAGGATCGTGGGCGCGTGCACGCTGTGGATCGGGAGGTCGTAGCGCGAGCTGAGCCGCCGTAGGTGCTTCAGGTCCTGGCTGGTCGGGTCGGACCAGACCATCAGCTCCAAGCCGTCGTAACCGAGCTCTGCCGCGATCTCGAACGCATACGGCGTCTTTCGTGGGTAGACGCTCACGCTGGAAAGAGTGACGGGGATCCGGTGCGTGGGTGCTGTCGGTGGCTTCTCCGGCATCGTTTCCTCGGCCATGCGAGCCAGACTAAACCCGGTCGCTGGAGGTTGCCTGAGAAGTCTGAGGTGGGCGGGGGTGGCAGACCAAAGTGATCCCTATTTGAGTGATGAGCATGTTGCGAATATAAGCGCAGACTGTCTAAGGTGAGCCTGGCCTAAGTGAGGGTTGCCTTAGTGGGGCACCCCGGGCTGCCAACTCTGGAGACCTCATGAATCGACCTGTTCTCACGCGAAGCAGAGCTGCGGTAGCTGCCCTGCTCGCGATCGTTCTCACCGCGTTCGGTCTGGCCACGGCACCACCGGCGTCGGCGGAAGCTGGCACTGTCAGCGAAGGCAGCATCTCCTGGGGCGTGCGGGCCTCATTTGCGAGCTACGTGCGTGGGCCCATCGCGCATGGTGAGATCGAGACGTCCGGGGTGACAGAATCCGACGGTGCATTCCACTTCGCCGGCGGTTCGGGAACGGTGGACAGCGATTTCGGCTCGACCGACGTTGCGACTGCGGGTTCCGTACGATTCACCGGGCACGACGGGCAGCTCGACCTCACGATCGCCAACCTGGGAGTGCGGATCACTGAGGGTCAGGCGTTCCTGATCGCGGACATGACCTCGAAGGCCCTGGGAGCCAGTGAGGCCGTCTACACCCCGGACGTGGCGATCGCCGAGATTGATCTGGATGCCGTCACATTCGGAGAGGAGAGTGTGACGGCTTCGGGGGCTGCGACCACTCTCACCGCCGAGGGGGCTGAGGCGTTCGCCGGTTTCTATCCGGCCGGGGACTCGATGGACCCCGTCACCTTCGTGTTGCCGTTCGTCCTCGATGAGCCGACGGATGAGCCGACGGATGAGCCGACCGATGAGCCCACCGATGAGCCCACGGATGAGCCCACCGATGAGCCCACGGATGAACCGACGGATGAACCGACCGATGAGCCGACCGATGAGCCCACGGATGAGCCGACCGATGAGCCCACGGATGAACCGACCGATGAGCCCACCGATGAGCCCACGGATGAGCCGACCGACGGCCTGCAGGTGGACGAAGGTGTCTTGACGTGGGGTGTGAAGGAGTCGTTCATCTCCTACATTCAGGGACCGATCGCGCATGGGTCGATTGAGACTTCTGGTGGCGTGACCTTCGATGGGTCGGTGTTCGAGTGGTCCGAGGGCGCCGGGGTCGCTGATGAGGAGGATCAGACGGCGTTGGTGGCGTTCCCGGGGGAGATCCGGTTCACCGGTCACGGGGGGCTGCTGGATCTGACCATCTCTGATGTGCGGGTGCGGGTGGACGGCACGGATGCTGGTGCGATCGTTGCCACGATCGTGTCGAAGTCACTCCAGAGTGGTCAGTACGAGACCTTCACCGGCGTAGACCTTGCTGAGCTCACCCTCGACAGTCCGGCCATCTCGCTCGATGCGCTCAACGCCGGTGCCGGCCCGGGAGCACGCTCCCCGATCGTCGTGGTGCTCAAGGCGCCCGTCGGCAGCACAGGCGCGCTCACCATCTCCGGCGCCGCCGCGGTATTGACCGAGGAAGGTGCGCAGGCGTTCGCCGGCTTTTACGAGCCGGGCACCGCCCTCGACGCGGTGAGCGTCACCGCGCAGGTCGAAGCCGTCGCCGATCCCGCCGAGCCGACTGAACCGACAACGCCCACCGTCCCCACCACACCGGCTCCCACACCGACTGACAACACCGATGATGACCCGCAGAGCTCGGCCGGCGCGGAGGAGCCCGCCGCCGCCCCCGTCTGCACGGCCAACGCGGTCTCGGCAGCCACCCTCACCTGGGGGCTGAAGTCCAGCTTCCGCAGCTACATCGCCGGGGGAATCGCGAACGGCAGCTGGGACACCTCCGGTGGCGTCTCCGACGTCAGCGGGGGTTGGCAGTGGTCCGCCGGCTCCGGGAGCATCAATCTGGACTCCTCCACCGGAACCATCTCCTATGGCGGCACGCTGCACTTCACCGGCCACGATGGGGTCCTGGACCTGACGCTGAGCAACGTGGTGCTCCGGCTCACCGGGCCCACCAGCGCCACTCTCTACGCCGATGTCACCTCGAACGACATGGAGGGGAACGAGAGTTCGTACCCGGGCACCGCCTTCGCGACCGTGTCCTTCCCCGCGCCCTCGGCCGATGGTGGATCGCTGGACGTCACCGGTGCCTCCGTGACCCTCACCAGCGCCGGAGCAGCCGGCTTCGCGGGCTTCTACGAGGCTGGTACAGCACTCGATCCGATCTCGTTCCACCTCCCGATCGGTTCGGACGTGGAGTGCTCGGCCGCAGCCGGAACCCTCGCCGAGACAGGCGCCGGAACCGAGATCGCCGGTGCACTCGCCGCAGCGGGCGCCATGGTGCTTCTCGGTAGCGTGCTGCTCGTTCGCCGTCGGGCTGCGCAGCGTTGAGGCATCGCCCCCGTCGCGCTCGTGCCGCCGGCCCGGCCCTCGCCGCTGTTCTCGCTCTCCTCGCCCTGACCGGGTGTACGGGCGGAACAGCCGGCGAGGGCCAGCCGGCCGGCACGGCGGGCTCGCCCACTCCCGCGGCGGTGGAGTCCGAGTCCGCCCCGAGCGAGGAGCCGCCGGAGGAATCCAGCCGGGCCGCCCCCGACCCACGGACATTGCGGGGACCGGCCACGGCCGATCAGATCCCGGAGATCGAGCCGGTGGCCTCGCCCACCCCTGAACTGCCGGTCACCACGGTCGGTGTTGATGGGGTGGAGGTGACGGTCACCGATACGTCCCGGCTCCTCGCCCTGGATCTCTACGGCACCCTCGTCGAGACCGTCATCGGGCTCGGACTGGGTGAGCGCCTCGTCGGCCGGTCGGTTTCCAACACCGAGGCGAGCGTGGCCGACCTGCCGGTGGTCACGCAGAACGGTCACGAACTCAGTGCCGAGGCCATCCTCGGTCTGGACCCGACCGCCGTCGTGATGGACACCACCATGGGGCCACCGGAGATCCCGGACCAGCTGCGCTCGGCCGGGGTGCCCGTGTTGGTGGTCTCCCCGGAACGGGGAGTGGACCTGATCGCCGAGCAGATCCGGCATGTGGCGGGCGCGCTCGGCGTGGCCGAGGCGGGCGAGACGCTTGTCGATCAGTTCGAAGGCGACCTCGGCGAAGCAGAGACATACGTGGCCGAATTGGCGGGTGAGTGGGATCCGCTACGAATGGCGTTCCTGTACGTGCGTGGTACCGGCAGCGTCTTCTTCGTGATGGGTGACGGTTCCGGTGGTGACGATCTGATCGAGCACATCGGCGGCCTCGACGCTGCGACCGACGCGGGCATCAGCGATATCGTGCCCGCCACGGCGGAGGCGGTGATCGCCCTCGACCCAGAGGTGATCCTCACCATGACCGGTGGGCTCGAGTCCACCGGGGGCCTGGATGGTCTGCTGGAGCGACCCGGGATCGCGCAGAGCGTCGCCGGTGAGCAGGAGCGGGTGATCGATATGGCTGACGGTGATGTGCTTTCGTTCGGCCCGTCGTTCCCGGCCGTGCTGACAGCGCTGGCAGACGCCGTCTACCAGCCGTGACGGCGGTGGCTCGCCCCTTGGGGCGATACGCACCCGTGGAGGGGGCAGAGTCCGACCTCGGCTCGGCCGTTGCTCCGCGCCCTGCAGTCGGCCGGGACCGCGGTACGCGCCGAAGGGCACGCCCCTTCCTGACGGCGGCCGTTCTGCTCGTCGCACTGCTCACCTTGTGCGTGTTCTCCCTACATCTCGGGCAGTACCAGGTACCGCTCGGGGACGTCGCTTCGAGCGTGATCGGGTGGCTCGGCCTGGGTGATCAGTCCGCGACCAGGGCCGACGGCGTGCTGTGGGATGTGCGGCTGCCTCGCATCCTGGCCGGGGTCCTGGTGGGAGCAGGTCTGGGCACGGCCGGCGCGATCACGCAGGGGCTGTTCGGGAACCCGCTCGCCGAGCCGAGCGTGGTGGGCATCACCGCGGGCGCTGGAGTGGGTGCCGCTGCCGCCACGGTGCTGGGTACGGCGGCCACGATGACCGTCCTGGTGCCAGCGGCCGCGTTCGGTGCAGGGATCGTCACCACTCTGCTGGTCTGGGCACTGGCCTCGATGGTTCGCGGAGGCGGAACGGTGGCCCTGGTGCTCGTGGGTATCGCCGTGAATGCCGTGGCCGGTGCCGCATCGTCGCTGTTGATCTTCCTGGCCGATTCGACCAGCCGTGAAGCGGTGGTGTTCTGGCAGCTCGGCAGCCTCAACGGGGTCATGTGGACTGACGTGGTGGTGGCCGTGGTGTTGGTGGGCGCCGGGCTGGTCTGGGCGTTCCTGCTCGCCGGCGGCCTGGACTCGCTTGCGCTCGGCGAACGGGCCGCGGCGCATACGGGCGTGAACCTGCGAGCCTTCCGTGTGCAGGCGGTGCTCGCGGCCGCGCTGCTTACTGCGGCGGCGGTGGCGGTGGCCGGAATCATCGGGTTCGTCGGCTTGATCGTGCCGCACCTGCTCCGCCTCGTGGTGGGCCCGCGGCAGCGTTACATCCTGCCGCTCTCCGCGCTGGGCGGTGCGGTCCTGATCGCCGGCAGCGATCTCGTGGCCCGGACTTTGGTGCCATTCGTCGACCTTCCCATCGGTGCCCTCACGGCCGTGGTCGGCGGCCCGGTGTTCTTCCTGCTGTTACGCGCCCGGATCAGCACATGAGCGTGAGTCGACCTGACGTGGCCGAACACGTGCACGGGGCGGATGCCGCTGGCGATCCTGGCGGTCGGGACCCAGGTGCGGGCGCTGCCGAACCCGCGGGCGTCTCCCTGACGGTGGATGCGGTCGTGGCGCGGCGCGGCAACAGGAGGGTTCTTGACGGGGTCTCCTTCACCGTGGAACCGGGCAGTGTGACGGCGGTGATCGGGCCGAACGGTAGCGGCAAGTCCTCGCTGGTGAGCGTCATCGCCGGTGATATGCCGCTGGAGGCTGGGACAGTTCGTCTCGGGGGTCGGTCCGTGGGGGCGGTGTCCTCCGCTCTTGCGGCGACTCAACGATCGGTGCTCACCCAGGAGACGGCTGTTTCCTTCGACTACCTGGGAGCGGAGATCGTTGCCCTGGGCAGACGGCCGTGGCGAGCCCAGGAGAGCCGCGCTCAGCGGGAGGCGGCGGTGGCGGCCGCTCTTGCCGAGACCGAGATGTCCGAGGCCGCCGGGCGGCGCATCCTCACCCTCTCCGGAGGGGAACGTGCCCGCGTCCAGCTTGCTCGGGTGCTTGCCCAGGATGCGCCGATCGTGCTGCTCGACGAGCCGACGGCCGCGCTCGACCTGCGCCATCAGGCTCTGGTGCACCAGCTCTGCCGAGATGTGGCAGCAGCCGGAGGCACGGTGTTGGTGGTGTTGCACGATGTGGATGCGGCCCTCGCGGTGGCCGATTCGGTACTGCTGCTCGATGAGGGCCGGGTGGTCGTGCACGGCTCAACGGACGCCGTCACGGCTCAGCACCTGGAGGCGGTGTACGGGCACCCGGTGGAGATCGTCACCCACCCGGTGGACGGTCGGCGGCTGGTTCTGCCCAGGCGCGTCGTGCGCTGATGAGATCGCCTGTTCTGAGCACTCGCCACGAGGCCACCGGCGACTGATGCAGGACTACGCTTCGAGCGCTCCGGCCGCGGTCAGTGCGGTCAGGACGTCCTCCACTCGCCGCCGCTGGTGAGTGTTGAGTCCGCGGATGGGGAGTGGGAGGCACGATTCCTCAGCGATGCCGAGCCTCTCGGCGATGGCGGCGATCACCCGGATGCTGCCTCCCATCTCGGTGAACAGCCGCCACAACGGTGCCAGCCGGGCGTTCACGGCCTCGGCCTCCGCGGCGTTGCCTGCCAGTGCCGGGCGCGCCAGTCGCACGGCCACCTCGGGCAGGGTGCCGGCGATCACCGAGTACCAGGCGTCGCACCCGGCTGCGAGGCCTGCCGTGGCGAACGGGTCGCCGGAGACGCCGATGGTGACGTTCTCGCCTACCGCCACCCGGATCCTCGCAACATGCTCACGCGCCGCCGCCGGTTCGGTCGGCACACCGGGGATCTTGATCGACGCCACCCCCGGCACCCGGGCCACCTGCGCGTACAGCTCCGGCGTGAAGGTGACGTGCGTTGTCCCCGGATTGTCATAGACGATCACGGGCAGCGGGCTGTGGGCCGCGACCGTCTCCACGAGCCCCACGACGTCGTCGTCGGTGAGCGGGTGGTAGGACATCGCGGGCAGCAGCACCGCTGAGGCTCCGGCGTCGACGGCATCGTCGACGTGCGCGAGAACGTGCGAGGTCCGCAGGGCACCGACGCCGACGATGACCGGGAGCCCGTCCGCGTTCTCCACGGCAAGCCGGGCCACGCGAGCGCGTTCGGAACGGTTCAGGTAGGGGTAGATGCCCGTGGACCCCAGAGCCGCGATCGAGTCGACGCCGGCCGCCGCGACGCGGGCAACCTGTGCCGCGAACGCGCGCTCGTCCACTGCGTCGTCGCGCAGCGGTGTGAGAGGGAAGGCGCTGAGTCCGGTACAGGTGATGATGGTGTCCTCCTTGCCGCGACCACAGTACTCATGACCGGCCCGCAGCGCGTGGACGGCCGGCACTGGTCGCCGACGGCGGTGGATGGCCCGATCGCGTACGAACCGTTAGGCATCTCTTCGCGCGTTGATTGCGAGATACCTTGGGCGTCATGACCATCGCCCTGCACTCCCGGCTCAAAGAAGGCCATGAACAGGCCTACGAGCGTGACCACCAGTACATCCCGGACGAGATGGTGGCAGAGTTCGCCCGCGTGGGAATCCGCGAGTGGCGGATTTGGCGCAGTGGACGAGACCTGTTCCACCTCGTCGACTGCGACGATATCGAGGCGGCGATGACCGCGCTCGAGGAGAGCCCGGCGAACGCCCGCTGGCAGGAGTTCATCAACCAGCACCTGGAAGGCTTCGCCACATTCGGCGAGGGACCGGGCGCCACGAGCGTTCCGCAGGTGTGGACACTGACCGGACAGACTGCGGGCTGACAGCAGATCCTGACGGCCCGGTGCGCGGTGGCCGGGCGGCTGCCGACCATGCGTCGTCCACCTGTGGGTGGACCGTGAGCACCGGCAAGACCCGCCCCTGGTCCGATCCGTCCCTGGGCGGGATCGGGTGACGATTACTCAGTGCGAGCGTTCGGATGGGTCCTGGTGGTGCTGATCGGCATGACGTTCGTCGCAACCCTCGCCCCCGCCGCTGTGGGGTTGTCCATGATGGACGGTGTCGCGCAACTGATCGCAATCCGTCCCTGGGTTGCGGCTGCGCTCCTGGTTGGCACCCTCGTCTTTGCCCTGATGGCTGGGGTGGTGCGGCTCTTCACTGACGGGCGGGCGGCTCGCCTGCTGACTCTGTCCGTGATCGCCGCACTGGTGGCCGTGGGACATGCGGGGGTCCTCTTCGCACGCGGAGTCTCCGATGATCGGCCTCCAGCGGCCGCGACGGCACAGCCCGGTGATGTGACGGTGGTCGCTGTGAACATGCTTGGGGGTGCGGCGGACACGGCGCGTGTGGTGGACGTGATTGCCGGTTCCGGGGCAGATGCGGTGATGGTGCCTGAGGCGGGAGACGTGGACGAGATGCTCCGGGCGCTCGCCGTCGCCGGGCTGAACTTCACCGCGTTCGACGGCACCAGCGGGCAGCCAACCGCGAACGCCCGCGGTACCGCGCTGCTGGTGCGGGACACGATGGGGGACTACGTTCCCGCGCCGACCTCAACTCCGGGTTCGGTCCGCGCCGACCCGGCCGACGGCTCCGGGCCGCCCCTCGTGGCCGTCCATCCGATTGCACCACCGGTGCTGCCGGGAGCGATCGAGCGGATGCGGTGGTGGCGTGAGGAGGTCGCGGACGCCGCGGAGCTGTGCGGGCAGATCCCCGGCGGGATCGTGGCGGGAGACTTCAACGCGACCATGGACCACGGGCCGATGCGCAACCTCGACGGCTGCATCGACGCAGCCACGGCCGCCGGGAGCGGTGGTGTGGGCACCTGGCCCGCGAACCTGCCTCGCCTGCTCGGAACCCCGATCGACCACGTCCTTGCCGATGGTGACGCGTACTCAGTGGTGAGCTCCGCCGTCGTGGACGTTTCCGGTACGGACCACCGCGCGGTGGTGGCGCGGCTACGCGAGGGCTGATCCACGACTGAACCCAGCTTTCGTGTCTGAACCCTCCACTGGCCAGGTTCAGACACGAATACTGGGTTCAGATGCCTGTCAGAACGGCTCCAGCACCTCGCGCCGGTCGACGGCGGCAAGTGAGTCGTGCCGCCACTGCGGCGCGTGATCGCGATCCACCAGCACCGCCCGTACCCCCTCGATGAAGTCCGCGGCAGCGTCACCGCGCATGAATGCCGCGCCCAGGCGTAGATCTTGGGCCAGCACGTCCGCCACAGTCGGCAGCTCAGCCGCTCGACGGATCGCCTCCAGAGTGACGGCTACCGAGAACGGGCAGCGTGAGCGCAACATCTCGGCTGCCTCCTGTGCCTCCGGCTCTGGCCGGGTGCGCAGGCGGGATTCGATGGCCGCTGGGTCCGTGCCGGTGAAGCACGCGTCGATCCACCTCCGCTGGGCGGTGAGGTCGCTGGTCGGCGGCTGGTCAATCCACGGATCGGATCGCGTGGTGGAGTCGGCAGGTGTGAGCGGTGCACCGTCGGCCCACTGTGCGCAGAGGTCGGGCCACCCGTCTGGTTCGATCATGGCATCGGCCAACCCGACGGCGATCGCATCCGCACCCGACACAGTTGCCCCCGTCAGGGCGAGGTAGGTACCCAGCTCGCCCGGTGCGCGCGAGAGCGGGAAGAGTGCACCGACGTCAGGGAAGAAGCCGATTCCGGTCTCGGGCATCGCGACCCGCGTCCGCGGTGTCACCAGGCGCAGCGACGCATGGCCGGCCAGGCCGATGCCACCGCCCATCACCACACCGTCCATGAACGCCGCCACAGGCAGCTCGGCGTCTGCGATGAGCCGGTTCAGCGCGTACTCCGAGGTCCAGAACTGCACGGCGCGATCTGCACCAGCACCCTCCCGGTCAGCACCAGCACCCTCCCGGTCAGCACCACGGCGATCGGTAGGCCGCCGATCGGCACCGGCGGTCCCGGGAGCGGAGAACCCGGGCCCGTCCAGCACCAGCCAATCGCGGATAGCGCGCACATCCCCACCGGCGCAGAGTCCGCGATCGCCTGCACCGTCCAGTGCCACAGCGCACACGGCGCCCTCGTCCGCCCACCGGTGCAGCTGGGTCAGCGTTGCCTGCACCATCTCGAGGGTGAGGGCATTGAGGGCAGCGGGCCTGTTCAGGCGAATCCGCCCCAGCGCTCCCTGCCGGGCGACGAGCACGTTCTCACCCGCGGGCGTCCACCGCGGTTCATGCGCGTCGTTACTGCCGTCCTCCGTGCGGTCACCGGGCGTCACGGCGCCCTCACGCACTGCGCTGGGTGGTGAGAAGTTCTTCGAGGGCGTTCAGGTCGTCCACCAGTGCCATCTCGCGAGTGTCCAGACCTTCCGTTCCGGCGCGGTCGAGCCACGTGTCATCGCGCGTGGTCAGCGCCGCGAGTACCGCGTCCCGCTCGGCGCGCGCATCGGCCAGAGTGAGTCCATCACGCAGGGCGCTCGTCGTATCGACCATGTCATGCTCCCTTCCTGCCGCTGCACCCGCACCTGCGAGCTGCTGCGGGTGTGTCGTACTTTCGAGTGTGCACCCGAGCGCCGACATTGGGGCATGTGCCACCCCGCTCACCCCGGAGCCGCGCGATTCGCCACGGCCACGAACGTGAGCACCGAGGTCAGCAGGGTGAGTGGCCGCTCGTGGACTGGCAATCTCAAGGAGTGATACGCGGTGGAGACGTAGAACGAGACCGGTAGCATCGAGCGCACACCATCCAGAGCGGCTGAGAGTCCTGGCTCGAGGACGCCGCAGCAACCCCTCAACGGAAGCCTCCCGCGGGGAAGGGTGCTACAGCCAGGTTCGATGGAGTCATCAATGCAGGCACACATTCATCCACACCCGAACCGCCACCCGCACGGTGGGCGATCATGACGACCGCCACGCTGTACCGCAGCACCCGACCCGGCCCGGGCATCTCTTTCGAGCTCTACCCACCACGGACCCCCAAGGGTGAAGCCACTCTCACCCGCACCGTCGGCGCCCTGGCAGAGATCGACCCCGACTACTTCTCGATCACCTACGGCGCCTCCGGTTCCACGCGGACCACCTCGCGTGACCTGATCGGCCGTATCCTCACCGATACGCCGATCACACCGCTGGCTCACCTGACCTGTGTGGGAGCGTGTGAGGACGATCTGGCCGAGTACGTCAGCTCCCTCCTTCAGGCGGGCGTGCGCGACTTCCTCGCCCTGCGCGGTGATCCGCCTGCCGGGCAGCCGGACTGGCGCCCGCACCCCGAGGGCCTGACCCGCGCCAGCCAACTGGTCCAGCTGTTGCGGCGACTCGCTGCCGAGCACCTCGGCACCGACGGGGCCGACGTCAGTATCAGCGTGGCCACCTATCCCGGTGGCTCCTATGACGATGCTGGCCGCCCGGTGGTGGCGCAGGACGACGTCTCCGCACTGCTGGAGAAGCAAGCTGCCGGCGCCGACTTCGCCATCACCCAGTTGTTCTACGACGCCCGGCACTACGCCGAACTCGTCCGCGCTGCCCGCGCCGCCGGGGTGCACATCCCCATCGTGGCAGGGCTGATCCCGCTCACCGACCCGGGCCGGCTGCGCCGCATGGTGGAACTCACCGGTGTGGCCGTGCCCCCTGAACTCCTCACCCACCTGGACACCGCCCCCGACAAGGAGGAGGCGTACCGGCGCGGACTGGCAGCCAGCGTCCAGCTCGTGCACGACGTCCTCGAGCACGGGGCCCCCGGGATCCACTTCTACACCTTCAACTCCTCGAGAGCCGTGCTGGACCTGCTGCACGCCTCCGGTCTGCGCTGACCGCACCGCACCGCACCACACACCGACCGCAACCGCACACCGCCACCCGGTCGAACGCTGGGTTCTGCGGCTTCTGCATGCCAGAACGCCGCACAACCCAGCGCTCGAGTGAGTGGTTACTGACACACACCTGGAGATTGTCATGTCCGATCACCTGTTTCCTGCGTTCCCCGCCAGCACGATCCTCGGCTACCCCCGCATCGGCCCTCGCCGGGAGTTGAAGCGAGCGCTGGAGTCCTTCTGGTCGGGCGCCACCAGCGAGGCCGAGCTCGCCACCACGGGCGCCGCGCTACGTGAGCGCACCCGCACCCACCTGACCGCGTGCGGCCTCGACCCGCAGTCGGGCGCCATCCCCTCGGACTTCAGCTACTACGACCAGGTGCTCAGCACCGCCGTCAGCGTGGGCGCCATCCCGCAGCGATTCGGAATCAGCACCACGACCGGTCCCATCAGCCTCACCGACTACTCGCGTCTCGCCCGCGGTGACTCCCAGACGCCCCCGTTGGAACTGACCAAATGGTTCGACACCAACTATCACTACCTGGTTCCCGAGATCGGCCCGGACACACCCCTGCACCACGTGCCGGGCTCGAGCATCGTGGCCGAGTTCACCGAGGCCAAGGAGGCCGGCGTGCTCACCCGGCCGGTCGTCGTCGGGCCCGTCACCCTGCTGGCCCTGGCCAAGGGGACCGACGGGATCAGTCCATTGGACCGGCTGGACGAGCTGGTGGCCGTGTACCAGCTGCTCCTCGCTGAGCTGGCGGCTGCGGGCGCTGCCTGGGTGCAGGTGGATGAACCGGCGCTGGTGAGTGACAACGGTGCCGTCCCGGCTGAACAACTCACTGCGGCCGCAGACCGCGCCTACCGCGTGCTGGCCGAGGGCACGGACCGGCCCGCGCTCCTGGTGGCGGCCCCGTACGGGGACCTGCGCGAGCGTTTCGCCGTGCTCGCCGGTACCGGGGTGGAGGCAATCGCGCTCGATCTGGTCAAGGGCGAGATTCCCGACGACGGCGCCCTCGTCCATGCCCGTGGGCTCACCCTGGTTGCGGGTCTGGTGGACGGGCACAACGTGTGGCGCACCGACCTGGATGCGGCCACTGAGCGCCTGGAGCGGTTGCGTTCCGCGCACGATGGTCCGGTGAGCGTGGGCACCTCCACGTCACTGTTGCATGTACCGCACACTGTGGCCGATGAGACCAGCCTGCCGGACCGGTTGCGTTCCTGGTTGGCGTTCGCCGACGAGAAGGTTGCCGAGGTGCTTGCTCTCGTCGCTGGACCCGAGGCAGCGCGAGGAGCCTTCGACGTCTCCCGAGCGGCGGTTCACGATCGAGCCGGAGCGCCAGGGGTGCGGCGCGAGAAGGTCCGACAGCGCACCGGGGCCCTGACGTCGGCCGACATTGAACGCGACGATGCCGCTACACGCGCGGCAGCGCAGCAGGCGCGCCTCGGTTTGCCCACCTTGCCGACCACGACGATCGGCTCGTTCCCACAGACCTCCGAACTGCGCCGAGCGCGTGCTCAGCGCCGCAAGGGGGAGGTCACCGAGGATCAGTACCAGGCAACGATCCGCGGCGAGATCGAGCGGGTGATCGAGTTGCAGACCGAACTCGGGTTGGACGTGCTCGTGCACGGCGAGCCGGAACGCAACGACATGGTGCAGTACTTCGCCGAGTTGCTGGACGGTTTCGCGGTCACCGAGCACGGGTGGGTGCAGTCCTATGGGTCGCGGTGCACCCGGCCCTCGATCCTGTGGGGAGACGTGGCTCGCCCGGCGCCGATGACCGTGGAGTGGACCCGGTACGCGGCCTCCCTCACCGACAAGCCGGTCAAGGGCATGCTCACCGGCCCGGTCACGATCCTGGCATGGTCGTTCGTCCGCGACGATCTGCCGCTGGGCGAGGTGGCGGACCAGGTGGCGTTAGCCCTTCGGGACGAAGTGGCCGACCTCGAGGCCGCCGGGATCGGCGTGATCCAGGTGGACGAACCCGCACTGCGGGAACTGCTGCCGCTGCGCGCTGAGGACCACCAGGATTACCTGGACTGGTCGGTGCGCTCGTTCCGACTGGCCACCTCCGGTGCCGCGCCGCACACCCAGGTGCACACGCACCTGTGCTATTCGGAGTTCGGCGAAGTGATCGACGCGATCGACGGTCTCAACGCTGACGTCACCTCCTTGGAGGCAGCCCGCTCGGCAATGGAGGTGGTGCCCGAGCTCGCCGAGGCAGGGTTCTCCCGGGGAATCGGTCCGGGCGTGTGGGACATTCACTCACCGCGCGTGCCGAGCGAGCAGGAAATCGTCGACCTGCTGGAACGCGCTCAGCGGGCGGTGCCGGCCCATCAGTTGTGGGTGAACCCAGACTGCGGGCTGAAGACCCGCGGCTATGCCGAGACAGTCGAGTCGCTGCGGAACCTGGTCGCTGCCGCCGGCCGGGCGCGCGCCGCCGGGTGAACCTCAGCTGAGCATCACACCGGTCACGCCCCGGCCGAGCGCAAATCTGTGCGGCTGTCCTTGATCAGAACCCGCACAGGTTTGCGCTCGGCAGGCGCCATGAGGCTGGCTGGCACAGACTGTACGTATGGACGAATTTCGGGAGGCTCGATGAACGGCAAGGTTGCATTCGTGGTCGGAGCGGCGATCGGGTACGTACTGGGAACCCAAGCCGGCCGGGAGCAATACGAACGGATCAAGGACGCCACGCAGAACGCATGGCAGAACCCGAAGGTGCAGGAGAAGGTCTCCGCCGCCGAGGAACGCGTGGGATCTGTGATCCGCGAGCAGGGCGCGCAGATGACCGATCGCGTGGCATCGGTGGTCAAGGACCGCATCAACGATGTCACCGGCAGTGCCTCCAAGGCCGATGACGGGTCCGAGGGCCAGGGCGGATCGGACGACACCTCTGGGTCGACTTCTCGGTAGCCACGCGTGACCGGCTGGGACGAGATCCTTGCTGCCGTGGGGTCAGTTCTTGCGGGTGAGCGGGAGGATGCCGAACGCCTCCTGCTCACCTGCTGGCAGGGGACCCGGGCAGAGCATCACGCCCAGCGGTGCATCCTCGCGCACTACCTCGCCGATCTCCAGAGGAGCGTGACGCAGGAAGTTCGGTGGGACGAGCGAGCGCTGGCCGCGCACGCCCATCTACGGGACCACGACCTGACGGCCGTCGGACTCACCTCGGCCCGGGCGCTCGCACCCAGCCTCCACCTCAATCTTGGTGACGCCTATCTGCGCCTCGGCCGTGTCGAGGATGCGCGACGCCAGGCTGACGCGGGTCGTGCAGCATCCGACTCGCTGGACGAGGACGGGTACGGGCGGTGGGTGCGGCGGGGATTGACGAACCTGACGCAGCGAATCGAAGCCCTGGCAGGTCGGACCTGCTGAGGCCTGCTACCGACGCCGGGTGCGACGCTCCCGCGCGCCTGCGCACGCCTGTAGGAAGGCCCCGACCGCGGCCAGATCCGCGGCGTCGGCAGGCATCCGGCGCGTCAGTGCAGGGGAACGGACCAGGATCGTCGCCCACCGCGTGCGGGAGAACACCGCACCCCACAGGTCGGCCGAGATCAGGACCTGCAGATCGCGGCGAGCGTTCTCCGGAGCAGAGGCAGCCAGAGAGCAGATCACGACGGCGGCCCGCTGATCCTGCAGGTCGCCGACCGTGCTCACCCGGATGCCGGCGAGTCCAGCGGCCTCGAGATCCCGATCGATCCGCTGCGCCTGTTCCGCACGTGCGGCCACCACGAGAAAGTCTGTCTCTGCCAGCGGCCGGGTCTGGCCGCCATCGGTGAGGTCTCGGCCGATGAGGGATTCCACCTGTGCGACCACCTCGGCCGCCTCCTGCGCAGATTCCACCGTGTTCCCGCGGTGCGTCACCGACACCAGATGCAGTCCGGCGGACAACCCCTCGAGGTGCTGACACGGCCCTGGCGCATCGTCATGAACCGTCGGTGCCGCATCGACCGCCGCGGGCATGCTCGCGGCTGTGCCCTGGATGGCCAGCGTCGGTTGCGGCTCCACCCCGATCGGCTCCCGCGCCGGCTCCCGGTCACCGCCTCCGTCGTCTGACCCGAGGTCATCTCGTTGGGCCAGTAGCCAGTCCCGGAGGCGTCGAGTGGAGAGGCAGTCGTACCGGTTGTACTCGGCCAACTCAGCCAACCGTGAACGATATCCGGCCTCGTCGCCGCGAGCACGCATCGCACATGCTTCCTCATACGCCACCACGGAATCGCCACCAGAGGTAACGCCCGAACGACGCTCGGACCCCATGTACAGCGGCTCGAGCTTCTTCAACGAGTACGACGATTGTGAGACGCGCACCGAGGCCTTCACGGTGCGGTACAGGTCCACGAACACCCCTGATCCGAGCAGCTCCTCGACCTCCTCGACTCCTCCGTGCCGCATGGCCAGGTTCCGGAGTGTGTACTGCTCGTATCCGGCGTAGTGGTAGACGTGCATGCCCGGGTACCGCGAGCGGCGCAGGCGCAGATAGTGCAGGAACTCCCGCAGTGCCGCCCCCTCGGCAGCGCGATCATGCGCCCAGAACGTCACATAGTCGCCGCCTGCCTCCATCAGGCCGAACAGGTACTCGAGGCCCCACACGGTGCGATCGTCATCCACCCACAACGGATCGCCCTCGAAGTCGAAGAAGACGTCGCCGGCGTCTGGGACCGGGAGCTCATCCAATCCCGCACGGTCGTGCACCTCGCTGAACACGTGAGTTGCGCCGTCGGCCTCGGCTCGTTCCTGTTGCAACTGCAGGCGTGCCTGTGCCTGTAGTCGGTGCCACATCTCGGGCTGGATCTGCTCCACTGGGCGAGCGGCCGTGGCCAGCGCATCGATCGTGCCCACCCCCGCGCTGCGCAGTGCCTCGCGGTGCTGTTGCCGCGCTCCCCACACCATCTGCACGTCCCGCGTGCGAGCGATCTCGGCCCTGCATCGCTCACACCACAGGCACGCGGTGTACCGATCATCGCCCCAGTGCACCGGAGCCTCGCTTGCGCGGTGCACGTCCAGCAGGTACTGCACGTGCCGGCGGTGTTCACGGTAGACGGCCACGCTCGCGGTGCGATCGTGAGCGGTGAGCTCGCCGGTGCCGAGGTGCAGGTGCAGATGATCGGTCAGCGGGATGCCCAGGCGCAGGAGCTGATCAGCGTAGGCGGCCAGCTGCAGCACGGCCTTCGGTTTCGCAGAACGGGCCAACTTGGTGTCCACGACGGCGTAGCGCGGCTGGCCTTCCCGTTCCCCGTCGCGTACGAGGAAGTCCGAGCGTCCATGAAACCGTCCGTCGAAGAATCCGCCCTGGACGACGACCTCCGCGCCACGGCGCAACGCCGCGACGGTGAGTTCCTGCTGGCGGGCGAGCGCGGCCGTGGTGTACTCGAGCGGCAGCTCGATCTCCACCACGCCCTCGCCGAACTGCCTGCGGTACTCCGAGAGCACCTGCTCCTCGTGTACCCGCCCCATCCGGGCGGTGCGATCGAGCATCGGGTCCGCGGTGTCGAGCGCGGGGACGCGGCCGAGCTTCTCATCCAGGCGACGAAGCAAGTCGAACTCACACGTGAACGCCGTGGCGAGGTCGCTCGCGCTGTACACGAGTACGTCGCCGGTGATGAACACGTGATCCTCTCGTCGTGGCGTTCTGATCAGCTGCCGACCAGATATCGAGGTCCTGGGCCGAGGCTAGCCGCCCGCACTGACAACGCATACCCAGCGATGGACCGGCCACGCCGACGATAGTGCTGCCACGGTCGGTGCCGGGTTGCTCAGGGCTGTCCCTGTGTTCGGCGCACACTCCGACCAGGACGCCTGACAACGCCTCCAACTCGATCGAGGAGACCGCGAGGTCGTAGCTGCTCTTGACCAGGATCTGCTGGACCACATAGGCACAGTGGAATCCGGCATTCGGCGGCAACCAGGACGCCGCGTCATCGGCACCCTTGGTCTGATTGGCTGCGCCATCGGCCGGGATCAGGTTCGCCGGATCGTTCGCGAACTGTAGAGCCTGCTGCGCGGTCCACCGGTGCGCCCCTTTGCGCCACGCGTCGGCCAGGGCCACCACATGGTCGATCTGGACCGCCGCACTCGTCGAGGGTCCGCGACGGAAGTCGATCACATGCCCGGTGTAGGGATCATGCAGGACCCCAGACTCCACCACGCAGGACACCGTGGCGTCACGCACCTGATCGGTCAGCCACCAGCCGAGCACGTCGTTGCGGGTATCGCATCCGTTGCCGTCCACATCGGCCCACGGCTCGCCGAAGAAGCGGCGGTCATAGTCGTCAAGGGGTAGCGGTTCGACCACACTCAGCCGTGGCAATGCGGCCTCCGCCGCGCGTAGCGACGCCCCGGACACGGGCACACGTGGAGCGGGTGCCACCTGCGACCACCAGCGGGGCAGGACGAGCAGAACGAGCGCCACCAGGACGGCGATGGTGGTGACTGTGACCAGGTGCCGTCCGCGAACCTCCGGTTGTGCCATATACCGACGATGCCGGACGTGCGGCAGGCGCTCCCGGGCCGGGATCGGGACCTGTGGACAGAGGCGCATCGAAGCGACCTGTGGACCGACCGTGACGTGAATCACCGGGCTGAGGGCCCGAATCGCGTCATACGACGGCGCCTGTGGCGTCTGTACCAGTAGTCGCATCGTGTGACTCGACGTCGTCGCCGTCCATCCCCGTCTTCCGGCCATGGACCGCGGCGCGATCGTGATGGCCCGGTCCCACGTGACCGTGCCCCAATGAGTGTGTTCGAGGAGATCTGTGGTGGGAATGAATGTGAGGTCCGCGAAGCGGTACCGAGGGAAGAAGATGCTCGCCAGCACCGGCATCGCAGCCGTGGCTGCTGGGACGCTCCTTGGCGCCGCCTCCCCGGCGGTAGCCGCCCCGACGACGTTCAACCCGTTTGACGTCAACGACGGATTCACGGTCGTCTCACAAGGTGACATTCACCTGAACAACAGCGAACTCGAGGGATCGGTGGCCGCGTTCGGCACCGTTTCCTCGGGAAACCCGAACGGATATCCGGTCGTGCACACGGTTGCCGGCGAGCCCGACTACACGGTTCCGATGGTCGATGGTGTCCCCGTCCGGATTCTCGCGCAGGAGTTCAGTGGTTCCGGTTCTTTCGACATCTCGAATCGGGACGACTCGGGAACGATCGCCGCTGACTCCTCGGAGGCGAATGCGCTCGTCAAGCTCGTCACCATCGATGGCCTGACCGGATCGGCACGCAGTGGTGGAACTGGCAACGCTGCCGGTGGTGACTTCCTGCGAGTCACCAATGCCGACGCCGGGGTGCTCGACCTCAAATCAGCCTCGTACGACGACGCCGAGGTGGCTGACCTCCAGACCGCTGAATCGACGATCGCCGGCTACCTTCCGGGTGTGGACGCTCAGGTCGAGCAGACCAATCAGTGCCTGGAGGCGATGTACTCACCCGAACTCGGCCTCAGCAATGACGTCACGGTCACCGACGAGGGCGGGCTGGTGTACGTCGAAGATTTCACGGACGATCGCCCGAACGTCATCGGCTACGACGACATTGCCGGGAAGACGATCAAGCTCGACCGCGCTGACGGGTACCAGCCGACGGCGGACGCCCCGCTCGTGATCCAGGTACCCGAAGGAACAACGGAGTTGAGCCAGTTGCGCTTCGAAGGCTGGTCGGCGCAAGCAGGCGCCCAGCAAGATCTTGCGCGATTCATCATGCTCGACCTCTCTGCGGTCTCCGGTGAGGTGGCCGTCAACGGGCACGACCTTGGAGCGATCTGGGCACCGGATGCTGATCTGAACGTCAACTCCGGGATCACCACGAACGGGCAATGGTTCGCGCGGAACGTCACGACTGCAGGCGGTGGCGAGATTCACCACCACACCTTCGCGGGCAAGCTCCCATGCAGCGAGGCTCAGGTGACGCCGGTGATCGGCTCTGCTGCCTCCGTGGTGGGTTCGGACGAGAAGGTGTTGCCTGTGACCGGCGGGTCAGTCGTGGACACGGTGACGTACGAGGGTCTGACGCCCGGCGTGGAATACGAGTTGGCGGGTTCGATCCGTACGTCTGGCACTGGTGAGGACACGGGAATCGCAGCATCTGCGTCGTTTGTTCCGGAGGTTGCCGACGGCTCGGTTGATGTGATTTTCGAGATCACCGGCGAGCAGGTGGCTGACTATGACGGTCAGTCGTTGGTGGTGTTTGAGTACCTGACTGCCGGTGGGGAGCTGGTTGCCGAGCACACCGATCCTCACGATCAGGCGCAGACGTTCACCGTGGAAGACGCTGGGATTCCGGGTGAGCCGACCGAGCCAACGGACCCGGGTGAGCCCGCCGAGCCAACGGACCCGGGTGAGCCCACCGAGCCAACGGACCCGGGTGAGCCCACCGCGCCAACGGACCCGGGTGAGGAAGAGACATCCCACCCAGATCGCGAGAAGAACTCCGATACGGGTGAAGAGAGCGCGACGACCACGAGCACGGGAGATGGGCTTGCCCAGACCGGAGCGGCGACGATGTGGTCCCTGGTGGCGAGTGTGGTGGTTCTGCTCTCTCTGGGTGTCGCGCTGCGCCTGGCGCGGCAGGCGCACGGTGAATAGGAAGCCGTAGATCTGCGCCTCGCGTGCGTGCGCCTCGCAGTGAGGCTGACGGGCATCCGTCCTCAGCCGCACAGGGTGGAGACGTGCGGGGCCGGTCGGCCGATCCTGGTCCAGGTCGACCGGCCGCCGACGCAACGGCGGCCCACAGCGTGGTACATGATCAGCTCGGACTGGTCGCCCGACTTGTCGACCGGCCAGTAGCGACCGTGGTGCCCGCTCCTGGGTGTCGATCGGACGACGGACGGTGCGCGGTAGCAGAACGTCAGGCGGCTGATCGCGAACGCACCCGTGATCGTCCGGGTGTCGCCCATACCGCCTGCCAGAGACTGGACTGAGGGCCCAGCTCTGACGAGGATCTCGGCCACGCCCGGGTTGGCCGCGAATGTGAACGAGTGTGAGTCCGTCAGGGTCACCATCAGCGTGAGGCCTCGCCCCTGGGGTTGCCACGGTCCGATGCCGTCATAGGCATAGGAACCGGGCGCGCCGGTGTTCAGCCGGACGCCGAAGTCATAGCCGGCTGTGCTGCTGTTGTTCTCGAGGTTCTCGGCTGTGCGCTCCGGCACCGTCATCTCCCTTGGGCCGGGACGGGGGCGCTGGAGCGCACCCGCACGTGTCTCACCCGGTCGGATGTTCCCCATCCTCCGTCTGAAATCGCGAATGCAGGCACGTCGGGCCAGTGAACCTACAGGTGAATGTGAGCGTGGTGCGAGGGTGAATCCGGGGTGAGGCGGGTGAGTCAGGATCCGATCTCTGACGACCACCGCGACGCGAGCGCGGCCACCCTCGGGAGCAGCGGCGCAGCGGGCTCCGGGCACGACCGATCCGTGCACGCGGACTTGACAGCGAGTCGCTCCCTTGAAATTATCGCCGATAACGGTTTCGGGATGTTTCGGCCATGCGTCGAGGCTCGCCGATCTTGCCAGGCAGCACGGTCGGGTGGCGACTGTGCTCGACACGGCAGTCATGACTCAGCTCAAGGAGGAGACTTTCGATGACGACGTCCAGACGATTGCGGATGGGAACGGCCGCACTTGCGGCCGCCGGAGTGTTGGCGTTCACCGCATGTTCGGGTGGTGAGAGCGAGACTGACCCCGGTGGTGGCACGGACGCGGGGGAGGTGTCCGGTGAGGGCATCGACGATGGCACCACGTTGACGATGTGGACCCGTGCTCCGCTCGAACGCCAGGCGGTCAATGCTGTGGAGGCGTACAACTCCTCGCACGAGAATCAGGTCGAGCTCGAGATCCTGCCGAACGACGACGTCGAAGGGCGCGTCGGCGCCGCAGCGCAGACCGATGCTCTGCCCGACCTTCTGGCCGGCGACGTGGTGCGCATCCCGTACTGGACCAGCCAGGGCATCTTTCAGGACCTGAGCGAACAGATCCAAGGGCTCGACACCCTTGACGATCTGCAGGTCGGGCACATCGATGCGGGCACCATTGACGGCGCGCAGCACACGCTGCCGTTCGTCACGGACATCTCCGTGATGGTGTGGAACAAGGACCTGTACGAGCAGGCCGGACTGGACCCGGAGGCCGGGCCCACCACCATCGCCGAGTTCACCGAGCACGCCGAAGCAGTCGCAGGCCTGGGTACCGACGGCGTGGCCGGGAGCTACCTCTCCGGTCAGTCCGGCGGCGCGCTCGTGTTCACCCTGCTGCCGTCGATCTGGGCTTCGGGAGACGAGCCGCTCAGCGAGGATGGCACCTCGGCCAACCTCGACAGCGGTTCTGCGCTCGAGGTCTACGAGGCCTATCGCGGGCTGGCGGAGACCGAGAACGGGCTGGGTGCAGGATCGCAGCAGGAGACTGGCGCGACCTGGACTGCTCCCTTCCAGGAGGGCAATGTCGGCGTGATGCCCTACCCGTACACCGCCGTGACCGGCCTGTTCGAGACGGCGGACTTCGAGATCGGAGTCGGTCCGATCCCGGGCGTCGACGGCGGTGAGTCGACATTCCTGGGCGGTGACGCCATCGGCATCTCCTCCGACTCGGAGAACGCACCCCAGGCGTGGAACTTCATGCAGTGGCTGATGTCCGAGGATGCACAGCAGGAGGTCTTCGCCGATAACAACGATACGGCCGCGAACCTCGCGGTGCTCGAGTCGGGCTACGAGGGTGCGGATCCGCGCACCGCGATCGCCAATGCCACAGTTGAGCACGGGCGCACACCGGTGGCCGTGCACTTCAATGAGGCGTTCAACGCTGCTGGCAGCCCGTGGCAACTGCTCATCCAGGACGCGGTGTGGGGCGATGCCTCCACGATCAGCTCTCACAACGAGGCGATCAACACGATTCTGGCCCAGTAACCACCCCGCTTCCGCACGGACGATCGGGCCGGCCGGTGCCACACGGGCCGGCCCGATCGCGGGGTCGACGTCAAGGAGTCCGTCATGGCCGTCATGGCCGATACCGATGAACGCCAGGTCGTTCCGCACAGGCGTTCGCGATGGTCGCGCACCGACACGTTGCGTGGTTGGGCCTTTCTGGCACCGGCGTTAGCGTTGGTGGTTTTCTTCTTCATCGTGCCGGTCGGGCTCGTGGTGTACATGTCGGCCACGGACTGGACGTTGTTCGGCGGATTCACCGCCATGAACTTCCCCCAGAACTTCGTCGACATCGCCAGCGACCCGATGTTCGCGAAGTCGCTGGAGTTCACCCTCAAGTACACGGTGCTGACCACCGTGATCCTGATGCCCCTCGCGTTCTTCCTCGCCCTGCTCGTGCAAGAGGCTCGCCAGTGGAACAAGTTCCTGCGGACGGCGATCCTCCTTCCCTCCGCTCTGGGCATCGCCTCCTCCTCGTTGCTGTTCTACGCGCTGTACTCCCCGCAGGTGGGCCCCCTCAACCCGATCCTGGACTCACTCGGATTGATGGACGCCCAGCAGACGATCCTGGGCACCGCGGACGGGGCGCTGTGGGCCACCGTGGTGCTGGTGGTCTGGCGATTCACGGGCTACTTCATGTTGCTCACGCTGATCGGGGTCCAAGCGATCCCGGGCGACATCTACGAGGCCGCGAACCTCGACGGGGCGGGCCGCCTCAGGAAACTGCGCAGTATCACGCTGCCCATGCTCAAACCCACGATCGCGATGACGATGATCCTCTCGGTCACCGGATCGTTGCTCGCCTTCGACCAGTTCTTCATCCTGACCAAGGGTGGGCCGAACAACGAGACGTTGACGACGGTGCTGCTGATCTACAAGTACGCCTTCGAGACCAAGAAGGACCTCGGTATGGCTGCTGCGCTGTCCGTGGTTGTGCTCCTCGCCCTGGTGATCATCAACGTGCTCCAGCTGCGCGCCCTGGGCGTGGGCCGGTCCGAGGAGAAGTGATGGCGAACCTGCTCACCAAGCGCGTCGTCTACTACCTCCTGACGGCGCTGATCGCGATCACCTTCATCCTCCCGCTGGCCTGGGCCGTGGTGAACTCGATCGCGCCGAACTCCGCGACCTCTCAGTCAGACGGCTACGGCCTCGGCAACTACGGCGCTCTCGCCGTGTACGGCGAAGGTCTCACCACGTACCTCTCCAACTCGGTGATCCTCACCTTTGTTGCCGTTGCCGCGTGCCTGATCGCCGCCACGATGGCCGGATACGCCATCGCCCGCTTCACCTTCGCCGGCAAGGGTCTGATGTTCGTTCTGGTGCTCTCCATCCTGATGGTGCCCTATGCGGCGTTGCTGATCCCGCTGGTGGTATGGATGAGCGAACTCGGCCTGGACAACACGCTCGTCGGCGTCGGGTTCGTGCTCGCGTTGTTCCAATTGCCGTTCGGCACGTTCGTGATGCGAAACGCCTTCGAGAGCATTCCCAGCGAGCTTGAGGAAGCGGCCAAGCTGGATGGCTGCGGGACGTTCGCCACGTTCATGCGGGTGATGGTGCCGTCCGTCAAAGCCCCGATGGTCACGGTAGGCCTTTTCGTCTTCCTGAACGCGTGGAACGACTTCATGGTCCCGCTCTACCTCCTCGGTCCGCAGAACGCACCGCTGCCACTCGCCATGGTCAACATGCGACAGCAGGTGATGGGCGTGATCGACTACGGCCTCACCACCGCTGGCGTGGTCGTGCTCGCGATCCCGGCGGTCATTCTCTTCCTCGCATTGCAGAAGTACTACATCAAGGGCCTCATCAGCGGGGCAGTCAAAGGTTGATACACGTCATGACGATCACTGACCGCACGTCTACGTCCACCTCTCGCGCACCGGTGGTGCCGTTGGCGCCCACGGCGCTGCGCCCGCTCGGGATCGATCAGGTGCGGCTCGACGATGGATTCTGGGGACGCCGCCAGGTGCTCAACGCGGCGGCCACCATCCCGCACTGCCTGCACTGGGAGGGTGAGGCCGGATGGATCGCGAACTTCGATGCCGTGCTTGAGGGCACGATCGCTGCCACCCGCACCGGTCGACAGTTCGCCGATTCCGACGTCTACAAACTGCTCGAGGCGATGGCATGGGAGATCGGACGGAGCGCGGATGCGTCGCTGCAGCACCGGTTCGACGAGATTGTCGCCACGATCGAGCGCGTGCAGGGCGAGGACGGATATCTGAACACCTGCTTCGGCAATCCCGGTCAGGCCGACCGCTACACGGATTTCGAGTGGGGTCACGAGCTGTACAACGCCGGCCACCTCATCCAGGCAGCGATGGCTCGGCTGCGAACCGGTTTCGGCCGCGACGACGGCCTGGTGCGGATCGCGTTGAGGGCAGCCGATCACGTGTGTGAGACGTTCGGCACTGACGGTCTCCAGCGCGTGGGTGGCCACCCCGAGATCGAGGTCGCGCTGGTGGAGTTGTATCGCGCCACCGGAGAACAGCGCTACCTGGACCAGGCTCGCGTGTTCCTCGAACGACGGGGGCACCACACACTGGCGGACATCGAGTTCGGCCGGGCGTATTTCCAGGACGACGTACCAGTCCGCGAGGCCGAGGTGCTGCGCGGCCACGCCGTGCGCGCGCTCTATCTCGCCGCGGGTGGCATCGATGCGGCGCTCGAGTCCGGCGATGACCAGCTGTTGGCGGCGGTCACTGCGCAATATCGCCGGGCGCTCGCGCGCCGCACGTACATCACCGGCGGGATGGGGTCACACCACCAGGATGAGGCCTTCGGCGCCGACTACGAACTTCCGGCTGATCGCGCCTACTGTGAGACATGTGCCGGCATCGGCTCGATCATGGTGGCCTGGCGTCTGCTGCTGATCACCGGCGATCTCACCTACGGTGACGTGATCGAACGCACGCTCTACAACGTGCTAGCCACGAGTGTGGCCGAGGACGGCCGTGCCTTCTTCTACACGAATACGTTGCACCAGCGCACCGCCGGGCGCGCCGCCAGCGCGGACCGCATCTCCCCTCGCGCCCTCGATATCGGGCGCGCGGCGTGGTTCGAGGTGTCCTGCTGCCCCACGAACGTGGCCCGCACCCTGGCACAGTTCGGCACCTATGTGGCCACCACCTCCAGTGACGGCGTGACGCTCGTGCAGTACGCATCAGGCGATATCTCGGCCACGCTCGGCGATGGCCGCGATGTCCGTCTGCGAGTGACCACGGATTACCCGGACGAGGGCCGCGTGCGGATCGAGGTGCTGGATGCGCCCACGGATGCGTGGGACCTGACGATCCGGATCCCGGCCTGGGCGCAGGGAGCGACGGTCGATCTCGGCGACGGTCGTGGACCGAACCCCGTCTCGGCCCCGGCATTCACCCACTCAGGCATCCTCACCCCAGGCAGCGCGGTCCTGCTCGAACTCCCACTCACCCCCCGGTGGGTGCACCCAGATACACGCGTGGATGCGGTACGAGGCTGTGTGGCGGTGGAGCGCGGGCCCCTGGTCCTGTGCGCGGAATCCCTCGATCAGGTGGGTGCTGCGGATGTCTCCAGGCTGGTGGTCGATCCCTCGGACCCGCCCAGGTCGGCCGACGGGTCCGCAGCGGTGGTCTCCGGTGGGCTCCTCGACGTGACCGACCACGGCCTCTCGCCCTACGGGAGCCAGCCACATGCGCCACCGATCGAGGCGGCCCCGATCCGGCTGGTGCCCTATCACTCGTGGGGCAATCGGGGGCCAAGTACGATGCGGATCTGGCTCCCGACGACGGCTGCCCTGCCGTGATCCAGGGAAGGCATGGGCGTGGAACGCGCACCCGAGCCTGATACGTTTTCGAGCACAGTTTCGCCACGGCCACCGGGCCGTAGCGAGCGCAGAGAACGGGGGCGACGATGACGGAGAACACTCCCCAGCGGCGGGCAACGTTGCGTGATGTCGCACGCGATGCCGGTGTGTCGATCGCGACGGCGTCCAAGGCGCTGAACGGCCGCAAGGAGGTCGCCGAGGACACCCGCGAGCGGGTACGAGAGGCCGCCGAGGCCCTGCGATTCACCCCCAACTCCGTGGCGCGCAGCCTGCTCTCGCGTCGCACCGGGACCGTGGGCCTATTGACGGGTGACCTCGAGGGCAGATTCGTCATCCCGATTCTGATGGGCGCCGAGGATGCCTTCGGCGCGGGCCGCAACAACGTTTTCCTCTGTGACGCCCGTGGCGACTCGATCCGCGAGCGGTACCACCTCAACGCCCTGCTCGAACGTCGCGTCGACGGGATCATCGTGGTGGGCCGCCAAACGGATCCGCGGCGGTCCCTGGGTCAGGATCTGCCAGTTCCCGTGGTGTACGCCTACGCGCCTTCGGACGATGACCGCGACCTCTCGCTGACACCGGACAACGAGTCGGGAGGCGCGATCGCGACCGAGCACCTGCTCTCCCTCGGCCGGAGGCGGATCGCGCACATCACCGGTGATCCCCAGTATGTGGCAGCACGGGATCGGGCGCGCGGGTTCCTCGGCGCCATGCACGCCGCGGGGCTTGAGCCCTGCGGCGCACCGATGTTCGCCGCATGGACCGAGCAGTGGGGCCGCGATGCCGCCGCCACCCTGTTCGAGCAGTATCCGGAGGTGGACGGGGTGGTCTGCGGCTCCGATCAAATCGCGCGCGGTGTGATCGACACGCTCCGCGACCTCGGCAAGACGGTTCCAGACGATGTGGCCATCGTCAGCCACGACAACTGGGAAGTCCTCGCGACCGGCTCGCGTCCGAGCCTGACCAGCGTCGATGCGAATCTGCAGGATCTGGGCCGGCTGGCGGCGCGCAAGCTGTTCGACGCACTCAGTGGTGAGGACGTGGGCAGCGGCGTCCACCGGCTACCGGTGACGCTCGTGACCCGCGGTTCGTCGGTGCGCTCGCGCGCGTAGCACCGCGTTCACGGCATTTCCCCGCCCCGGCCGACCAGGCGTCCTGGCCGGACCTGGCGCTCGCCTCCCCGAGAAGGCTCGCGCCAGACAGCTGGGTGGAGACCACTCATCCGAAACTTTCCGAAACCCTTTGACATTGGTTTCACCGGATCGATACGGTCTCGTCAGCCGCTTCATCGACTCAACGACGAGAGGTATGCCGACGATGGCTGATGGAACCCGCCCGGGGAGCCTGCGTGCCATGATCGCCAGCGCGATCACCCTGGTCCTCGCAGCAACAACCCTGGTGCTCGCGCCCGCTCCGGCCCGCGCGGTGCCGAACACCGAGCTTCCCTATCCCGAGTTCAGTGGATCTGAGAACCCCGTACCGGAAACGGGTGTGGACTACGCACCGGGGGGTTATCTGCAGGAGGTCTTCGACGCCGATCTCGCGGCCGGAGCCGGCGTGAGTCCGGCCCAGGATTTCTGGATCGACGGCATGCTCGCCCGGTACGGAACCGCTGGCGAGGCCGGGGACAACAATCAGTGGCTCTTCTCCCGCGGTCGCGCCGTATTCATGAAGTCCCACTCACCCGCCCAGCTCGGCTTCGGTGGCCAGGTGGCCTATTGGGAGTCCATCGACGACCGCAGCGCCTACACGATCGCCGTCGAGCAGGGCGGTGAGCCCGTCTCCGTGTCCGAGACCACGTCCGAGCGCAAGCAGACGCCGAGCTACTGGCACTCCACCCACACCGCAGCCGGCCTCGAGCTCGAGCAGACGAAGTTCATCACGGACGGCAATGTCGCCATCACCGTGCTCGAGCTGAGCAACTCCGGTGGCAGCGACATCGACGTGACGCTCGCGGCGAGCTCGCCGTACGCCACAGTGGCCGGCGACGACGAGCTCACCGGCGTCGTGGACGCCTACAACGACCTCACGACCCTCTTCCCGCGCCTCTCCGGCGACGGTTTCGCCGTGGACGGCGATCGGCTCACCCGGGAGATCACCGTTCCGGCGGGTGAGGCGGTGACGACGAAGGTGCAACTCGGTTTCGTGGCCGACGAGATCGACGCCTCCCGGGCGGAGTACGACCACTACTCCGCGCTCGCCCCGTGGGAGGCCTACACCGAACACGTGAGGGCCTACAACCAGTGGTGGGCCGAGAACATCCCCTATCTCGACACCCCCGAGGACAACATCGACAAGGTGCTGTTCTACCGGTGGTGGCTGATGCGCTTCAACTTCCTCGATGCGAACATCCCCGGTAACGACTACCAGTTCCCGACGGCGATGGAAGGCGTGCTCGGCTACAACAACGCCATCGTGCTGACGACCGGCATGTTCATCGACGACCTCAAGTACTTCCGCGACCCGGTCTACTCCTACGGGCCGTGGGTAGGTGCCGGTGAGGTGTCCCGAAGCGGCAAGTACGTGGACAACCCGGGTGATCCCGCCAACTGGTCGAACAGCTACACCCAGTACATCTCCGAGGCTGCCTGGCGCGCCTACCAGTTGCACGGGGGCCCGACGGCGATCGCGGGCAACCTCGCCCGGTACGCCGAGTACGACGTGCGTGATCTGCTCGAGGACTTCGACGAGGACGGCAACGGTCTCATCGAGTACGACTGGGGCGCCATGACGGGCAACGACGCGGACGCCGTGTCCTTCGACTGGCGTGCCGGCAACCTGGACCGCACCGAGAGTGCCTACCTGTACTCGAACGCCCTCGCCTCCGCGCAGGCCTACCGAGTGGCCGGACAGCCCGACAAGGCCGAGGAGATGGAGGCCCTGGCAGACACGGTGAAGCAGGCAGTGCTCGACCACCTCTGGGACGAGGAGGAGAACCTCCTCAAGCACCGCCACGTGGAGACCGATGCACTGGTGCCGTGGAAGGAGATCAACAACTACTACCCGTTCACTGTCGGCCTGATGCCTCGCGAGGGAGAGGCCGACTACGACGACGATTACGTCGAGGCGCTGCGCTTGTTCGGCGACGCCGACGAGTATCCGATCTTCCCCTTCTACACCGCGAACCAGGCGGACAAGGCCGAGGCCGCGGCCCAGGGGCACCCGGGCTCGAACAACTTCTCAGTGATCAACTCCACGGTGACCTTCCGCATGCTCTCCCGCGTGCTGCACGAGTACCCCAACGAGTACATCGATGCCGAGTGGTACAAGAAACTCCTGTACTGGAACGCATGGGCGCACTACATGAATGACGGTGACAACCGTCTCCCGGACCAGAACGAGTTCTGGTCCGACGGTTCGGCCGACCCGCAGAACATCGGCTACCGCTCCTGGATCCACCACACCATCCTCGGCACGACCAACTTCACGATGATCGAGGACGCGATGGGGCTGCGCCCGCGCGAGGACGGGATGATCGAGCTCGACCCGATCGAACTCGACTGGGACTACTTCACCGCGGACAACATCCGCTACCGCGACCGCGACCTCACCGTGGTCTGGGATGACGTGGACCACTACGGTTCCGCGGTGGCCGACGGCTACTCCGTCTACCTCGACGGCGCGCTCGCCTTCTCGGTGGACTCCCTCGCCCACGTGGTCTACGACCCGGCCACCGGCGATGTGCAGGTGCCGGACGGCGTCACCGTCACCTCCTCGACGGCGATCGATGTGCAGTCGCCCACGGAGGTCACCTTCGACGACGACGACCGCATCGTCTCGATGATGGCGAATGCGGGCGCCGATGTCGCGACGGCCAGCACCGGGAGCGAGAACCTCGCCGTCGGCGCCGCCGTCTCGGCCACCTACACCGATGACGCCCGCACACCAGAGGCGGCCGTGAACGGAACCACGATCAACGAACCGTTCTGGGGTAGCGCCGGTTCGCCGAACACTGAGGACACGTTCACGGTCGAGCTCGATGGAACCCAGACGTTCGACGACGTCCGGCTCTACTTCTACCGCTCGTCCTCCTCGGCGACCGTTCCGGGCTACTCCGCTCCGGCGATGTACACCGTGGAGTACCGCTCCGGTGGCCAGTGGCACAACGTACCGGGTCAGGCCCGCGAGCCCGCGCACCCGCAAGGCAACTACAACCACATCGGCTTCGAAGAAGTCACCGGTGACGCAGTCCGTGTCACCATGACCCACGCCGACGGTGCGCACACGGGACTCAAAGAGATCCAGGTGTTCTCGACCGGCATCGAGACGGCACCCGCCGATAACGCCGCACCACTGGTCCAGGTTTGGCAGGACGAGGGCACCTCGACCCCTGGTGCGGCGGCGCTCACGGGCAGCGTGCGCGACGACGCCCTGCCCACCGGGCACCTCGAGTCCGAGTGGACCATCGTGGACGCCCCCGAGGGAGCGTTCGCCACGTTCGCGGACCCGGCATCGGCGAGTACGACGCTGCGCTACTCCACCGAGGGCACCTATGTGGTCCGGCTCAGTGCCACCGACGGCGAAGAGACGTCCTCGGTCGACGTCACCATCGAAGGTGAGGCCAATTCCGGTGGCGGCAACCTCGCACCTGCCGCAACGCCGTCGGCGGAGTTCACGGCGAGCTGGAACGACGTCAACGCCGTCAACGACGGGGTGATCCTCCACTCCGGCGGTGCTCAGACCAGCCTGTGGGGTACCTGGTCGGGATCACACCCGGCCACCCGCTGGCTTCAGTACGACTGGGACAGCCCCGTCCGGGTCGGCTCCACTGAGGTGAGCTTCTGGTCGGATCAGGCGGACCCGTCCTCGAGTAACGGCGTGAACGTCCCGCAATCGTGGCGCGCGCAGTACTGGACCGGCGATGCGTGGGTGGACGTGCCCGACCCGGATGAGTACGGCGTGGCCCGGAACGAGCCGAACAGCACCTCCTTCGACCCGGTCACCACCACCAGGATGCGGCTGATTCTCGACGCCGCCGGATCGGACCCCTATGCGGCCGTCGGCGTGAGCGAGTGGAAGGTGTTCGCCGACGCTCCGGTGTCCGTCGAGCCCATCGACGTGCGCACCGCAGTGGGCGAACTGCCGGACATGCCGGCAACGGCGGACGCCATCTTCGCCGATGGAAGCCGCGAGGCGATGGAGGTGACGTGGCCGGCCATCACCGAGGATCAGGTCGCCGCCGAGACCAGCTTTACGGTCAACGGTCTCGTCACCGGGGCGCCGCAGGTGGCGGAGGCCACGGTGTGGGTCCGCGCGACGCCACCCGGTCAGATCAACCAGGTCGACGCCGTCACCGTTGACACGCTCGCCGGTGTGGAACCGGATCTGCCGGGCACTGTGGGTGCGCTCTACAACGACGGCTCCCGCCAGGACCTCCCGGTCACCTGGGATCCGATCGATCCCGCGGACTACGCCGACGATGGCACGTTCACCGTGGACGGCACTGTCGAGTCCGATATCGCCGGGCCCAAGGACGCCCTCGCGAACGTGACCGTCACCGGCGGTTCGTCCGGCCCCGACACCACCGCCCCGGTCGTATCGATCGAGCCGGCCGAGGAGCCCGCATCCGGCTGGCACACCGGCGCCGTCGAGGTCACCGTGGAAGCGAGTGACGATCGCGACCCCGAGCCCGTGGTCGAGGTCTCCCTCGACGGCGGCCCGTGGGAGGCGTACTCGGCACCGGTGCCGGTGTCCGGGGAGGGTGAGCACGAGGTACGTGCCCGCGCCACTGACGCCTCCGCGAATGTGTCCGAGGCCGCCGTCCTCGACGTGGCGATCGACAGCACGCCGCCGAGCGTGTCCGCAGTGGCGGACGAACACCTGCGCACCGTGACGATCCTCGCGACCGATGCGCTCTCCGGTGTCGAGCTCGTCGAGTACCGGCTCGACGGCGGAGCGTGGGCGGAGTATGACGGGAGCCTGCTCGTGGGGCCGGCCGAGGTGACCGTGGAGTACCGCGCGAGCGATGCTGCCGGTCACGGCTCCGAGATCGGGTCGATCGAACTCGACGAGGCGACCTCCTACAGTCTCAACCTCGCCCTGGATGCGACCCCCTCGGCGTCGGTGACGGCGGGGTGGAACAGCGTGGATGGTCTCAATGACGACGTGCAGCCGCAGACCTCCGGCGATGTGGACCCCAATGACAACGCCAACACGTGGGGCGCGTGGCCCGAGATCGGTGAGCAGTGGGTCCAGTACGACTGGGACGAGCCGGTGACGTTCGAGCGCCTCTCGGCCTACTTCGTGTCCAACCTCGACGGTGACGGCCTGGGGATCGACGTGCCGGAGAGCTGGGTCGCCGAATACTGGGACTCGGCATCGCAGGAGTGGACCCCGGTGCCGGATCCCTCGGACTACGGCACCGAGGTGGATCAGTACAACGAGGTGACCTTCACGGAGGTCACCACCGACCGGCTGCGCCTGGTCATGCAGGCCCGCGGGACCGAGGAGGGCGCCGGTTCGCTCGGTATCAAGGAATGGCAGGTCTGGCAGGACAGTGGCGAACCCGGACCGGATACGCAGGCGCCGGAAGTGTCAGCCGAGGTGACACCGCCGGTTCCCGCGACCGGGTGGCACACGGGCGCGGTCACGGTCACCGCAGCTGCTCTGGATGCACGCGATGACGATCCGATGATCGAGACCCGTCTCGACGGCGGAGCGTGGGAGCCCTATGAGTCGCCGGTGACGTTTACCGACGATGGTGCGTACCAGCTTGAACTGCGGGCCACGGACGAGGCGGGCAACGTCTCCGAGGTGACCCTCCTGGAGATCGGCATCGATTCGCTCGCACCGACGGCCTCGGCCACGATCGACGAGGACGAGCGCACCGTACGGCTCGAGGCAGGCGATGCCACCTCCGGTGTGGACCGGATCGAGTACCGCGAGGTTGGCGGGGCCGACTGGACGACCTATTCGGGGCCGATCGCCGTGGACGAGGAGGAGCTGACGTTCGAGTACCGTGCGGTCGACGTAGCAGGCCACGTCTCACCGCTCGCGGAGGTGACGATGCCCGCCGCCGATCCGGGGGGCGGTGGCGACCAGGTCACGGGGGAGGAGCAACTCCACATCGGCCGTACTCGGGCTGCCCCCGGAGACGAGGTGACGGTCGAGCTCACCGGTGGCGTGCCGGGTGCAACGTTCGTGATCGAACTGCGGTCCGATCCCGTGCAGCTCGGCACGCTCACGCTCGGGTCCGATGGTTCAGGGACCGTCACGGTGACGGTCCCCGCCGACACTGCCGGCGGTGAGCACCAACTCGTGGCCGTGCTCGGCGAGACGGAGGTCTCCGCTCCGATCATGATCGTCACTGCCGCTGAACCTGGTGACAGTGATGGCTCTGGCGGAGGCGGGTCTGGGTCTGATGGTGGAGCCGACGCCGGATCTGACGGTGGCAATGGTGCGGGATCCGACGCAGACCTTCCCTCCACGGGGGCGGGTGTACTGGGTATTGCGGGCATCGCGTTCCTGGTTCTGCTCATCGGAGCGGCCCTGATCCGCGCCTCGTCCGGCAGCCGTCGCGGCGAAGACTCGCTCACGAGCTGAGTCGCTCACGGACTGAGTCGCTCACCACCCGCCGGGCGCGGCGATCGCAGCGCCGCGCCCGGCCCCACGAGGAGGAGTCAACGATGACGCGCCCTCTCCGCGTCGCGGCGGCCTCAGTCGCCGCCGCAGCGGTCACCGCAGTGCTGGCCGCCGTGCCCGCGGCCGCCTATGACAACCCGATCCTCGACGACGGGTCGTCCTACTCCGCCGATCCCGCCACCCTGGTGGTCGACGACACGCTGTACATCTTCGCCGGTCGAGACGAGGCGGGCGCCACCACCAACGACTTCATCATGAACGAGTGGCAGGCCTTCTCGACCACCGACGTCGCCTCGGACTCCTGGACCCATCACCCGGAGCAGATGCGGCCCGAGGAGGTGTTCGACTGGGCGACGCCCGGGCGCGCCTATGCCGGACAGGTGGTGGAAGGCACCGACGGACGCTACTACTGGTACGTCCCGGTACACGAGGCTGGCAGCGCCTCGCCGGATCCGTTCGGGATCGGCGTCGCCGTCGCCGACTCGCCGCTCGGGCCGTGGACCGATCACGCCGGCGGACCGATCATCTCCCAGGAGATCATGGGCAACACCCTGCACAACATCGACCCCACCGTGCTGGTCGACGGTGACCAGGTCTACCTCTACTGGGGTTCCTTCTCACAGCTGCGCGGCATCGAGCTGGATGCGGACATGAAGACGCTCGTGGGTGATCCTGTCGCGGTCCACTCACTGACCGGCTTCTTCGAAGGTGCGTGGCTGTTCGAACGTGCCGGCACCTACTACATGGCGTACGCGGGCAACAATGCCGGACCAGCATCGTCGTGCACGCCCGCGCACTACCACGCGTGTATCGCCTATGGCACGGCACCGGACCCGCTCGGGCCGTGGACGCATCAGGGCACGATCCTGCCGCCGGTCTCCTCCACCACGAGCCATCCGGCGATCACCGAGTTCGACGGCGAGTGGTACCTCGCCTATCACACGGCCGGCGCCGAGGGCGGCAACCACTTCCGCCGTTCCGTCGCGATCGACGATCTCGAATGGGACGATTCGGTCTCACCTGCGCGGATCCTGCCCGTGACGACGACTCCGGAACAGGGCCCCGATCTCACGCCCCGCACCAATGTGGCCCCCTGGGCGCAGGCGTCCGCCTCGAATGAACCGATCCCGACCCAGTACTGGATCAAGGCGCTCAATGACGAGATCGTGCGCCCCAACCCGCTCCCGCCGGACGTCTGGGGCAGTTGGGCTCCGCAGCGACCCGCGCAGCAGTGGATCCAGTACGACTTCGACCAGCCGGTGCGTATCGACAGCACGAGGATCACCTTCTGGCGCGATGTCCCGCCCGGCACCGGTAATGGCGTCTCCGACCCGGATGCATGGGTGCTCCAGTACTGGACCGGCAGTGCGTGGAGCGACGTCCCAGAACCGTCCGGCTATCCGACCTCAACCATGCAGATGCACACGGTGACGTTCGCGCCGGTGACGACCTCACGGGTGCGGGCCGTCCTGGACGCCGCCCCGGGGCCCGCAGGACAGTTCTCCGCGCTCGCTGTCCAGGAGTGGGAGGTGCACATGGCGCACGCTTCCGGCTACGCGGCCAGCGAGGTGACGACGGTGCCCGGCATCGCACCGGAGCTACCGGCGACCGTGACGTTGACTTTCGACGGTGGGCACAGTGTCGAGGCGCCCGTGCACTGGGACGCGCCCCGCCCGGCGGACTACGCCGAGCCGGGGATCGCCACCGTCTCCGGCATGGCCGAAGGGTTCGGTCCGGGGAAGGTCGAGATCGACGTCATCGTGCTCGATGGTGACCCAGCTCCGCCAGACCCCACAGACCCTGACCCGACGGACCCGGGCGACCCTGACCCGACGGACCCGGGTGCCCCTGAGCCGACTGACGGCACCGACGAAGAGCCGACGACCGCCGTCGGAGAGCATGACCACCCGAGTGCGAGCGAGCAGCCCTCCGGCGGTGAACTTGCCACGACCGGACCGGGCGACCGGGTGCTGACCCTGGCGGGAGCGACGCTCCTGATGCTGGTCACCGGTGCGGTCATTGCCCGCGCGGGTACCCGCCCTCGGGTGCACCCCGGCTCCATCCGCGGGTAGGCGGGCGGCGGCGGCCCTGGGAGACTGGGGTCATGACGGGTTCTGCTGCACCGACTTCCCCGCACCGCGCGGACGTGCGCCGGTGGCGCCGCTATCTGGCGGAGGAGCGGGCCGAGGCAGCCCTGTACACCCAGTTGGCGGCTCGACGGCAGGGCGAGGAACGGGAGATCCTCCTCGCCCTGGCCAGTGCCGAGGGACGCCATGCTGCCCACTGGGAACGGCTGCTCGGCGACCAGATCGGGCGGGACCGGCCGCCGTCGGTGCGTTCACGCCTGTTGATCTCGTTGGCCAGACGATTCGGCTCGGTCTTCGTGCTCGCCCTCGCCCAGCGGGCCGAGGCCCGGTCGGAGTACGCCGGTGACTCGCACGCCACCCCCGCGATGGCCGCCGATGAGCGGATTCACGAAGAGGTGGTCCGTTCGCTGGCCATGCGCGGACGGGCGAAGATGTCGGGGACGTTCCGGGCCGCCGTCTTCGGGATGAACGACGGTCTGGTCTCCAATCTCGCCCTGGTGCTGGGGATCGGTGCCTCCGGAGTGGGAACGGGAACGGTCCTGCTCACCGGGATCGCCGGCCTGCTCGCCGGGGCGCTCTCGATGGGTGCCGGCGAGTATGTCTCGGTCCGATCCCAGCGTGAGCTGCTGGAAGCCTCCACCCCCAGCCCGCAGGCTCATGCTGCCGTCGGGGATCTGGATGTGAACGCGAACGAACTCACCCTGGTCTACCGGGCCCGCGGGATGAGTGCCGATGAGGCTCAGGAGAAGGCGGAGCGACGCCTCGCCGACTACAACCCCACGGTGCCGCCGCGCCGGGTGGCCCCACACTCGCTGGAGGAGGTGGGCTCGGCTGGGCATGCCGCGATCTCCAGCTTCGCCTTCTTCGCCTCGGGCGCCGTGATCCCCGTGTTGCCCTACGCCTTCGGGCTCAGCGGACTGACTGCCGTGCTGCTCGCGGCGGGCCTGGTGGGCCTCGCACTCGTGGCGACCGGCGCCGCCGTCGGAGTGCTCTCCGGGGCCCCGCCGATGCGCCGGGCCCTTCGCCAGCTCCTCATCGGCTGGGGTGCCGCGGGCGTCACCTATCTGCTGGGGCTGGCGTTCGGCACCACGCTCGGCTGACGGCGGCCCGTCCGCTCTGCCGGCTGGCTCGCCTGGCCATCGGGCGGAGAGCTGATCGTCCCAGCGGTGGTGCGCTCCGCCGTCGCGCGCGAGACTGGTATCAGGTGGTGAGAGCCACCACCGGCGATGATGCGGGAGGTCACGATGAGGGCCACAGTGGGAGACCGGGTGGTGATCGCGTCCGCACACACGGATGTGCCGGCACGTGAGGGCGAAGTGGTCGGCGTCTCCGAGCAGGGCGAGCCGCCGTGGCAGGTGCGCTGGTCCGAGGACGATCACGAATCGGTGTACTGCCCCGGACCGGACGCGTTCGTGGAGCCGAGGCAGTAGGCGCCTGAGGCGGTGCTCCTCAGCCCTGCCGCAGGATCGCCGAGAGCTGAGGAGCCAGGTCGAAGCCGTCCGCGCCGCTGACCTCGGGAGCCGGGCTCCGCCGCCCTGCCTCCCCCGGCTCTTCTGCCGGCACTGGTGTGCCGTGTGCGAGCACCTGCTCGCCGGGGGTCAGCTGGCGAATGGCGATAGCGGCCACGCGGGTGGGGTACTCCCGCGCGAACTCGCGGTAGATGGACGGATCGTGCTGGCCATCGTCGCCCACCAGCACCCAGTGCAGGTGCGGGAACTCGGCAGCAAGGCGGCGCAGCGCCACCCGCTTGTGCTCTTGGCCGGAACGGAACCACCCGGTATTGGTCGGGCCCCAATCGGTCATCAGCATCGGCCCGGCCGGGAATGCGTGACTTCGCAGGAACTGCACCAGGGTCGGCATGATGTTCCAGGCCCCGGTGGAGAGATAGAACATCGGCGTATTCGGGTGCTCGGCGGCGATCCGCTGGTACATCTGCGCCATCCCGGGAACCACATGGCGAGCGCTGCCGTGCCGCACGAAAGTGTTCCAGAGGGCGATCAGCGGACGTGGCACCAAGGTGACCAGGGCCGTGTCATCGATATCGCTGACGATCGCCAGCCGGGTGTCGACGTCGATGATCCGGACCCGGGCGTAGGCGGGCGCGGCCGCCTTGGCCCGGATCTCCACATCGTGCCAGCCGGCTGGCAGATCGTGGCCGTTGATCACCAGGTCCAGGTAGCCGCTGCGGTCGGTCACCGTGGTGTGCTCGACCCCGCCCACCACCACGGTCACCGGGATGAAGGAGACCGGTGCGGTGACGTAGGCACGCCATCCGCGACGTTCGATGAGGTCCAGAGCGGAGAGTCGGCTGTCATCATCGGCGTGCTGCCGGGAGAGCACCACCCGGGCGAGCACACGCACGACCTGCCGGTTGCCGTACCCGATGTAGTCGATGGTGCGGGGGCGCCAGCCGCGGGAACGCAAGAACGGGATGAGTCGGCGATGGAAGCCGTCTTCGAGCCTGGCGGCCGCATGCGTCGCTGACATGCTCCTCAGAGTAGGGGAGAACAAGGGTGCGGGCCCGACGGTGTGACGACCCCGGGCCCATGCCATGCGGTGGGTGCAGAGACGAGTGCGGGGCGGGCCGGCGCAGGGGATGCCGGCCACGCCCCGTATGCGCTCCATTGCGCAGTCCCGAACGCGTCACGCTCTGGAACTGAACCCCATCCTGGACCACAGGGCGTGCCGGAAGGTCGCGCGGATGTCACATCGTTGCAACGATTCGGTCACGACCCTGTCCCTGCGGCCACCGCCCCATCGGTTCAGCGAACTCCGAAGTTCCCTCGGATCGCGTCTCCAGGGTCACAGTCGTCCTTGATCCTTCGGAGGCGCTCGAGTGAGGCCGCCGGGAGGGCGTCGGCGAGCGACTCCGACGGGGTGAGGAACGTCATCGGCTTGCGCCCGCTCGTGGGGAGGGCTCCCGCAAGTTCGCGCTGCCGCGCCGTGATGGCGCCGTCAATCTCGGCCGTGGCGGGTACGCCGAAGAGGTACGCAGCGAACGGCTCGACGAGGGGGCCGTGCGGGTTGTCGGTCGGCTCCGTCAGCGCGCCTCCGAGCTGGCGGATCTGGACCACAAGCAGCGGAGACGTGGAGTGACTCGCGAGGACGTCTGCCGCGTCATCATCGAGACGGGTGAGTAGTTCCGCGCGTGATCGGCCGGGTGCGGGATCAGTGGGTTCGGCCGTGATGGATCCGATGTCGGCGACGCTGAGCAGGCCGCGGGTGTCGGCGATGGTCCCGCCAACGAGGTCGGCATCGTGGAGTAGCCGCCGTGCTGTCACCTCATCGCCGAGGAATGTCGTGTCGATCGCGATCATGGGGTCGGAGCCGGGGAACTGCAGGAGCTGAAGCCACGCGGTGAGTTCACGCGGTGCATCGGCGGTGATCTCCCGGAATGCGGTGATGACCTCGCGTGCACGCGCGCGCGGCCACAGCATCCGGCCACCGAACAGTGACGGCGCTTCGTGGAGGGCGATCTCCAGGCCTGTGACGATAGCGATGTCGCCCCCTCCACCGCCCATCGCCCAGAACAGATCCGGGTCCTCGGAGCGGCTGACCCTGCGCGCCTTGCCAGTTGCGTCGACGAGGTCGACTGCCGTCACGCTGTCGGCGATCCAGCCGTGCGTGCGCCCGAACCAGCTGAGGCCGCCACCCAGCGCCGCACCTGTCACGCTCACCACGGGCGAACTGCCGGGGAGGCCGGTGAGGCCGTGTACTGCGGCGGCCCGCTGGAGGGCGCCCGACTGTACCCCCGCACCGATTCGTGCGACGCGGCGTTCGGGATGCACCTCGATGCCGGCGAGCTGGGACATGCGCACGAGGATCGCGCCGCTGGCCCGGCCGGTGGCGCCGTGCCCGCTCGGCTGTACGGCGAGCGGGACACCCGCGGATGCCGCGAATGTGACGAGAGCAGACACATCCGCGGTGTCCAAGGGGTCGACGACTGCGGCGGGCGATTGGGCGACCGCGAGGTTCCACGGCCGGTGCACGGTGGCATAGTCGGCGTCCTGAGGTAGCCAGACGCGGCCGCGCACGGCGGAGCGGAGGCGATCAAGTTCGGTGGTCGGCATGGTGACTCCAAGTGATGTGGCGTAATGGGGTTTCACCTGTCAGTCGGGCGGCGGACTCAGAATGTGACACGCTGACCGCGAATCGTCGTGGAGGGAATGAGGATCGGATGACCGGCTCGTCGTCCATCGACCAACTCGCCGAGGACTTCGCGCGGCAGCGACCGCGACTGCATGCGATAGCGCGCCGCGTGCTGGGATCCTCGTTTGCCGCTGACGACGCCGTCCAGGAGGCCTGGGTACGGCTACAGCGCGCGAACGGTGCGGACATCCGCAACCTCGAGGCCTGGCTCACGACCGTGGTCTCGCGTGTGAGTATCGACCTGATCCGGCAGCGGGCGTCCTGGCGTGAGGACGCCGAGCTCGACGAGGTGACCGATGCGGCCGACTCCGCGACGACACCCGATGAGAGCGTCCAGCTCCGAGAGGACCTCGCGCTTGCGCTGGAGGTCGTGCTCGATGCGCTTGCTCCGCTTGAGCGCTTGTCCTTCGTGCTGCATGACGTGTTCGGTATGCCGTTCGAGGAGGTCGCGCCGATTCTTGAGCGGACGCCGGCGAACGCGCGTCAGCTCGCCTCGCGGGCACGAGCCCGGCTCCGCCGCGTCGACGTCACCGAGGTGCGACGACTCCAGTCAGCGGCAGTCGATGACTTCCTCACAGCGGCGCGGGAGGGTGACTTCGGCCGCCTGTTACAGCTGCTGGATCCAGAGGTGGAACTGCGCGCCGATCACGGCGCGGTCGCTCTCGCCACCTCGGGTTCCGCGTACGGCGCGCCACTCCTCGAGGGACGGATCCGTGGTGCCGACGCCGTCGCCCGGGTATTTGCAGGGCGGGCCGCACTCGCCTACGTGGCCCTCATCGATGGCGTGCCCTCGCTCGTGTATGCCGCCGACGGCTCTGTGCAGGCTGCCTACCTCATTCGCTTCCGCGAGGGGGTCATCGAGGCATTGGATGTGATCGCCGATCGGAGCGTGCTCACCAGTCTCGACGTCACCGCCTGAGACCGGCGGCCCGGCCGCCTCACGTCAGACCGGACTCGCGGGCGAGGATTGCCGCCTGCACCCGGGACCGGCAGCCGAGCTTGGCCAGCACCCGGGACACGTGCGATTTGGTGGTGGCCTCGGTGATATGCAGAGCCCGGCTGATCTCCTGGTTCGACGAACCTCGTCCGATGCAGGCGAGGACCTCACGCTCGCGTGCGGTCAGTTCGCTGAACTGCCCGGGATCGGCCGCTCCACTCGTCTCGTTCGGGCCGGGCCGTGAATCGACGAATGCGTGGAGCAGCGTCCTGGTCACTTCCGGCGCCACCACACCTTCGCCGGCCGCCACCCGGTGCACGGCATCGATCAACTCCGGTCCGCCGCTCGTCTTCAGCAGGAACCCGGCCGCTCCGGCACGCAGCGCCGCCACCACGTACTCGTCCAGGTCGAAGGTGGTGAGCACCAGCACGTGGGCGCTGCCGACGGCGACGATCTCCTGGGTGGCCTGCACGCCGTCCATCCGGGGCATCCGGATATCCATCAGCACCACATCCGGGCGCAATGCGCGAGCGTTGGCCACCGCGGTCTCACCGTCGGCGGCCTCGCCGATCACCTCGATTCGCTCGTCGGCCTCAAGGAGTAACCGGAGCCCGGCGCGCACCGCACCATGGTCGTCGGCCACCAGCACGCGGATCGTCACGACGCCCGACCAGTCATGGGCAGAACGGCCCGCACCGTCCAGGTGCCTTCGCGCGGGCCGGCCACGCACACGCCGCCGACGGCGTCGGCTCGTTCGGCCAGGATGTCCACCCCAAGTCCCTGCCCGGGTACGGCATCCGATGCGATCTGGTTGCGAACCTCGAGCTCAAGGCGCTGTTCCCCGGCGAGCAGCCGGACCTGCGGGGGACCGGTGCCGTGTTTGCTGGCATTGGTCAGACTCTCCTGAAGGATGCGGTAGGCGGTCTGGTCCACCGCCGTCGGCAGGGTGGCCGCGGCGCCGGACCGTTCCAGCGTTCCGCCGTGGCCGGCCACGAGGTTCCGAACCGCTTCGAGATCGGAGATGCGTGCCGGTGAGCGTTCCGGTCGGCCGCCTCGGAGCAGGCCGATCATGGTGCGCATCTCGGTCAGTGCCGTCACACTCGATGAACGGATCTGGGCGAGGCTGCGGTGTTCGATTCCCGTGTGAGCGCTGGCGCCACCCGATCGGTTCAGTCCGGCTTCGGCGTACAGGGCGATCGCGGAGAGATTGCCTGCCACCGCATCGTGCAGGTCACGCGCCATCCGCTCACGCTCATCGCGCAGCGCCTCCTCCTGCTGCATCGAGGCGATCCGCGCGAGATCGTCCGCGCGCGCCGAGGCCAGATCGGCGAGCTCCTTCTGCCGGCGTACCGACGTCCCCCACCAGACGGGCGTGGCGAGTATGGCGAAGGCTTGCAGGCCCATCCATAGGCCCGCGCGCACCTCATGGTGGATCGCCCACGCGAGCACGGTTGAGCCAGCGATGATCATGGCCGTGGCCATGAACAGCCGGCGTACAGCACGCTCGGAACCGACCAGGGCCAGCGTGTAGAGCAGGTCGATCAGCACCAGCAGCACGCCGAGGCTCCCGCCGATCGCAAGGTCGGCGGCGAAGACGAGGACCCCCAGGGTGAGCATGGCGACCGGGTGCCGGTGCTTTCCGAGCATCACCAGGGCGCCGATCAGCAGTGGCGGGATGTGCCACCACCCCGGGCCACCCGTGACCGGGGCATCGCTGACCACCGGCCCCATCCCGATGCCGAGGGCGAACAGACCAACGGCAGTCACCGCCACAGCATCGCTGAGCGCCCGGCGCCACGCCGTACCGCGCACGCTGCGGCGCCACGCCGTGATCCATCTGTCCACCCGACCATTCTCACTCGCGCCGGGCGCTGCGCGGATGCGACGAAAGTGTGAGGCCGGAACCGGCCGATGGGGCGATGACTGCCATGGTCGCTGCCACGCAGGCTGACACCATGACCCTCCCGCTGCTCGGCACTCTCGCTGCACTCGCCTTGGTGGATTCCACCAGCTTCGGCACGCTGCTGATCCCGATCTGGCTGATGCTCACCCCGGGGCGGCTGCGGCCGGGCCGGATTCTGGTGTTCCTTGCCGTTGTTGCGCTCTTCTACTTCGGGATGGGACTTCTCCTCCTGGCTGGTGCCGACTCCCTGATGGCCGCCCTCGAACAGGATTCACCGGTGCTGATGTATGGCCAGTTGGTGCTCGGCGCCGCGCTGTTCGCGGGGGCATTCTTCGTCGGCCGGGAACCGAAGAATGCGGTCGTTCCGCAGCGCAACGGCCAATCCTGGGCCGACGGTGCCAGTGCCAGTGCCAGTGCCAGTGCCAGTGCCGACGGTGTGGTCGGCACCGCGCCACCGGTGACCGGTCGGCTCGCCCGCTGGCGGGAGCGCACCCTCACCGCCGAAGGGCGCGGGGGCTGGCTGGCGTTGATCGGGCTGGCGCTGGGTGCGGCCACGCTCGAGGTGGCGACGATGCTGCCGTACCTGGGCGCCGTCGGGATGCTCACCGCCGCCGATCTCACCGCCACCGAGCGGGTGTTGTTGCTGACCGGGTACTGCCTGGTGATGGTGCTGCCTGCGCTGGTCCTGCTCGGCGGGCGGATCGCTGCTCGCCGGATGATGGAACCCCTGCTCACCCGAGTGTCCACGTGGATGGCGAAATCGTCGGGCGAGACCATCGGCTGGGTGATGGGCATCGCCGGGTTCCTGCTGCTACGCGATGCGGCCACGCGGATCGGGTTGCTCGAACAGTTCGGAATTTCACTCTCCTGAGGTCGGTACTCGCAGGCCCGCGCACAACTGACGGGTAGACGTCGAGGTGCGCGGTCAGGGCACCGGGCTCTACGCATGACCGTCAATGGTGAACGGCCCGGGCCGTGCGGTGGAAGGAGCGCCAGGTGAAACGATTGGACCGATTCACAAGTGCGTGAATACGCTGGGCGCCATGGCCGACGACGTCTCCTCACCTGAACCCACCACTCCCGCGACGCCGGCCACCCCGAGCTGGCCGATCGGCCTGACCGTGATGGGTTACGGCGGTGATTACAACCCCGAGCAGTGGCCGATGGAGGTCCGCCTCGAGGACATCGCGCTGATGCGTGAGGCCGGCGTGAACCTGGTCAGTCTGGCGATCTTCTCCTGGGCCACCATCGAGCCGCGCGAGGGCCGCTACGACTGGACCTGGTTGGACAACATCCTGGACCGGCTCCAAGCTGCCGGGGTCAAGGTGGCCCTGGCCTCGGCCACCGCTTCCCCGCCGCCATGGCTGACGGCGAATCACCCGGAGATTCTGCCCCGCACCGCCGAGGGCGTGGTGCTCAGCCAGGGTGGCCGGCAGTCCTACGCTCCCTCCTCTCCGGTCTATCGCGACTATGCGGTGAAAATGGCCACCGCGATGGCGCAGCGATATGCCGAGCACCCGGCGCTCGCGCTGTGGCACATCGACAATGAGATCGGCTGTCACGTTCCGCACGACTACTCCGAGTCCGCGCAGCGGGCGTTCCGGACGTGGCTGCGCCGCAAGTACCGCACCATCGACCGGTTGAACGACGCCTGGGGAACGGCGTTCTGGTCCCAGCGGTACAGCGCCTTCAAGGATGTGCTGCCCCCGTTGGCCGCACCGACCTACGCCAACCCCACTCAGCAGCTCGACTTCGCCCGGTTCTCCTCGGACACGCTGCTCGACTACTACAAGAAGCTGCGCGACGCCGTCCGTCCGATCACCCCGCAGGTGCCCTCCACCACCAACTTCATGGTGAACCTGAGCACCAAGTGGATGGACTACTACCGGTGGGCCCGCGAGGTGGATGTGGTGGCCACCGACCACTACACGATCGCCGACGACCCGGAGCGCGAGATCGACCTGGCCCTGGCCGCCGATATGACCCGCGGCGTGGCCGGCGGCAAGCCGTGGATCCTGATGGAGCACTCCACCGGCGCAGTGAACTGGCAGCCCCGCAACCGTGCCAAGGGGCCGGGCGAGATGGTGCGCAACTCCCTCGCACACGTGGCGCGCGGCGCGGACTCGGTGATGTTCTTCCAGTTTCGGCAGTCGAAGGCAGGCGCAGAGAAGTTCCACTCGGCCTTGGTGCCGCATGCCGGCCGGGAATCGGCCATCTGGCGCGAAAGCGTGCGCCTGGGTGAGATGCTCGCGAGCCTGAGCGACGTCGTCGGCTCGCGGGTGCACGCACGTGTTGCCCTCCTGTTCGATTACCAGGCGTGGTGGGCGTGCGAGCTGGACTCCCACCCCAGTGAAGACGTCACCTACGGCGACCGGCTCCGCGCGATCTATCGCGAGCTGTGGCGCCGCGGCGTGACCGCGGATGTGGTGCAGCCCGGCTCCGACCTGAGCGAATACGACCTCATCGTGGCCCCGACGCTCTACCTCGTCACCGATAGCGACGCCGCGAATGTGGCAGCGGCCGCCGAGCGCGGCGCCACCGTGCTGATCACGTACTTCTCTGGAATCGTCGACGAGAACGATCACGTCCACCTCGGCGGCTACCCTGGTGCGTTCCGCGACCTGCTCGGGGTGCGCACCGACGAGTTCTTCCCCCTGTTGGCGGGCGAGCAGGTCACCTTGGACGACGGCACGACGGCGGACGTATGGACCGAGCGGGTGGAGGTCACCACGGCCGAGGTGGTGCGCTCCTTCACCGACGGCCCGCTGCCGGGCGGTCCGGCCGTCACCAGGAATGCCGTGGGTGAGGGTACTGCCTGGTACGTGGCCACCCGCCAGGACGAGGCCGGTACCGCCGCCGTGATCGAGCAGGTGCTCGCCGAATCCGGTGTGAGCCCGGCTGCCGAGACGGTGCCGGGTGTCGAGGTGGTCCGGCGCGTCGCACAGCACAGCGAGGACGGCGGCCGCAGCTTCCTCTTCGTGCTCAACCACACCGACGCTGAAGTCACTGTCGAGGCATCGGGGACGGACCTGGTCTCCGGTGTCGCAGTCACCGGTTCAGCGGCGGTGCCTGCTCATGGGGTGGCGGTGGTGGCCGAGGGCTGATCGCCCTCGCCGGCACCTTCGCCCGGGACGGCTTCCGCACGTTCGCCGGTGCGGCGCAGGTGGGCGCTCATGGCGTCCAGGAAGGTCACGACGGCGTCCCGGCAGTGCTCGGGCACGTCGCCCGCGATACGTGCCATCTCTGCATGCATCGCCCCTAGGTGATGGTGCACTTCGGTATGCGCATGGGCTGTTGCCCGGAGCACCACCTTGCGCCGGTCCTGCGGGTGCGGTGCGCGTTCGAGGTGCCCGTAGCCGGCCAGGCGATCCACCAAGGTGGTCACCGACGGGGTGGAAATCTCCAGCAGTGACGCCAGGTCGCGCGGCGTGAGCGGACGTTCGGTGCGCTCGGCGGCGATCACATGCCGCAGTGCCTGCACGTCCGTGACATTCATTCCCATCGTGCGCACCAGGCGCCGACGCAGGGCGTCGTCCGCCTCGCGGAATCGGCGCACGGCGGCGAGGATGGTGAGACCACGGTCGGTCTCGGCGTACCAGTAGCCCTGCTCCGGCATGGGTTCGATGTTACGGGGATCCACCGTCCCTCTTTTCACTCAGCGCGCTTATTGTTAGATTATCTAGCAATCGAAGGGAGTGTCCATGGAGACGGGCGACCACGTGGTCCTGCTCGATGAGGACGGCCACGCATCGGGCACTGCACTGCGCAGGGACGTCCATCACGAGACCACCCCGCTGCACCTGGCCTTCTCCTGCTATGCGTTCGACGCAGAAGGTCGCGTACTGCTCACTCGCCGTGCCCTGACCAAGCGGGCCTGGCCAGGGGTATGGACGAACTCCTGGTGCGGTCACCCTCGCCCCGGTGAGGATTTCCATCGCGCGGTGCAGCGCCGTGGCGCTGAGGAGCTGGGGGTCACAGTGGGTCCCGTGCACGAGGTGCTCGGCGACTTCCGCTATCGCGCTGTGGACGATTCCGGTGTGGTGGAGAACGAGTATTGCCCGGTGTACGCGACGCGCCTCGACGTAGACCCGGTGCCTCACCCGGACGAGGTGATGGCGTGGCGTTGGGTGCCGTGGTCGGATGCGCTGGCCCTGGCCCGGCACGCGCCGTGGGCAGTGAGCCCGTGGATGGCAGCCCAGGCGCCTCTCCTGGCCGCGCAGCGCACTGCAGGGTTGGCGTGGGCGACATGAGCGATGTGAGCGCCTCAGTACAGGCTCGGCTTGACGCGTTCTTCGCCGCCCGGGCGGCCGCGATGGCCGAGCGGGGCGCGGCAGATCTGTGGGCGGCGTTGCGGGCCGCGTGTACAGGCGGCAAGCGGCTCCGGCCACGATTGGTGGAGGCGGGCGCTGGTGCGTGCGGTGGCGCACCGTCAGATCGGGTGGCCTTCGTAGGTGCGGCGGTCGAGCTCTTGCATACGGCGTTCGTGGTGCACGATGACGTGATCGACGGTGATCTGGTGCGTCGCGGTCGCCCGAATGTGGCGGGAACGTTCATGGCTGCTGCCGTCCGCGAGGGGATTGCGCAGGGGCGGGCCAGGCGTTACGGCGATGCTGCCGGGATCATCGCCGGCGATCTGGCACTCGCCGGCGCCGTGCGGCTCGTGGCGGGTTGCGGCGGCGACCTTGCCACCGTGGACCGACTCATGGTCCTCATGGACGAGGCCCTCCTGGACAGTGCCGCCGGTGAGCTGGCCGATGTGCGCTACAGCCTCGGGCAGGCGGCCGAGATTCCCGAGATCTTGCGCATGGATGAGCTGAAGACGGCGGCCTACTCGTTCTCGCTGCCGCTGCGGGCGGGGGCTGTGCTCGCCGGCGCACTGCCCGAGGTGGTCGAGCAGGTGGGCGAGATCGGCCGTCTGCTCGGAGTTGCCTATCAGCTCCGCGATGACCTCGGCGGCATGTTCGGGGACGAGGGAAGCACTGGCAAGAGCCCGCTCTCCGATCTGCGGGAGGGTAAGCGCACGGTGCTGCTCGCGCATGCGGCCCGCACGCAGGCGTGGGAGGCACTGCGGGTGCACGTCGGCGATCCGCAGGTGGACGAGCAGGGATTGGCCACGGTGCGGCGCCTGCTCACTGAGTGTGGTGCGCGTGCGGAAGTGGAGGGCCTGGCCGCCGAGCACGAGCGCTCGGCTCGTGAGCGGGCCCTCGAGCTTGGCGCCGGTGGTACGGAGCTACTGGGTGCGGCGTGGCTCGCGCACGATCTCGCCTGGCGTACAGAGGACGCAGCGTGAAGACCAGTACCACCAGCCCGCAGTACGACAGCGTGGCTCACGCCAGCGCAGGTGCAGTGATCCGCGCGTACTCCACCTCCTTCGGGTGGGCCACCGCGCTCCTCGGGGAACCGGACCGCACCCATGTGCGCACGATCTATGCGCTGGTGCGGATCGCCGATGAACTCGTGGACGATCCCGATCCCGGGTTGCCGGTTCCCGCCCGCTCCGAACTGCTGGACTGCCTGGAACGGGACGTGCACATGGCGTTGCGCACCGGCCGCAGTGCCAACCTCGTGGTGCACGCCTTCGCTGCCACGGCACGCCGCTACGGTATCGATACCTCGCTCGTGCAGCCGTTCTTCGACTCCATGCGCACTGACCTGCACACCACGCGCCACAACCAGGACGGTTTGGACACGTACGTCCACGGTTCCGCTGAGGTGGTCGGACTCATGTGCCTGAAGGTGTTCACCGATTGTGATGCCGGCGCGTATCAACGCCTGGCTCACGGTGCCGCGCGGCTTGGCGCCGCGTTTCAGAAGGTGAACTTCCTGCGTGACCTGGCACAGGACCGGGACACCCTGGGGCGCAGCTACTTCCCCGGAGTGGACCCGGGCCGGCTCACCGATGCCCAGCGTGATGCTCTCCTGGATGACATCGACGCGGATCTGGCCGCCGCTCAACTCGCGATCGCCGAACTGCCCACCCGGAGCCGCCGAGCGGTCTACGCAGCGCACGGATTCTTCGCCGAGCTCTCCCGGAGGCTGCGCCGCACCCCGGGCGCCGAGATCGGGCAGGTGCGCGTTCGGGTGCCGGATGCGGTCAAGGCCAGGATCGTCCTGACGGCGATGGGGCGCCGCAGATGAGTGGCGTGGCATCCACTGGCACCGATGCAGGGCAGCGGCGTACCGCCGTCGTGATCGGTGGCGGTATCGCGGGCCTGGCCACTGCGTGCCTGCTGGCCGCGGATGGACACGAGGTCCATGTGATGGAACGGCACGCCGAGTTCGGCGGGCGCGCCGGATCCTGGGCGGCGGAGGGTTTCCGGTTCGACACCGGGCCCTCCTGGTACCTGATGCCGGAGGTATTCGCGCACTTCTTTGCGCTGCTCGGTCGAGACGTGCAGGACGTGCTGGACCTGCACACGCTCGACCCCGCCTATCGGGTGTTCCTCGAGGGTGAGGCGGAGCCGATGCAGGTGTCGGCCGATCTCGAACGGAACGTTGCGATGTTCGAGGCGCGGGAACCGGGAGCCGGGCAGCGGCTTCGGCGCCACCTGGTCTCGGCGGCGCGCACCGAGGCGATGGCCCGGCGCCGCTTCCTCTACTCCACCTTTGCCCATCCGACGGCGTTGCTCACACCCGATGTTCTCCGCCAGTCCCACCGTCTGGCACCGCTGCTGTTGAGGTCGCTGCAGACGATGGTGGCCGCGCGCTTCCGGGACAACGGCCTGCGCCAGCTGCTCGGCTACCCCGCCGTGTTCCTGGGCACGAGTCCGAAGCGTGCGCCCAGCATGTACCACCTGATGAGCGCGCTGGATATGACCGGCGGGGTGCAGTATCCGATGGGCGGATTCACTGCCCTGATCGAGGCGATCGCCGAGATGGCCGCCGACCACGGCGTGCACCTGCACACGGGGTGCGAGGTTACGGCGGTGACGACGATGCCAGGCCCGCGTCGCACTCGTCGCCGAGCACGGGTGACCGGCGTGAAGTACGTCTCCCGCGGATTGCGCCGCCATCAAGAGGCCGATGTGGTGGTGGGAGCTGGGGACCTGCATCACCTGGAGACCCGACTGCTGCCCGAAGAACTGCAGACCTATCCGGAGCGGTGGTGGGCGCATCGCGATCCGGGGCCGGGTGGGGTGCTTGCGTACCTCGGGGTCCGTGGCGAGCTCCCGGAGCTGGCGCACCACTCACTGTTCTTCTCCGAGGACTGGGACGCCACCTTCGGGGCGATCCACGCCGGGCGCGTGCCTGATCAGCCCTCGGTGTACGTGTGCCGGCCCTCGGCCTCAGACCCCGGTGTCGCGCCTCCCGGACACGAGAACCTGTTCGTCCTGATCCCGGTGGGCGCCGACCCGGAACTCGGTCGTGGCGGGCTGTCCGGGGGCGGTTCACCCGCCGTGGAGCAACTGGTGGACCGCACCATCGACCAGATCGCCTCCTGGGCTCAGGTACCGGACCTCGCCGGGCGCATCGTGCTCCGCCGCACTGCCGGCCCGGGGGACTTCGCGGCCGATCTGCACGCGTGGCGCGGCAGCATGCTCGGCCCGGCGCATACGCTGCGCCAGAGCGCGATGTTCCGTGCTGGCAACGTCTCCCGGCGCGTCGAGGGGCTCTACTACGCCGGCTCAGGCACGATCCCCGGTGTCGGACTGCCGATGTGCCTGATCAGTGCGGAGCTGGTGATCAAGCGACTGCGCGGGGATACCAGCACCGGTCCGCTCCCCGAGCCGGTCACCGGCGGTGGCGTCCGGGGCACGGGCGCCACCATGATGGGCCCACGATGACCCGATGGATCTACCTGGCCACGCTGCTCGTGCCGCTGGTGTGCCTGCTGGTGATGGATGCCCGGTGGCGCCTGGCGTTCTGGCACGCCCCGGGCCGGGCCGCGTTCACGGTCATCGGAGCGGGTGCCGTCTTCCTGGTGTGGGACGTGGTCGCCATCAGTGCCGGCTTCTATCACCGCGGCGGCAGTGCGGCGATGACCGGCCTGGAGGTGCTCCCGGAACTGCCGATCGAGGAACTCGTCTTCATCACTTTCCTCTGCTATCTCGCACTCATCGTCTTCCGACTGCTCGGGCGCTCGCGGATCGCCGCCGGGGAGCCTGGGCGCAATCTGGATCAGGGGCGGGCATGACCTACCTCAGCCTCGCCGTCGTGGTGCTCCTCGCGGCCGGCCTGTTCGCCCTAGTGGTGCACCGGCGGCGTGGGCCGTGGGCCCGGGTCGCCGTGCTCGCGCTGGTGCTCGTGGCGCTGACGGCCGTCTTCGACAATGTGATGATCGCTGCCGATCTGTTCGGCTACGCCGCCGAGCACACGGCCGGGGTGTGGATCGGCCTGGCACCGATCGAGGACTTCGCCTGGCCGCTGGTGGCGGCGTTGCTCGTGCCGGCGCTGTGGGTGGTGACGGGCCGAGTGGCCGGTGCACGCAGTCGCCGCGAGGCCACGGAGGACGGCCGATGACCGCGACTGCTGCTGCGCCGTCGCCGTGGCGGCACGTGCTCGCTTCCTCCCGCCCGATCAGCTGGATCAACACCGCCTACCCTTTTGCGGCGGCGTATCTGCTCGCCGGGGGCGGCATGGATGCGCGGCTGCTGATCGGCTCGTTGTTCTTCCTGGTGCCGTACAACCTGCTGATGTACGGCCTGAACGACGTGTGGGACTACGAGTCCGACCTGCACAATCCCCGCAAGGGGGGCGTGCACGGGGTGGTCCTGGACCGCCGGCTGCACCGCACCACTGTGGTGGCCGCTGTGGCGAGTTCGGTCCCGTTCGTGCTGGCGCTGGCCCTGCTCGGCTCGCCCAGCGCGACGGCGGTACTCGCCGTGAGCGTGTTCGCCGTGGTGGCGTATTCCGCGCCCAGGCTGAGGTTCAAGGAACGTCCCGTGCTGGACTCGGTCACGTCGGCCACGCACTTCGTCAGCCCTGCCGTCTACGGGCTGGCGCTGAGTGGGGCGCCGGTGAGTGCGGTGGCGATGATGACGCTGCTGGCGTTCTTCGCCTGGTCGATGGCGTCCCACGCGTTCGGTGCCGTGCAGGATGTGAACGCCGACCGCGCCGGGAGGATCGCCTCGATCGCGACCTGGGCGGGAGCAGCGGTCACCGTGCGCTTCGCGCTCGCCCTGTACCTGCTCTCCGCGGCGCTGCTGGTGGTGGCCGGGTGGCCGTGGTGGCCGCTGGCGGTCCTTGCCGTGCCCTACCTGCTCTCGACCATGCCGTACGTGCGGCTGGCCGAGAGCGAGGCAGAGCGGGCGACGGCAGGGTGGCGAAGGTTCCTGTGGCTGAACCCGGTGATCGGATTCCTGCTGACGCAGTACCTGCTGTGGGTGGCGCCGGGACCGCTCACTGCGGCGGTTGGCCCCTGAGGGGTAGGTTGGCCGCGCGCCTCACAGCTCCCGGCGGCGTTCCTCGGGCGGAAGGCCGGTCTCGCGGTGTTCCACGGTGGCGGTGTGCGCGGTCCGGTTGCGCTGTGCGTTCACGACGATCGCCAGGATGAGCGCGAGTACGCCGGCTCCCATGCAGATGTAGCCGATCACGGTCAGGTCGATCGCGTCGAAGCTGTCCCGCACGCCGAATGCCATGATCGCGCCGACGACGAGCAGGAAGATTCCTCCTCCGATACCCATGATGACCATCCTCTCCGGCACCTCTCGGCGCCATTTCAGACCATCGTTGCGGATCGAGGGCCTCCTCGCATCCGCTAGGTAGCGCGCTCAATCCTCGCGCGCATGAGAAGCCCGCCGTGATCGACCGACGGAGGAGGGTGGATCGCCATATCCCACGATCGTGAACAGGAACTAGATGCGGCAGGGTGAATCGGGGGTGAAGTGGGGGTGAAGTTCGCTGAATCGATGGAATCAGTGGTTGCGCTCTGTCAATGTTCCTGGTTGAGGCGTGCTTTGCGCTTTCCGAGAATCCCGGGGGAGTTCCCAATGAGTACACCTGTTCCGCTACGCGCCAACGTGCTCCGCACCACGGTGGCCTTTGTGACGGCGGCCCTGGTCGCGTTGACCACTCTTGTTGTCGCGTCTCCTGCGATGGCGGCGCCGGTGTACGAGATCACCGCGCGCTGGGCGCAGGACACGCCGGAGACTGTGGCCAGTGGGGACGTGGTCACGGCGGAGTGGCGGGTCAACGTCAACGATGACGCTGCGGCACCCTCGAATGAGCCCGTCGACAACGTGAACTTCACCCTCACTCTGGAGAACGGTGCCTTCGCGTCTCTGCCGGATTCCTGCGTAACGGGTGGAACTCCCGAGTCCTCGATCTCCGACGACGGGCGAACCCTGGTCTGCAACCTCGGCACTCAGGACCAAGGGTCCGCTCACGTGCTCCAGACTGCGATCCGAGCGGATGGCGAGACCGGGTCGCAGCTAAGCGCATCGGGGACCATCGACGGGCAGGCGGCGGAGCTGCCACCGATCGAGATCGTGAACGAGTTCGGCATGGATATCCGCTGGGAGTCGGCCGTCACGGGCGTGACGTACGGCGACACCTACGTCGATGCGTCCTTCCAGTGGACGCTTTCGCTCGACGACGGCAGTGACCCGGGACCGGACACGGTGACCTACACCCTCGACGTGGGTGCGGCCAACGGTGCTGCCGTCTCTGTTGCACCTGCCGCATGTTCTGCATTCACCAGCGGCGTGGCCAGCGGTCACCCGTGGTCCGGAGGCGATCATCCGGCGGAGCAAATGACGTCCTTCGTCGATTCGTGCACGTTGACGCCGACGGCGACTCCTGGAGTCTTCACCCTGACGCTCAGTGGCATCGACTACAGCGCCCTCGAGGCCCCCACGACGGATTCGGCCGGTCAGCCGCTGCCCGCGGACCGGGCAGCGGTCGCCTCCGGTTCTGTGCACTTCCGCGTCGCAGGCACCGGCAACAACTCGATGACGCTTGAGTCGGATGCGCCGACGTACACCTCGCCCCTCGGCGGGTCCGCTCAGGACGACCCGGCCAATAACAGTTCGGCCCGGACCTGGGTGACCGGTGGCTGGAGCAGCGCCTGGCGACCGGAGGCCACAGGTTATACAACCCCGTCGTGGTGGAGCGACCAATTCCGGGTCTCGCCCGGTGCTGCGGTCGAGTCCGTGGTGGCTGGCCAGTGGACGTCCGCGGATCCGGATGCGATCTTCGGACAGTGCGTGGTCATGGACACGCAATTCGTGACCTATGAGTCCGCGTCGTTGCTGCTCAACTGGGAAGGCGATCCGGTACCGGGGGCGACCCTCGAGTACTACGTCGGTGCCGACGCGCTGGTCGACCCCACCAGCGGGTCGTACGACCCGAACGCGTTCGAATGTGGCGATGACCCAGGCGGCTGGACGACAACGGAGCCTGCGGACCCCGCGGCCGTCAAGGCAGTCCGCGCGACCTACCCGTACTCGGCGATGACCGGCGCCACGCGCACAACCCTCAATGTGCGCCAGGAGATCAACGACGACACCCCGATCGGGCAGGACGTCTGGCAGTGGGGCGCGGCCTACATCAACGGCGCATGGCAGCACCCCAGCCGAAGCATGGACCCGGCCGATAGCGGCTCGGGCCCGCTCACCCCGGACGCCCGGTACCCCTTCCTCGGCAACGGCCGCGACATCGTGCGGATCATCGGTGTGACCCCTGCCGTGGAGAAGAGCGCCGATCGATCGGTGGTGCGTGCCGGGGAGCCAGCGACGTACACGCTGACGTACTCGGCGAACGGAGCCGGTGCGGTGCCGGAGACGGTGGACGACTTCGAGCTGATCGACACACTCCCCGACGGCATGACCTATGTTCCGGGCTCGGCCTCCCCCGAGCCGACGATGACGACCGACGCCGAGGGCCGGCAGGTGCTGACGTGGTCGTTGGATGGTGTTCCTACGAATACGCAGGTGCCGCTGACCTATCAGGCCGTCGCTGATGCATCGGTTGAGCCAGGCGAGGTACTGGCGAACACCGTGACGAGCTCCGTTGCGGGCGAGACCTCCACTCCGGCCACCGCTCAGGTGACGGTTTCGACGTCGGGTTTCACCACGATTGGTAAGAGTGCGGATGCGGCGTTCATTCCGAATCTTGATGGTGATGGTGTGGGTGAGGGTTCGTGGACGGTGACGTTGCGGTCGTTTGATCCGTTGCCGCAGGAGTACACGGACACGATCGACATCCTTCCCTTCAACGGTGATGAGCGGGGTACCGAGTTCTCGGGTTCGTATGGGTTGACGGGTGTGGACGCGGTCGCGGGTGCGACGGTGTATTACACGACGGCGGACCCGGGAACGTTGAGTGATGATCCGGCTGAGGCCTCCAATGGTTCTGCGGGGTCGGTTGCGGGTAACACGGTGGGGTGGTCGACCACGTTCACCGCTGATGCGACTGCGGTGCGTGTGATTGGTCCGGAGTTGGTTCCGGGTGGGACGCAGCAGTTCACGGTGAATGTGGCCACTGATGGTGTGCTGGGTGGTGATGTGCTGGTCAACCGTGCGCAGGCCCGGGATGGGCACACGGAGTTGGTGATGCGGACGTCGGCGCCGATCACGATTGCGAATTACTACTCGGCATCGCTGAAGAAGTATGTGCAGGATGCTGAGGGTGAGTGGCGTGATGCGAACACGGTGGAGGACTATCCGAGTTTCTTCGTTGGTGACACGATCCGTTACCGGATCGTGGTGGAGAACACCGGTCAGGGCACGCTCACGGGCGTGACCGTGACCGATGATCAGCAGCCCGATCTGGGTGGGTTCGTCATCGACGAACTCGCGCCGGGGGATACGGAAACGCATGAGTTCGAGATCATCGCCGATGCCTCCACGGGTGATGGCGTGGTCAACACGGCCTGCGCGACTGCGGATATCCCGGGTGACTCCGAGGTCCCGCCGACGATCAATTGTGATCCGGCTGGTGTAGAGGTCGAGGGCGACCCGACGCATACGAAGTCCCTGGTGTCGGCTTCGCCGATTGGTGAGGGTCAGTGGGAGATCGTGTATGCGCTTGAGGTGTCGAATGCTTCGACGGCGTCGACGTCGTACTCGCTGGTGGATGAGTTGCACTTCACTGACCAGGTGAGCATTGCCTCGGCGGAGGTCACTGACGCACCTGAGGGTGTGACGTTGGCTGATCCGGCGTGGGATGGTCAGGGCAACCTGGCGGTGGCCACGGGTGTGCCGCTGCTGGGCAACGATGACGATGGTTACGCGTCGCACATCTACGAGTTGACTGTGGTGGCGGATGTGCCGTTGCAGTTCGACCCGGTGGCGGATACCCAGTGCCTGGGTGGTGACACGGACTCGGGGTTCAACAACGTTTCCGAGTTGACCAAGTCCGATGGAGAGGTCGAGATCGACGAGGCTTGCGGCCCACCGCCGTCGGTGGATGTCTCCAAGTCGATCGCGGACGGTCCCACGCCGAACGGTGATGGCACCTGGACCGTGCTCTACGAGGTGGTCGCGACCAACGCTGGTGCAGGCGAGGGTGTCTATGACATCTCTGATCAGATGAGCGCTTCGGGTGACCTGGAGGTCATCACCAGTTCGATCACCTCGGCTCCTGAGGGTGTGACCCCGTCTGCGACGTGGACGGGCCTCGGCGATGACGGCGCAGCGGAGAACGTCATCGCTACGGATGTGCTGATCGCCGCTGGCGCCACGCACACCTACGAGGTCGAGGTGGTCATCGGGCTCGCGGAAGGTACTGAAGGTGCCCCCGTCATCACGGACTGCCAGGCCATTCCCACCGAGGGTGATGGGCTGACGAACACGGCCGAGATCGAGCACAACGACCTCACCGCAGACGACTCTGTCTGCGTCACTCCCGGTGTCGTCTCGGTCGAGAAGACTGTCTCCTCTGGGCCCACGCCCAACGGTGATGGCACGTGGACCGTCGTGTACGACATCGTCGCAACCCATCTCGGTGGTGCCGCTGCGGACTACGACGTGACCGACCGTCTCCACTACGGCGCAGACATCGAGATCGTCGACAAGGGCATCGTCACTGCACCTGATGGTGTGCAGATCAACGGCTCCTGGACCGGTCTGGGCGCGGAAGACTCCGACCCGGAGAACTTGGTCGCCAGTGATGTCACGCTGGATGTGGGTGGCATGCACACCTACCAGGTGGAGGTCACCGTCCAGATGGAGGAGGCCACCATTGATCTGGTCAACCTGGAGTGCGCTGCGGCGGGCTCGGGCGAAGCGGGCGGCCTGGCGAACTCGACCACGCTGACCAGCAACGGCATCGTGAGCGAGGACGAGGTGTGCCCCACCGTCACGGTCATCGAGCTGGACAAGGAGCTCGTTGAGGGCAGCCCTGTGGAGAATGGTGACGGGACGTGGACCATCGAGTACGACGTCACGGCCACCAACGCCGGCCCGGTGGCTGGCGACTACGACCTGAGTGACCGGCTGCGCTACGGCGCGGGGATCGAGGTGGAGTCCGCCTCGATCGTCAGCGGTCCCGAGGGTGTGGAGCCGAACGCGGGCTGGAGTGGTCAAGGCGCTGAAGGTGCTGCGGAGAACGTGATCGTGGCGGGTCAGTCGCTCGAGGTCGACGAGCAGCACGTCTTCCGCGTGCGGGTCGTCGCCTCGATGGATCGCGATGTTGTCACCCCGGGTGATCTGGAATGCCCGGAGCCGGGATCGAACGAGCCGGGTGGTTTCGCCAACACTGCTGAGTTGACTCATAACGGTGAGGACCAGGTTGCGGTCGCGTGTGTGCCGCCGCCGCTGATCGATATTGCGAAGTCGCTCTCGGGTGCGGTGACACCTGTTGATGGGGAGCCGGGTGTGTATGACGCGACCTATGAGCTCACCGTCACCAACACCGGTGCCGGCGCGGGCGTGTATGACCTGGATGATGAGTTGGCACCGGGCGAGGGCGTGAGCGTGGTCGGTATCGAGGACGTGGCCTCTGATGTCGAGGACGCGGTCGCGTTCAACGACGCCTTCGATGGCGTGGACCAGACGCGGATCGTGACGGACCAGCCCATCGCTGGTGCGACGGATGACGTGCCTGTGGTGCACACCTACATGGTGACCGTGCGCTACGCCGCGGACCTGACCACGGTCGACGTGCCCGCCGGTAGGGCCTGCACCATCGCCGGTGGGGAGCCGGAGCCGGGCACGCTGGGCAATACCGCGACCGTGGACTGGAATGGTCTCCAGGACAGCGCTGTGGAGTGCTTGGTGCCCGGCGATCCGACTCTCGATAAGGAGCTCGTCTCGGCCGTCCCGGTCGGTGATGGTCAGTGGGAGGTCGTCTATGACCTCACCGTGGCCAACACCGGCAACGAGGCGACCACCTACGATCTCGAGGACGAGTTGTTGTTCGCGCCGCAGATCACGGTGGACACCGTCTCGGTGACCGGGCCTGCGGGCATCACGGTCAATGACGGTTTCGATGGTGCTGGTGACCAGGTCATCGCGACCGGTATCGAGATCATCGGCCTGGATGAGGACGGCTACGCCCCGCATGTCTATACCGTGACGGTGGTGGCGAATGTTCCGCTGTCCTTCGAGGAGGCTGATGTCGCCGCCGATGGCACCGGTTCACCGGCGTGCACCACACCAGCGGGTGGGAACTTCACCGAGCAGGGGCTGAACAACGCAGCCACGCTGACCAATGAGTCTGGCGGCACGATCGTGGATACCGATTGCGGATACGTGCCCTCCACGACGATCACCAAGACCATGGACGGTGACCCTGTCGCAGGTGCGGATGGCCGGTGGACGGTGAACTACCTCATCACGGTCGTCAATGACGGTGCAGCGAATGGTTCGTACACGTTGACCGATCAGCTCCGCTACGGCGCCGGGATCGACGTGCTCGATGCGACCATCACCGACGCCCCCGAAGGTGTCACCCCCGCGCAGACGTGGACCGGAACAGGGGGCACCGGTGCGGTGGAGAACACCATCGCGACCGATGTGGACCTGGCCGTGGGACAAACCCACACCTACCGGGTCAGCATCGATGCCCACCTGGACACCGATGCAGCGGATGAGTCCACGCTGGAATGCCCCGCTCCCGGCTCAACCGAGCGTGGCGGATTCAGCAACACCGCCGGCCTGGATCACAACGATCTCAGTGCCGAGGCATCAACCTGCGCAGTGCCGGAATGGCCAGAAGAGGTGCCCCCGCCGCTGCCGCAGACCGGTACACCGATCACCCAGACCGCACTGGCCGCGGCCCTGCTGCTCCTGATCGCCGGTGGCATCCTGATGCACTACCGCCGCCGCACCACAGCGGCGTAACCAACCCCCACACGTCCTGCTTGCCTCGCCACACCCCCCGGGCCAGGCAAGCAGGACGTGGGCGTTGAGCGATCAGTGCTGGTCGTTGAGCACGTCGATCCAGCCGACGCGTACCGGCAGCGATGCGGCCCACACGACGGTGTTCATCCCGTTGGCGCTGTCGCTGCCCTCGGCATCGGGGAGCGCATGCAGCACGAGCAATGCTTGGCCCTTCTGCAAGGCCTCCTCACTCACTCGTTCGTCGGTGGTCCAGACCCGGACAGTGCCACGTTTGGCGTGGTGTAGCTGCAAACCAGGCTGCCGCTGGGGTGCCGGAAGTACCCGGAACCGCGGCGCGACGGTCCGGGCAAACAACGGCGGGTTGCCCGGGTCGTATCGTTCAGCGGCGGCCAGGTGGAGAGCGTCGGCAAACGGGTCGAGGACTGGCCCTGGGCATCCGACGAACAGGACAGGCATCCGCCCGGTGATGGTGTCGATCCCATCAGTGGCCAGCGAAAGGGGGCCGTCAGCGAGGCGGCGAAGCACCTGCTTCGTGGCGCCCATGACATCCCTCCCACCCTGTTGGTCTCAGCCGATCATGCCTGGACGAGGGAGCGCAAGGCCCGCACGGCCACGGAGAGCGGTGCGAGGCCCGCGCCACGCAGCCCGGCAACCTCAGGTAGCGCCTGCTCGGCCCGGTCCAGTGCTGCGCCTGCCTGCCCGGCCCACACCTGCACTCTCCGCTCGGGCGACTCCTCGGCCGGCGTGGTCTTCTGCACGGTGCGGGTCAGGTCCCGCAGCGCACCGGTGAGGTCGTCGCGGACCGCCGCACGCGCTAGGGCTCCCCACCGATCGTCCAACGGGAGCGCGGCGATCCGGTCCAACAATGCCGAGACGTGGAACCGCGCGGAGAGCGCGAAGTACAGCGCTGCGACGGCTTCCAGGTCCTCCCCGGTCTCGTTCGCGATCTCCACCACGTCCAGGAGCGCGAGTGCGGGCAGCAGGGTGGAGGTGCGTGCGGCCAGGTCTTCCCCCACTCCCGCCTCCACCAGTTCGGCAGCCAGATCGGCGCACCGTCGCTGGGCGGGGCCGCTCATGAGCTGGGGGAGGCGCCCCATCAGGCTCTGTACTGGCGCTGCGAACCGGTCCACCTCTTCTGCCACGTCCACCGCGTCTGGCCGACGCAGCACCATCCACCGCGAGCTGCGATCGAGCAGCCGGCGGAAGTCGATGTACATCCGCGTCTGCACGTCCGTGGGCACCTGGAGGTCGAGCTGTTCCACCTCGGCCACATAAGACTCGAGGTCGAAGATCTCCCGGCAGGCCACGAATGCGCGCGCCACCTGCTCGCTGGTGGCACCGGTCTCGTCGGTGGCGCGGAACGCGAAGGTGATCCCGCCGCGATTCACCATCGAGTTCACCACATCGTTGACGATGATCTCCCGCCGCAGTGGGTGCTCGTTGATGGCATCGCCGTAGCGCGCACGTAGCGGCTCGGGGAAGTAGGCGCTGAGCGTGCGGGAGAACCAGGCGCCGTCCGGCAGGTCGGTGGTAGCCAGGTCTGCCTTCAGCGCGAGTTTGGCGTAGGCAACAAGCACCGCGAACTCCGGCCGGGTCAGGCCCGTCCCAGCAGCGTCCCGTTCGGCGATCTCGGTGTCGCTGGGCAGGAACTCCAAGGTGCGGTCCAGCTCGCCACGCTCCTCCAGCCAATGGATCAACCGCTGGTGCACGGTGAGCATGGCGTGCGCCTGATCGCGGCTGTTGCCGAGCAGCACGTTCTGCACGTAGTTGTCCCGCAGGACCTGCGCGGCCACCTCCTCGGTCATCGAGGCGAGCAACTCATTGCGGGAATCGAGATCGAGCACGCCCTCTTTCACCAGGGCCGTCAGCAAGATCTTGATATTCACCTCACGGTCGGAGGTGGCCACCCCGGCAGAGTTGTCGATTGCATCGGTGTTGATCCGCACCCCGTGGGTGGCCGCCTCGATCCGACCCAGCTGACTGGCACCGAGGTTCCCGCCCTCGACGAACACCTCGCAGCGCAGCTCGGATCCGTCCACGCGGATGGCATCATTCGCGCGGTCGCCGATCTCGTTGTGGGACTCGCTGCTGGCCTTGATGTAGGTGCCGATCCCGCCGTTGAACAACAGGTCCACCGGCGCCAGGAGAGCCGACCGGATCAGTTCGGCCGGAGTGAGCGAGGTGATCTCCTCACCCAGGCCGAGCGCTTCACGCACCTGCGGCGTGATCTCGATCGACTTCGCGGTCCGCGGGTAGACGCCACCGCCCTCGCTGATCCAGGCGGAGTCGTAGTCTGCCCAGGTCGACCGGGGCAGATCGAAGAGCCGGCGCCGCTCCGCGTAGGACGCGGCAGCATCGGGGCTCGGGTCGAGGAAAACATGCCGGTGATCGAAGGCCGCCACCAGCCGGATGTGCTCCGAGAGCAGCATCCCGTTGCCGAATACGTCTCCACTCATATCGCCGATCCCCACGCAGGTGAAGTCCTCGGCCTGGGAATTGCGCCCCATCTCGGCGAAGTGGCGCTTCGTGGACTCCCACGCGCCACGGGCGGTGATGCCCATCGCCTTGTGGTCATAGCCCGCACTGCCACCAGAGGCGAAGGCATCATCCAGCCAGAAGTCGTGCTCGGCCGAGATCCCGTTCGCGATGTCGCTGAACGTGGCCGTGCCCTTATCGGCGGCCACCACGAGATACGGGTCGTCACCGTCGTGGCGGACCACCTGATCCGGCGGACGCACGCTCCCGGTCTCGCGGTTGTCGGTGATGTCAAGCATCCCGTGGATGAAGAGCCGGTACGCGGCCTGGCCCTCAGCCAACCAGGCGTCTCGATCCACGGCCGGATCGGGCAGCCGCTTGGCGACGAAGCCGCCCTTGGATCCGGTGGGCACGATCACCGCGTTCTTCACCATCTGAGCCTTCACCAGACCGAGCACCTCGGTACGGAAGTCCTCTCGTCGATCACTCCACCGCAACCCGCCGCGGGCCACGTACCCGAACCGGAGGTGCACGCCCTCCACGCGAGGGGAGTACACCCAGATCTCGGCCATCGGTACCGGGGCCGGGATACCCGGCACGCTCCGGCACTCGAGCTTCAGGCTGACCTGCTCACGGGCACCGCCGTCTTCATCGGTGAGGTAGTAGTTGGTGCGCAACGTCGCTCGGATCACGCCGGTGAAGGTGCGCACGATGCGGTCGTAGTCGAGGCTGGTGATCTGCTCCAGGGCGGCATCGATCTCGGCGAGGATCTGCAGTTGGGCCTGCTCCCGCTCCTCGCCCTGATCGCCCGGGTATCGATCCGGGTCGAACCTCGCCTCGAACAGCGCCACCAGAGATGCGGCCGTGCGCGGATTCGCCACCAGCGCGTCCTCGAGGTACTCCACACTGAACGTCGAACCGACCTGGCGCACGTAGCGCGCAATGGTGCGCAGGATGATCACCTGCCGCCAACTCAACCCCGCCCGCAGCACGAGTGCACCGAGGGAGTCAGACTCCGACCGCCCATCCCGTACGGCGAGGAACGCGTCCTCGAAACCACGCGCCAGTTCCGTGCCCTCGGGCCATTCGCTGCCCTCATGCACCCGCAGACCGAAGTCGTAGACATAGCGGACCGTTCCGCCGTCGTCGGTGATCCGGTACGGGCGCTCATCCACCACGTCCACACCGAGGTCGGTGAAGGCAGGGAGGATATCGGTGAGCACGATCGGTTGAGCACGGTAGACCTTGATGCGGCGATGCACCGGCGAGTCCGGACCGGGCTCGTACAGTCGCACGCGGGTCTGGTTGCCTTCCACGCTCACGAGCTGAGCGAGATCAGCGACAGCCCCCGCTGCGTCAACATCCTCCTTGTAGGCCTCCGGGAAACCCCGAACGAAGGCAACGACCTGTTCTTCGTGGTCCTGCCCGTGTAAGGCATCGAGGAGGTCCTCCTCCCAGGTGCGGGTGGCGGCGATCAGCGGTGGTTGCAGTTCGGCCTCGGTCACGTCCGGGATCGAGACGCCGCGTGGCATCCGCACCACCGCATGTAACTGGGCGAGGGGTGAGTCGCTCACCCGGGTGGTGAAGTCCACCTGCTCGGCGCCAAACGATTCCCGCAGGAGCTCAGCCAGGCGGAGCCGCACCGTGGTGTTGTACCGGTCCCGCGGCAGGTACACCAGCACCGAGACGAACCGGCCGAACTCGTCCCGGCGCAGGAACAGCTTCGCTCGGCGCCGTTGTTCCAGGTGCATGACCTGCTCGGCCACTTCCCAGAGCTGATCGGCATCGCTCTGGAAGAGTTCATCGCGTGGGTACGCCTCGAGGATCTGCAGGAGATCCTTCCCGGAGTGACTGTGCGAGGAGAAGCCGCTGCGTTCCAGGACGCCGCGGACCTTCTCTGCCACGATCGGGAGGCGAAGGACGGACTCGGCGTAAGCGGCGGAGGTGAACATGCCGAGGATGCGCCGTTCACCCGTGACGTTCCCGTCCGGGTCGAATGTGCGGACTCCGATGTAGTCCAGGTAGACGGGGCGGTGCACGGTCGCCCGGGAGTTCGCCTTGGTGATGGTGAGCAATCGGGGGGTGCGCGCGCTGATCCGGGCCTCGGGCCGCAGGCGGGCGTAGATGCCGGGGCCCTCGGGGGCGTCATGCAGGATGCCCAGACCGGTTCCCTCGATGGGGCTCAGCACGTCCTCCCCGTCGCGTTCTTGAAGTTCGTACTCGCGGTAGCCGAGGAACGTGAAATGGTCCCGGGCCAGCCAGGTGAGGAAGTTCTCGGTGGGCTCCACATCCGCCGGGTCCACAGTGGGCGGCGCGCCCGCCTGCATCTCGCGCGCGATCTCCTCGCACCGCAGCCGCATGGCGGCCCAGTCGCTGACGGCGTTGCGCACATCCCTGAGCACGCCCTCCAGGCGCTCGGTCAGCTCGGCGCGCCGTTGCTCAGACATCCGCTCGACGGCGAACAGCATCCAGGATTCCACCGTGCCGGCAGTGGTGGGCGGGCGTTCCTCACGCACCTGGGTGAGGGTGCCTGACTCATCGCGGCGTACTGCGACGGTCGGGTGCACCACGAGATCGACGAGGTGTCCCCCCGTGGAGAGGGCCGCCGTCACCGAGTCGACCAAGAAGGGCATGTCATCGGTGCACACCTGGACGAGGGTGTGTGCAGCTGACCATGCCGTGGTGGTCCCTTCCGGGGCGCTGACCTGCACCAGTGTCTGCTTGGGGGCTCGGCGTTCGGCGAGGGCGCGCATCGCGCGGACGATGCCGACTGCCTCGGCCGGCGATCGTTCGGCCAGATCCTCGGTTGCGACGTGCTCCAGGAGCCGCTCGACCAGCCAGGTGTCCCCCTCGCCGGCGGTCTCGATGATTCGGGCCATCACCTGGTCGCGGTCAGGAAGCCGATCAGAGAGCTTCATGGAGTCCATACCTCATCATCCGCTCGGGCTGTCTATCCGGCGTACGTCGCTGTACCAGCGCAGTGTATCCAGCACCGACGGCAGGCCGGGGCCGATCGCGGCGATGCGTGCGACTCCCTGAACTGCCACCCTCCATGCGCCGCTCCCGCGAGGGTCTCCTGGAGGCCACGTCTCACCCCCCTTCTCACCCTCCTCACCCTCTGGCGACCTGAAATCTCACCCATGGAGATCTGCACAGGAGCAGGGCAAGCTATCGCAACGCTGCTAGAAACGACTGTGGCACCTCTCGATCTGCCGGAGTGGGCCAGTGGCCCATCATCCGGGGCAGATTCATGAGGTACCGCCAGCCGCGTCGCCGCGGCTCCCTGACCGCTCGGGGCGGGGGTGTTTCCCCCATTTCGCCCCCGCCCCGAGCTCATCAGGTACGGCGGACGAGGATGCCTACGGGCCGCCGTGTTCAGCGCGGACGGTTCAGAGGCCGAGCTCGGGCCAGGCGCTGAACTTCGGCCGATGAAGCAACTCCACGTTCGCGCGCACCTCGTCCGCAGTCTGCATCCCGAGCACCACGGAGGCGACCTCAGGCCGTCGAAGCGGGTACTCCACGGCCAGCTGCGGCAGGGTGGCACCGTGCGCCGTGGCAGTGCCCGCCATCGCCCTGGCTCGATCCAGCACCTCGGCGGCGGCCGGCTCGTAGTCGAATGTGGCCTGCTCGGGCACGGTGTCCCGGGCCAGGATGCCCGAGTTGAACACCCCGGCCAGCACCACGCGTCGCGTTCCCGCTGCGGCGCTGACCTGGTCGAAGCCGTCCTGGCGTAGCACCGTGTACCGGCCGGCCAGCATCACGGTGTCGATGTCGTACCGCTGCAGAGCCTCAATTGCCGTGGCCGTATCGTTTGTCCCCACCCCCACCGCTCGCACGGCTCCTTCCTCACGTAGCTCCAGCAGCGCCGTCACGGCCTGGGCCAGGGCATCGGGAACATCGCTCACGTCCGGGTCGTGCACGAGGGCAATGTCCACGTGCGCCAGGCCGAGGCGGTCCAGGCTGCTGGCGAGACTGCGACGCACCGAGTCCCGGTCGAACCCCCACGTTCGCGTGAGATCCCCGGCCACCTCGAACATCTCATCGTCCTGAGGCAGCGGCGGCACCCTGGGCACGAGGAGGCGTCCCACCTTGGTCGATACCACGAACTCCTCTCGCGGCCGGCCAGCGAGCCCGGCACCCAGCCGCCGTTCGGAGAGCCCCAGCCCGTAGTGCGGGGCGGTGTCGAAGTAGCGGATACCGCCATCCCACGCTGCTTCGACCGTGGCGCGCGAGGTGTCGTCGTCGATCGCTTGATAGAGGTTGCCCAGCCCGGCGGCGCCGAACCCGATCTCGGTCAGGTCGAGGGCACCGCCCCCGGCGCGAATCTCACGAGTCTGCAACGGGTCTCACCTCTGCGAGTCGGTATACCCGGGAGGCGTTGCCCCCCATGACGGCGGCCCGGTCCGTGGAGGAGAGCCCGTCCAGTAGCGTCTGGGCAGCGCCGGCCCACTGCGGTGCGTCGCCGCGCAGCCACACCACCGGCCAGTCCGTACCGAACAGCAACCGATCCGGTCCGAACGCCTCCAGTGCCAGGTCCACAGCGGGCCGTAGACCGTCCGCGGTACAGGCGGTCGGGTCGAGGGGGCCCAATCCGGAGACCTTCGCCAGCACGTGCTGATGGCCCGCCAGGGCGGTCAGGTCACGCGCCCAGTCTGCCCACGCGTCGCTGCCGAACGGCGGATTCCCCAGATGGTCGAGCACCAGTGTGGTGGCGTGGCTCTCAGCCAGACGTACCGCCTGACCGAGCTGTTCAGGGCGCAGCACCAGGTCCAGGGCCAACCCCAGATCTCCGAGGGTGGTGATCCCGGGGGCGCGTTCGGGGCGCAGCAGCGCCTCGTCGTCGGGGTCCTGATGGGCGAGGTGCCGGATCCCCACCAACCCCGCGCCCCGGCCTCCGAGTGATCCGACCGTGGCGGCAACGTCACCGGCAAGGTCCACCCAGCCGACGACGCCACGCACCCGAGCGCCATCGATAAGCCCGAGAAGTTCCGCAGTCTCGGCAATGCTGTGCGCCGATTGCACGAGCACCGCCCCGTCGATTCCGCAGGCGTCCTGCATGGCGGCCAGGTCGGCCACCGCGAAGTCGCGGTCGATCGGCTGCATCGCCTCCGGATCGATCCACGGCTGCGGGGTCCGGTGCCGGTTCCACAGGTGCGCATGCGCATCGATGATGGCCGATGGGGGCACCGGGCCGGCGGTCTCTGCCGTCACTGTGGCCGCAACCGGAGCTCGTGCATACCGCCGTCCACGGCGAGACTGACTCCCACTGTGGAGCTGCTGGCGGGGTTGGCCAGGTACGCGACGGCGCCGGCCACCTCCGCCGCGCTCACCAGGCGCCCGTGCGGCTGACGGGCTTCCAATGCCGCCCGTTCCGCTGCCGGGTCATCGGCGGCGTCCAACAGGCGCCCGATCCACGGGGTATCTGCCGTGCCCGGACTCACGCAGTTCACCCGGATCCCTTCGCGCACATGATCGGCAGCCATCGCCCGCGTCAGAGCCAGCACGGCGCCTTTCGACGCGCTGTACAAGGCGCGCTGGGGCAGTCCAGCGGTGGCGGCGATCGAGCTGACGTTCACGATCGACGCGTACGAGGAGGCACGCAGATGCGGCAGGCAGGCGCGGCTCGCCCGGACCATCCCGATGACGTTCACGTCCAGCACGGCCGCCCACTGCTCGTCGGTGTTGTCCGCCACGGTGCCCTGGGCGCCAATTCCGGCGTTGTTCACCAGGATGTCGATCGCGCCGTAGGTGGCCACCACCTGCTCGACGGCGGTTCGCACCCCCGCGTCATCGGTGACGTCCGCGTGCAGGGCACGGACGCCGTCGGGAAGACCGTGAACGGTGGACGGCTCGCCGGCCGGGATGTCCCGGTCCAGCACCATCACGCGGGCGCCATCGGCGTGCAGGCGCGTGGCGATCGCGGCGCCGATGCCGGACGCCCCACCGGTGACGACGGCGACCAGACCTTCGAAATCCTTGGTCATGAGGACGAGCCCATCACGGTGCGCTGCTTGCCGAGGCCCTCGATCTCCACCTCGACCACGTCGCCCTCACTGAGGTACGGGAAGCGCCCGGAGAGCGCGACGCCCTCAGGGGTTCCGGTGAGGATCACATCGCCCGGGTCGAGCGCCAGATACTGGCTCAGGTGCCACACGATGTGGTCCACGCCGAAGATCATGTCCGAGGTGCTGGAATCCTGGCGAGGCTCACCGTTCACCCAGCTGCGCAGGCGCAGGTTCGTGGGGTCCACCTCATCCGCGGTCACCAGCCACGGACCCAGCGGGGAGAAGTCCGGGGCGCACTTGCCCTTGCTCCACTGGCCGCCGGATTCGGCGAGCTGGAAGTCCCGCTCGGAGAGATCGTCGGCCGTGACGAACCCGGCGATGTGCTCGCGGGCCTGCTCGGGGGAGTCCAGATAGAGCGCGCGGGTGCCGATCACGATGCCGAGTTCCACCTCCCAGTCGGTCTTGGTGCTGCGCCGCGGGATCGCCACCGGGTCATTCGGACCGGTGAGCGTGTTCGCCGCCTTGAAGAACAGGATCGGCACCTCGGGCGGCTCGGCTCCGGACTCGGCCGCGTGCGCCGCATAGTTCTGCCCGATGCACAGGATGGATCCTGCCGAGGCGATCGGGGAACCGACCCGACGATCAGGGGCATCCTCGAGGACGGACAGGGTGCCGGCCTCGGCCGCCGCACGAATCTTCTCCAGGGAGTGCGCGCCCAGGTGGGCACCGGTCAGGTCCGGAACGACCGGGCGCAGGTCATACGCGATGGTGGTTCCGTCACTCGCAACGAGCAGTGCGGGAATCTCATGGCCGGGATCTCCCAGGCGAGCAAGCTTCATCGATCCTCCAGTGTGGCGCGGGATGAGAACCGGGGGAATTGACCGGCGAAACATCCGATGTCTAGGCTCACCACAGTATCCACGGGAGGTTGCTATGAGCAAGATCGTCGCCGTCGACGTGACCGATGTCCGATTCCCCACGTCCGCTGACCTCGATGGGTCGGATGCGATGAACCCCGACCCGGACTACTCGGCCGCGTACCTGCGGGTGGGCACCGATAGTGACGAGGACTCGGCGCGAGGCCATGCCGGCTACGGATTCGTGTTCACCATCGGCCGGGGCAATGACGTGCAGGTAGCGGCCGTACGCAGCCTCGCCGAGCGGCTGATCGGGCGCGACGCGGAGGAATTGCTCGCCGATCTCGGCGGCGTGTGGCGCGAGCTGGTCTACGACTCGCAGTGGCGCTGGCTCGGCCCGGAGAAGGGCGTCTCGCATATGGCCGTCGGCGCCGTGGTCAATGCGCTGTGGGATCTGCGCGCCAAGCGCGAGGGTCTGCCGCTGTGGCAACTGCTCGCCCGGCTCAGCCCGGCCGAGATCGTGGATCTGGTGGACTTCCGATACCTGTCCGACGCCCTCACCCGTGAGGAAGCCCTGGAACTGCTCACGGCAGCCGAACCCGGCCGGGCCGAGCGAGAGGCGACGTTGCTCGCCGAGGGATACCCCGCCTACACCACCACCCCCGGATGGCTCGGCTACTCCGATGAGAAGCTCGAGCATCTGAGCAAGGAAGCCGTGGCCGACGGCTACACCCAGATCAAGCTCAAGGTCGGCAGCGACCTCGCCGAGGACAAGCGCCGCCTACGGATCGCACGGGACGCCGTCGGGCCGGACGTGAAGATCGCCATTGACGCGAACCAGCGGTGGGACGTGACCGAGGCGATCGATTGGGTGAACGCTCTGGCCGAGTTCGATCTGGCCTGGATCGAGGAGCCCACCAATCCCGACGACGTCCTCGCCCACGCGGCGATCTCGCGGGGGGTGGCGCCCGTCCCGGTGGCCACCGGTGAGCACGCCGCGAATCGAGTGATCTTCAAACAGTTGCTGCAGGCCGGCGGGGCCCAGGTGGTGCAGATCGACGCCACGCGCGTGGCCGGGGTGAACGAGAACCTCGCGATCCTGTTGCTCGCCGCCAAGTTCGGGGTACGGGTGTGCCCGCACGCCGGGGGTGTGGGACTGTGCGAGGTGGTGCAGCACCTGTCCATGTTCGACGTGGTGGCCCTGTCCGGCACCACGCAGGATCGGATGATCGAGTACGTGGACCACCTGCACGAGCACTTCGTGGAGCCGGTGGTGATCGAGAACGCCCGCTACCGCCCGCCGCAGCGGCCCGGAAGCGGTGCCGAGATGCACGCCGCCTCGGTGGAGCAGTACACCTGGGCCCGATGAGCACGGTGCCCAAAGATCGGATGACACCGAAAGATAGGATGACTCGGTGGCCGTAACCGATACCGCAATCGAGACGATCAAGGCGATGATCGTCTCCGGTGAGTTGCGGCCCGGGCAGCGGCTGCCGCCAGAGAAGGAACTCAGTGAGCGCCTCGGCCTGTCCCGGAACTCGCTGCGCGAGGCGGTCAAGTCGCTGGAGCTGATCCGGGTGCTGGATGTGCGCCGCGGAGACGGCACCTATGTGACATCCCTGGAGCCGCGGCTGCTGCTGGAGGCGATGTCCTTCGTGGTGGACCTGCACCAGGACGACTCCGTGCTGGAGATCTTCGAGGTGCGGCGCCTGCTGGAGCCGCACGCCGCCGCGCTCGCCGCTGCGCGGATCAGTGAGGCGGAGCTGGACGCGCTCGCCGTCGATCTCGACGGGCTGCCCGCCGAACCCTCGGTGGAGGAACTGGTGGACCATGATGTGCGCTTCCATGCCGCGATCACCGCGGCCGGCGGAAACGCCTACCTGGCGAGCCTGCTCGATTCGCTGACCAGTGCCACGGTCCGAGCCCGCGTGTGGCGTGGGATCACCCAGGAACGGGTCACCGACCGTACGCTCGCCGAGCATCGGGCCATCCTGGATGCGCTACGACGGCGTGATGCGGAGATGGTGCGCGCGGTACTCACCGTGCATATCGGGGGAGTGGAGGCGTGGTTGCAGCGCGCCGCTGACCCCGACCTGCCCTAGGTTCTCGTGTGAAGGCTGAGCTGGTCGGCTCAGCCGAGGCGGTGATAGTTCTCCGCGGTGACCTCGTGCTGCAACGAGCCGTCGGTGAGGAACTGCCGGATCTCCTCCATCACGATCTGCCCCTGAGCGAACCGCGCCTCCACGGTGCCCCCGGCCACGTGCGGGGTCAGGACCACGTTCTCCAGCCCGAAGAGTTCGCTCTGCGGGTCGAGTGGTTCCTGAGTGAACACGTCCAGACCAGCGCGCAGCCGCCCGGACCGCAGTTCGGCGAGTAGCGCATGCTCATCCGTCACCCGCGCACGGGCCGTGTTGATGACGATCGCATCGTCGCGCAGCAGCGCCAACTGCTCCGCTCCGATCATCCCCGCCGTCTGTGCGGTGGCGGGCGCGTTGATGGCCAAGACATCGCTGGTCTCGCACAGCTCGTCGAGGTCGCACAGTTGCACCCCGAGCGCGGTCGCGTCCGCAGCGCTGATGTACGGGTCATAGGCGCGTAGCTCCGTCGCTCCCAGCCCTTGGACCATCCGGGCGTAGTGCCGGCCCACCCGGCTCAGCGAGACCAGCCCGATCCGCTGAGCGGTGATACTGCGGCCCAGTATCCCCACGCCACCGGTACGCCAGTCACGCGAGGACTGGAACCGGCGATCGTGCAGCACCAGGTTGCGCAGCAGCGCGAGGGTCATCGTCACCGACATCTCGGCCACCGCGACCGCCATCGCTTCGGCGCCGCCCTGGACAAGGCGAAGTCCGGTCGTGAGTACGTCCGCCGGATAGAGACCGCGCACTGAGCCCGCGCTGTGCACAGCCAGCTTCAGCCGGGAGCCGGTGAGGATCGCCGGATCGAACGGCTGGGTGCTCCACGAGGTGATGAGCACGTCGAAGGAGTCCGCCACATTCGGGGGCACCGGTACTCGATCGTTCTCCGCTGCACCGATGACGAGGTCGCCGAGGTCGCCGAGCGCTTCCTGGGTGGCGCCGTCATAGAGCCGGGCGAATTCGTCCGGCCTGATCGCGGCGAACATGCGAATGGGCTGCGTCATCGTTCTCCTGGGTCGGTGCTCTGCTGGCATGGGAGCGTGCGTCAGTTCTCCACCACGCGGGTACCGGCCACGTCCACGGCACGCACCCGGCTCCCGGTGTGATCGATATCGAGCAGCAGGCGATCTCCGTGCGGACCCGCGCGCTCGTCGAGATTCAACAGGGTGGCCGGGCGGTGAGTGGCCATCGCCACGAGCTCGTCTTCGCCGAATGGCAGGTGCTCGCGTGCCCAGTCCAGGCAACCGCGCAGCGACCGGCCGGAGCCCGCGAGCAGCTCGGTTCCGGTCAGGGTCAGCCGGCCGTCACCGGAGACGGTCACCGAACCACCCACCGGGGTGCGGTACTCGCCTGGCTCGGCGCCCGCGAGCGCGACCGAATCGGAGGTGAGGACGCATCGATCCGGTGCGTTCGCGCGCAGAAATACGGTGAGCACATCGGCGGGCAGGTGGTGCCCGTCCGGGATCACCATCGCCGTCAGCCGATCCTCGGCGAGCTGCGCCCAGAGATGGTTCGGATGGCGCGGCAACAGAGGGTAAGTGCCGTTGCCGAGATGGGTGGAGAGCGTGGCGCCCGCCTCGGCGGCCTCACGCACCTGGCCTGGGGTCGGCGCACAGTGTCCGATCGAGGTTCGCACACCTCTCGCGGCGGCGCCGCGGATGAATTCCAGGGCGCCATCACGTTCGGGTGCCAGGGTCACGATCCGGACCAGGCCGTCACAGGCCTCCTGCCAGCGGTCCAACTCGTTCAGATCAGGATCGCGCAGGTGGCGCCGGTCATGCGCACCCCGGGGGCCGTCGTCGGCGTTCAGTGCCGGACCCTCGATGTGCACGCCCGGGATCGAGTGCGCCACGAGCGGATCCTGACGGCGTGCCTGCGCAATCGCGCTCAGGGTCGAGAGGATCTGAGATTCGGGTGCGGTGACGAGAGTGGGCAGGAATGTTGTGGTCCCTTCGGCCCACAGTGACTTCGTCAGGGCGATGACCAGGCCCGCGTCGGCATCGTGGGCATTCAGGTCCAGGCCGCCGTAACCGTTCACCTGCAGATCGATCAGGCCGGGCCAGGTCACGTGCCTGGTTCTCCCCGGTTCCTGCGCGGTCATGACGTCGATGATGCCGTAGACCATCCGGGGAGCGCGTTGAGCTCACTCGCGGCGTCGCGGTCGAGGAACCAGTGGGCGCCCGGGTGCTCTTGCAAGCGGCTGGCCGGGCACGCCGACTCGACCGGGCCGGTCAGTGCCCGCGCGACGGCAGGCGCCTTCTGGGTGCCGATTACCGTGCACACCATCGTGGTGGCTGAGGCCAGCGCCGGTACAGTCAGGGTCAGGGCGCGCGAAGGGACCTCTGTGAGGTCGGGGAACAGCCCGTCATCGACCTGTTGCTGCCGGGAGACCCGGTCCAACGTCACCTCACGCACCCAGGCCTTGTCGGCGAAGTCGGCGAGTGCGGGTTCGTTGAAGGCGATATGGCCGTTCACGCCCACGCCGAGGCAGGTCAGGTCGATGGGAGCCGCCGCGATCAGGGCGCTGTAGCGGGCGATTTCCTCGGCGGCGTCGGCATCTGCACGAATGCGCTCGAAGCCGGCGAGCGCCGTCGTCGGTAACCGATCAGCGAGCCATTGCCCGAAGGCCTGCGGTCGATCCATCTCGAGACCGAGGTACTCGTCCATGTGGAAGGCGCGGACCTTCGACCAGTCGATGCGTTCATCCTGTGCGAGAGCGGTGAGCATGGCCTCCTGCGATGGGGCGCTCGCGAAGATGACCCGGGCCTCGCCGCGCTTCTGGATCGAGTCGACGATCGCATCGGCGGCGTGGCGTGCGGCAGCACGAGCGGTCTCGTGCACGGTGGCGCCCGTGGTCACCCGGACGGCCCGCACGGACCGATCGGTCGAGGTCATGAGATTCCTTTCACTTGCAAGCGGTTGCACAACTCTAAGGTGGCTAGGTCTCGTTGGTCAATGTCGCGAAGGGGAGTCGTGGCGAGAGGGGGTGGTCGATCCGGCCGCTCCCGCCGGTCAAGGGGGTCGCGTACGTGGCGACAGAACCGCCACGTTACGGGGTCGAATGACAAAATGCAACCGATTGCAGAATGCAAGATGAGATCCTGTGCCGTCATACGAATGGAGGAGCAGTGAGCGAACCGTTGCGCGTGGGAGTCGTCGGCGCGGGAGCGAACACCCGGCGTCAGCACCTCCCGAAGTTGCAGGCCATCGATGGCGTCGAGGTGGTGGCCGTCGCCAACCGGAGCAGGGAGTCGGCGAGCCGGGTAGCTGAGGAGTTCGGGATTCCGGTGGTGTACGACCACTGGCAGGCGCTCGTGGGCGAGGCTGAGGTGGACGCCGTGGTGATCGGGACCTGGCCGAACATGCACGAGCCGGTCACCGTGGCCGCGTTGGAGGCGGGGCGCCATGTGTTGTGCGAGGCGCGGATGGCGCGAGACCTGACCGAGGCACGCCGGATGCTCGCCACGGCGCGCATGTGCCCGAAGCAGACCGCGCAACTGGTGCCGGCGCCGTTCACGCTGCCGTATGACGATGCCATCTCTCGTCTGATCGGCGAGGGCGCGATCGGGGAGTTGGTCGGCGTGGACGTGACGATGCGGACCGGGTACGCGGAGCGGCAGTCGCCGCGCAGCTGGCGTCAGGACGTCGGTCTCAGTGGCCTGAATACGATGACCCTGGGGATCTGGTACGAGCAGGTGGTGCGCTGGGTCGGGGAAGCGACGCGAGTCTCAGCCCTGGCGCGCACACTCGTGCCGCTGCGCCCGGATGGTGCCGGGGGGAGGGTCGCCGTCGACGTGCCGGATCACGTGGATCTCATCGCAGCACTGGCCGGAGGCGGCCAGCTGCGGATGACGATCAGCCAGGTGAGCCAGTCGAGTGCGAATGGCGTGCAGATTCTCGGAACTGACGGCACGCTGACCTTCGCCGACGGGGAACTGACGATCCAGCGGCGGGACGCTGAACCGGAGACGGTTCCGCCCGACGCCGCTGCCGGTTGGCGGGTCGAAGAGGAGTTCGTGGCAGCGATCCGCGGCACCGAGCCCGTGCGCCGGACGACCTTCGAGGACGGCGTGCGCTACATGCGCTTCACCGAGGCCGTGCACCGGAGCGCGTGTGAGCACCGGCAGGTCTCGTTGAGCGAGTTGTGACGTGCGGCGCAGAGTCGTTCAGGGAACCTAGCTCACACCCTCCCCGTCGTCCCCCGCGACGCGTACACCCCGGACAGCTTCTGATTCCCGGGTGCACCACCGGCGCTGACCTCGCTGAGCATCGTGACCGCGCGGGCACCCAGTTCTTCGAATGGAGCTGTCACGGTGCTCAGCTGCGGGGTCAGGGTGCGCGCGAGGAGCACGTCGTCGCAGCCGATGATGCTGCGATCATCCGGGACGGACAGGCCCTGCTCGGCGAGCCCGCCGACCACACCGCAGGCGAGGTAGTCGTCGAAGGCCATGATCGCCGTTGCCCCGCTGGTGGCGATTGCCTCCGCGGCGTACCAGCCGGCCTCATACGTGGCTTCGACGGGACCCAGCTCGACGAGTTCGACATCGGCCGAGGTCTGCTGCGCCCAGGATCGGACGGCATTCGTACGCTGGCTCGCCGCCCAGGATCCTGCGGGTCCGCGAAGCAGCAGGATCCTGCGGTGACCGAGCTCGACCAGGTGGTCGCCCGCCTCTCGCAGAGCGGCGGAGTTGTCACAGGTCACCGACGGGATGCCCCGGACCGACCGGTTGACCAGCACCGTCGGCGTCGACCCCACAGCTGCCTGCAGGTCCTTGGTGGCCAGCCGCGGTGAAGCGACGATGAGGCCGTCGACCTGGGCGCTGAGCCGCTTGAGCTGGTCGGCCGCCTTCTGGCCGCCGGACTCGGCGTCGAGCAGCATCACTGACGCATCCGACTCGCTCGCGGCGCGCTCGACGGCGCGGACCAGGGGCGGGAAGAAGGGGTTGGTGATGTCCAGCACGACCAGGCCGATCAGCCCAGTACGCCCGGTGGCGAGCCCTCGGGCGGCGCGGTTGAGCTCGTATCCCTGAGCCTGCGCGGTAGCCAGAATCCGCTCGCGGACCTTCGCGTTCACCATGTCCGGCCGGGAGAAGGCGCGCGAGACAGTCGATGCCGAGATGTCGAGCTCTCGCGCGATCGAGTAGATGGTCGCCTTCACACGCGCGCCCCCTGTCCGTCGTCGGTTCATCGGCACGATACTCCCGCAAGGTTAGTTCAGGTGGTCGGTGAGCCAGGAAGCACAGGCGGCGAAGACGTGGTCGGGAAGCGGGTGGCCCGTGTTGTGCATCAGCACATCGAAACCCGGACTGGGCCAGTGCTGGTGCGCACGCTGGGCGACGTCGGCGTTGTGTGTTCCATCCGATGCGCCGCCGCCGGCATAGAGCAAGGAGCGCGGTGCGATGAGCCCAGCGAGTTCATCCAGATCGCGAAGCTGGGGTACGCGGTCGCCGAGGTACCACGGGTCGCGCCAGTTCGAGTGCGCGAAGCCCAGGCCCGGTTCGTGCACCACGGCGGCGCGGATCCGTGGATCGAGGGCGGCGAGGAACAACGCGTGCTTGCCGCCGAGGGAGTGGCCGAATGAGCCGATGCGGTCGATGTCGATCCCCGGGATCTTGGTGAGTGCATCGACTGCGAGCAGCAAGTCGGCGACGCTGCGGCCCAGACCGGTGACGCCGGGATGCTGCGCGGCGTGCGTCGCTGCCGGTGGGCCATATCGCGCGGACAGATCGGTGGGGCCCTCGCGCTCGGCGAGCATCTCCGCCCACCAGGGCACGGCGAGCACTCCGAGGCCGCGTGCGGCCAGGCGTAGCGCATAGTCCCTGCCCGGCCCCGGGCGGCCCGCCGGATAGAGGGGGCTCGGCCGGCCCAGCAGGGTGTCCGTGTCGTAGAACGGCACCACCACGACGGCGCAGGGCGGGTTGGCATCCGGCGTGAGCAGTACCGCCGTGAGGTCCGTTCCGAAACTGCGCAGGTGCAGCTGGCGCTGCACGCTGGCGTGGGGGCCGGGTTCCGCTTCGCCGAGCCGCCAGGATCCATTGACGGCGCGGCGTGCCCCGATCAGGTCGATCCAGTCGGTCCGGTCAGTGGGGCCGGTAGCGTGAACAGATCCGTGGCCGGGGGTGCTCACCGGACCCGTTCCAGGTCGAAGTCCACGGTGAACAGGTAGTTCCAGGGCCAGCGCACATTGCGCACCCGCCATCCGCTGAGCGCATCGATGCCGGATGCCCACTTGTTGAGGTCGTCCTCGACGCGCCGCCCAAGATCGGCGATCTCCTCCAGTGGCGGATCTGTCAGCCCACGCTGCTTGAACTCCTGCTGCAGTCGTGGGCGCAGCACCGGCAGGTAGTGGCCGTCCTTGATGATCTTGTTCACCAGGAACTGCTCACGTTCACCGCACGCGTCGTCGGAGTCATCGATAATCGCGCTGACTGCGGCCGCGAGGGTCGTCCCCAGGGTGTTCCCTGCCGTGTTCCAGCCGCCGTAGGCGACCACGCGGTGCAGCAGATTCGCATCGTCGAGGGCGTCGAGCAGCAGCGGGTCCGAACCGTTCGCGTAGCGCACGTCAGCGAGTGCGACGCGACGACCCTCGGCGAGCTGCGCCTCGAGCTCGGCGACGAGCCCGTCACGCTGGGCCGCCGTGCTCGGTTCTGGCGCCTGGCCGGTCCAGTCGCCAGGCGTCGTGGACGGTGGATGGACCACGAGCACGACGTCCGCATCGGCGGGATCGTCCACGCGGGCGGCTCCGAGCGCGCGAATCTGGTTGCCGATGCCGTCGGCGAGCGGGCGGTCCTCGTACGGTGCCGTACGGTCGAGGCCGTCCGGTTCCGGGCACCGAACGCAGATCCGTGGCGTCACGCCCTTTGCTTCGGCCGCCACCCGGGCCGTGAGCACGCTCGGCACCTCGTCGGCGCCGGGGTAGAACAGGGCGCGCGTGCCGAGGCGATTGTTCCATCGGTCCAGGGCGCGCCGGTCGGATGCAGGAAGTCCCCGGGGCGCGGTGTCATCGGACGTGATCGCGAGCGTCGCGACCGTGCCGTCGGCGAGCAGGGACAGGGCCGTGAGGTTGATCGTGTGGTTGCGCAGGCGCCGCTGAACCAGATCTGCCACCGCTTCGGTTGGCACGGCCGCCCGGGCAGCGCTCACCTGGCCGGCATCGGCTTCGCCGTGTTCGACATTGTCCCAGGCCTGGGACAGCTCGAACAGGCGACGCCCGTGGGTCGCCCAGTACTCGGGCTCTTGCCGGCTGCGCGTGTTGTTGTCGTAGTGGGGCAGGCGGGTCACCACCTGGTACGCGGTGACCGGGGAGGTGAGTCCCCGGAGCACCTCCAGCCGCGGCAGCGCATCGAGGATCCCGTCGGGCGTGTTCCGCGATGGGATGAGTCCGCCGTGCACCAAGAGGTCGAGTGAGAGGACGACGGCATCGACGTCCTGGTCGACCTCACGGAGCCACACGGCAAGCCCGGCCGTGTTGGCGCCCTCGCGGAAGCGCGGCATCAGGTGCCGCGGAGGCAGGAGAACGTCGACGCCGCAGCACCGGCCGATCCACTCGGCGTAGCCGGCGGTGTTCGGACGCTCGTCCGGTGGGAGCAGGGCGATGCGCATAGGTCTCCTCGTGGTCACGTCGTTCTCGCTCTACGCCGATGAGGACTGTGACCGGATGTCTGTGGGTTCGCGGTTCGGCCATCGCCGACTTCGTATCGGGGTTGTGCTGAGGCGGTGAGCCACGATACCTTCAACGAAAGCGGTCGTGCAACCGATTGCAATTCGTGACAACACCTGCATGACTGCTCGTCGATACACACGTAACACGAGCGTTGCTCCGGACTCTGATGGAGTTCGCCCGAGCATCCTCGGTCGATGAGAGCACGACGCCGACGTCGCGCTCGGAGGAGAGATGACCATGGCAAAGTCCAGAACGCTGGCTGCACGCGCAGCGGCCGTCCTGCTGGCGGGGGCGATGATCACCGCGGCGGGGAGCTCCGCATATGCGGACGGTGACCCGCCTGCCGAGTCGCCGAATCCGCTGACCAACGCGAGTTTCGAAGAGGGCGCGGACGCTACCAACGCGCCAGGCTGGGCGCCCCTGTGGGGGAGAAACGAGCTCGTCTCGTTCACCGACGAGCGCGCGAGTGACGGCGTACGCAGCCTGCACATCGTCAGGGAGGAGACGATGCGCACCGGCGGGATGATCTCAGATCCGGTGCCGGCAGATGCCGGTGAGACATACGAGTTCAGCTTCGACCAGTATCGAGTCGGCGGTGCACTCAGCGTCACATTCTATTTCGACGACGCCGACGGGAATGTGATCAGTCAGCCGTATGAGATGGTGCGTTCTGCCACGGATGTGTGGGAGCGTACGGCGGTCCGTTTTGAGGCTCCCGAGGGCACAGTCTCGGCTCGTCTGCTCTTCTATGCCGTCTCCGGGTCGACGCTCGACACCTTCATCGACAAGGCGCATTTCGGGGTGGCCGTGGGAGAGCCGGAGCCCGAGGAATCTCGCGTCGAGACGATTCTCGCGCAGGATGAGAACATCGAATACCTCGGTACTCCCGTGACGACTCAGATCCCGAGCCAAGCGGCTCATGGCGTCGAGGATGGCAGGCATGTGTCATACCAGGCGTTCAAAGGGTCGCCGGACGCCGGGTATCCCGCGACCTTCGCGGTGACCGATGTGGCCACCGGCGAGCAGGTCCGCACCTGTGTGATCGACGGCGCCGAGCACTCGCGGAACCTGAACATCGCTGACGACGGCCGCGTCTACTGGGGTACCTACCACGACTCCAAGCTGTGGCGCTACGATCCTGCCACCGGTGAGTGTGAGGATCTCGGCCGGATGAGCGATCAGAAGGACTCCACCTTCGGCCTTTCTCCCGGTCCCGACGGATCGATGTACATCGGGGCATACCCCGGTGGTCGCCTCCTGCAGGTGGACCCGGTGACAGACGAGGTGGAACTGCTGCGCGAGATCGATCCGAATGCGGACTACATCCATTCGATCGCCTATCACGAGGAGACCGACACGGTCTATGTCGGCTCGGGCGGGCAGGTTCCTCAAATCTGGAAGATCACCGATGCCGGACGTGGTGAACAGACACTGATCGCCGACGACTCCACGGCGCCAGGCCTGAACGATGGCGCGACCTTCGTGGGCCGTATGGACATCGTCGGTGACCGGATCTTCGCTCAGGTCGGGTTGCGGATGCTGGTCCTGGACCTGGACGGGAACGTCATCCACTGGGACGCAGACCAGACGCGCTACTTCTTCGGGCACCACCTCATCGCTGGTGCTGACCCCGGTACCGCGATCTTCTCGACCGCTGGCGGGACGCTGGTGGAGTACGACATCGCCACCAACACCTTCGAGCCGACGAGTATCAGCATCGGCGGATACCTCTCGAACGGCGTGGTCGACGACTCCAGTGGCACGCCCCTGCTGTATGGCACCTCCGCATCGGGAGTATTCGTTGCTGATCTCGAGAGCGAGTCGCTGGTCTCGGAGAATGCGATCGACTTCGCACAGCCCACGCTGATCCAGAAGCTGTTCGCGGGGCCCGACAACTCGGTGTGGGCCTCGGGCTACATGGTGGGTCTGGCCCAGGTGGACAAGAACGGTGCCGACCACGGCCCCACGATGCAGCGCGGTCAGTATGAGTCGGCCGCAGTGCGCGACGGGAAGCTCTATCTCGGCGCATACGGGCATGCCAAGCTCGAAGTTCTTGACCCCGAGACGTACGACCCCGCAGATGGGAATTCGGTGCCGCGGCTCTTCGACGGCTTGGCGCAGGGGCAGGACCGGCCGTTCGGTATGGCGTACAACCCCGAACGTGACGAGATCTACATGGGCGCGGTCGCCATCTACGGGCAGACCCAGGGCGGGCTCGCGATCTGGGACGGTGCCACCGGAGAGCACGAGTGGCTCACCTCCGAGATCGGCCAGGACGAGAACATCGTCTCGATCGCCTACAACCCCACCGACGGCCTCGTGTATATCGGTACCACCGTCGATGGCGGCTTGGGGTCGGACCCGAGCGGCAACACGGCCGGCAAGCTGATCGTCTTCGATCCGCAGACCCGTTCTGTCGTCACGACCATCGACCCTGCCGGGGAAGAACGTGAGGGCGTCACCGGGCTGATGGTCGATCCCGATGGTCTGGTCTGGGGCGTCGCCGAGGAGGCACTCTTCGTCTACGACCCCACGACCGGTGAGTCGGAGGTCAGGGGAACCGTAGGCGGCCGCTACAGCGCCGGAACCACGTACTGGGCCTATGGGACCGTCACGAGGTCAGACGCTGATGGAAGGATCTATGTGACCGCCGGCCATCGGTTCAGCGTCCATGATCCAGCCACCGGAGAAACGACGCGGATCGCGAACGGACTGCAGTGGAGCGCCGCTGATGAGGACGGCGACATCTATCTCAGCGCGGGTGCTCACCTGTTCCGGTACAACGTGGCCGGCTCACAGGAGGCATTGACCTGCAGCGAGACCGTTACCAGTCGGGTGAACGATGGTCTCGTCGTCGCTGAGGATGAGGTGGTGTGCCTGGACGGGGCCCGGGTGAACGGGGGCGTGTCGGTCGAGGCTAGTGGCGCGCTGCTCGTCGAGGGCGCGAGTGAGATCCGTGGCGGCCTGACCGCATCGGATGCCGTGAGTGTGCAGGTGCGCGACAGCCAGATCCGCGGTGCCGTGACGGTAACTGGCACGACCGACGAGTTCGTGTTCGCGGGCAACGAGGTCCACGGCTCGGTGCAGTGCTCCGACAACGCCTCCGATCCGGACGATGAGGCCAGCGTGAACACGATCACCGGTTCGGCCGATGGTCAGTGCGCCGGGCTCGTCGTGGCGGGTGGCGGCTGATTGCCCTGCGGCTGTATCGGCCCTGCGTTGCGCTGAGTTGCTACGCCGCTTGCAACCGCTTGTAGGCGGGGTCGGCCGCAAGGTCGACTCCGCCCTCCTTCCGGTCCGACCGATCAATGGTGAAGAGGTCACTCATGACATCCCAAGGATCTGCTGTACTTGCCCGCCCGTTCATTCGCTCGGCGCTGGTGGCGCTCGTCTGCCTGGCGTTGCTTGCGGTGAGCATGGCGGGGCAAGGCACTGCCCGAGCCGACTCGTCGGGCAGTTCGCGAGTCGGCCCGATCAACGGAGGCTTTGAGGAGCCGGTCGTGGACGGCCAGATTCCCGGCTGGGACCAGCGGGGCGGCGCAGCCGGCGGCTCCAGCGTCGTGACCGATCCTGTGCACTCGGGTCAGCACAGTCTTCGCTTGGACGACCCGGAGAGTGACCGGTCGTATGGGCTGATGAGTGATCGGATGCCGGTACGTGCCGGGCATTCGTACCAGTTGTCCCTGCGAGCGCTGATCGAACGTGGCGCGCCGACCCTCTACGTCTACTTCTACGACGCGGACGGTCGCCAGCTCGATGTGGAGTCCGCGAACTACACGGATGAACCGGCTGGGGAGTGGACGCAACTGCGCCTGGATGTCAGCGCACCCGAGCAAGCCGCTACTGCATCGATCTATCTCTACTCGAACATCGCCCGGATCTCGACCTTCTACGTCGATGAAGTCAACCTCACCCACACGCACGCCCCACTCGAGGTCACGGATCTGGGCACTGCGTTCCACAGCCCGAACGTCCGCCTGGCCGAAACCGACGTCCTCAGCGATGGCACCCCGGTGGGCTATGTCTTCTCCGACGGCGAACCGGTGAGTTTCAACGTCGTCGATCTGCGCACCGGCGAACTGCTGGACAGTCATGACATGGACGCCTACTCCATCGCTGCCTCAGTGGTGGTCGATGATGACGACAGCGTCTACTTGAGCGTGCGTGGACCGAACGACGGTTCTCTGTGGCGCTATGACCCCGCATCCGCTGAGATGGAACGGCTCGCGAGCAGGATCGCGGGGGAGCGCATGCTGCGCAGCCTCGTCATCGCCGATGGGATGCTCTTTGGCACGACCTACCCGAACGCCAAGGTGTTCTCCTACGACCTGGATACCGGGGCGATCCACGACTATGGAAGTGTCGTGGACGATGGTTCGTACGCCTGGGGCTTCGGCATGATCCAGGACAACCTCTGGGTGGGCACCGGCACCAATCCGCACCTCATGGTGCTGGATCCGGACACGGCCGCCTTGGCGGAGATTCCGCTGCCCGAGGAGGTCACCCAGGCTGCGGACTTCATCACACGGGTGCAGCAGCTGGGTGATCTCGTGCTCGTCAGCTTCTCGCCCGGAGGCGCGCAGAACACCGCGATCTACGACCTGGCGACCGAGCAGTGGATCGGCAGCATCGGGGGAACTGTCGGTCCGTGGACGGCGGCTTCCTCGGACGGCCTCTCCTACTACGTGGGTGATGGGACGGTCCGGGCGTTCGACCCTGACTCCAGGCAGAGCCTGGACATCGGCTGGACGGAGAGCGGCCTTGCCGAGGAGTTGGACGGTACCAACGCCATGTCCCTGGTCGAGCTCGGCACTGAGGCATTCCCGGGCGAGACCCTGATCGGCTACCGCGCAGACGGGACGATCTGGCGTTACAACCTCGCCCATGGTGCCGGGGACGTCATCGACTCGGGAATCGTGGGCGCCCCTGCGACGGTCCATTCAGTCGGTACCGGTGGCGACGGTGATATCTACTTCGGTGCGTACCTGAGCGCTGGGGTGATGGCCCGGTTGGATCCCGTCACGGGTCAGCTCGAACAGCTGGCCGGTCCGAAACAGGCTGACAGCATCACGGCGCACCACAACCGCACGATCGTCGGGACATACCCAGGTGCCGACTTCCACGTCGCGCTCGGAAATCGGGACTGGGAATGGGGGCAGAATCCGGCGCACGTGCTCGGCCTCGGCCGGGATCAGTACGGGCAGGACAGACCCGTCTCCCTGGTCTCAACCGGCGCTCGCGTGGCGGCGGCAACGATCCCGAACTACGGGGAGCTCGGGGGTGCCCTGACGTTGTTCGAACCGAACAGCGGGACATACCAGGTGCACCGCAACATCGTCGAGGACCAGAGCATCACCGAACTGGCCTACCGCGACGGCCTGGTCTACGGCGGCACCAGTATTCACGGTGGCCTATCGTCGGAGCCCACCCAGGACGAGGCGGAGCTGTTCGTGTGGGACACCCGCCGAGACCGACTAGTCTCCAGCAGCGTGGTGGTCCCGGGAGCAGAGGTGATACACGCTCTCGCGTTCGATCACGACGGCGATCTGTGGGGCTTTGCCGATAATGGGGTCTTCTTCGAGTACGACGTCGAACGAGGCGAGGTGGCCCGCACGGTCTCGACCCCGGCCCGGGTGAGCAGCAACTGGGGGCGGCTCAGCGAGCTCTATCTCCATCCAGATGGTCGGTTCTACGGGGACTCCGGTGGCAGGCTCTTTCGCTTCGACCCCGAGACTGACGAGTTCGTGACGCTCATGACTGATGGCGCCTTCCACTCCACGCTCGATACGGCCGGGAACATCTACTTCGCCGACGAGACCAACATCTACCGGTACGTTCCCTAGCCCCCCCGGGCTGCTGCCCTGTCGCGGGAATCGGTCGTGCCGTCAGCCGAACTGAGAAGAGGTACGCAAGCCACTATGGCCGAGACTGACATCCGGGTACTCGACACTGCGATCGCCTACCGTGACGTTCAGCTTGCGTCGCCGCTGACGATCAGCGGGGGATCGATCACACATTTCACCGTGGCCGAAGTCGACGTGGAGGTCGTGAATCGTTCGGGCGGGCGCGGGATGGGGCACGGTGAGAGTGTGCTGTCGGTGCCGTGGGCATGGCCCGGAAGTGACCTCTCCATCGCAGCACGGGACGGGGTGCTGCGTGAGCTGGTGCGTGTCTATGCGCTGCGGGCCACAACGCTGGACCACGCCGATCCGATCGCGATGTGGGGCCACCTGGCCGCCGACATCGAGGAGGTTCTCCGGGCTGCCGGGCCTGCGCGATCACGAGAGCGGGTCCCGAAGCTGGGAGGAGCCCTGGCCCTGGGCGCCGTCGACAATGCGCTGCATGATGCGTGGGCGAATGCGGCAGGTCTCGACGTCTTCGAGATGTACACGGCGGACCACGTGGCCGATGACCTCGGTGCCTACGGCCTGCCCGGCCGCTACCCCGGCGACGGCGTCGAACCCTCGCCGCGGCAGCTGTTGCCTGTGCAGCACGTTGTCGGCATCTCTGACCCGCTGGCCGCTGAGGCGGCAGGTGATGGAGCGATCACACTTGCCGACTGGATCGCGCAAGAGGGGATCAGCCGTCTCAAGATCAAGGTGGCAGGAGCCGATCCCGTGCTCGACGCTCAGCGAATCTCGGACGTTTACCGCGTCGCGAGAGCACAGGGTCTCGCCCCGCACCTGGCAGTCGACCCGAACGAGGGGTACGCGGACGCCCGCCTCGCGGGGACCATGCTCGATGAGCTGTCGGCTTCCGATCCGGACGCCGCCGCTGTGCAGTATCTGGAACAGCCGATCCCACGCTCAGCGGTTGCCGACCCAGTCCAGTTGCGACGCCTCTCCGAACGAGTGCCCACGATCATGGATGAGGGCTTCACCTCCCTCGCGCGGCTGCCGCAGCTTCGCGCCGAGGGATGGTCCGGTGTGGTGATCAAGGCAGGCAAGGGGCAGACTCCTGCGGTGATCGCCGCGGCGGCGGCGCATCACCTCGGATTCTTCGTTGTCGTCCAAGACCTCACTGCCACCGGACGCGCCTACGTGCATTCGGCGCGGATCGCCAGCGCCTTGCGCGTGAGCATCCCGCAGCTTGAGTACAACAGCAGACAGTACGCGCCGTCAGACAATGACGGGCTCCGGTGCGCATACCCACGGTTGGCGAACGTGCACGACGGTCACGTGGCGCTGGACGGGCTCAACGGGGCGGGGCTCTACGGGGCGGAGGTGTGGTGATCGCCGGTGGCGAGACGATGAGCGCACTCTGATCTTGTGACGTCGCGCGCGTGGCCCACCCTTGCCTTCTACTTCATCCCGGACATCATGACGCCGCGGACGAAGTAGCGCTGCAGCAGGATGAAGATGATGAGAGTCGGGATGAAGCTGACCACTGCCGCGGCCATCATCGTCGCGAGCGGCACCTGCTGTTCCTGCAGCGTGTTCAGCCCCACGGTCAGTACGTAGTTCTCGGGGGACTGTTGCGAGATCATCGGCCACAGGAAATCGTTCCAGTGCCAGAGGAAGACGAACGTGCCCAGGGTCGCCATGATGGGCTTGGTCTGGGGCAGCACGATTGACCAGTAGACGCGGAACTCGCTCGCGCCGTCGATCTTGGCTGCATCGAGCATCTCGTCCGGGATGCTGTAGATGAACTGCCGCATCAGGAACATTGCCTGGGCGTTCGCGATCGTTGCGGCGATCATCCCCCACATCGTGTCGAGGCCGTTGAGCTGACCGACGATGAGGTACTGCGGGATGATCGTGAGGTGGTAGGGGATCATCAGCATCGCGATGAAGACCCAGAAGATGACCTCTCGTCCCGCGAAGCGCTTCTTCGCAAAGGCGTATCCGGCCATCGACGCGAACAGCAGGACGATCACGACTGACACGATCGAGTAGATCGCCGAGTTCAATGCCCACTGCGGGATGTTCTGGCTGTTGAGAGCGTCCTGAAAGGCAGCGAGGGAGAGAGTTTCCGGGAACATCGAGTCCGGCAGCACGATCGCTTGCCCCGGTTGGAACGCGATCATCACCATCGCGTAGAACGGGAAGGCGGTCACCACAGCGACAACCACGAGCAGCGCGTGCATCGGAACGAGCCGACGAGCTCGGATCAGCTGGCGCTGTGCGGGCATGGGGGCGTTCGTGCGGCGCGGCGACGGAGCGGTGGCCTGCGGCAGATCATGTGTCGCGGACATCAGTCGTCCCTCCCGACCAGGCGGCGTTGGATGAGTGAGAAGACCAGGGCGATGATCAGCAGAACGACTCCCACGGCGCTGGCGTAGCCGAAGTCGAAGTAGCCGAACCCCTGGTCATAGAGCATGAAGGTGAGGGTGTAGCTGGCCCGTACGGGGCCACCGCCCGTCATCACGAAGATGGTGTCGAAAGTCTGGAACGACTTGACCGTCTCGAGCACGAGCACAAAGAACAGTGCGGGGCGCAGGGACGGCAACGTGATACGCCAGAAGCGCTGCCAGGCGTTCGCGCCGTCGATGGACGCCGCCTCGTAGTACTCCTGCGGGATCGCCAGCATGCCGGCCAGCAGGATGAGCATGTTGTAGCCGAAGTTCATCCACGCACTCACCAGGGCGAGCGCCGGGAGCACCCAGAAGCTGTCTTGTAGCCAGCTGATCGGTGCGAGCCCGACGGCGCTGAGGAGGCGATTGATCGGGCCCGATTCGGAGAAGATCCACACGAAGATGAGGCCAGAGAGCACCGGCGAGGTCACCGCGGGAAGGAAGAAGATTGAACGGTAGAACGCCATACCGCGCATCATCCGGTTGCACAGCTGCGCGATCGCGAGAGAGAGCACCACTGTCAGCGGCATGGCGATCGCTGCGTATCTCAGTGTGACCCAGAGCGAGTCCCAGAAAACGGGGTCATCGAAGAGCTTGACGTACTGATCGACACCGATGAATTCGAACGCACCTGCGAGGCTGTACTCGCCGAAGCTGAGACCGATCCCGTAGATCGCGGGCAGCACGCGAAACACCATGAAGAACACCACATAGGGCGCAATGAAAATGTACGCCGCGATAGCGCTCTTCGACTTCCACCATTGTCGCCGGCGGACGGGTGGTTGCGGTGCCTTCTGCGCCGCCTCATCCACCGACGCGGATCCCGTGGCTACTGCCATGATCGATCCCTTTCTGAGAGTGAGCGTGGGGCAGCGTTGCGGCTGGCCCCACGCAACAGGGAACTTCTGTCTCGGGGTCAGAGAGCCCCGTTCACCTCATCGGCGGCTGCATCCAGCGCTTCCTGCGGATCAGCGCCCTCGAGCAGCACGCTCTGGATGTGCGGGCGGATCATGTCGATGATCTCGCGAGCCTTGGGGTGCTGGACGCCGGTGCGGAGGTGCTCGAGGTAGTCCGCTCCTTCGGCGATCTGCGGGTCATCGGCGAACAATCCCTCGATGTCAGCGCGCGGTGAGAGGTATCCCGACTCGCTCAGGAAGTCCTCAAGGAACTCCGGCTCGCCAAGGAACCGAACCCAGGCCTGAGTGGCCTCGGGGGACTCGGTGGTGTTGAAGATCGACCATGCGCCCACTGAGCCAGAGGCAACCTGCTCGACGTTGCTCATCGGCGGGACGGTCTCGATGACGTCGGGGTCGATGAACTGACGGGTGGACGCCAAGTTGGACCCCATCACGTATCCGAGGTTGCCTTGCCCGGCATCGGTCTGTTCGAAGGGCTCAGCGATGCTCAACGGCTCCTGTGGAACCCACTCGTTGTCCACCATCTCCTGGATGAACTCCAGCGCCTGCAGACCCTCCGGGCCGTTGAATGTCGCCTCGGTCATGTCCTCGTTCAGCACCTCACCGCCTGCTTGCCAGAGGTAGAGGTAGAAGGTGTGGTTCAGTGTGGAGACGCCGTTGTACTCGGTCGCGTAGTAGCCGGCCTCCTGGATGGCTGGCGCGGCTTCGCGGAACTCGTCCCAGGTGGTCGGGCACTCGGCGACACCTGCTTCGTCCAGCACATCGGTGTTGCAGTAGGACGTCTGCAGCTGCATCAGCATGGGCTGTCCGTAGAGAGTGTCGTCCCAGGTCATGGACTCGAGCGAGGAGTCATAGAACTGGTCCCAGTCCTCCCGCAGATCATCCATCGGGAGCAGCAGATCCTGGTCGGCGTACTTCGGCACGAAGTCCGGATTGAAGTAGACGACGTCTGGTGCGTTGTTGCCGGTGATCGCAGTGACGAGTGACTCCTCACGCCCCTGCCAGGCCTGCATCACAACCTCGATCTCGACGTCTGGGTACTCCTCGTTGAACTCGTCCACGTACGGCTGCCACCACGACGCCTCGGTGATCGTCGAGAACGGATACGTCCAGAACGTCACCGTGCCGGAGACGTCCTCGGGGGCGGCGCTCTGCTCGTCGGGGGTCTCACCCTCGCCACCACATGCCGCGAGCAGCAGCAGTGCGCTCGTTGCAGCCGCGCTGGCGGCGGCCTTGGCCTTGTGCTTCATGAGCCCTCCATTGGGTATCGAGTGATCAGCATCGAGAGCAAGGAAACTGCAATCGGTTGCACGCAACGTAACGATCGGCACGATGCCCTGTCAAGGGACGTGGTGTCCGTATCCGAACTGTGATCTGTTACGCCGTCCGTTCGATCGGCGTGATACCGCGGGAGCGTGTCCAGACCCGCATGTTCCGGGTGCGCATCCGGGTCTGGTACATCAGGCGCAGCGCAATGCGTCCGGTACCCAGCAGGGGTCCGTAGTTCTGGTGCGGATCGTCCAGACCGTCGACCACCCATACGCCGTCGATCGCTCCGCGCAATCGTCCACCTTCCTGGACGAACAGCAACTGATGCCAGTCGCCAACTGTCAGCGGAGCAGAGGCTGAGAGGGCGAGGTTTCTCGCCCATGGGTTTTTCACAAGCGTGTGCGACGCGACGTGTTTGGGAGTGGTCGGAGTGCGCCGGAAGAATCCCCAGTAGTAGTTCCGAAGCCGGTGACGGGTGATGACCTCCATCGCGCCGCGGGCCAGGTCACCGGGTTCGGCGAGCACGTCCTCTCGCTGCATTCCGCACGCCTGAGTCACGAGCATGGCGAATCCGCTGTCCAGCTCCATGCGGAAGTCGATAGCCACGGCGAGATCTCCTTCGAACATTCGGGGGCTCCACAAGTACATGCGGGACTCCTCGGCCACCTCCTCCGGTGTGTGCAGCAGCAGACCTTCCGGCGTCGCGCGGAACTCCTTCATCTCATGCGGCGCCCGCTGGCAGCCGTGCAGCGCCCACCCATCCAGGTCGTCCGGCCGAGTGAAGTCGGTCTCGAGCTGCAGATCCCACTCAGAATCTGCCTCCCAATCGACTGGTCGGCGAGGTTGTGGTTCGAACAGTGGCCGGATTCGTTCTGCAGCATTCTCGCTGCGGGTGGAGGCAGAGGCTGCGAAATCGGCTCGCACCTGCTCTGCGGTCAGTTCACACGGGTGCACCGCGACCGACGCGAACGCCATCGCCGGGTTGCCGATATGGAGCCGTTCGCCTGCCCGGTCAGCGGTGAAGTCGAACTCGCTGATACCCGCCAGCACCCCGTTCACCCACAGGCACATCCGCTTCTCAGGTTCGGAGAAGGTCAGCACCAGGTGATACCAGGTGCCCGCCTCGAGCGGGAGGTGCTCCACCTGGGTCGAGGCGGGTAGCTGTCCTGGATCAGGGGTGCCATGGACCACTTTCGCGAACATGGCCGGTCGCAGTTGTGAGGTCCAATACCAGCCGAGCACCGTGCCGCCGAGTCCTCCCGACGGCGGAGCATCCGTCACGAGCGGATAGCGTGCCGCCTCCGGGTCATGTTCAGTGATCCAGCTCAGCGGAGAAGCGACGTCGAGGTCGTCGAGAGGACATACCCATAGCGCCAGCGACCAGTGCGGACTCCTGACCGCGTCGGTCTCTACTGTCAGTTCAGTGGTGCGGGTCGTTGGGTGGTACCCGGTACGCCCGTCGGCAGTGATGAAGCGGTGCGGACCGTTCTGACGCACTGCGGGCCCGGCCTGATTCAGAGCCGCTGGACCGGTCAGGACGAGTGTCATCATGGATCTGGCCTCCAGGCCCTCGGCGTTTCACCAGTGGCGTTGCTCGCCACCGTGGTCCGCGCTCTCTTGCGCGAGCAGCGCCACGCGCGTGGCGAGCAGGCTTTGTGCGGTGGTGATCTCGGGCTCACTGCCCGTGGCGACTGCATCAAAGAAGAACGCCGCGGGGCGGACCGGATCCGGGAGGTCGATGGCGCGACGGGCTCGCCCGTGGGTCTCGACCGTCAGCGAGCCGTAAGCCCAATCGAGCTCGGCGGTGCCCTCAGAGCCGGTCAGGCGCATCCGGTAGTGACCGTGCACCTCGGAGGCCTGCGGGGCAAGCCAGTTCGCCTCGATCGTCGCTGTCGTGGCTCCTGCCCGCAGGAGAACGGCCACGTGGTCGTCGAAGTTCGGATGCTCCGCCCGTCGTGCATTGCCGGTCTGGGCGCAGACTGTGCCTGAGGTCGCTCCGGCGAGAAGGAGCGCCAGATCGATGTCGTGCACCGGCAGGTCGCCGGCGATGCCACCGTACGTCTGCCGCTGCAAGAACCACGGTGGGCGGCTCGGAAGATTCAGCTTGTGCGGCCCGGTACTCGCGATCAGGGCCAGCTCACCGAGCTCGCCCTCCCCGAGCAGCCGGCGGACCGCGCGCGTGACGGGATGGAAGCGCTTCTCGAACACGATGCAGACGTGTCGATCTGTCTGCGCAGCGCGTTGCTCGATCAGATCGAGCTCGTCGAGTGAGGTGCACAGCGGCTTGTCGGCGATCACGTGTGCGCCCGCTTCCAGTGCCGCGAGCACGGCGGAACCCCGCTCGCGGTAAACCCCGGCAACGAGCGCGACGTCCACAGCACGATCGGCTAGCAGGTCGGCGGGAGAGTCGTAGAGGGGCGCGCCGCCGAGGCCGGGCAGGTACGCGGCGCGCATGGCTGGATCGGGTTCGGCCACCCCGGCGAGCACGCAGTCCTCGCGCGCGGCCAGTTCATCGAGTGCATAGGAGACGTGCGGATGTGCGGCACCAAGAATCGCGACCTGGATCATGCCGACACCGCCGTTCGCTCGCCCGACTCGGCCGCCCGGTAGATCGCGTCCAACAGGTGCACGGTGCGGGCGGCTTCAGTGGCGTCGATCGCGCATCGACGCCCGCCCCGCAGGGCTGCGGTGACCTCATTCCACATCGCGACATGTCCGGCTACACCGATCGCAGCGGGGTCGGCGGAGCCGCTGGTCACCGACGCCGATGACGCGGGTCGCGGCGTGTCCGGCATGTCCCATCGCACGATCTCGCCCTGACCCAGCTCGACGACTCCGCGGCTGGTGTGCAGCGTCAACGTGGCGGGTGTACCTGGCGGTGTGGCGGTCGATGTGCTGATCAGGCCCAGTGCACCGGAGGTGAACCGCACCGTTGCGGCAGCGGTGTCCTCCGCCGTCATGTCATGTCCCACCGTCGCGACTTGCGCCGTGACTTCAGCGGCCGGCCCGCACAGCCACTGAAGCAGGTCGACGTTGTGTGCCCCCTGGTTCATCAGCGACCCACCGGCAGGCATCGAGGACCGCCACGGTGCCGCGCGGTAGTAGTCCTCCCCCCGGAACCAGTGCACCTGCGTGACCGCCAACCGGACCGTGCCCAGCTGACCAGCGTCGAGTAGTCGTTTCACGGCAACGACCTCGGGTTCGAATCGCCGCTGGGCGACCATGGCGATCAGGACGCCGTGGTCTCGCTGAGCTCTCACGAGTTGGTTCGCTTCACCGCTGGTTGTGGCGAGGGGCTTCTCAACAACCGCGTGTTTTCCCGCTGCTGCGGCTGCGAGGGCGAGCCGGGCGTGCGTCTGCGACGGCGTACAGACGGCGACTGCATCGACGTTCGGGTGGGCGATCACTTCCTTGACCGCACGCTGTTGCGCTCCGGGCCAGCCACAGTCGGCCATGGCATCTGCCGATCCGCCGCTGAAGGCGGTCACCTGCACGTTCTCAATTTCCTGGAGAGCGCGTGCGTGCGTGGTGCCGATAGTGCCGAGTCCGACGATGCCGATCCGGATCGCCCCGTTGATCGATTCTCCCGGCCCTCGCTGCTCCATGCGGTCACCATACGGGCACACTCCTTGAACTGCAATCGATTGCATGTCAAGATGAGCCGAACTGTGGAATGAGACGACGGGACTGCACGTGACACGTATCGGCTTCATCGGGACCGAGAACTCCCACACCGATCACTTCATCCGATTCCTGAACGACGAGATCAGGCATCCCGGTGTGTCCGCCGTCGCCCTCTGCGGTGGCCGCACGGAGCGTAACCTTGCGCTGGCCAAGGCCGGCGGCATCGAGATCATCGTGGACGAACCTGCCGATCTGCTCGGCGTCATCGACGCCGCGATCATCTCTACGCGTGACGGCGCTCGGCACCGGGAGCAGGCCGAACCGCTGCTCGAGGCCGGCTTGCCGGTGCTCGTGGACAAGCCGCTGGCGACGACGGTTCCTGATGCGGAGGCCATCTTCGCCGCTGCGGCAGCCTCGGGGGTACCGGTGTACTCCGCATCCGCGCTGCGCTTTGTGCCACAGGTCGCCGAGCTCGTCAAGGATGGAGCCGGCGCTGGAGCCTTGCGAAGCCTGCACATCGTCGGTCCCGGCGACCCGGACAGCCCCTATTCCGGCCTGTTCTTCTACGGTATTCATCACGTCGAGACAGCCTTGGAGATGCTCGGCAATCCCGTGGTGGCAGCCGGGAACGTCCCCGCAACGGTTCGCCGCAGCGGCGATACCACGACGGCGTTGCTGCGGGTGGCGAACGTCGACCTCACCCTGACGTTCGTGGCGCCGACCGAGAATGAGCGGGTGCCCTTCCACGCCACCGCCGTGCACACCCATGGCGTTCTGACCCGCACCCTCGTGCTCGAGAAGGATTACAATGCTCCCGCACTGGCGGCCTTCGTGCAGGCGATCGCAACCGGCGTCGCTCCGGCCTCGAACGAGACGCTGATCGCACCGGTTGCGGTACTGAGCGCCGTCGTGGACGCACTGCCCGGACAGGTGCGGTCATGACGCCCGTCCGCTTCGGCGTCATTGGCGTCGGTATCATCGGTCGCCAGCACGTGGCCCGGCTGCTTGCGGACAACGGGACCGCCGAGCTGGTGGCGATCGCCGACTCGTCCGAGGACGCCGCGCGAGCCGTGGCAGCGGAGTACGGCACCGAGGCGATGCCGCTTGGCTCCCTCCTGGCTCGTGCGGACGTCGATGCGATCGTCATCGCGATCCCGTCCGGGCTGCACGCCGATGTGGCAGTCGCGGCTCTCGAGGCGGGCAAACACGTCCTCCTCGAGAAGCCCATTGACGTCACCGTCGAAGCAGCCGATCGCATCATCGCTGCCGAGCGGCGCTCCGGCAGAGTGCTCAGTGTGGTGAGCCAACGTCGGTTCTTGCCCGAGTCCCAGTTCCTGCACCGATCGATCCGGTCGGGTGTGTTTGGCTCGATCACCTCGGCAACTGTGGAGATCGCGCTCTGGCGCACACAGGAGTACTACGACTCCGGCGCCTGGCGCGGCACGTGGGCCCTGGACGGCGGCGGTGCACTGATGAACCAAGGCGTGCACATGGTCGACATGATCCTGTGGCTGCTCGGCGAGGTGGAGGAAGTGCACGCCTATGGCGGCCTGTTGGCACACGAGAACATCGAGGTGGAGGACACCATCTCGATCACGGCTCGCTTCGCGAGCGGTGCCGTGCTGACCTTCCTCGCGAGCACGACCGCGTTCGGTGACCTCCCGATCCGGGTGGCCATCATGGGCGACGGCGGCACTGCCGTGACGGCCGCAGGAAAGTTCGAGCACTTCGTGTCGGCGCAGGGCAGCGAGCCTCCGGAGTTCGCGTCCCGGGATATGGAACGGGAGCAGCTGGTCGATTTCGTCGAGGCGATTCAGTGTGATCGCGAACCTCTGGTGACCTCGAGCCAAGCGCGCGCCGCAGTCGCCTTCATCGAAGCGGCGTACGAATCCATGCGCACCGGCAGGGCGGTGCGGCCACGATGACCGGGTTCCCGGGAGGTGGCGCGGTGCGTGAGGTGCCGCTCGACATGGCCGCTGCGCAAGCACGGGAACACCTGGAGCAGGTCGTGCTGCCGTTCTGGTTGGCGAACGGGATCGACCACGCGCACGGTGGATTCCACACCTGCTTCGACAACCGCGGGCGCATCCGCGTCAGTGACGACAAGTTCACCTGGTCGCAGGGACGGTTCGTCTGGACGCTTGCGCACGCCAGCTCGCTGGTGCGCACCGGGCTGCTCCAGCCGGTCGACGGCGTGGGCGCCGACGAGTTGGCAGCGTGCGCAGTGCGCGGAGCTCAGTTCCTTGCGGATCATGCGCTCCGCTCAGACGGCACGTGTGCCTTCGCGCTCGTACGCGATGGTTCCGCCGAGGCGGCCGGCCAGCCTGCGCGAAGTGTCTATGCCGACCTGTTCGTCGCGATGGGATTCGCGGAGGTCGCCCGCCAGAGCGGGCAGACGCGATGGCTTGGGCCCGCACGCCGCATCATTGACCGAGCCCACGACGATATCCACCAGCGGGTAGCGCCCACTCCGCCGTACGCCATCCCGAGCGGGCACAACGCCTTCGGGCCGCACCTGATCCTGTTGAACGCCCTCGTCGTGATGACTCGGGCAGAACGAGACGTCGCCGTGGTGACCTCGCGCGAGGAGGCTCTCGCCGCCGAACTGGACGCAGTGATGTCCTTTCACGACGGCGCTCACGGCTTCCGTGAGATGCCGCCACTGGATGCCTCCCAGCACGGCGGCGACTCGGGGCCGCCTGGCTCGAACCTGATTGCCTCGCACCGTGTTCCCGGCCATGCGCTGGAGGCGATGTGGATCGCACTGGAGGCGATGGAACTGCTCGGTGATGCGACTCATCGAGAGAGAGCGCTGGCGAGCATCGCGCCGCTGTGCGAACTCGGGTGGGACGGTGAGCACGGGGGACTGTTCCGGTACGTGGACGAGGCAGGTGGGGCTCCGCGAGGGATGGCCGGCGAATCTGAGTACGAGCAACTCGTGCGCCGTACCTGGGATATGAAGCTGTGGTGGGTGCACACCGAAGCGGCAGCCGTCACCGCGACGGCCGCGCACCGATACGGTCGGGCAGAGTGCGCCGAGTGGTTTGAGCGGATCTGGCGGTACACGCTCGGCACCTTTCCCGGGCGGTCGGCCGGCGAGGAATGGGTGCAGATCCGCAACCGTGACGGATCGCCACGCGATGAGGTGGTGGCGCTGCCGGTCAAGGATCCCTTCCACATCACGCGGAACTTGATGCAGATCGTCGAACTCAACCTCACATGAGGGGCAGTCTTGCCGCCTGTAGCACGCACTGCTGACGGGGTAGGTGAGCAGGGCCCGCCGCGCGCGATTGCTCACGATCGGCGGGCCCTGACGTCACACCGGTTCTGATCGGATCGGGCCGCTTCTCATGCGGTCAGGAGCCCTGACCGATCCGGCCACCCCGCTCGTTCCAGACCACCGCGACGGACGGGCGTGGAACGGCGGAGCCGCCGTCGGGCCAGTGCGAGGAGGGGTTCGCAAACGTGGAGCCGTCGGTCTCGCCCGGGTGCTGGACGTTCACGAACACCTGACGATTGTCCACCCATGGGCCACACGTCTCCGCGCCGAGTGGCACGGTGAGGAACTGCTTCACCTGGCCGCGGTACGGACCCTCCACGGCCACCCCGAACAGGCCGTCGTTCGTGCCGAGAGCGTTGCCGTCGGTGCTGATCCACAGGTTCCCGAACGAGTCGAAGGTGAGGTTGTCCGGGCAGGAGATCGGGGAGACCTGCGCCGGGTCGAAGCCGCCGAAGTAGGTGCCCGGATCCCCGGGGTCCCCACACACGAGAAACAACGACCACGCGAACGTCTCGGCAGCGGCGTCGTTCCCGGCCTCGATGAGTTCGAGCACCTGACCGTGCTTGTTGCCCACTCGCGGGTTCGCCTCATCGACGCCAAGGTTCGTGCCGGTGCCGCGGCGGCTGTTGTTGGTCAGCGCCACGTACACGTGCCCCGACGTCGGGCTCGGCTCGACGTCTTCAGGTCGATCCATCGCCGTGGCGCCCACCATGTCCCCGGCCTGGCGAGTGAAGAGGAGGACCTCCTCGGCACTCATGCCCTCCACGAACGACTCTGTTCCCGAGACGAGCGGGATCCACTCACCGGAGCCGTCGAAGGCGCCGTCTGCGGGCAGCTCACCGGTGCCGGTGATCTCCGCAGCGGGGGAGTTGCCGGTGAATCGGGCCACGTAGAGCGTGCCCTCGTCCAGGAGCGTGGCGTTGTGCGCCTTGGCGGCGGCCGAGTTGCCGGGCCGGTACGTCCCGGAGGAGACGAACTTGTAGAAGTAGTCGAACCGTTCGTCATCACCCATATACACGGCGACGCGACCGTCGTCGGTGATCCGCGGCTCGGCGGCCTCGTGCTTGAACCGGCCGAGCGCCGTCCGCTTCTTGGGGGTGGAGGTGGGATCGTACGGGTCGATCTCCACCACCCAGCCGAATCGGTTGGCCTCGTTCGGCTCCTGTGCGAGGTCGAACCGGGGGTCGAACTCCTCCCAGCGGCGGCCGGTGGTCCCACCGCTCATGCCGTAGCGGGCGAGCCGGCCGGAGACGACCGGGTCGCTCACCTGGTTCGCGTTCGCGAAGTACTGGTTGAAGTTCTCCTCGGCGGTGAGCCAGGTGCCCCACGGGGTGAGGCCGCCTGCGCAGTTGTTCAGGGTGCCCAGCACGGTCCGACCCTCAGGATCGGCGGTGGTGCGCACGAGCTCGGAACCCGCGACGGGGCCGGTGAGTTCGAACGGGGAGGAGGTGTGGAAGCGCCGGTTCAGCTCGTGCCCGACCACCGGCTGCAGCCCTGCCGGGCGCCCTCGCGGCGGCTCCACGACCACCACGCTCAACCCGTGTGCCGCCCACGCGACCTGCACCTGCTCCTCGGTGGGATTCACCGGGTCGTAGTCGTCGAACATCATTTCCTCGCTGGTGTACTCGTGGTTGCTCACGAGCAGCTGCTGGCGGCCGCGTAGCGGGAGGAAGCCGAGGTAGTCGCAGTTGTAGCCGAACTGGCGCAACTGCTTCTCGGGGGTCTGGTCGAACGGGTCGAACTCGTCGTCGGCGTCGAAGAGCGGGTCGCCCCAGCGGATCACCACATCCCACGCGTACCCGTCCGGCACGGTGAGGGTGTCGGCCGTGTTCGGCGCAACGGGTGTGAACCGAAGACCGGGGGCAGCGCTGGACCCGCGGTTGCCGGGGCTAGCGGCCGCCGGTGCGGCGGTACCCAGCACGCCGGCGGTGCCGGCCCCGGCGAGCACCATGCTGGCGCGCAGCACCGAACGGCGAGAGAGGGCGGTGGCGACCAGATCGCCGAAGTAGGGGTTCCCGGAGGTGTTCGGTGCCTCCTGGAAACAAGCATCGCCGCACTTCGCGCGGCAGGTCATGGCGGATCGCCCGCCGGAGTGGGTGATCAGCGGGAGAGAACGGCGCACCACGAGTGTGCTCCTTCGCATCAGAGGGGGTGGACGCCCCTGACGCTACGAAGTGCGACCCCGCGAGAACCTGGCGAGTGAATGAACGAGACGTGAAAACTCGTTGACCATCAACTCCCGATGCTGGCGCAACGGCCAGTCAGGCGTTAAAGAAAGAGTCATCGTGCGTAAATCGTTGGCTGTTCGCCCTTGTCGGTCGATCCGGCAGTTCGGCGGCGACCGGGTCGACGAGTACCCCGGAGGGTCAGTTCTCCAGTTCGGCCAGCGGCACCACGTCGGCCACGGCGAGCCGAGCCGCTTCGGCCTCGGCGTCGGTCATCGTGCCCAGTGCGGCCTCCTCGGCGGCAGCCATCTCGGCGTAGGCGCTGACTTCACGGCGTACGGTCTGCTCATCCCACTCCAGCAGTGGAGCGACGAGCAGGGCGACCTCCTCCACGGCGCTCACACCGCGGTCGCGGTGCTCGAAGAACAGCCGAACCCGCCGCATCAGGATGTCTTCCAGGTGCAGGGCGCCCTCGTACTGAACCGCCATCGTCACCTCGGCGCGTAGGTAGGCCGGAGCGGACTCCAATGGCTTGCCCAGCTCCGGGTCGTCGTCAACGAGTGCCAACAGGGTGTCCAGGTCGGAGCCGTAGCGGCCGAGCAGGTGCTCCATCCGAGCCTTGTCCCAGCCGTATCGTGCGGCGATCTGCGGCGCCTGCCGGGTGATCGCTTCCAGGCGAGGCGCGCCGATGAGCGGGGTGTCGGGGGTGACCGAGGGCTTGCGCTTCGCTTCGTCGCCCAGAGCGTGATCCACGGCGTGCTCGGCCATCAGCCGGTAGGAGGTGAGTTTGCCGCCGGAGATCACCGTGAGCCCGGGAGCGGACTCGACGACTGTGTGGTCGCGGGAGACCTTGGTGGAGGCAGTGCCGCCGTCCTTCGTTCCGGGTTGCACCAGCGGGCGCAGGCCGGCGTAGACGCCGATCACGTCCTCGAAGGTGAGGTTCGAGGAGAGGACGTCATTGGCATGCTCGAGGATGTAGTCCACATCGGCGCGCGTGGCCACCGGGTGCAGCCGCTCCTCATCCCAGGGCGTATCGGTGGTGCCGATGATCCAGTACCGCTGCCACGGGATGATGAACAGCACCGACTTCTCGGTGCGCAGGAACAGACCGACGTCGCCGGAGATCCGATCCTTCGGGATCACCACATGGGCGCCCTTCGAGGCGAGCACCTGCAATCCGCCCTCAGTGCCACCGAGTGCCTCGGTCTCCTCGGTCCACACGCCGGTCGCGTTGATCACTCGCGTGGCGCGGATGGTGTGCCGGGTGCCGGTCTCGAGGTCGATCACCTCGGCACCCACCACACGCCCGCCCTCTTTGACGTAATCCACCACCTGAGTGCGGGCGGCGGCATGCGCCCCGAAAGACTGCGCGGTCCGCACCAATGTCATCACCAGGCGGGCGTCGTCCACCCGGGCGTCGTAGAACCGGATTCCGCCCACCAGCTTGTCGGCGCGCACATCGGGGAACAGCTCCTGCACGCCGGCGCGGGAGTAGTGCTTCTGAATCGGCACCGCCATCCCGCGGTGGCCGATGACGGCCATCGCATCGTAGAGCCCGATGCCCAGGGCGCTGTACACCCGCTCGATCACGGGCTGTTTGAGGGGCCAGAGGAACGGTTGCGCCTTCACCAGGTGCGGGGCCGTCTTGGTGAGCAGGAGCCCGCGTTCACGCAACCCCTCGGCCACCAGTTTGAAGTCGAGGTTGTACAGGTAGCGCACGCCACCGTGGACGAGTTTGGAGGACCACGACGACGTCCCGGCGGCCCAGTCCTGCATCTCCACGATTCCTGTGGTCAGGCCGCGCGTGACCGAGTCGAGCACGATGCCCGCCCCGGTGATACCGCCTCCGACGACGAGGACGTCCAGCGGTTCGCCGGTGGTCATCGCCTCCAGGGCGGCGGCGCGGCTGTGCTTCGTCAGCGCTGAGCGTGTCACTGCATCTCCTGTGATGGTTCGTTCGACCTCGAGGTGCTTCCGATCTGATCGTCCCGCGCGGAGCACTGACGTGCAACGCAGGTGCACGAACGTGCACCTGCGCCGGTCACGTCCGCACGATGCGCGCGCCGGTCATTGCTCACCATGGTGGGGCACCGACAGACTCTCGCCACACGATCCGGGTGATCGGTTCAGGGTCCGGGATGTGCTCGGTCTTGCGAACGGCCGCCAGGAGCGAGTGCATCGCACCCCGCCCCAGCCGGACGTGGTCGATGGCGACACTGGTCAGCCCAGGCGAGAGCCACTCCCCGAGCGGGTGGTTGTCCCACCCGGTCACGCTCAACCGGCCCGGCACGTCCCAACCGCGTTCACGGGCGCCGCGCGCCGCACCCGCCGCCACCATGTCGTTCGCGGCCACCACTGCCGTCGGTCCACGGTCCTCCGGTAGGTCCAGGACGGCGCTACGGCCGGCATCACCGGTCCAGTCGCCGTCGACCACGCGGTAGGTCAGGCCGAGCCGCCGGGCCGAGGCAATGAACTCGTCTCGGCGGCTCCGGGCGGAGGTATGCCGGTAGTTCCCGGAGACGTGCAGGACATCGCGGTGGCCGAGGGTGGCCAACCGATCGAGCAGATCGCCGATTCTGGAACCCTCGGCCAGGGTGCCGATGCTGCGCATCTCGGCGTCGTAGTCGGGGGAGACGATCAAGGGGACGAGAGCGGAGGCGACCGTCTCGGCCGGGATGGGTGTCAGGCAGAGAACGCCTTCGAAGAGGGTGGACTCGGCGATCGCACGCAGCCGATTGTGCCGGTCGCTGTCGCCGCCGCCAAGCAGTACCACCTCCACGTCGTAGCCCTGCTCCCGGGCTGCGTCGGTCGCACCGTTGAGGACCTCCAGGGAGCTGACCGCGTTCCCGGAGGGCAGGACGAGGGCGAGGCGGCCGGTCCGCCGACCTCGCATCGCCTGCGCCACCAGGCTGGGCCGGTAGTCGAGGTCGGCCACGGCCGCCCGGATCCGTTCCAGGGTGGCGGCCTTCATCCCGGCGCCGTCGTAGCGCAGGAACCGCGAGACTGTCTGGTGGGAGACCCCGGCGGCCCGGGCCACATCGCGGATCGTCGCCCGGGTGGTGGGCTCGGTCGCCGTCACGTTCGGTGCCTCCTTGCTGGTGTCCGCGGGCGGGCGGTGCGGTGCCGGCGAGCGTGAAGCGAGCGGCCCACGGCGTACTGCATCGTTGCCCGGTGGTCCCGCCACGTGTGTTCGCCGGCTAGTTCATCGACCTTACTGTGCCGCCGCCGGCAGTAGGGTCGAGACGGAGAATGGGAGGTGACCAGTGTCCCCAGGCGTGCAGGATCGCCGGTCGTCGGGCCGTGGCCGTGCTCCCGCGGAGGCGACCAGACGTCGCAATCGCATCGTGGACCTGGTGCTGCGCGACGGCGCTGTCAGCGTGGATGAGCTCGGCTCCGCCTTCGGTGTGTCTGCGGTGACCATCTACCGGGACCTCGCCGACCTGGAGTCTCTCGGCATGGTGGTGCGCCACCGCGGTGTGGTCACGGCTGCCGGATCGAACCTGCAGGAAGCGCCCGCGCGTTTCCGGCTCGGTCAGCACGAGGCGGCCAAACGTGCCATTGCACGCCATGCTGCCGCCGCCGTGCCGCGCGGAAGCGCCGTGATGCTGGACGACTCCACCACTGGTGTCCTGACGGCCAGGGAGCTGCGCGAGCAGACCCCGCTGACCGTGGTGACCAACTCCCTCCTCGTGGCCGAGGAGGTGCGTGGCCGGCCGGGTGTGCAGCTCGTGCTCACCGGCGGCGAATACGAAGCCTGGGCGGAGGCGCTGCTGGGTCCTGTCACCGCGTCCGTGGTGGGGTCCCTGGCCGCCGATGTGTGCATGGTCTCCGTCTCCGGGATCACCGACGGCGTCACCTACCACCCGTATGCGGAGGTGGCGGCCGTGAAGAGGGCCATGATGGCGGCCTCTGCGCGCAGTGTCGCGCTGATCGACCACACCAAGTTCCGCCGTCGGGCACTGCATGAGGTGGCACCACTGACGGCGTTCGATGCAGTGATCACCGACGGCGCCACACCCCAGGAGGTGCTGGACGATCTGCGCCAGGCGGGAGTTCAGGTGGAGGTCGCATCGGCCGTGTCGTAGTTCTTCTCACTATCTATGGAGTTTTTTGCATCAACACTGATAATCTTTGAGTAAGTCGAGGCGCAGGTGCGCCGGAAGGACAGGTAGGTCATGGGTTTGCGGATCATCGTCGGCGCCGACAGCGCTGGGTTCGACTACAAAGAGAAGATCAAAGCGGATTTCGCCGCCGATGACAGGGTGGACTCGGTGGTCGACGTCGGAGTCGGCTCTGGTGAGGACGTCGACTACCCGCACGTGGCCGTGGATGCTGCCCGCAAGGTCGCCGCCGGTGAGGCGGACCGGGCCTTGCTCATCTGTGGCACCGGCATGGGCGTGGCGATCGCAGCGAACAAGGTGCCGGGGATCCGCGCCTCGGTGGCGCACGACAGTTTCTCCGTGGAGCGCCTGGTGAAGTCGAACAACGCGCAGATCCTCACCTTCGGTCAGCGGGTGATCGGGATCGAGTTGGCTCGCAAGCTCGCTGGTGAATGGCTCGAGCATGTCTTCGACCCGACCTCCCCCTCGAAGCAGAAGGTGGATGCCATCTGCTCTTACGAACCCACCGACTGACCAGGAGCGCCACCGATGACGCATGGGACGCAGGCGGCGGAGCCCACGCAGCTGTACGACGCCTACGTGTTCGACATGGACGGCACGATCTACCTGGGCGACGATCTCCTGCCCGGTGCCGCGCGGATGATCCACGAGCTGCGCCGCCGGGACATTCCGGTGCGGTTCCTCTCGAACAATCCCACCAAAGATCCCCATCAGTATGCCGAGAAGCTGGACCGGCTCGGACTGCCCACAGCGGTGGAGGAGATCGCCAACACGGTCGTGGTGATGGTGCGCTGGTTGCAGGCGAACCACCCGGGTAAGACGGTGTTCCCGATCGCCGAAGAACCGCTCGTGCGGGCGCTGCGCGAAGCCGGGATCGCGATCAGCGAGGACCCGGCTGAGATCGACATCGTGATCGCCAGCTACGACCGCACCTTCGAGTACCGCAAGCTGCAGATCGCCTTCGACGCCATCTGGTACCACCAGCGGGCCATCCTGGTGACGACCAACCCGGACAGGTACTGCCCGTTCCCCGGGGGGCGAGGCGAACCCGACGCGGCCGCCATCGTGGCCGCCATCGAAGCATGTACCGGAACCACGTTGACCAAGAACGTGGGCAAGCCGGATCCGGACATGCTGACCGCGGCACTTGCTGGCCTGGACGTCGATCCGCGCCGGTGCATGATGGTGGGGGACAGGCTCGGCACCGATATCCAGATGGCGGTCAACACCGACATGGTCTCCACGCTCGTACTCACTGGGGACTCCACCCGGGACGAATCCGAGGCGCTGCCGGAACTGAACCGGCCCACGTTCGTGCTCGAGCGGATCGACCACCTGATCCCGGCCGAACTACGTCGGGAACTCGAGTGGACCGACGAGGACGAATGAGTCGATGACCAGCGCAGTCGACGGCCCAGGACCGTACGTGCTCGGCATCGACTTCGGCACGGAGAGCTGCCGCGCCGCCGTGATTGATGCACGCGGACAGGTCGCAGGCGTCGCCAGTTCCGGGTACGCCACCACTCACATCCGCCCTGGATGGGCCACCCAGAGCCCCGACGACTGGTGGTCCGCCCTGTGCGCAGCGACCGCGCACGTCATGGGTACCACCGGGCTGGCTGGTGACCAGATCGCCGGAATCGGCTATGCCGCCACCACCATGACTGTGGTGCCGATGACTGCCTCCGGCGAGCACCTCGACGATGCGATCCTGTGGATGGACGTGCGTGCCGTGGAGCAGGCGGGCCGTGCGGCCTCCTCCACCTCGGTGGCGTTGCGCTATATCGGTGACGGTGCAGCACCGGCGAGCGCCGAGTGGTTCCCGTTCAAGGCCGCCTGGCTCGCCGAGAACCACCGTGACCTCTTCGATCACGCCGATTACCTGGTGGACGCCGCCGACTGGCTCACCCACCAGCTCACCGGAGCGTGGACGCAGAACATCAACTCCGCCGCCTTGCGGATGTTCCACAATCGCGACGAGGGCGGGTGGCCGACCGATTTCTATGCCCACGTCGGAGCGGCCGAGGCGCTCGCCAAGGTGCCCGAGCGCGTGGTGGATCTGGGTACCCGGGTCGGTTCGCTGACCGCGGATGCCGCCCATGCGCTGGGGCTGCGGGCAGGAACGCCCATTGCTCAGGGCTGCGGGGACGCGTGGGCCGGGCAGATCGGGCTCAACGCGCTCCGACCCGGCCGAATGGCACTGATCACCGGCTCCTCACACGTGCTCACCGGGCAGAGTGCCACGCCGATCAGCGGGCCGGGCTTCTTCGGCGCGTACACCGATGCGGTGCTACCCGGGCAGTACACCGTGGAGGGCGGGCAGGTCTCCACCGGCTCGGTGCTGAAGTGGTTCGTGGAGAACTTCGCCCGCGATGTGAGTGCAGAAGCCGAGCGCCGAGCAGCAGATGGCACCAGTGCCTGCAGTCCCTACGAGCTCCTGAACGAGCGCTCACGGCACCTGCCTCCCGGTGCGGAAGGCCTCGTGATGAACGAGTACTTCCAGGGCAACCGGACGCCCTACACCGACGGGCAGGCCCGCGGAATCCTGTGGGGGATGAGCCTGCGGCACACCCGTGAGCACCTGTACCGGGCCATCCAAGAGGCCGTCTGCTACGGCACCGAGCACAACCTGCGCACCATGCGGCAGGCGGGGCTGGATGTCACGACGCTCGTGGCCTGCGGTGGTGTCACGAAGAGCCGTGACTGGATCCAGATGCACGCCGATGTGACCGGCGTGCCGATCGAACTGACCGAGGTGGGTGACGCCGTCGTGCTCGGTGCGGGCATCCTCGCGGCCACGGCCGCCGGCCTGTACCCCAGCGTGAGCGAGGCGGCCGAGGCGATGGTGCATACCGCCGTCGTGCTCGATCCTGACCCGGCCCGGCACGAGGCGTACCGCCCGTACGTGGACGCCTATATCGAGACCTACCCCCTCCTGCGCGATCCGATCCACCGGATGCAGGACCATCTCGCCTGATCTGAAGGGATCCCTGGATGACTGAGAACCTGATCGAGACTGCGCTCGCAGACGCCACCGACACCCGCGCGATCGTGATCGGCACGGACGTGCTGGCGCGTACGGGCGCGGTCTACACGGAGTTGTTCGGTACCCGCACGGCCATTGTGGTGGCCGACGAGAACACCTGGGCAGTGGCCGGTGAGGCAGTGACGGCATCGTTGCGGGCTGCCGGGGTGCCGCTCGCTGAGCCGTATGTCTTCCCCGGCGTGCCCACGCTCTACGCGAGCTATGACAACGTCACGACGTTGCGTGAACACCTGCGCCCCCTCGATGCGATCGCCGTCTCCATCGCCTCGGGCACACTGAACGATCTCACCAAACTCGCCTCCGGGGAGCTTGAGCGCGAGTACCTGAATGTCGCTACTGCAGCCTCGATGGACGGGTACACGGCCTATGGTTCCTCGATCACCAAGGACGGCTTCAAGCAGACCATCTTCTGCCCCGCGCCGGCCGGTCTGGTGGCGGACCAGCGGGTCCTCGCCGCCGCACCGGCCCGGCTCACCGCCACGGGGGTGGGGGACCTGATCGAGAAGGTGCCCGCCGGTGCGGACTGGATCATCGCCGACGAACTGGGTATCGAGCCGATCGACCACGGAGTGTGGGACCTCGTGCAGGGGCCACTGCGGGCCTCGCTCAGCAATCCGGAGGGGTTGCGCGACGGTGACGTGGCTGCGATCTCCGGCCTCACCGAGGGCCTGATCATGTCCGGGCTGAGTATGCAGGCGTACCAGTCCTCGCGGCCGGCTTCCGGGGCCGGGCACCAGTTCTCCCACCTGTGGGAGATGGAGAAGCTCGGGATGGACGATGAGCCGCCGCTCTCGCACGGGATGAAGGTGGGGCTCGGAACCATCTCCCTGTGCGCGCTGTATGAGGTGGTGCTCCGCCGCGACCTGACTGCCGTGGACATCGACGCTGTTGTCACTGCGTGGCCCACCTGGGACGAGCGTGAAGAGCAGATCCGGGCCACCTTCCCCGACGACCTGGTCGAGGCGACCGTGGCGCAGAGCAAGGCCAAGCACCTCGAGCCCGAGCAGCTGCGGGAGCGATTGGCGCTGGTGAGGCAGAAGTGGCCGCAGATCGCCGAGCGGGTGCGTGAGCAGTTGCTCCCGGCCGCCGAGATCGAGCGGATCCTCGGCGTGGTCGGCGCGGTGACGCATCCGGGGCAGATCGGAGTGGACCGGGCGAGGTTCCGCGAGACCTACCTCCGTGCGCAGGCCATCCGCAGCCGGTACACCCTGCTCGATCTGCTGTTCGAGACGGGCCTGCTCACCGAGTGCGTGGACGAGCTGTTCGCCGACGGCGGCTTCTGGGCCACCCGCCCCTGGTCCTGACCCACCCCCGCCCCCCGCCCCCTCCACCCCCCCGAACCACCACCCCCCTAGCGCGAGTGCGGCCGATTCCTCTCACTTCTTGAGATATGCGCGAGATCGGCCGCACTCGGTGCGCGGTGAGTGCGGTCGTGCGAGGAATGACGCTGTGCGTGGAATGACAGAGCCGGGCCGCGGTGTTGCCGTCTAAGACAGTCCACCGTCGCCCGCCGTTTCCCGGAAAGGCCACCCATGTCCGTTCTCTCCCTGCTGGATCTCGCCGTCGTCGGACGGGAGCAAACCACCCGGGAGAGTCTGGAGGGAACGGTGGCCCTCGCACGGGCCGCGGAACAGGCCGGCTACCGGCGCGTCTGGTACGCCGAGCATCACAACAACCCGGCGATCGCATCCTCGGCCACCAGTGTGCTGATCGCACACGTGGCAGCGAACACCCGCTCGATCCGGCTCGGAGCCGGCGGGGTGATGCTTCCCAACCACGCGCCACTGGTGATCGCCGAGCAGTTCGGCACTCTCGCCACGCTGCACCCGGACCGGATCGACCTGGGCCTGGGCCGGGCGCCAGGTACCGACCAGAACACGATGCTCGCGCTGCGCCGGGATGCGCGCGCCGCAGAGACCTTCCCCGCCGATGTTGCCGAGCTGGACGGGTACTTGCGTGGCAAGACCACGATCGAGGGCGTGAACGCTTATCCGGGGATTGGCACCAATGTGCCGCTGTACATCCTCGGTTCCTCGCTGTTCGGTGCACAGCTCGCCGCGAAACTCGGACTGCCCTACGCCTTCGCCTCGCACTTCGCTCCGGCGGCGCTGGAGCAGGCGGTGGCCATCTACCGGGAGGAGTTCACCCCCTCGGAACAACTCGCCGAACCGTACGTGATCGCCGCCGTCGGCGCGGTGGCGGCGGACTCCTCGGCCGAGGCGGCTGACCAACTGTTGACGGCGCAGCGCCGCCGCGTGGGCCTGCTGCTGCCGCCCGGGCGCACGGTCACCGACGACGAGGCGGACATGGTGCTCGCCTCACCGCAAGGCCGGAGCTTGTTGGAGATGATGCGGTACACCGCCGTGGGCACGAAGGACGAGGTGGGGGATTACCTGCGCGAGTTCGCCCGGCATGCCGACGCCGATGAGTTGATGGTGGCCCTGCACGCCGATGGTGTGGCCGAGCGGGTGCGGGCGGCGCAGATCATCGCCGAGGCGATGGCGTAGGAACCCCACCTCGCCACCAACCCCATCCCGTATCGCCGTCACCTGGTGGCCGAACGCTGACTTCTGCGGCGTGTGGGCCGGCGGATGCCGCAGAAGTCAGCGTTCGGCGCTGAAGACTGAGGGTGGTGATGGCATGCTGGTGAGGTGCCCGCCGACCCGTCCGCCAGCCTGCCTACATCCCTCCCAGCCACGGATCGAGCCGGGCTCTCCCTGACGACTGTGCTTCCCGCCGTCGGGGTCTCACTTTCCGCTTTCCTGCTGTTCGGACTGATGCTGCCCGGGTGGGGGCACGGCCTGCTGGCGGTGAGCCTGGTCGCGGCGTGGTGGGTCTCTCGTGAGCTGGGCAAGGACCTCAGCCTCATCGGGGTCGGGATCGCGATTGTCTCGATCACATCCGTGGAGGCGGACGTGCACTGGGACCGGTTCTTCACGATCGGCATCGTGCTCATCCTGGCGGTCCTGACCCCCTCGCTCATCGACCGCCTCGTGTACAAGCGCCATGCCATCCGGTTCCCGTGGCGGACCGGGCAGAAGTGGAGCCGGTTGGAGAAGAGTTACCTGGTGGCCGTGCCGGTCCTTGGCTGGCTGCTCCTGCCGTTCTACTTCATCACCTCGGGTGCGTACCTGAACTGGCCGCACATCACCGACGGCAGCGAACTCGCGAGGTTCTTCGTCGGGGTGAACTTCGTGGGCACCTGGGACGAGCTGTTCTTCATCTGCACGTGTTTCGCGCTGCTGCGGCGGCACTTCCCGGTGTGGCTGGCGAACCTGCTGCAGGCAACGATCTTCGTCTCGTTCCTCTGGGAGCTTGGCTACCGGGAGTGGGGCCCGTTCCTGACTGCCCCGTTCGCGCTGCTGCAGGGGTGGATCTTCACCAAGACCGGTTCGCTCACCTACGTGCTGATCGTGCACCTGCTGTTCGACGTCCTGGTGTTCCTCTCGATCGTGCACGCGCACAACCCTGGAGTGATGGGTTTCTTCCTGGTGGGCTGAGCGGTGCCGCGAGAGCACGCACTCAATGACGATCGGGTACGCCGCCGAAGGCGGCCCCGGGGGCGAAGACGCGCTCCGCAAAGCGTCGACCGATGAGGTCGTGTGCTTCAGCATCTGGGTGTAGGCCATCGGGGAGCGGCAGAGTGTCCGCATCGACGGGGCCGTAGAGTTCAAGGCCGTCGAGGAAGTGGAGATTCGAGTCCTCGGATCGGTGCTCCACCACTGAGCGGAGCGCGCCCCGGATCACCTCCAGCGTCAGTCGCCCGTGGGCAGTGTCCCCGAGTGACCCGGTGGCGATGAACTGGACGTGGTCTGTGCCCAGGGTGGCAGGATCGACCGCCCCAGGACCGGGGGTGTTCTCGTGGATCCCGCAGAAGATGGGCGATACGAGAACCAGTGGCGTATCGGGGTGCCCCTCGCGGATGGTGTCCACGAAGCCGTGGATTGCCGGAACGAAGGACCGTAGCCGCATCGAGTCGAGGTTCACGACGTTGATGCCGAGCTTGATGCTGATCGCATCGGCAGGGGTGTCGCGGATGACTCGAGCGAGAAACGGGTCGACGAGGGCGCTGCCGCCCAAGCCCAGGTTGCGCAGTTCGACACCACCTGCCGTTCGCGCGGCGACCACTGGCCAGATCTCGGTCGGGGCGAGGGCGTTGGACCCGTGGCTGATGGAACTGCCGTGGTGTACCCAGACCGGGCGGGGACTGTGCTCGGGGACGACAGGCTCGTCGGTGAGGAGGTCGATGAGCTCCACGGTTTCATTGTGTGGCAGCCACATCTCAACCTGTTTGTTGCCCGGGGGCAGGCCCGCTACCACGGTGCGATGTGCCGGGCCCGGGTGAGCGCTCGAGGTTCCGGTCTGCAAGTCGATCTCGTTGCGGTCGCCCCCGGTGAGCTCGTCCCGCGTGTGCAGGACGCCGTCGATGAAGATATCGATACGCCCTCGCGCGCGGTCGGCGCCACGATAGGTGATCCGCACCGGATGGGTGGCGAGTTCGATACGTGAAGCGGTCGTGCTGAAGATCAAGCGGGCACCGGAGGGCTGGGCTTGCATCGCGAGTAGCTGAGGATCGGGAAACTGTTGACGGACCCACGCGGGCAATCGGTGAGGCGTGATGCCGCGTGGTGTCGGTTCAAGTTCGGCGACTCCGTGGAGGAGGTCGTTGGTGAGCGGGGTGGCGATCATGAGCGGACTCCTTTCGCAGGCCAGGTGCGTAATGCGCGGTCGAGGGCGTCGATCGTGGCCGTCCAGGATTCGTCTTCAGCTTCTGAGCGGTGTGCGAAGGCGTCGACTCGACTGAGTGTGAGGAAGCCGTTGATCGTCGCACCGATGAGGCGCGCGGCGTGGATGAGAGCGTCGGAGGGGATCGGATATCCCCTCACGACCGCGAGAGTGAGGGATGCGGCTCGTCCCGCCTCGGGCGATTGGGCGGTCTGCGCGGATGCGCGGCGTTCGATTGCGGCCCACGCGCCCGGGCGCTCGCGGGAGTAGGCGCGGTGGGCGTCAGCGAGCCCGCGGAGAGCCTCACTCCCAGCGCGCCCTGCGACGCCGGCACTGATGCGCGAGCTGAGTTCGCCGAGAGCGAGCCGCTGGATCCCGTCCAGGAGCGCCTCTCGCCCCCGCACGTGCTCGTAGAGACTGGCGGGTTGCACGCCGAGAAGTCGGGCAACGGCTGAGACTGTCACGGCGGCAAAGCCCTCCCGGTCCGCGAGGTCCGCAGCCGCTTCGAGGACGGTGTGTTCGTTGAGATTCGCGCGGGGCATGAATGAGACCCTACGCCCATTAGGCTAAAACCTACACTCTGTAGGCAAGAGGCGATCATCGCCATGACGCCGTACCTGCTTGCACTGGTCCCGGCTGCCGCTCCTGGCGCCCCGCGCCAAGGATCGAGCTCGCCGATGATCACTGGCGGTGCGTGGCACCGCCGTCCACGTGTAGCACCTGGCCGGTGATGTGCCCGGCGCGGGGTGAGGCGAGGAACCCGACGGCGGCAGCGATGTCGTCCGGACGACCCGGGCGTTTGGTCATCGTGGCCGAGACCAGTCGCTCGTGTCGTTCGTCGGTCATGGAGTCGCCGAAGAACTCGGTCTCGGCAACGAAGCCCGGAGCAACGACGTTCGCGGTGATGCCTCGCGGACCGAGCTGGCGAGCCAGTCCCACCACCCACGATTCGAGTGCGGCCTTCGCGCCACCGTAAGAACCGCTGCCCTGGGCGGCGGCGATCGAACCGATCACGATGAGGCGTCCGTCCGTTCCCAGGCGGTCGGTCAGGGTGGTCACGGGCACGACGGCGGTCAGCACGTTGCGGGCGAAGGTCGCCATCCAGACGGAGGCGGTCTTGCGCGCTGCCATCTCGGCGGGGTTGAGTCGCTCACCTTCTTGGCTCATGGAGGACTCGTTCGGCGACGAGGGAATCCCACCGGCGTTGGCGACCAGCACGTCGATCTGTTCGGGAAGGGAGGCGCCAAGCTGCGCCACCGCTGCCGGGTCTTCAAGATCGGCGACGGCGGCACGAACGCCGAGATCGGTGGCCGTCTGTTCGAGAACGTCTGCGCGCCTCCCGATGATCGTGACGTCATGGCCGCTTGCGCTGAGATCGGCAGCGATCGCGCGGCCGATGCCCGTACCGCCACCGGTGACGACGGCGGTGCGTCTGGCTTCTGGCATCTCTCCTCCTTTAGGGCTAAAGTAGTGTCATGATGGCACATGAGGAGCCCGTTCGCGACGCCGTCGATGAGATCGCGGAGGCGTGGAGCCGGGAGCTCCCCGGTGCTCCGGTGGAGTCGATCGGTGTGATCACACGGATCTGGCGGATCGCGCACCTGCTTGAGAACGACCGCCGCTCCACCATGCAGCGCCTCGGAATGGAGGTGTCCACCCGGAGCTTGCTCGCCACGCTGCGCCGAGCGGGGGAGCCGTATGTGCTGGCGCCTTCGGAGATCGCTCGCCGGGCCGGGGTCAGCGCCGGCGCCGTCTCGCAGTGGGTATCGCGGGCCGAGCGGGACGGGTGGGTGGTGCGCCGGCGCGGTGGCGGTTCTGACGGCCGTGCGGTCGAGGTGGCGCTCACCGACGCGGGGAGAACGCGCATCGATGATGTGGTCGGTGAGTTGCTCGAGCACGAGGCAGGACTGGTGGCGGCACTCGATGACGAGGAGGTGGCGCAGCTGAGCGGGCTGCTCCGGCAGCTGATGGCGGGGCTCGGGAAAAGAGCAGGAGAACGGGCAACATCTCCCGAATCGTCCGCGGGTGGTCCCGTGCATCGGCGAAGTAGCGGCAGATAGAGTGCAGCGATGTCGATCGAAGCGCGAACGCCGTGTGACATCCGCACCTACCGAAGCCCCGATGACGCCACAGCGACTTTCGACGTCTTCCAAACCGCGATTCGCCAGACAGCCGCTTCGGTCTACGAGCCTGACCAGGTGGAGGCCTGGGCCGGCCCCGCTCGCACTGACCTGAGCAACTGGGACACGCGGCGGCGAGAGGCGGCGACACTCGTGGCAGAGGTCGAAGGCGCCGTCGTGGGGTTCGCGGACCTGACGTCGGACGGGTTGGTCGATATGGTGTTCGTCCATCCACGAGTTGGAGGCAAGGGCATCGCCCGCGCCCTCCTGACCGCCGTCATCCGCGCCGCACGTGCCCGGGGTCTGACCGAACTACGGACCTTTGCCAGTCGGAGTGCGCAGCCGGCGTTCGAACGTCTCGGATTCGTTGTGGTGGCCGATCGCCCGGACAATATGGTCCGTGGCGTAGCCGTTCCGAACGCGGAAATGCGCCGGAACCTCGCCTAGTCCCTCAGTGCCAGCCGAGCGAGGGCGCGACGTGGGTGAGAATCGACTCCAGGACGTGAGCGTTGTAGTCCACGCCGAGCTGGTTTGGCACCGTCAGCAGCAATGTGTCCGCCGCTGCGATCGCTTCATCGCCGGCAAGTTGTTCGACGAGCGCCTCGGGTTCGTCGGCGTACGAGCGGCCGAATACTGATCGCGTGCTGTCGATGTACCCGAACTGATCATCGCGATCCCCGCTGCCGAGGAAGTAGCGCCGATCCCGATCGTCGACGATCGCGAAGATCGACCGCGATACCGACACCCGCGGCTCGAAACCGTGATCGTGCTGTGCCCACTCCGTACGGAATGCCTCGATCTGCTGGCGCTGCTGCACATGAAAGGGTTCGCCGGACTCGTCATACTTGAGAGTCGAGGACATGAGATTCATGCCCTGCTGCGCCGCCCACCGTGCCGTTGCATCGGAACCTGCGCCCCACCAGATGCGCTGGCGCAGGCCCTGCGAGTACGGCTCGATGCGCAGCATCCCCGGGGGGTTCGGGAACATCGGCCGGGGATTCGGCTGAGCGAACTGCTTGCCCGAGATCATCTCCAGTGCCACCTCGGCGTTCTTGCGTGCCATGTCGGCGTCGGACTCGCCCTCGGCGGGTTCATGGCCGAAGTGCCGCCAGCCGTCGATCACCTGCTCCGGCGACCCCCGTGAGATCCCGAGCTGGAGCCTTCCTCCGCTGATCAGGTCTGCCGCTCCGGCGTCCTCAGCGAAAGCCAACGGGTTGGTGTAGCGCATGTCAATGACGCCAGTGCCGAGCTCGATGCGGCTCGTCTTCGCGCCTGCTGCGGCCAGTAGCGGGAAGGGCGAGCCGAGTTGGCGAGCGAAGTGGTGCACGCGGAAGTACGCTCCGTCCGCGCCGAGTTCCTCAGCGGCGACCGCGAGATCAATACTCTGGAGCAAGGCGTCCGCTCCGGTCCGGGTGGCGGAGGTGGGATGCGGATTCCAATGCCCGAAGGACAGGAAGCCGATGTTCTTTCGAGCGCTCACCTGCTCCACAACTATGTGGCGGGTTGTGCTATTCCGCGACGGGCTGGGGAAGAGCTCTCGCCCTCACCCAGCCCGTTCAGCGATTCAGCTCAGCCCATCGTCGCTCGCAGCCCGTCGATCAGTGGCGTCGTCGGACGGCCGATGAGGCGGCTCAGGTCGTCGGTCACCTCGGCGAGTAGCCCAGCCTTGATGTTCTGGTCCAGCGCCACGACGAACCCGGCCGTCCCTTCGTCGAGGCCCGCCTCGCGCAGCATCGCCTCGTGCTCGGCGGGTGTCACATTGCGGAACGTCACCTCGCGGCCCACGACGGCGGACGCAGCCTTGGCGAGGTCCTCATGGGTCCACGCGAGGTCCCCGGTGAGCTCGTAGATCGCGTCCGCGTGGCCATCGGTGGTGAGCACGGCTGCAGCAGCCTCGGCATAGTCCTGCCGGGAGGCGCTTGCCACCCGGCCCTCTCCCACGCTCGCCACGATCTCGCCCGTCTGGTCCGCTCGGGCGACGGCGTCCGCGTAGTTTTCGGTGTACCAGCTGTTGCGCAGGATCGTGGTGGCGATCGGCGCTGCGGCGAGCAGCTCCTCGGTGGCCTTGTGCTCGGGAGCGAGAACCAGGGCAGAGGTGTCGGCATGTGGCGCCGAGGTATACACGATGCGTTCCACCCCGGCGGCGACTGCCGCGTCGATCACGGCGCCGTGCTGGCGGACGCGCTGACCGACCGCGCTGCCGGAGACCAGCAGCAGGGTGCGCACCCCGGCCAGAGCAGGCGGCAGTGAGGTGGGGTCGTCATAGTCGGCGGCGACCGTGCGGACCCCGAGGCCGGCCAGGTCAGCGATCGACTCGGTGTTCCGTGCAGTCGCGACGATCTCCCCGGCGGGCACCCCGCGGTTGAGCAGGGCGCGCACGGTGAGGCGGCCGAGGTGGCCAGAAGCTCCGGTCACAGCGATGGTCATGAGTAGGTTCCCTTCGTCGAGCGTCCTGCCGGGTCGGCCGGATCTGCTGATCGGATGAACGACAGTCACCGCCGAGTGCTTCCCCATCCACAGTACCCACTTTGGAGTAAGGTACTGGTATGGCGGTAAGTTCCCAGGTCACAGACCCAGCATCGCTGATTGCCGACATCGTCGATCTCGGCCCTGGCACGTTCACCCATCAGTGCCCCACGCGTGCCCTCCTCGATCACGTGACCAGCAAATGGGGCGTGCTCGTACTGGTCGCCCTCAGCAGCCGAAGCCTCCGATGGGGGGAGCTGCGCCGCGCCGTCGACGGGGTGAGCGAGAAGATGCTCGCCCAGACCCTACGGACCCTCGAACAGGACGGATTAGTGTTGCGCGAGGCGCAACCGACCATCCCGCCACGTGTGGACTACAGCCTCACTGACCCCGGCCGGGAGCTCGCCGGGCATCTCGTTCCGCTGCTGCGCTGGGTGGCCGCGCACGCCGAAATCACGGGCGCCGACGTCTGACGCACCGCCGTTGGCCCGCGAGGGTGCCCTGGATGTCGCAGATTGCCGAGAATTCGACACCCATGCCACCCTCGCGAGCCGGCAGGAGCAATTCCGATGCTCAGAGTGAGTCGAGCACCTGCGGATCACGGCAGCCCGCCGCGAACCCGGCGATCCGACGGCGGATATCGCGTCCGAGCACCCACGTCCCGATCCGCTCGGCCACCGGGGCGAGCCAGCGTGGCCGGCACGTGAAGGAGTACTTCCACACCGCCCGGGTGCCGGATCCGACGGCCTCGAAGCGCCACCCGCCGGCGAGGTTGGCGAAGAACCACGGCCCCTGCACCATCCGCATCCCCACATTGCGCGGCGGCGCGTAGGAGACGTACTCGCTGATCATCCGGATCCCGCTGCGGTGCACTGTCAGCGTGCGTACGCCCTTGGCAGGCGCCGCCGCCTCGTCGAGGAATCGCTGACGGCGGATGAACGGGTCCCAGCGCAGGCGCGCCTGGCCCGTGGTCTGGGAGACGGCAAACGCCGTCGCGGGGTCGACCTCAACCATGACTTCCGCCTGCACTACGGGCATGGATGCAGTCTGCCAGGCCCACGGGAGCCGCGCGGGGGTGCGGGTGAGTGTCGCGAACAGCGGAGAATCCGACACTCACCACACCCACGTGAGTCGCCGGAGCCGGACGGGCTCTAGGCTCGCCAGGTGAGTGAACCGCCCCTGCTGCTGCGGCGCGTGCGCCGCCCTGGCAGCGACGACCTGCTGGACGTGCTGATCGCCGACGGGCGCCTCGCCCGGATCGCACCCACCGGTACCGACCTCACGTCAGCGTCGGCCTCGAGGCGGCTGGAATCGACCGCTCAGCCGATCGACGCCGATGGCGCGGTTCTCATCCCGGGTCTGTGGGACGCACACGTGCACTTCCACCAATGGGCGCTGCGCCGCGAGCGCCTCGACCTCAGCCAGGCCGAGGACGCCGGCGCCGTACTTGACGTGGTCCGCTCCCACTCGCGCCAGGATGCCCCACTCGTGGGCTATGGCTTCCGGGACGCCACCTGGCCTGAGCCGCCCAGCCAGGCTGGCCTTGACGCCGTCGCCGGTGAACGCCCGGTAGTGCTGATCGCCTGGGATCTGCACTGTGCGTGGCTGTCTACTGCGGCCGCCCGCTGGCTGGGTGTCCATCCGGACCCTGACGGCGTGGTGCGCGAGGCGGAGTGGTTCGCCGCCTCCCGCCGCCTGGACGCCGCGACCGACAGCGATGACGTGGGCGCCGCCGGTAGGGCAGCTACCGCTGCCGCGGCGCGAGGCGTGGTCGGCATCGTGGACCTCGAGATGGCCGACAACCTCGCCATCTGGCCCGAGCGGATCGCACGTGGAGTCGACACGCTGCGGGTACGAGCGGGCTTCTACCCCGACCGCCTGGACGCCGTCATCCGCGCCGGGCTGCGCTCCGGTGACGTCCTTGATCGCCTCGGCCTGCTCACCGTGGGCCCGCTGAAAGTGATCGCGGACGGTTCCTTGAACACACGGACGGCGTACTGCCGGGATCCGTATGAGGCCCCCCTGCCCAAGGAGCCTCAGGAGCACGCCAGCACCGACGGCGTCCATGGTCACCTCGAATATGACGTCGCCGCCCTCACCCACCTGATCGCCCGCGCCCGGAGCGCGGGCCTGGGCACCGCCGTCCACGCCATCGGGGACGCGGCCGTGACGGCAGCCCTGGACGCCTACGCAGCCGCACGGCCTACCGCTGGGCAGGTGCCGGGACTGCCGGCCAGCATCGAGCACGCCCAGCTGGTGCACCCCGACGATCTGGACCGGTTCGCCGAGCTCGGCGTCACGGCCAGCGTGCAGCCCGAACACGCGATGGACGATCGAGACATCGCCGAGGAGTACTGGCCCGGGCGCACCGGCTGGGCCTTCCCCGTGCGGAGCCTGCTTGATGCGGGCGCACGGGTCAGGTTCGGATCTGACGCCCCCGTCGCGCCCCTGGACCCATGGACGGCGATCGCTGCCGCCGTCACCCGCAGCCGCGACGGACGCCCGCCGTGGCACCCCGAGCACCGGATCGCCCCTGCCCAGGCGCTCGCGGCCAGCACTGCCACCCGCGGGCTCCTCCGGCCCGGAGATGTAGCCGACCTCGCGCTCCTGGACGAGGACCCTGTGCGCTGCGACCCCGCCGTCCTGCGCACGATGGGTGTGCGGGGAACCCTTCTGGGCGGCCGCTGGACGCACAGCGACTGGTGAGGTTCGCCGTCGGCGGTTGAGACGCTCCGACCTGCACCGGCGGGTCTGGCTACGGTGGAGCGCACTGCTGTGCGGGAGGGAGCAATGAACGATCTGCTGTTGATCACGCCGACCCAGGCGCTCGCCGTCGTGCTCGGGACAGTGGGCATGTACGTGGCGATGGTGCTGCTGGTGAAGCTGATGGGCCAGCGCATGCTGGCCACCATGTCCAGTTACGATCTCGCCGCCGTGGTGGCCTTCGGTGCCGTGATCGGGCGCGCCAGCCTGGGGGAGTTCCCGCGCCTGGCCGCCGGGATCGTGGCACTGGCCACCCTGATCGTGCTGCAGGCGGTGGCCGGCCTGGTGCGTACGCATCGGATCGGCCGGCAGGCGATCGCCGTGCCGCCGGTACTCCTCATGGCCGGGGCCACCGTGCTGGAGGAGAACATGCGGCGCTGCCACGTGGTCGATGCCGAGCTGGCCTCACGACTGAGGCAGGCCGGGGTGCGGCACCGCAACGAGGTGGCAGCCGTGATCTTCGAACCCTCGGGGGCCATCAGCGTGCTGCGCCGCGGCGACGGGATCGAGCCCGAGCTGCTCGACGGCGTCCGGGGTGCCGAGGAGATCCCGCCCGAGCTCCTTCGATAGGCGCGTCTGGCCCAACGGCTGTTCACGAACCGATCGGGCGGAGGTATCCGCGCGGTCAAGAGATGTTCACCTGCCGCTGTTGGGGTGGTTCTCGTCCCCGTCTGGCAGGTCCTGGACGGCGCACGTCTGTTTGGTGCGCCGGCAGGTTCGAGAGCAAAGGTCGTCATGCCCTCCGCACACCCTCGCACCTTCGTGCGCTCTACGTCTCGTCGCCGGCCCGCGCGGCTGATCGCGTCCGCCCTGTCCACCGCACTCGTGGCTGGGCTCGCCGCGGCCGCCATCGCGACACCGGCAGCGGCGGACGATATCGCCCCGTTCGACGCGGTCGACCCGTTCATCGGCACCGAACTCGACCTGAGCGAGAACAAGAGCAACGACGCCTACGGCAACACCTTCCCCAGCGGGGCATTGCCGTTCGGGATGGTCCAGCCCAGCCCGACGACGTACAACACCGATCCAGATGCGCATGATCTGGTCCGGGACAAGGGTGGTTACGAGTACACCGCGGACCAGATCCGCGGCTTCGGCATGACCCGCTACTCGGGTACGGGCTGTCACGAGCGCTTCGGTGGCTACGAGTTCCCCACCACGCCGTATGCGGGTGCGCTCGACGAGGGTGTTCTCCCGGTCAGCCCGGCCGTGGACCACCGCAGCTACTTCCTCGACTTCAGCCACGACAATGAGGTGGCGCAGCCGGGCTACTACTCGGTCGAGACCGATAACGGCGTGCTCAGCGAACTGAGCTCGACCACACGGACCGCCGTCAGTCGCTACACCTTCGATGAGAACGGTGACAGCGCGACCCTTCTCCTTGACGCATCCGGGGCCAACAATCGGATTCACGACGTCGTGATCGACATCGACCCGGAGAACCAGACAGTCAGCGGCTGGACCTACGGGGCCGATGTCTGCGACGACGGCACCCACTACCGTGCCTACTTCTCCACCACGTACGACCAGCCGTTCGAGTCCTGGGGCATCTGGGACGGGGCAGAGATGACCGCGGAGGGCACCGCTGCCGAGCGGGTCACCGGCGATGAGGGAGTCGACTTCCGGCACCAGGTCGGCGGCTGGGTCACTTTCGCCGACGGCGCCGAGGTCACTGCTCGCACTGGCTTCAGCTACGTGAGCGCCGAGAACGCGGCCGAGAACCGCGAGGTCGAGGCCGAAGATCTGAGCTTCGACGAGATCCGCTCCCAGGCGCAGGCCGCCTGGGAGGACGCCCTCGGCCTGATCGACGCCACCGGTGGCGCCGAGGATCAGCGCGTCCAGCTGTACACGGCGCTCTATCACGCACTGCTGCACCCCAATATCCATCAGGACGTCAATGGTGAGTACCGCGGCAAGGACGACGAGATCCACACCGTCGAGGCCGGCCGGAACCACTACAAGATCTTCGCCGGCGGCGGCTGGGACATGGTCCGCAGCCACGCCCAGCTCCTCGCGATGCTCTACCCCGAGGTGGCCGACGACATCAATCAGACGATCGTGGACCAGGTGGAGCAGCGGGGGTCCTGGGAGGCCTTCCGCGGGGTGGACAGCTACCAGAATCTGATCAGCACCCTCGACGCCTTCGGCGCCACCGACTACGACCGTGAGGCTGTACTCGCTTCCATCGTGGAGAGCCAGGGACTGCCATCCGAGGACTCCAGCCGCTTCCACGCCTTCCAGTACTTCGCCACCGGCATGATCGAGAACGGCAAGGGTGGAGACGCGACTTCTCGCATTCTCGACCACGCCCTCACCGACTTCTCCGTGGCACAGCTGGCCGCACGCCTTGGCGACGAGGACGCCTATCAGACCTTCATGGCCCGGGCACAGAACTGGCGGATGGTGTTCGACCCCGAGACGCAGGAGATCCGGCCACGCTCGCGCAACAGTTTCGACCGCGGCTTCAACCTGCAAGAGCGCGGCAACCAGTTCCACCAGTCCACCGGCCACCAGTGGAACTGGCATGTGCAGCACAACCTGGGCACGCTCATTGAGATGCGCGGCGGCGCTGAGGCATCGGAGGTCGTGCTCGACCGGCTCATGACTGACCTCGACGCCGGTGCCTACGACCAGTCCGGGAACTATCTCTCGAACCAGCCCGCACTGAGCACGCCCTGGGTCTATCACTGGCTCGGTAAGCCGCACGAGACCACGGACGTGCTGTACCGGGCGATGGACGAGATGTACGGAACCGACCCTGCCGGCCTGCCCGGCAACGACGATCAGGGCTCGCTCAGTTCCTGGGCCGTATTCGCCCAGCTCGGCATCTACCCGGCGATCTACGGGACCGCGAACCTCCTGGTGACCGCGCCGATGTTCGATGCCGTCACGATCACCAGCGCCGATTCCGACCGGGTCTACCAGCTCGACGCTCCGGGCGTCTCCGACGGCGCCCGCTACACCACGGGCCTGAGCGTGAACGGCACGGAGCAGACCGCCTCCTGGGTGGGGGAGGACTTCGCACGCGACGGCGGCACGCTCGCCTTCGAGATGTCCGCCACCCCGGGTGACTGGGGCAGCGGCGAGGGCGATGCCCCGCCGTCCTACACCGACGGAACCGACGCCCGCAACAACGCCGGCACCGTCCCGCACGGCGCCGCGAACATGGGGTCGATGGACCTCAGCGACTGGGCGTTCTCCCGGGACGGACTGGCCGCCGAGGGTGCCGAGCCGGGTGGGCAGCTCCCGCATCCCGACCACGAAAGCCTCGTCTTCACCTGGCCCGAGACCGAACCCGGTGAGCCGGACAACTGGATTCCGCACGGTCAGCGGGTGGAGGTCGAACCGCAGCAGGCGGCGACCGTCTCCTTCCTCGGCCTGGCCACGAACGGCCCGTCCGAGGGCGATGCCACGGTGGTCTACACCGATGGCTCCACCCAGGAGGTGCCGGTCTTCCTGACCGACTGGGCGCAGAGCCCCGGTGGCGGCAACGCCACCGTCTTCGAGGTCGGTAACAGGGTGAACCGCAACGGAGGCATCGGCAGTGGCACTTTCCGGGTGTTCGCCACTCGCCCGGCGGCCATCGATCCGGACAAGACAGTCGAGGCCGTGACCCTGCCGGGTGCCGATCATGGCGGCCTGATGCACATCTTCGACGTCGCACTCTCACCGGAGGCGTGGACGGATCCGAATGCGCCGCTCGGTGATCCCGAGCGGGTCGTGCTCAACCCGAGCGCGGACCCGTCGAGTTCGCAGTATGTGACGTGGCGCTCGCGCAGCCAGAACCCGCTCACGGGTTCGGTCGAGGTGCGCCCGGCTGACGGCGGCGAGACGCAGACGGTGACCGCGGAGCAGAAGCCCGAACGTTCCGTGGGCGGCTACCCGGCCCGGAGCCACAGTGCGCTGCTAGACGGGTTAGAGCCGGACACCGCCTACGAGTACCGGGTGGCCTCGGGAGATCGATGGAGCGAGTGGTTCACCTTCACCACTGCCGCCGAGTCCTTCGAGCCGTACACCTTCCTCTACTTCGGTGATGCGCAGAACGGCATCCCGACGATCTTCCCGCGTGCGATCGAGGCGGCGACGACCGAGCACCCGGATGCCGAGCTCGGCCTTTACGCCGGGGACCTGATCGACCACGCGCCGAACGATCAGCAGTGGACCGACTGGTTCGACGCGACGGAGCCACTGCGCACCGATCGTCAGGTACTGACCACGCTCGGCAACCACGAGATCGGCGGCCAGCCGTTCATCGAGAACTTCACGGACAGCTTCGAGTACGACGCCAACGGTCCGATTCCCGCCGATGCGCGTGAGTACGCGTCCACCCACGGTGAGCACCTGGCCGAGGTGCTCAAGGACACGGTCTACACCACGGATTACCAGGGCGTGCGGTACATCACGCTGAACGCCAACCACGATGACATCTGCCCGATCTCGCGCCCTGCGGGGCAGCCGGACGACTGCGAAGTGAACCGGCAGGCCTGGTTCACGGCGCAGGCGCACTGGCTGGAGCGAGTGATCCAGGAGAACCCGCACCACTGGACCGTGGTGCTGGCCCACCAGCCCATCTTCTCTGTCGGGGTCTCCGGCGGTGGCCTGCGCGACGAAGTGATGTACCGCGAGCACATCGTTCCCGTGCTGGAACGCAATGACGTGGACCTGGTGCTTCAGGGGCACGACCACACCTATGGTCGCGGCGTCCACAACGACTCCCGTACCGACACCGACGGCGTGAGCGCCGGACCGGTGTACGTGGTCGCCAACGCGGGCGAGAAGATGTACGACCTGCCCTCCGATGAGGACAACCGCTGGACGCAGAACAACGCCGACCTGCAGGTCAGGGTCCAGGATGTGGCGACGTACCAGTCCATCCAGGTCGAGGAGAACACGCTGACCTACGAGTCGGTCGCCACGTGGGTCGCACCCCGGGGCGCGGACGGACCGGTCCAGGAAGGAGACACGGTCGATTCGTTCACTGTCACGAAGTACGAGGACGGGACCACGTGGGTCACCGATGAGGGCGTGGACGTGCCGGGCCCGGACGAGCCGGCACAGAACCTCCCGCTGCCCACGCCGGACCCCTTCGACGCCGACACCTACGGAGAGGTTGCCTGGGAGGACGACTTCTCCGAGGACCGGCTCGAGGAGTACACCGTCTATGACGCGGGCTCGGAGCCTGCGGCCGACGTCTCGGTCGACACCGATGCAGGCCTGCTGACGACCTCCGCCGACGATCGGGCGTGGACGCAGCTCGCGCTGCCGGCGGAGGCGGGCGAGCAGTTCGCCCTCGTGGTCGAGCCCGGAACCTTCCTCGGCTCCGGTGTGGACGAGGACAGCCTCTTCCTGGGCCTGACTGCCGGCCCGGACGAGCGGGTGCACTCCTGGTACAACCACAGCCGGGGCGAGCACGGGATCGACGTGCGGCTCGGCGGCGGCAACGACCAGCTAGCGGCCGGACCTGGCCGTCCCTATCCACTCACGTGGGAGCCCGGCGACCGGTTCGCCGTCCGGGTCGATCACGGCGAGCTGACGGTCTGGCTTGAGCAGGACGAGGAGTGGGAGCTGATCCGGCGCGGTCTGCTCGACCTCACGATCGATGCCGAGGCCTACTCCGAGTGGGCTCCGTCCGTGGCGCTGCGCCAGGATGGTGGCGAGATGAGCCTGGACCGGATCACGCTGCTGCAGCCCTCGGACGAGACCGACCCGACCGATCCGACTGATCCGACCGATCCCACGGACCCGACGGACCCGACTGATCCGACCGATCCGACGGACCCGACCGATCCGACAGACCCGACTGACCCGACAGACCCGACTGACCCGGATGACGGCGATGAGCCGGGGGCCGGCGGTCCGTCCGAACAGGATCTTGTTGACGACCTGTTCGGCGCCATCGAGGCCCCGGCCACGATCGTGCGTGGTGCGGACTTCACGGTGACGGTGGGCGAGGCGCATACCGGTGCGGACGTTGCGGCGTACCTGTTCTCGGACCCGGCCGCACTCGGAACTGCCACAGTGGGCCAGGACGGGACCGCCGTGTTCATGGTGCCGGCGGATGTGTCACTGGGGGAGCACCGGCTCGCCGTCTATGGCGCCGACGGCGGTCTGATCGGCTGGGCGGTGACCACCGTCGTGGACCCCGCTGCTGACGCGGAGGATCCGGTCGACGAGAACGACTCGGGCCTGCCGCTTCCCTCCACCGGTACCGAGCTCGCCAGTGTCCTCGGCGCGGTGCTGCTCCTCCTCGTTGCCGGGGCCGCCCTCCTGGTGTGGCGCCGCCGCGGCATGGGCTCGGTGATCCGGCGCGGCTGAACCTGCGAGGGGCACCGGTGCAGCTGTGCCGGTGCCCCTCGGAGTGGACCGATGGCGGGCTAGGCTCAGTGATATGAGTAGGCGCATCCGACCGGTCTGGCTCGCCCTCACGGCGGCGGCAGTACTACTGCCGTCCGTCGCCGGATGCAGCGTGATCGGCCTGGAACCGACCGAACCGCTCGCCTGCGAAGGGGAGAGCGCCCCCACGACGGCGCCCGGTGAGGCCGGTGTATTGCTCACGGTGGCCGAGGGCACGAGCGCCTGGGACCTGGTGACCGTCGTCTACGCCGACGGCGTGGTGGTGCGCGCCGCAGGGGGCTCCAGTGCCGCCGATGTGGAGGCAGCTGAGGCAGCGGCGTCGTCGGCGTCGGGCAGTTCCGACCAGTCCACGGACAGTGCAGCGAGTTCTGGGGATCCCGCGAGCCCGTGGACCACAGGATATCTGCTGCCCTGTGCAGTGGCGGAGCTGCGTGAGCGTGCGGAGAGCTCCCTCTTCGGTAGCCCCGAGTTCGGGCGTGTGGGGGTGCCCGACCAAGAGTGGACCTACTTCCGGTATGACAACGGCATCTCGTCGGCCTCGGCCGAGGTTCATGCGTACGGTCTTGGTCTCACCGAGGGGCTCGAGTGGTCTGAGCGCCGCGCGCGGGACGATCTTGACGCTCTCACCGAGGTGTTGCGGGTCAATCTGGTGCTGACCGATGAGCCAGTTCCGGTCGCCGCCGTGCAGGTGGACGGCGAGATGCCCGAGGGGGCGCAGTTGCCCTCCACCTGGCCGGGTCCCCCGGCCACCGAGCTACTCGGCGACGACGGCTGCGGTGTGGTCGCCGAGGACGGTGCGATCAAGGCATGGGCCTACGCCCTCACGGACGGCCTCGGGGACGCCGGAGCGGAGCTGCACGCGCGTGCCCTCCCGCCGGGTGTCACCGGTTGCGAGTGAGCGCGAACACACGGGCACCCCTGCCCATAGGCGCGGCGCAATGGCGGCCATACCCTCAGATCAACCGTTGAGCGCCGGGCCAGACCTGGCAGAGGGAGAGAACACCGTTGAAGAACGTCACCATGATCCGGGTCCGTCACGCTGCCGCGGTGGCGGGGGTGGGCTCGTTGCTGGCGCTGACCGCGTGCAGCGAATCTCCGGCCGAGGACGAGACCTCGGCTGGATCCCAGGAGGCCACGCAGGACGAGTCCGGGGCGGAGGGTAGCGATGGTGACGAAGGTGCCGTAGCCGAGGACAGCACGGCACAGGAGGAGTCAGCCGATGACGAAGGTGAGGCTGGCGCGGCTGCGGGTGTGGTCGCCCCCGCCGAGGACTTCGACCCGTGCAGCGTCGTCACAGCGGACCAGGTGAGCGGTGTCGTCGACTTCGCCGTGAGCGAGGGGACGGCCGATGACCTGATGGGCTCCCTCACCTGCACTTTCGCCCCGAGCGACGGCCAGGCTGCCAGCGTGCTCTTGCAGTGGGTGCCCGTGGCCAGCGACCTGGACGAGATGATCGTGGCTGCCACCGGCGCCTACGACAACACCAGCGACCCCGAGGACGTCACCGTGGCCGGTACCAGCCGCGCGGTCGCACTCACTGGGGAGACGATGGGCATGACCGCAGCAGTCGTCATCGCCGAGGTGGAGGGTGGCTTCTTCCAGGTGGTGGTCCTCGGTGAGGGCAGCGAGGCCGATCAGGCCGTGGCGCTGACCGAGCTGACCGTCGAGCACGCCTGATCCCGGCGTCGGGGAGTTGCCGTCAGCGGCATCTCCCCGACGTGCTCATGACCGTTTGATCACCTCGTACTCGTCGAGCGCCGCGCGCCTGCTCTGCCCCAGATCGACCATCGGATCCGGATATTCGTCCGTTCCGGCCTCGGGCACCCAGCGGCGCACGTAGGCGCCGTCCGGGTCGAACTTCTTCTGCTGGGTCAGGGGGTTGAAGATCCGGAAGTACGGCGAGGCGTCGGCACCCGAACCGGCCACCCATTGCCAGTTTCCGGGGTTGTTCGCCTCATCGGCGTCCACCAGCGTGTCCCAGAACCATTGTTCGCCGACGCGCCAGTCCACCAGCAGGTTCTTCACCAGGAAGGACGCAGCGACCATACGCACGCGGTTGTGCATGTAGCCGGTGTGCCACAACTCGCGCATCCCCGCATCCACCAGCGGGAAGCCGGTACGCCCGTACCGCCAGCGGTCCAATTCGTCCTTCTGGGGTCGCTCCCAGCCGAAGTCGTCGAACTGCCGTTTCACATTCACCTGCGCGAGATCCTCGGCATGGAAGGCCACATGGTTGTGGAACTCCCGCCATCCCACCTCGCTGAGGAACTTCCCGCTCTGCTGTGTGGCCGCCGGGGAGAGATCGCCGTGCAACCGGTGCCAGATCTGGAACGGGCTGATCTCCCCGAACGCCAGCGAGGGGGAGAGGTGGGAGGTGACGTCCTGGGCCGGCTCGTCCCGGCGCCCGTACTCGGCCAGCGTGCCGTCGGCGAACTCCTCCAGTCGGCGGCGTGCGTCCACCTCACCCGGCACCCAGGTCTCCCGCAGGCCACCGGCCCAGTCTGGGCGGGTGGGCAGCAATTCCCAGGAGTCGAGTTCCTCGGAGCGGATCTCGGGCCCCGGGGCGGCGATCTCACGTGGCTCCGGGACGGGTACGCGAGGGTCTGCCGCCCCCAGGCAGGCTCGCCAGAACGGGGTGAACACCTGGTACGGAGTGCCCGACCCGGTGCGGATCGTCCACGGCTCGACGAGCAGGTTTGCCTGGAAACTCTCCACCTGCAGGCCGTCCTCGCCCAAGGCAGTTTTCAACGCGGCATCCGCATCCCGGCTGCCCCGGCCGTATCGACGGTTCCAGGTGACGGCGCCGGCGCGGGACTCGGCCACCACAGCCGGGACCACATCGGCGGCAGCTCCCCGGCGGAGTACCAGCCGCCCCCCGCGCTCGGCCAGCCGATCCGCCAACTCCGCCAGACTGTGGTGCAGCCACCACCGCGAAGCGCCGCCAAGCGGCCGCACACCCGGAGTGACTTCGTCGAACACGTACAGCACCACGACGCCTTCACCGCGATCGACAGCGGAGCGAAGTGCCGGGTTGTCGGCCAGGCGTAGGTCGTTGCGCAGCCAGAGCAGAGTGGGCGCAGTCACCGGTTCAGTCTGCACCGCTGCACGGGGAGTTGTCTCCACAGACGTCCGGCCCGGTGCGCTCTATCCTTGGCTGACCAGCCCCGGAGGAGGCCGCGTGAGACGCATCGCCCGGCATCTCCGCGTGCTGACGGCGTGGGAATGCCAGTGTCCGGTCTGTGGTTGTTCGGGCCATGACACTTCACGGTGAGTACGAACCCAGTCCGAGCGCGTGGGTCCGCGAGCAGGTCGAGGCTTACGAGGCCAGCGGAGGACGCGAGGCCAACACCCTGAGGGACCGCCCGGAGTGGCCCATCGTGGTGATCACCTCCCGGGGCGCGCGCACCGGCAAGCTGCGCAAGAACCCTGTGATGCGGGTGGAGTCCGGCGGTGTCTACGCGGCCGTGGCATCGAAGGGCGGCGCCCCTGAGCATCCCGTCTGGTACTACAACTTCCTGGCCCACCCGGTGGTCGAACTGCAGGACGGGGACACCCCGCACCTCTACCGTGCCCGGATCGCCGAGGGTGCGGAGCGCGCCGAGTGGTGGGACCGGTGCGTGGCGCTGTACGCGCCGTACGCCGAGTACCAGGAGAAGACCGACCGCCTGATCCCGGTGTTCCTATTGGAGCCGGTCACCGAGTAGGCGGCCCGGACGGCGGACACGTCGCCTCATACATCGTCGCGCGTGGCTCGGTGCATGAGGCGTCGATTGCGTCAGCTCATCGCCGTGCGCATCACCAGGGCGAGGGAGATGGCGCCTGGGTCTGGGTGACCGATGCTGCGCTCGGCCAGCGGCCGGGCGCGCCCGATCCGGGGGGTGAGGTCCGCCGTCGCCTTCGCATGTTCGGTGGCTGTGGCGGCCGCGTCCGCCCACGCCTCCCGCAGTTCGCGGGTGTCCTGCTCAAGCGCTTCGGTGAACGGGATGAGAGCGTCGAGCATCGTCTTGTCCCCGCGTTCGGCCTTGCCGTAAGAGAGCACGTGGTCCAGTGCCGCACGGACGGCGGCCCGCACCGCCGCACCCGACGGCGCCTCCTCGTCCGAGAGGGCACCGGCCGCGGCCCGTAGGCCTGCTCCCCACAGGGCACCAGAGGTTCCACCGGCCCGGTCACCCCACGCGTCCCCGGCAGCAGCCAGGGCCGAGGCAACGCCCGCACCCGAGGAAACGGCTGCTGTCAGTGCCGCGAGTGCGGCATCAGCTCCGTTCGTCATGCCGCGGCCATGGTCGCCGTCCCCGGCGATCGCGTCGAGCTTGCCGAGCTCGTCCTCGTGCTCGTGCAGCATGGCGGCGACCCGGGTACCGATCTCGGTGAGACGTTCCGCGCTCGCTCGGGACTCCTCGCTCGCGGGTGGGTAGGTGACCTCGGCCTTCGCATCGGTTGCGGACCGGGCGCGCCGGGTGGTCGCCACGGCCGCGCCGCGCCGGAACCCGGGGGTCTGCGCCGGGGCGAGCCAGAGTTCCTCCAGCTCGGAGTCCAACCAGAACAGGGTCAGGGATACCCCGGTCATGTCCAGGCTGGTGATCAGCTCCCCGACCTCGGGAGCCACCAGCTCCACTCCGGCTTCCTCGAGCAGCGGGGCGACGCTGTTCCAGAGCACGAACATCTCTTCGTACTTGGTGCCGCCGAGCCCGTTCACCAGCGCCGCCGCCTTCGCGGCGCCCTCGGGGCGTTCGGTGAGCAGCTTGTCCACGAGCATCCGGGCCAGGTCGGAGGCCGGCACAACATCCTGCTCACCGATCCCGGGCTCGCCGTGCACCCCCATCCCCACGCCCATCCGACCGGCCGGCACCGTGAACAACGGCTCGGCGTCCCCGGGCAACGTGCACCCGGCGAATGCCACGGCGAAGGAGAACGTCGCATCGTTCGCACGCTGGGCCACGTCCACCACACCGTCGAGGTCGTACCCGGCCTCCGCGGCCGCCCCGGCGATCTTGAACACCACGAGGTCGCCTGCCGTCCCCCGGCGCTTGTGGCGCTCGTCGGCGCTCGCGGACGTGATGTCATCGGTGACCACCACGGTGCGGGTGGGGATCCCGTCGGCGTTCAGCCGCTCCTGGGCGAGGTCGAAATTCAGCACGTCCCCCGCGTAGTTGCCGTAGGAGAGGAACACTCCGCCGCCGCGCTGGGCCGCCGTGGCCACCGCGTGCACCTGCTGGGTGGAGGGCGAGGAGAAGACATTCCCGACGACGGCCCCGTCAGCCATCCCAGGGCCGACCCAGCCGACAAAGGCCGGGTAGTGCCCGGAGCCGCCCCCGATTACCACGGCCACCTTGCCCTCGGGGGTTTCCGTGGCCCGGATCGCGCCGCCGGTCACCGGCTCCACGGAATCGGCATGCAGTCGGCAGAAGCCGGCGAGCATGTCCTGGGCGAACTGGGTGGGATCGTTGAACACCGTCGTCATCGAGCACTCCTTGTGGTGAGCGACGACGCCGGACGTCCCGCGGCACCGTCGCGCATGGTTCGTGGTGTGAACGCTGCCATCCTGCCCTGTTCTGGCCTCAAGGGCACCTGCCGTACTCATGGTGAGATGGCGGGCTGGTGCGCGAGAGACCGTGGTCAGAGGATGAACTCAATCATGGCCGGTCCGATCAATCCGATGAACACACTGAGCACGGCGGTCGCTCCCAACGCCAGGCCCGCAGCCGCCGCCCGCTGCGGAGCATCCCGGCGGCGCAGGCCCAGCCCGCCGGCGATGCACGCGATCAGGCCGAGAACACCTGTCGCGACCGTGAGCGGCAGGAAGAACAGGGAGAGAGTACGAGCCGGGATGTCGAGCGTGGCCATCAGATGCGGGAACGCGAACGAGAACGTCTGCTGCCCCAGTCCAATCACCGTCACCGCGATGCCGACGGCCAAGGCCACCGACCCTGGGGTGTTCCGCACCCGGGCCGATGGCGCGACGGCACCGTACTCACCTGGCTTCGGCTCCTGATGCGGTGGCGGCGTGGGTTCGTGATATGCCATGAGGCGAGTTTCGCTCATCGCAGGTCCGTTCGCCAGGCCCGGCGATGGGGAGAACTACCGCTGCGGGCGTCGCCGGGTGGGCCCCCGGCGAGCCGGCTGGGTCACGGGCTCCACCTGGGGAGCCGGTGGAACTGCCCTCTGCACGGAACCGGAGCCGACGAGTTCGACCGGTTCCCCGTGGTGAGTGGTCGTGAACGTCTCACCCTCGATGAGGCGGTAGGTGGCGAGTTCCTGACCATCGATGCGGGTGACCTCCACCTCGATCACGCGCTTCTCGCTGCGGATCCGGAATCGGAGTCGAGTCAGGGCCTCGGGCAGGCGCGGGGCGAACGAGACGTACCCCCCGTGATCGCGCATGCCTCCGAAGCCGCACGCGGCCACCTGCCAACTGCCACCCATCGCGGCGATGTGCAGGCCGTCATCGACGTTGCCGTGCAGGTCGCCCAGATCCACCAATGCCACTTCGGCCCAGTAATCGTAGGCGAGGTTCAGGTGCCCGGTCTCGGCCGCGAGCACCGCCTGGGTGGCCGCCGAGAGGGAGGAGTCTCGCACGGTGCGCGCCTCGTAGTAGGCGAAGTTGCGGGATTTCTGCTCCGGAGTGAAGAGATCACCGCGCAGCTGCATCGCGAGTACGAGGTCTGCCTGCTTGACCACCTGCTTGCGATAGATCTGGAAGTACGGGTAGTGCAGCAGGAGCGGGTAGAACTCGTCCGCCGTCTTCTCGAAGTCCCATTCGTCCTGTTTGGTGAAGTCCTCGGATTGGGCATGCACGCCGAGCTCGTCGTCGTACGGGATCGCCATCTCAGAGGCGGCACGGCGCCACATCGCGATCTCGCTCGCCGTGACACCCAGCGCCGACGCTGTGCCCGGATTGCGTTCGCACGCGTGGGCCGCCTCGGTGAGATTCGCCTGAGCCATGACGTTCGTGTAGAGGTTGTCGTCCACGATCGCGGTGTACTCGTCCGGGCCGGTCACGCCGTCGATGTGGAAGGCGCCGTCGAAGTGCCCCAGCGAGATCCACAGTCGTGCGGTTTCAGTGAGCAGTTCGGTGCCCGGGCCGGCATCGAACTCGTCGTCTCCGGTGGCTGCCACGTACCGCGCCGTGGCGTTCGCCACGGCGGAGTTCACGTGGAATGCCGCCGTGCCCGCGGGCCAGTATCCGGAACACTCCTTGCCGGTGATGGTCCGCCATGGGAACGCCGCTCCCGCCAACCCGAGTTCGGTGGCCCGTGCCCGCGCCTCTGGCAGCGTGTCCCGCCGCCAGAGCAGGTGGTCCCGGGCCGCCGAGGGCATCGTGTAGGTGAGCATCGGCAGGGCGAACAGGTCGGCATCCCAGAAGGTGTGCCCGTCATAGCCGATCCCGCTCAAGCCCTTGGCGCCGAGACCCTGGCCTTCCGCACGGGCTGAGCACTGCAGCACGTGGAACATCGAAACCCGCACCGCCTGTTGCAGGCCCGGATCGCCGTCGATCTCGACATCGGCGTGCTGCCAGAAGTCGTCCAGGTAGGCACGCTGCTTCTCCAGCAGTTCGTCCCACCCGATGAGCTTTCCGACGGCGAGCGCTGCTTCCACCTGATCGCGCAGCGCCGGGGTGGACCTGCGGTGCGACCAGCCGTAGGACAGGTACTTGACCATGCGCAACTTACTGCCCTTGGGCAGCTGAGCAGTGACCGTATACCGGGCAAGGTCCCCGCTCGCCTCGATCGTGGTCTGTGCCCCCTGGGGAACTTCAAGCACATGATCCATCCCGGCCGCCATCCGCAACTTGCTGCGCCGGGTGCGGTGCATCAACACGGCCTGCTGCCCGCGGGCGCCCGAACCCTCAGACTTCAGCGGCCGGTCCAGTACGGCGGCATCACGCGGATCTGAGGACGGAGTCGCGTTCTGCTCGTTGGCCAGCAGGTCGGAGTACAGGGCGAGGTAAACGTTGTCGTCGAGGGCCTCCACCTCGTAGTGGATGGCGGCCAGCGAGCGGTGCGCGAAGGAGACGAGGCGCCGAGAGGTCACCCGCACCGACTGCCCGTTCGGTGAGGTCCATTCCGTGCTCCGGTCGAGCGTGCCGCTGCGCAGATCGAGGGCTCGCTCATGGCTGTGCGTGGTGCCGTAGCGCAGGTCGAACGGGGAGTCCCCGACGAACAGTCGGATCAGCTTGCCGTCGGTGACGTTGACGACGGTCTCACCGGATTCGGGAAATCCGTAGCCGGCTTCGGCGTGCGGGAGCGGTCGCTGTTCGTAGAAACCATTGATGTAGGTCCCCGGTTCCACCCGCGGTTCGCCCTCCTCGAGGGAACCGCGCATTCCGAAGTGGCCGTTGGAGAGGGTGAAGAGGGTCTCACTGGCGGCCACATCGTCGAGCAGCAGACCGCTTCGGGTGAGCTTCCATGGATGGATGCCGTATCCGCGGCGATGGTCGGCGTACTCGGTGGAATCCCCCGCCTCGCCGGTGTGCGCGTGCTGGCCGTGTCCATTCGTCATCGGCTCTCCCGGTTGGTCTCGGCGGAGTCGGCCAGGTCTGCCCCGGTGGCAGGAATCGCGCCGCCGGGCGGTTGTTCCAGCGACGATCGGTCCGGGATGAGTTCGCCCAGGTCGCCGACCACGAGATCGGCGCCCGCTTCGGAGAGGGCATGCGCGTGGCCGAGCCGGTCCACGCCGATCACGTAGCCGAACTCGCCAGCCCGGCCGGCTTCGACTCCAGCGATCGCGTCTTCGATCACCACGGCGTGCTCAGGAGATATGTCGAGCGCCGCGGCACCGGCGAGGAAGGTATCCGGTGCCGGTTTGCCCGGCAGGGAGCGCTCCGCGGCCACCACGCCGTCGATCCGGGCGTCGAACTGATCGATCAGACCGGCCGCCGTGAGCACGGCGACGGCGTTGGCAGAAGCGGTGACGACCGCCGTCGGGATCCCGGCCTCGCGCACGGCGGCGAGGTAGGCAACGGAACCGGGGAAGGTCTCCACGCCGCGCTCATCCAGGATGCGCCGCACGTCCGCGTCCTTGCGGTTGCCGATGCCGCACACGGTCTCCGCGGACGGCGGGTCGTCGGGGGAGCCCTCGGGTGGGGTGATACCCCGCGACGTGAGGAAGGTGCGCACCCCGTCGTACCGCCGCCGGCCGTCCACATGGGCGGCATAGTCCGACTCGGTGAACTCGGCGAGCCCTTGTGCGGTCAGGATCGCATCGAAGGTCTGCTTCCACGCCGCGTAGTGGAGCGTGGCGGTCCTGGTGAGCACGCCGTCCAGGTCGAACAGGCATGCCCGGATGTGCGAGGGCAGGCCGAGACGACGGAGCGTTTCGGGGAGAGGGCTCATTCACGAAACGCTACTGGCGCGAGCCCTCCAGGGTCGAACTCTCCGGTGCTGTGGCGGGTTGCAGTCTGGTGACGGTTTCGTTACCGGGGGCGTCGCCGCTCCGCCGGCCGTGCCGCCCCGCGCGCGGGTTCGACCACCTTGGCCGCCTTCACCTCCGTCTGGATGCCCCGGAACAGCGCGAACGCCATGGCGAACACCATGATGAAGATGGGCAATCCGATCACGGTGATCACTTCTTGGAGGGCTTTCAATCCGGCGTCCCCGGCGAGCACGATCAGTGAGGCGGCCAGGGTGCCCTCGGCGATCCCCCAGAACATCCGCTGGCGGACCGGACCAGCATCGACGTCACCGGTGCACAGCATGTCCACCACGAGCGAGGCCGAGTCGGAGGAGGTGGCGAAGAAGACCGCCACGATCAGCACGGCCAGCCCTTGGATCAGTGTGATCACCCCCTCCGGAACCGTGAATTGGTCGAAGAAGGTGAACATCGCCAGTGGCACGTTCTCCTCGGTGACAACCCGTTGTGTGATCTCTCCGCCGCTGCCGCCGATTCCGTCGAAGTCCATGGCGGACCAACCGAAGATGGCGAACCAGACGATGGTGAACATCGTCGGCGCCACGAGCACGCCGAGCACGAACTCGCGGATGGTGCGCCCCTTGGAGATGCGGGCGAGGAAGATTCCCATGAATGGTGCCCAGGTCACGGTCCAGGCCCAGTAGAAGACGGTCCAGGTGGCCTGCCAGCCCCACCCTTCTTCGGTGTAGCGGGACATGGCGTCGTTCCAGAACGAGAGCGGGATGATCGAGGTGGCGTAGATGCTGATTGTCTCCACGATCTGCCGCGCCAGAAACACGGTGGAACCGGCGATGAACACGAAGACCATGAGTCCGACGGCCGCTCCGATGTTGATATTCGAGAGCCGTTTGATGCCCTTGTCCAGGCCGGCCACGATGGAGCTGACGGCGACTGTGGTCAGCACCGCGATGATGATGACCTTCACCAGGACCGAGTCGGGCACGCTGAGCAACTCGGTGAGGCCGGCGTTGATCTGCTGCGTGCCCAAACCGATGGAGACGGCAACTCCGAAGAGCGTGCCGAGGATCGCGAAGATATCGATCGTCCGGCCGATCGGCCCGTAGATCCGGTCCTTCAGCAGGGGGTAGAAGACCGAACTGACCCGCATGGGCAGCTTGAACCGGTAGACGAAGAAGGCGAACGCGAGGCCAGGCAGGGTGAAGATCGCCCAGGTATGCAGACCGAAGTGGTAGATGGAGAATCCCATCGCCTGTTCGGCCGCCTCGATCGTGAATGGCACGACCTCATCGCGTGGCGGTTGGGAGAAGTGGTAGATGGGTTCGGCCACTCCCCAGAACATCAGGATGGTGCCGATTCCGCCGGCGAACAACATCGTGAACCAGGAGACGTTGCCGTAGGTGGGTTTGGCGTCGTCGTCACCCAGCCGGATCCGACCGTAACGGCTCACGGCCAGGCCGACGAGGAAGATCAGCCACGCCGAGACCCCGAAGATGAAGAACCAGCCGAGGTTCGTCACGATCCATTCGCGGCCGGCGGTGAACGTCTCACCGGTCTGATTGGGGAAGATCACCAGCAGGATCAGGAAGAGAACCATCAGGCCGGCCGCCACGAAGAAGATCGTGGGATCGGTTCTCAGGCCAAGCCGGTCGGCCCAGGACTGGAACGTGCGGGACAGGCCCGAGCGCGGTTCGCTCTGGCCGGTCGACTGGTCCGTCATGTGCGTTCCCTTCGATAGCTGCCACGAGTGCCATCAGCCGTGTGGGATCCGACTGCTCACCCCGTCCGAGCCGATCGATTCGCCCACTGTGGCCTGGATCACGTTCAGTAGCAAGCCGTAGGGGCGTTCGGTGTGTCATCGAGCCAGGAGGCCCCCGTGCCCGCCATCACGGGAGTGATCATGATCTGAGCGCCCAGGACCTCGCCCGGGCCGGAGGTGGGTCACGCCGGAAGTCCGCCCCGGGCGCAGTGGGCGGCCCGCTTCAGCAGATGCCGGCGTTCGGGCTCGCTGGTAGCTGCCCGAGCGGCGAGGACGTACAGCTCTGCCGCGCGGGCGGTGTCGCCGGCTCGCTCAGACAGCCAGGCGGCCACCGCGTCCCGGCGAGGGACGCCGTCGGGCACCTCCTGCAGGGCACGCAGACCCGCCAGCGGGCCGTCGGTCTGCCCCACGGCCACGGCGCGGTTGAGCGCAACGACGGGGCTGGCACCGCTCAGTCGCATCAGCTCGTCGTACCAGCTGAGGATCTGCGGCCAGTCGGTCTCCTCGGCGCGTGGGGCGTCGTCGTGCAGGGCCGCGATCGCGGCCTGGACCTGGTACTCCCCGTGCCGGTCCTGGGCCAGCGCCCGCTGCAGGATCTCGACTCCTTCGGCGATCATCGCCGTGTCCCACCGCGAACGATCCTGCTCGTCCAGCGGCACCAGCTCCCCGGTCCCCGTGAACCGGGCAGCTCGGCGGGCATGGTGTAGCAGCATCAGGGCGAGCAGGCCGTGTGTCTCTGGTTCGCTCTCGGCGGCGGCGAGCTGTCGGGTCAGCCGGATCGCCTCCTCGGCCAGGTCCACCTTCCCGGTGAACCCCTCGTTGAACACCAGGTACAGCACGTGCAGCACGGTGGCGGAGGCGCCGAGCCGGTCGAACCGGGCCCCCGCCAGCGTGCGTTTCGCGCGGCTGATCCGTTGCGCCATCGTCGCCTCCGGCACCAGGTACGCCCGGGCGATCTGCGCCGTCGTGAGGCCGCCGACCGCCCGCAGGGTGAGGGCGATCGCCGACGCAGGGCTCAGGTCCGGGTGGCAACAGCGAGTGAGGAGTAGCAGCGTGTCATCGTGTTCCTCGGTGGCGCCGGGAGGAGGGGCGACGGCGACTGTCACCTCCCGCCGCCGCCTCGCCTCGTCTGCGCGGACGGCATCGAGGAACTTGCGCCATGCCACCCGCACCAACCACGCGGCCGGATCTGCCGGCCGCGCCTCGGGCCAGCGCCGCGCGGCCTCCAGCAGAGCCTCTTGCACAGCGTCCTCGGCCGCCGTGAACTCGGCTCCACGGCGAACGAGAACAGCCAGGGTGCGCGGTCCCAGAGTGCGCAGCAGATCATCCATCACCGGGCCCGGATGTTCAGCCGATCGCGGGTGGCTCGGTCAGGAACGGACGAACCTCGATCCACTCCTTGATCGTGCGGCCACCTGGCCCGGGCGCCGAGGAGAGGAACGCCGCGACTTCGTGGGCGCGCTCGGTGGAGTCCACATCGATCATCATCCACCCGGCGATCAGGTCTTTCGACTCCGCGAACGGGCCGTCGGTGAGCGGAGGCCGTCCTTCACCGTCATAGCGAACGAACGTGCCCTCGGGGGAGAGCGCCTGGGCGTCCACGAACTCGCCCCGCTCGCGGAGTGTGTCTGCCACGTGGTCCATGAACGCGATGTGCGCGTCGATTTCCTCCGGTGCCCACTGCTCCATCGGAATGCTGCCCTCGGCGGTGGGCTGCGGGCCGCCGCGGTAATGCTTGAGCAAGAGGTATTTCGCCATTGTTCCTTCTCCTGTGATCCGTGCCGGCCAGTCTGCCGTCATCATCTCGAAGACGGAGCCGAAACCGACGTCTCGACATCGGCGCGAAGTTTTCGCCCTGGCGAACCCGCGAATTTCTTCGTACTCTCATTTTGTCTTGTCAATTCGCCCGCGGGTGCGCCGTTTCGAGCGTTCGCCGACGTGGTGGCAAAGGGCCACCATCCATCCCCCACGTGAGCTGGAGTCCTGCCGTGTCAACCATCCCCGAACTGGCCCCCCAGGAGGCGCCAGAGAGCGACGCGGCCATCGTGGCCGCGGTGCGCCGAGGGCGAGTGGGCGAGTTCGCGGTGCTGTACGAGCGGTACAAGGACCAGGCCATGCGGATCGCCCGCCGTGATGCGGGACCAGACGACGCCCCCGACCTCGTCCAGGAGACGTTCGCTCGGGTGCTGCAGGCCATCCGCAAGGGCGGCGGCCCCACCGAAGACGTGCCCGGGTACCTGTTCCGCACGTTGCGCAACCTCCGTATCGACCGGGGCGGGCGCCGGGAGGCGCCTGCCGACGATGTCGAGTCGCTGGGACCCCCGGGATTGTGGGTGGTCGACGATGACGCCGATGCGACCCTTGACCGCGGGCTTGTGTCCGAGGCATTCAAGGGGCTACCGCCGCGCTGGCGTGAGGTGCTCTGGCTCACGGAGGTCGAGGGCGCCGGCCCGGGTGAACTGTCCGAGCGGATGGGAATGCGCCCGACGGCGATCTCCACCCTCTCCGCACGCGCCAGGCAGGGCTTCCGGTCGGCCTGGCTGCAGGCACATCTGCGCTCCGACGGCGCCCCTGACGCGTGCCGTCCGGTGATCGCACGTCTCGGCGACTACGAGACCGGGCGCCTCTCCAGTCGTCGCCGGGCTGAGGTTCAGCGGCACCTGGCTACCTGCACGGACTGCCCGGTCCTGCTCACCGAACTGACCGCCGTCTCGGAACGGCTCGGCGCCATGTTGTTGCCGCTGGTGATCCTTGCCCCGAACGCCATCTGGTGGGTGTTCGGCGGTGGGGTGGCCAAGGCCGGCGTGCTCCTGGTCGGAGGGGTCCAGAGCGCGGGGCGCAGGCTCCGCAGTCCGAAGCTGGTCCTCGGTGCCGTGACGGGGGCGACGGCTGTTGTTGCAGTCGCGGTGGCCGCCTACGCATGGGACCCGCCTGGGTCCCCGCCGGACGGGCAGGTCCCGGGCGCCACGGCGACCGCCGATGCCACGCCACCCTCGAGCCCGGACCCATCAGGCGGGATTGCAACGAGCGGCAGCGAGACCTCACCACAACCCGCCGAGGATGCGGAACCGACCGAGGGCCCTGCTCCGGAGCCGGCGCCTGGCGATCGCCCACCGGCTCCCGCGCCCGAGCCGGGCCTACCCGAGGCTGAGCAGGTACCCGGATCCGGGACCCGCCCCGCCCCCGAGCCTCAGCCGCAACCGACTCCCGCGCCCGGCCCCACACAGGAACCCGACCCGCAGGAGCCCGAGCCGACCCCTGGCCCCACCCCTGATCCCGAGCCGACCCCCGATCCCACCGAGGATCCGGAGCCTGAACTCGTCCCGCCTCCACCACCGGTCATCGAGCTGCCGAACCAGACCGAGGTCCGCGTCGCGCCTGTCCTGGTCGGGACGGCGCTACCTGGCGTGGTCGTGACGGTGACCGGTGACGATGCGCCCGCCGGAACAGCCGTGGCCGACGAGGATGGCGCGTGGACGCTCGTGCCCGAGAGCCCGGCCCAGTTCTACACCGCCACCCAAGAGGTGGTGGACGGAGCCTCCGAGGAGTTCGTTGGCACGTCAGGACCCAGCAACGTGGTCGGCCCGTTCCAGTACACGCCGCCACAGTGGGTAGGGATCTCCGACGGGTCCACCCGCCCCCTCGCCGACTACGACGACGATGGCGATCGTGATGATCTGCTGATCTCCTTCCAGGGCGAGCCGGGCACAACGATTCGCGTCCTCGTGGACGGCATCGATGTTGGCGGGACCGTGATCAGTGATGCCGGGGCCATCGAGCGCTACGTGCCCGACATTGCCGCGGGTGTGCATGAGCTCGGCGTGCACTACGTCGATCCGGACACCGGCGCGAGGGGCCCGGCAATGATCGTGACGATCACCGCGGTATGACGAGACCGTCAAGGTAACTGCCGTCAATTCCCCCTGATCGCCATCTGGCGGCCGACGCGCTCCGGTGCCACGCTGAGGAAATGCCCCATATCCCGGGGTCACCCCCACAGTCCGTCACGAACGGACGAGAGAGTGAGCACCCATGCGAGTCGGCGTCGTCACGGAGATCAAGAACAACGAGTATCGGGTCTCGGCCACACCCGCGGGTGTGCACGAGCTGGTTGAGCACGGTCATCAGGTACGGGTCCAATCAGGCGCGGGTTCGGGATCCTCGTGTGGTGACGAGGCCTATGCCGCCGCCGGTGCTGAGCTCGTCGAGGGCGCCGCCGATGTGTGGGACTGGGCCGAGCTGGTGCTCAAGGTGAAGGAGCCGATCGCCGAGGAGTACAGATACCTGCGCGAAGGGCTCACGCTCTTCACCTACCTGCACCTGGCAGCCGACGAGCGACTCACCCGCGCGCTTGTTGAGTCCGGAGCCACCGCGATCGCGTACGAGACGGTCCAGGCGCCGGACGGGTCGCTGCCGTTGCTCGCTCCGATGAGCGAGGTGGCCGGCCGCCTGGCCACCCAGGTCGGTGCGATCCACCTGATGCGCCCCTACCGGGGTCGTGGTCAGTTGCTCGGGGGCGTGCCCGGGACGCCCCGAGGCAGAGTATTGGTGATCGGCGGCGGCGTGGCCGGCGAGCATGCGGCGACGATCGCCGTCGGAATGCAGGCTCACGTCACGGTGCTCGACGTGTCGTTGCCCAAGTTGCGTGCCCTGGATGCGCGGTTTGGACCGCGCATCAGTACGGCACGGTCGAACGCCTACATCGTGGCCGAACATGTGCGGGAGGCTGACCTGGTGATCGGCGCAGCCCTCGTGCCCGGTGCCGAGGCGCCGACATTGGTCACCGATGCGATGGTGGCCACGATGCGTCCGGGTTCAGTGCTGGTCGACATTGCCATCGATCAGGGTGGCTGCTTCGAGGGATCGCGGCCGACCACGCACGACGATCCCGTTTTCGCGGTGCATGATTCGCTCTACTACTGCGTGGCGAATATGCCCGGTGCGGTGCCGATCACCTCAACGATCGCGCTCACCAACGCCACCTTGCCCTACGCACTGGCGATCGCCGACGCGGGGTGGCGCACCGCCGTCGAGGCTGTTCCGGCTCTTGCCCGCGGCGTGAATCTCACCGAGGGGCGCCTGGTGAACACAGCCGTCGGACACGCCCACGGAATCGACGCGGAACCACTGTGAGGCACGCTGCGACCATGTTGACCGGTTCCGGCCCTCAGCGGTGCACCCCGGTCTCGTGACGCAGATGCCCCGCGGGTTCGAGCTGAAACGTGCAGTGCTCCACATCGAAGTGCCCCTCCAGGCACGCGGCGAGGGCGTCCAGGGTGGCGCACTCCAGGTCGGGATCCACTTCCCCGGCACCGCGAGTGTCCAGCACCACGTGTGCGGACAACACCGGCACGCCGCTGGTGATGGTCCACGCGTGCACATCATGCACGTCCTGCACGGCAGGCAGGTCGGTGATGTGCTGGCGCACAGTCTCCAGGTCGACACCGCGAGGCGTCGACTCCAGCAGCACATCGGCCACGTCCTTGAGCAGGATGAGCGCGCGCGGCAGGATGAGCGCCCCGATGGCGAACGAGGCGATGGCGTCCGCCCTGGTCCACCCGGTGGTCATGATCACCACGCCAGCAACGATCACGGCCGCGGAGCCGACCAGGTCACCGAACACCTCCAGGTAAGCCCCCCGCATGTTCAGGCTCTGCCCGCGGGCTCCTGCGAGCAGCAGCAGCGAGACGAGATTGGCGAGTGCGCCCACCACAGCCGCCACGAGCATCGGCCCGGTCTGGATGTCCGGTTCGGCGCCCCAGCGCAGGAGAGCCTCCCGGATCACCAGCACGCCGACGGCGCACAGCACCATGGCATTGACCATCGCCGCGAGCACTTCGGCGCGCTGCCAGCCGAACGTCCGGCTCTGGGTGGCCGGGCGGGTGGCCAGGTGGGCAGCGATCAGGGCGATTGCCACACCGGCTGAATCGGTGAGCATATGCCCGGCATCCGCGAGCAGGGACAGAGATCCGGAGATCCACGCCCCCACCGCCTGGGCGATCATTGCCGTGAGTGTGATGGCCAGGACCACCTGCAGCCGTCGGCGATTCGCGTGCGTGGCGGTCACGCCGTGGTCGTGACCATGGCTGCGGCCGTTCGCCATTGCGAGTACCTCCGTACGCTCGTCCAGTTGTCCGAGCATACCGCCCAGGGGTATGCTTCGGATACCCCCTGGAGGTATCCAGGGTTCGAAGTGGAGGAGGCGCATGAGTACCACCGACCAGGCTCAGGGTGACCAGCGGCGGATCGAACTCGGCATCGGGGGCATGACGTGTGCTTCGTGCGCCGCGCGCGTCGAGAAGCGGCTGAATCGCCTCGACGGAGCCAGCGCCAGCGTGAACTACGCCACTGAGAAGGCGCGGATCTTCACGGCGCCGAACGTCACCACAGCCGAACTGATCGAGGCTGTGGAGCAGGCCGGGTACACCGCGCACGAGCTGCGCACTCAGGCAACGCAGCCCGACGGCGGCCCCACCGACAGTGGAACCCTCACCACCGCGGAGGACCAGGCTGGCCCGCACAGCCTTGCCCAGCTGCGCCACCGGCTGATCGTCAGCGCGCTCCTGTCGGTGCCGGTGATCGTGCTTGCCATGGTGCCGGCGCTGCAGTTCACCAACTGGCAGTGGCTCAGCCTCACGCTGGCCGCGCCTGTGGTGGTCTGGGGGGCCGCGCCGTTCCACCGCGCTGCGTGGACGAACCTCAAGCACGGCGCCGCCACGATGGACACTCTCATCTCGATGGGCACCCTGGCCGCATTCACCTGGTCGCTGTGGGCGCTGTTCTTCGGCACCGCCGGCCACCCCGGGATGACCCACCCGTTCTCCCTGACCCTCGGAACGCAGGACCCCACCGGGGCCCTCTACCTCGAAGTTGCCGCAGGCGTCACCACGTTCATCCTGGCCGGGCGCTACTTCGAACTGCGTGCCCGCCGCAACGCCGGTGCGGCATTGCGCGCCCTCCTCGACCTTGGCGCCAAGGACGTCACCCTGCTGCACGGCGGTCAGGAAGTCCGCCGGCCGGTCGCTGAACTGGCGGTCGGTGATGAATTCGTCGTGCGCCCGGGCGAGACGATCGCCACCGACGGTGAGGTGATCGAAGGGCGCTCCGCCGTCGACGTCTCCATGCTCACCGGAGAATCGGTGCCGGCAGAGGTGGAGGCGGGGGGCGCCGTCGTGGGCGCCTCGGTGAACGTGGGCGGACGCCTCGTGGTGCGCGCCACCCGGATCGGGGCGGATACTCAGCTCGCGAAGATCGCCGCCCTGGTGGAAGAAGCGCAGAACGGGAAGGCGGCTGTGCAACGGCTCGCCGATCGCATCTCCGCGGTGTTCGTGCCGATCGTGATCGTGATCGCCCTCGCCACCCTCGCCGCGTGGTGGGGCAGCTCCGGTGAGCCGGCCAGCGCGTTCACGGCCGCCGTGGCCGTGCTGATCATCGCCTGCCCCTGCGCGCTCGGCTTGGCCACACCGACGGCGTTGCTCGTGGGGACCGGACGAGGTGCTCAGCTCGGGGTGCTCATCCGCGGGCCCGAGGTACTCGAGTCGACCCGCAAGGTCGACACTGTGGTGCTCGACAAGACCGGGACGGTGACCACAGGAAAGATGGCTTTGCTCTCCGTGACCGCGGTATCCGCAGAGCACGGTGCTGACGAGGGCGGTGCTGACGAAGGTGGCGCTGACGAGGGCGCTGCCGACGAGAGCAGCGAGAACGAGGTGCTGCGCCGGGCCGGGGCCGTGGAGCACGCCTCTGAGCACCCCATCGCGGCCGCGGTGGCCGTCGCGGCGCGGGAGCGGCTCGGCGAGCTTCCCGCCGTCACCGACTTCGAGAACCTCGCCGGGCGTGGTGTGCGCGGCACCGTGGACGGCGTCGAGGTACTGGTCGGTCGCCCGGCCGTCCTGGCCGACGCCGGATATGCGCCCGCGCCTGCCGAGGTGTGGGACGAGGTGTCCGCGCGGGGTGCCACCGTGATCGCCGTCGGGTGGCAGGGGCGCACCCGCGGGCTGATCGAGGTGGGCGACACCGTCAAGGACACCTCCGCCGAGGCGGTGCAGATGCTCCGCGACCTGGGCTTGGAACCCGTGCTGCTCACTGGCGACAACGACCGTGCCGCGCAGCGAGTGGCCGCCGAGGTGGGGATCACCGAAGTGATCGCGGAGGTACTGCCGGCCGAGAAGGTGGACCAGGTGCGCCGACTGCAGGAGTCCGGCCGGGTGGTGGCCATGGTGGGGGACGGCGTGAATGACGCCGCCGCGCTCGCCACCGCCGATCTCGGACTGGCCATGGGCACTGGCACCGATGCCGCCATCGAGGCGAGCGACATCACCCTGGTCAGCGGCGATCTTCGCGCTGCAGCCGATGCGGTCCGGCTGGCGCGCCGCACGCTCAACACCATCAAGGGCAACCTGTTCTGGGCGTTCGCCTACAACGTGGCTGCCATTCCGGTGGCGGCGCTCGGGCTGCTGAATCCGATGATCGCCGGGGCCGCGATGGCGTTCTCGTCGGTGTTCGTGGTGACGAACAGCCTGCGGCTGCGCGCCTTCCGCACCGCGCTCCGATGAGAACTGCGCTCCGATGAGAACTGCGCTCCGATGAGAACGCGCTCCGGTGAGGATCCTCGATCCAGCACCGCGCGGTCGCCATCGTGGCCTCGTGCCCGTCACCTCGGCAGCGGCCCCGGGCGTTGCTCAGGTCTGACGGACCGGTTTGGCAGGCACCCGGACCAGGAGGGAGCCGTGATCGACCTGCGCGCGCAATCGCACCACCTGGCCAAGGTACTCACCATCGACCTGGAAATGCTCTGGGTGGCGCAGGGTCAACCGCACGTCCCGGGTGCGTCGCACGAGCACGGCCGCACCGGTACGCAGTGGCCGCCGGTGGCCATGTTTGCGGCGGAGCCGTCGCACCGCGCCGTTCTCCTGCAGGAACCACGAGGCCACCTCCCGCCAGCCTTTGGCGTCGTCGGCGTGCAGGAGCAGCAGGTCGAGTTCACCGTCATCCACCTCGGCGTCGGGAAGCAGCACCAGCCCGGCCGGCAACGCGCCACCGTTGGCGATGGCCAGAGTGAGAAGACGGGCATCTTGGGGCGGGTCGCCGTCAAGGCTGTAGGTCACATCGATCCGGTCCGAGCGGGTCATCCCACGGGTCACACCGGCCACGTAGGCGAGCCACCCGAGGTACTCCTTTGCCTCTGCCGAGGTATGCACCACCATCTGGGCGTCCACCCCGAAGCCGGCAAGCACGAGAAAGGTCCGGTGCAACCGCTGCCCATCGGCCAGATCGGCGGTGAGGCGACCGGTGTCTACGCGGCGATCGGCGCCGGTCAGCGCTGCGCGCAGGGAGGCGATCTGGTCCAGCACGGGCAGGCCGACGTTGCGGGCGAACAGATTCGTGGATCCGATCGGCCACAGGCCGAGCGGTTGTTCGGTGCCTGCCAGCACTTCCGCCGTCAGGCGTACCGTGCCGTCACCACCGGCCGCAATGACCACCTCGGCGTGCTCTCCACCGGCCTCGACGAGCCGGGATCGCAGCGTTTCAGCGGTGTCGTTGGCCTGGGTGGGCACCCAGATGGACGGTTCCCATCCGGCCCGGCGCTCCTCCCGGTTCATCACGCGGCGCCAGCGCGGGCCGGTCGCCTTGTCGGGGTGGTAGACGACGGCGGCACGCGGCTGTGCCATGTGTGCCTCCTGCTCGTTCGGTTCGGTGACGCTCTGCTCGTGCCAGTATCCGTCGTAGTCTGCCCTGGGTTGTGCCAGACGAGGTGATGGGAGAGGCGATGGGCGTCGTAGTGGTCGGTAGCGCGAATATGGATGTGGTGAGCCGGGTGCCGCGCATCCCCGGGCCGGGAGAGACGTTGCTTGCCCTCTCCTTCGCTCGCGGTGGTGGTGGCAAGGGTGCGAACCAGGCGGTGGCGGCGGCTCGGGCCGCAGGTGTGCAGACGGTGTTCGTCGGCGCCGTGGGCCGGGATGCCGACGGTGACTTCCTGCGCGCCGGGCTCGCCGGTGCCGGGGTGGACACCGGGGCGATTGCCACCTCTGAGGAGCCGACCGGCACCGCGCTGATCTCCGTGGCCGAGGACGGTGAGAACGCGATCGTGGTGGTGGGCGGTGCCAACGCGGCATTCACCACGCTCTCGGACCAGCAACGTGAGCGGGTGAGCACGGCCGATGTGCTGCTCGCCCAACTCGAGATCGCGCCCGAGGTGGTGCTCGCCGCCGCACAGGCACGGCCGGACGGCGCGCGGTTCGTGCTGAACGCCGCGCCGTCTGCCCCGCTCAGCGAGCAGATGTGGGCAGAGATCGACGTGCTGGTGGTGAATGAACACGAGGCGGCGGACCTCGCCCAGTCCCTGGGCGCACCGGATCGCGATCTCGATGCAGCCGTGGAACTGCTCGCCGAACGGGTCGACTCACTCGTGGTGACCCTCGGCGGCGAGGGATGCCTGGTGGTGGAAAACCGACGGCGGACCACAGTTCCCGCCATGAAGGTCACCCCGGTGGACACCACCGGTGCCGGAGACACCTTCGTCGGTGTGCTGGGTGCCCGGCTCGCGCTCGGGGATGATCTGGTGGAAGCCGCCCGATGGGGCTCCGTGGCGGCGGCGCTCGCCGTGCAGCGGCCCGGGGCCCAGAGCGGCGTTCCGTCAGCCGATGAGGTACGCGCCGCCCGCTGAGCCGCTGACGGCCCCGTCTGAACCCACTTTTCGCGTGTGAACCGCTGCCGTGGCGGGTTCACACACGAGAAGTGGGTTCAGACAGGGCTGGAGCGCTGCTGGATCACGGCAGCCAGGTGGGCGCCGGCACCTCGTACGGGTGACCCTCCCAGTCACGCCACCACCCGTCCGCCTGCGGTGGCAGCAAGGTGGGGTCCGCCGCCAGGACCGCATCGCGGAGTCGTTCCTTGAGGTGAGCGAGCGCGGGCGCATCAGGACCGGCATCTGGGCTCTCCGGCCGCAGGTGCGCGTTCTCCGCCTGCCAGATCTGCCGCCGCAGCGCGATGATCTCCCGGGTGGCGGCTCGCTGCTGCTCATCGGCTTCGGTGCACACCTCGGCGGCGCGGATCCAGCCGTAGTCCATGGAGATCCGCACCAGACCCGGGTCCACGGTGAGGATGTCGTGGATATCCAGCTCGGGCTGGATCACGATCGCGCCGGCGGCTCGTGCCCGGCGCACCTCATCGGCCTGGATCTCGTCGGTCATCACCCCGAAGCCGGCCCGCATGACGATCTCCAGCATGTCCTTCTCGGCGAAGCTGGTCGCAGGGCTCAGGCCCGCGGGTGAGGCCACCACGGCGTAGCACCGGGTCACCCCGAGGTGATCGACGGCCACCTCCACGGGCAAGGACTCGCGTGCTCCGCCGTCGACGTAGTGTTCGGACCCGAGCCGGACCGGGGCGAAGACGCTCGGAATGGCGCACGAGGCCATGATCGCCGTGACCAGATCCACCGTGGGTTCGCCCGGGACGGGCTGATCGAGACGATCTCGGATCTCGCCGGTCTCGGTGATATAGCGCAATTCACCGGATTCCAGCGCCACGGCGGCGATCCGCAGGTGCACGCCGGAGGCGGCGGCTCGTTGCGAGGAGAACAGGTCCGGGTGGGTGAGGCGGTTCACCAGGGGCCCGGGAGTGAACGCGGCCCGTTCCGTCTGTGCCCCGCCGAGGATCAGGTCGACGTCGGTGCTGGTCCGGCCCGCCTCCCAGAGTGTGGAGAGCGTGTCGAACACATTGGCCACGGACCAGCCGGAGCTGTGCTCCGGCGGTGTCGGATCGCCGGCGTCGGGCGGGCGTTGGCGCTGCTTTCCGGCATTCTTGCCGAACTCATCCCGCGAGATCTTCGCCGTGCTCGCGCGCACCGGCCGTCCGAGGCTGCGATGGGGACCGTTGCGGTCTGTGTGATCGGCTCCGCTCATCATCGCCGCGCGCGCGTCTCGGTGGCGCAACGCCATCACCTTGCGCCAGGTGGGCATGTGCTCGTTGAGCTTGGTGAACCACGGCAGCTCGGTGAACATATCCGAGGCGTCCTGCATGCTCCGCCACAGTCTCCGTAGTTCGGCCACTGCCGCCTGCTGCCCGGCGCGATCCGGGTACTGCGCGATCACGGCAGCGAGGATGGCGCCCGCCGAGGTGCCGGTGATGACCGAGGGGGTGATGTGCTCGCGGGTGTAGAGGTAGTCGATTGCGCCGATCTCGAAACTCGACCGCGCACCGCCACCTGCGATGGCCAGTCCGACCACCTCCTGAGGCGGTGGTGGTGGTTCGGGCATGACGTGCCCGCCGAGGGTATGGATGAGACGGTGCCGGATGCGGCGGACGAGGCCGCGCGAGACGGACATGGTTCCAGCGTAGGTGACCGCCCGTTAGTGTCGGCGAATATGTCCCAGTCCGGCCTGCGGGTGAGTCCCTCACTGACCATCCCCGACGGCGAACTCACCTGGCGGTTCTCCCGCTCCTCCGGGCCGGGTGGCCAGAGCGTGAACACGACCGATTCACGGGTGGAGCTGAGCTGGGACGTGGCTCATTCCGCCGTACTCGACGAACGCCAACGCACTCGTCTGCTGTCTCGGTTGAGCACGCGAATCACCGGTGGCGTGCTCACCATCGCAGCGTCTGAGTATCGCGCGCAGCTGCGCAACCGGGAGGCCGCGCGGGAACGGTTGATCGCGCTGATCACCGATGCCCTCGCTCCGCCGCCTCGGCCGCGGCGCGCCACGAAGCCCACCCGCGGTTCGAAGGAACGCCGGCTGCGGGCGAAGAAGCAACAGGCGCAGACGAAGCAGCAACGGCGTCGACCCGACGCGACCTGACCGGCTCGTGGCCGCAGCCGGGGGCAAGTCTGAGATGTGGGCACTGGTGTCTTGCCCAGTGGAACGCGCAGTTGCGGCCACCACCCATGGAGTGTTTCCGTGGAATTGCCCCAGGCGCCAACGCGTGTAGTGAGCGACGTGCTGCTCGCCAGCGTCTATGCCGAAGGAACGAGAGGGAGCATCATGCTCACCCTGACCGAGAACGCCCAGACCGCCATCAAGTCCATCACCGAGCAGGCCGGTCTCCCGGCTGAGGGCGGCGTGCGCATCGCGATGGCCGAAAGCGGTACCGAGTTGCAGATGTCGCTCGTGCCGGAGCCCGCCGAGAACGACCAGGTGGTCGAGGACGATGGTGCGCGCGTCTTCGTTGCCACCGAGACCTCCGAACTGCTCGAGACCCAACAGCTCGACGCGAGCCAGACCGCCGAAGGCACCGGGTTCTCCCTGGCCAGCAAGGACGGCGCTGCGCCCGCCGAGTGAGTGCCGAGTGACCCGCGGGTCACGATCGAAGCTGAGGGATCCGTCGTCGATCCCGGTGGTGCGCCGAGAGGCCGCACCGCCGGATCGACGGCGGATCTTCTGCTGCGCGAGGGCCCTCCGCCCAGCAGGGTGTGCTCGATGAGCCGTTGGCTCAGTGGCCGGTCGTCGCGGCCAGGGTGGTGCGCAGGTCCTCGACCGTGACGACCGGGAGATCGCAGACGAAACCGCGGCAGACGTACGCCGCCGACCGGCCGTCGATCCGCCCGCGGCCGGTCAGCAATGCCGATTGGACACGGTTGTGGCCGGTGTCAGGATCCGAAGCGGCCACCACGTTGCCCGCGCCTGGGTCAGTGGGCTCGGCGCCGGTGTCGAACGCGAGGACCGCGCCAGGGCTCGTCGCAGCGCGCGCCACGGCGACCATCTCGCGAGCGATGTCATCATCACCGACCACGGCCACCTGCACCGGCCCGCTCACGGCCGCCTCGGCCACCGCGAGGAACCAACCCGCGAACCGCGGATCCTGACCCGCCACCTCGCTTCCCGCCGCCAGCGCAGCCTCGGCCTCCTCACGCCGGCGACCCGTGAGTGCGGAGAATGTGAGCAGCGCACCGGCTAGGGCTGACGTGCCGCTCGGCTCGGCGTTGTCGGTGAGGCCGCGCATGCGCAGCACCAGCCGCTCGCCGTCATCGGCAGTGTCGTAGAACGAGTCGTCGGGGGCACGAAACTGCTCGAGCGCCGTGGTGAGCAGCTCGTCGGCCACCTCGAGCCAGCGCGCCTCTCCCGTGGCCTGGTGGAGCGCCAGCACACCCTCGGCGAGGTTGCCGTAGTCGTCGGCGACGCCCCACGCCTGACCCACCTGGCCGTCACGGGAGGCGCGGCGCAATCGAAGGCGACCTGCGCCGTCGCGGGTTGTATGGGTGAGCACCAGCTCACCGCACTGCCGCGCAGCGGCGACCCAGGACGGCTCCTCGAGGAGTGCGCCGGCCTCGGCCAGCGCCGCGATCGCCAATCCGTTCCAGGAGGTCACCACCTTGTCGTCCCGGGCCGGCTGGGGCCGGAGGCGGCGTGCCTCGAACAGGCGCAGCCGCCACTCGGGCCACTCGGCAGGCGGCTCATCCAGCATCCGCAACGTCGAGGTGCCACCCTCGAATGTGCCGGCCTCGGTGACCCCGAGCATCGCAGCCGCCCGTGCGCCGTCCTCGGGCCCAAGCGCCGCGATGAGCTGCTCCGGGGTCCAGACGTAGGTCAGGCCCTCCTCGCCGTCGGTATCGGCATCCAAGGACGCCGCGAAGCCGCCCTCGGGCGTGCGCAGGTCCCGGAGCAGAAACTCCGCGGTCTCCCGGATCACACGCTCGGCGAGCGCGGAGCCGGTAGTCCGGTACCAATGCAGGTAGACCCGCAGCAGCTGAGCATTGTCGGCCAGCATCTTCTCGAAGTGCGGCACCACCCAGGCTGCGTCCACGCTGTACCGGGCGAAGCCACCGGCGAGCTGATCGTAGATCCCACCGCGAGCCATCGCGCTGCAGGTGTGCTCGGCCAGGTCCAGGGCCTCGGGGTTTCCCGTGCGGGCATGGTGGCGCAGCAGGTACTCCAGCACCATCGACGGCGGAAACTTGGGGGCGCCGCCGAAACCGCCGTGGCGGGGGTCAGCCTGGTCGACGAGGGCGGTGAGGGCGTCGTCGAGCCGGGCGGTGCCGAGCGGGCTCTCCTCGAGGGTGCGAGCCTGACCAGCGGGCCGGCTCGCCTCCCGCAAGCGCTCGGTGATCCCGGCAGCGCCCTCGACCACCTCCGCACGGTTGTCCCGCCAGACCTCGGTGACGGCACGCAGCAGGTCGATGAACCGATCCCGGGGAAAGTACGTGCCGCAGTAGAACGCATGCCCGTCCGGGGTGAGTAGGCAGGTCATCGGCCAGCCTCCCTGGCCGGTCATGGCGGTCGTGGCGCGCATGTAGACGGCATCCACGTCCGGGCGTTCCTCCCGGTCCACCTTCACGGGGACGAAGCCGGCGTTGACGACTGCCGCCACCTGCTCGTCCTCGAAGGATTCGTGCGCCATCACGTGGCACCAGTGGCAGGCCGCATACCCCACGCTCAGCAGGATCGGCACGTCCCGCGCTCGCGCTTCCGCGAACGCGGGCTCACCCCACTCCTGCCAGTCCACGGGGTTGCCGGCGTGCTGAAGCAGGTACGGGCTCGTCGCGTCCGCAAGGTGATTCGGCATGACGCCACACTGTCACGCAGGCTTGCGGGCGACCACCGAGAGTGCCACCGGGAGTTGCTCCCGCCACGGAGCAGGCAGTACGTACCCGTCAGCGTCCGAGCCCTCACCAGGCACCATCACCGGCAGCGCCTGCCACGGCAGTGACTCATGCTCGCCCACGGCCACCAGACTCAGACCGGCATCCAGCAACGCCTGCAGGATCTGCGAGACAGGGTGCGGCCACTCGTAGTTGCGGGTCGCGGTAATGGTGCTGTGGTCGCCGTCGGTATAGGTGATCCCGCCGGAGTAGGTGAACGCGCGCCCCGGCGGCAGCGGCCAGTACCGGTTCCCCAGGCGCACGTCATCGGTGACCATGTCGTCCATCGCGGCCAGGGCCGGGTGTTGATCGCGGAAGAAGAAGGTGCCGCCCGGGCGCAGCAGCGCCGCGATGGCCCGCGCCCAGGCATCCAGGTCCTGGACCCAGCAGATCGTCCCGATCGAGGTGTGCACGTGGTCGAAGGTCTCGCCGACGGCGGAGGCGGCCTCGGTCACCTCGCTCTCCACCCAGCGGGCGTCTATCGCGCACCGCGTGGCCAGATCTCGTGCGATGGCGAGGGAGCCAGGGGAGAGGTCCACTCCGGTCACCCGGCCACCCAGGCGAGCCATCGACAGCGTGTCGGTGCCGATGTGGCACTGCAGGTGGCACACGTTCAGCCCGCGCAGGGGGCGCTCGGCGGAGGCTCGCTCGCCCTCCAGGTGCGGGGCGAGGATCGCCATATCGGCGTGGATGACCGAGGAGATGCGTCCCGGGTCCGCCACGAAGCCGTCCACGTCGTAGGCAGCGCTTCCCACGTGCACGGTTGCGCGGTCATCCCAGTTCGCCCGGTTTGCGGCGTACGCCTCGACGGTGCTGGTGGTTGTCTCGACGATCGGGTCGGTGGGCAGGCTCATGACTGTCAGCGTGGCACGGGCCGCGCTGATCTCCCACCTGATATTTCCCTCCGCGCTGTGGTGGTGAGTGCCACGGCGACGAGGCTTCCTCTGGTGCGGGAGCAGTGGGCCGAGATCTCAGGGGTGGGCGGCGCTGCGCAGATGTGCTGCACGCAGGCGGGGTGCGGCGATGATCGCAAGGAGTGCAGCGATGGCACCTGCCCCCGCCAGCACGCGGTAGCTGCCCACCGATCCGTAGGCATCCACAGCGGCCCCGGCCACCGACGTTCCGACCGCGAATCCGACCCAGATGGCGGTGCTCTCCCAGGCGAAACCCTCGGTCAGTCGCGCCCGCGGGACGAGTTGCTGCACGAGTCCGTTCCCGTTGATCATCGTGGGCGCGATCGCCAGACCGGCGATGAACATCGTCACTGCCAACATCGCCAGCGAGTTCACCAGCAGGAACAGGCACATGCCTGCGGCCAGGAGCAGCACCCCGATCATGAACCGTTTCCACAGGTCCAGCACCCAGGTCCGTGCACCGTAGGCCAGTCCACCGGTCAGCGAGCCGGCCGCCATACAGGCGAGCATGACGCCGGCCCACGCCTTGGCGCCGTGCTCCTCGCTGTACGCCACGGCTGAGACATCCGAGGCGCCGAAGACCACACCGGTGGCGAAGAACACCAGCACCACGGCGAGCAGCCCACCCGAGCGCAGCACCGACCGGCGCCCTTCCTTGGCCGGGCGCCCGGTCGGTACCGGCTCCGTGGCACGTTGGGCAAGGAACCAGAAGCCCCCTGTCCCGGCGGCCAGGACGGCCACGAGTAGCCCCGCCGTCGGGGAGATCATGGTGGCCAGGAGGGTGGCGATCACCGGGCCGGTCATGAAGACCGTCTCATCGAGCACCGCCTCGTAGGCGTAGGCCGTGTGCAGCCGCGAGGGATCGGTGAGCGCGTGGTTCCAGCGGGCCCGCACCATCGCGCCGACGGAACCGGTCGTCGCACCGGTGAGGGCGGCCGTCAGGTACAGCCACCCCACCGGGGCGCCCACAGTGGCGGCGATGACCATACCGAGTAGTGACGTCATGCAGACCGCGAGCGCCGGGCGCATCACTCTCGCCTGCCCGAACCGGTCGATGAGGCGCGCCAACCGTGGGGAGAAGATCGCCTGGCTCGCGGCGTACGCGCCGGTGATCTGCCCGGCCAGCCCGTACTCGTCGTACAGGGCGGTCACCATGAGCACGATGGAGAGAGTGACCATCGAGAGCGGCAATCGCGCCAGCACTCCGGCGGAGGAGAACGCCAGGGCCCCGGGTGTGGACAGGACGCGACGGTACGGGGCGAGCACCCGTTGATCCTGCCATTGGGTGTGGTGTCACTCCCGCCGAGCCAGGTCTACATCTGCCAGGTCTACTGCCAGGTCTACTCTGGGTGTGATGGAGATCACCCACTGTGGGCACGCATGCCTTGATGTTCGCACCCGGGGGGTGCGCGTGCTCATCGATCCTGGTCAGTTTTCCCAGGTGCCGCCGGTCGCCGGGGTCGATGCGCTGGTTCTCACCCATTCCCACGGCGACCACGCCGACCTCGACGTGGCCCGGCGGGTGCACCGGGAGAGTCCGCAGGCCGTGGTGTTCGGGCCTGCCGACCTCGCCGCAGCATGGCAGGGCGACGGGGTGCCCGTGGAGGCCGTCCGACCGGGGATGGCGGTGGCGATCGGCACCGTGGTGCTGGCCTTCTTCGGTGGGTCGCACGCCGCGGTGCACCGGGATCTGCCGGTGGTCGACAACGTGGGTGTACTGGTCGACGGCAGGCTCTATCACCCGGGCGACGCATTCGATCTGCCGGACGTGGCGGTCCGCGTGCTGGCCGTGCCGGTGAGCGGTCCGTGGCTGAAGATCGGTGAGGTGATGGATTTCGTGATCGAGGCCCGGGCCGAGGTGGTCCTACCGATTCACGAGACGCTGAACTCCGAGGTCGGCCAGCGGGTGGCGCTCGCCCGGATCGCTCATGTGACGGGTGAGTACGGGGGTCGCCTGCTCACCCCGGAACCGGGAGAGCCGGTTCAGGTCTGAGCCCAGCACCTGGCATGCCGGGGCCCGGACTACCCGCCCAGTGCTGCCGAGACCACGTCCTTCGCCGCCGACTGCACGCGCTCGAGGTGATCGGCCGAGACGAACGACTCCGCGTAGATCTTGTACACATCCTCAGTGCCGGAGGGGCGCGCCGCGAACCAGGCGTCCGCGGTGGTGACCTTGAGGCCGCCGATGGCGGCGCTGTTTCCAGGGGCCTGCACCAGGGCTGCCGTGATGGGCTGGCCGGCCAGTTCGGTGGCGCTCACGTCATCGGCTGACAACTTGGCCAATCTCGACTTCTCGTCCCGGGTGGCGGGGGCGTCGACGCGGGCGTACCAGCTCTGGCCGAACTCACCGACCTGCTCCTCATGCAGCTGGCTGGGGGAGCGGCCCGTCACCGCGAGGATCTCGGCGGCGAGCAGGGCGAGCAGGATGCCGTCTTTGTCGGTGGTCCACACCGAGCCATCCCGGCGCAGGAAGGAGGCGCCGGCCGATTCCTCACCGCCGAAGCCGAGGGAGCCGTCCAGGAGTCCGGGCACGAAGTGCTTGAAGCCCACCGGGACCTCCACCAGTCGGCGCCCGGTGGCCCCGACCACACGGTCGATCAACGCTGAGGACACCAACGTCTTGCCCACGCCGGCGTCGGCTGACCAGTCCGGACGGTGCCGGAACAGGTAGTCGATCGCCACCGCCAGGTAGTGGTTCGGGTTCATCAGCCCGCCGTCCGGGGTGACGATTCCGTGCCGGTCCGCGTCGGCGTCGTTCCCGGTGGCGACGTCGAACGGGACGTCGTCGGTTCCGCGCATGGTGGTCACCAGCGACGCCATCGCCGAGGGGGAGGAGCAGTCCATCCGGATCTTGCCGTCCCAGTCCAGCGTCATGAATGACCAGCGCGGGTCCACCTGCGGGTTCACCACGGTCAGGTCGAGGCTGTGGCGTTCGGCGATCTCCGCCCAGTACTCCACGGCCGCGCCGCCGAGCGGATCGGCGCCGATCCGTACCCCTGCGGTGCGGATGGCATCCAGGTCGAGCACCGATTCCAGGTCGTCGACGTAGGTGAGCAGGTAGTCGTGCTTGTGCACGTTCTCCGCTTCGATCGCCCGCTCGTACGGGAAGCGGGCGATCGCACCGACTCCGGAGCGGAGCAGTTCGTTTGCGCGCGTGGCGATCTGCCCGGTGGCCTCGCTTCCGGCGGGCCCGCCATGCGGCGGGTTGTACTTGAACCCGCCGTCACGGGGTGGATTGTGCGAGGGGGTCACCACGATGCCATCGGCCAGGCCCGGGCCCTGGGTGCGCACACCTTCGCGCGATCCGGCGCCGTTGTGCCGCAGGATCGAGTGCGACAGTGCCGGTGTCGGCGTGTACGCGTCACGGGCGTCGATGCGCACCTCGACTCCGGCGGCGGCAAGCACCTCCAGTGCCGTGCGTTGCGCAGGCTCGGAGAGCGCATGGGTGTCCCGGCCGAGGTAGAGCGGCCCATCGATGCCCTGCCCCGCGCGGTACTCGATGATCGCCTGGGTCATGGCGATGATGTGTGCCTCGTTGAAGGCGCCGTCCAGGCTGGAACCTCGGTGCCCGGAGGTGCCGAACACCACCTGCTGGGCCGGGTCGTCCGGATCCGGAGTGCGGTCGAAGTACGCCGAGAGCACGGCATCGGTGTCAATCAGGTCCTCGGGGAGGGCTACCTGCCCTGCGCGGGAATGCATAAGAGCCATCGTGCCACCCGCATCGGGCGCGGGCGAGAAGGAAAGGTCAGCAGTTGGCATTTTCTCCCTATCCTCTCGATAGAGTGCAGGTATGGCAAAGCGCAAGAAGTCCGGCCAGGTGAACGAGAAGGTGGCCGCCCGCAAAGCAGCCCGCAAGGCGGCCATGGCGGCACCGCGGAGGTCGTTCGACGGTTTACCGGGCGAGGCGGACTGGGTGGCGATGCGCGAGGTGGTGCCCGCCGCCAGTGCCACCGCTCGCACGAACGCCGAGTATGGCTCGCGCGAGGTGACCGTCGTGACCGTGCTCCCGGGCCTGCTGCCGGCCATGCACCGGGAGGACGGCCGGATCCTGGTGGCGCTGCAGAATGTGACCTCCAGTGGTGACCCGAGCCGGGACGTGGCGGCCGCCCTGCTGCAGGTACTCGACTCCGAGCCCGGCACCAGCCTCACCCACCTCGAACTTCCCGGGCCCGGCCCGCGTCTGCAAGACGTCCTCGATACCGATGCCCCGTTCGAGGTGACGCTGCACGACACGTTCGACTTCGTGCTCCCGCCGGATACCGAACCCACGCCGGAACTGACGTCCGCACTCGAGGAGTTCGCCGGCGCGATCGTGCCCACGGTGAAACTGACGTCGGTGCCGAGTGCCTACTGGTGCCGTATGGGCGCGCGGGAGTTCCTGCGCTGGTCCCGTACCGAAGACGAGGAAGCCCTGCTGGACGCCCTCGCCCGCCTGCACGCGGCCCGTGCCTCTGCGGTCGATGACGGCGCGCGGTTCATCGGGGCATTCCGCTCCTGCGGGCTGGTGGTGCCCGTGTGGGAGCTGGCCGCCGGCACCGAGGCGGAGGAGCTCGAGAGCGCCGCACCCGGCTTCGCTGAGCGTCTCAGTGAAGCACTCGCTGTCACGGAGCCGTTGAACGCGGACGAACGACGGGCACGGGCGGGAATCGTGTCGCGCCAGGTCACGCTGCGCTGACCGGGATAGGCTGAGGATTGTGAGCCGGGCGCCAGGCGACGGGATGAACCCGCTACGGGTCATCCGGCGTCGTGTGCCCGATACCGCTCCGATCCCGGTGCAACGTCCGGATCCGCAGAACCAGCGGGTCGCCGCGGTGATCCCGGCCAAGGACGAAGAAGAGCGGATCGCTGCCACAGTGCGCGCTGTGCGGGCGATCCCCCATGTCGATCTCGTGCTCGTGGTGGACGACGGTAGCGAGGACGACACGCAGCATCTCGCCCGGGGAGCCGGAGCAGTGGTGGTGCGTCACTCGCACAACCGCGGGAAGGCGTCAGCGATGGAGACCGGTGCCGCTGTGGTGGCCATGCGGGATGTGGAGGCCGGCCCGGCTCGGCTGCTGTTGTTCGTGGATGCGGACCTCGGTGCCACCGCGGTGAATGCTGCTCCGTTGGTGCCCCCGGTACTCGCCGGCAAAGCCGATCTGTCGATCGCTGTGCTGCCGAAGCAGCCCGGTGCCGCTGGTCGTGGCATCGTGACCGGGTTGGCCCGCCGTGCCATCCAGCGGGCGACCGGCTGGGCGCCGATGCAGCCGCTCTCCGGGCAGCGGTGCATGACTCGTGCTGCGTTCGATGCCGCCACTCCCCTCGCCCACGGTTGGGGAGTCGAGACCGGGATGACCATGGACACATTGCTGCAGGGTTTCGCTGTGGTGGAGGTGCCATGCGATCTGCGGCACCGGGCCTCCGGGAAGGATCTGGCCGGGCAGTTGCACCGGGCCGCGCAGTACCGGGACGTGGCGATGGCAGTGGCCGCACGCAAGTTCCGCCACTACAAGCAGAAGGTCACCCGGGAGGCCTCCAGCGAGTCCGATGCGGCCGGGGAACCGCAACCGCCACTCCCGCCGGACGGGCAGAACCTCAGCGAGACTCCGGCGTCCGCGGGTGAGCCGGCCCCGACCGTGAGTAAGCGTCGCTGGCGCTCACGCCGGCGCTGACCTCACGGTCACGCTGGGCGTGCAGGCCCAGCATCCAGGTGGCACACGCCGCGATCAGCAACGGCACCCCAAGTGCCACGCCGAGCGCGGGAATCGCGATTCCCGAGTCGTTCACTGCCAGGCCGAGTCCGAGAGCCACGGCAGCGGCCACCAGCCCGGGAGTAAGCATCGGCACGTCCCGGCTCATCAGTGAGATCGGATTGCCCCCGGAGAGCCAGGCGAATGCGCCGCCGTCAGGGGAGGTCAGGGCGAGCCGGATCGGCTTGGCGAGCACGTACACCACGGTGAGCACGCCACAGATCGCCAGGATCGTCAACGGCCGGTTGCCGAACAGGATGGAGATGTTCTGATCCAGTTTGCGCCAGATCACGCCCCACAGCCCGCCGTCCAGCACCGTCTGGAAGAAGCGTCCCAGGTGGGTGCGTTCGGTGGGCGGGCGGAGCCAGTCGACGAACGCGATCGACATCGTGGCGACCGCGGCGATCATCAGGACGGCGACCACCCGCTTCCAGGTGAGCCGGATCCCGGCGGCGAGCAGGGCCATCACCATGAATGCCGGTAGCAGCGCCGGGGGACCGCCGAAGTCGGCGCCGATGGAGGGGGCGCCGTCCAGCACCACCACTACGGCCCCGACGGCGAGCACCACCACGGCGGCGAGGCGCCGCCGTCCGGCCCGTACCAGCGGGTTGGTCAGCACGATCGTGACGATCAGGCTCGCCGTGGTGAACAGGGCGAATGTGGTGTTGTTCATCCCGTAGAAGCGACCCGCCACCAAGGTGGGCACGCCCATCACCGCGGAGAGCTGAAGGGTGGCGCCGGTGGCCACGTCCACCGCAAGGACCACAGCCGTGGCTCCGGCCACCACGGCCGCCGGACCGAACGTCGCTCGCCGCCATGGTCCGAGCACAGCGAGGGCCACGATGACGGCGATCCATGCGGCTGTGCCGCCGAGCAACGCCAGCATCGGAGGATCCGCGCGCCACCATGGCAGCAGGTTCGCCAGGTAGGAGGCCACGGGGATACTCGCGATCGCCAATGCCACCACGCGCAAGACACCGAGGGCCAGCTCTCCCTGGGCGAACACCCGCTGCAGCAACCGGCTGCCGGGTTGCGCGGGGAACTTCGCGGCCATCCAGGCGCGGATCCGTGCCGCTGCCGGCCGCTTCAGTGCGATCGCCACGGTCGCGAACAGCAGCAGGTTCAACGCGACCAGCCCGGCGTAGAAGGTCGGCACTAGCGGGCGCACGGCACTGGCGTGCACCGCATCGTCGTGCAGGTGACTCAACCGGCTGGCCACGGCGGCCGGTCCGGCATCACCGTCGGCCACGAAAGCCGGTGCCCCGATGGTGGCACCGGCGGGAACGGCGTCGGTGATCTGGAGCATCTCGGTGAGGGTGGGCTGCAGGTCCGTGGCCAGCACGTACCCCTCCTGCCGGGTGGAGGGCGAGCTGAGCAAGCCGGTGCCGACCCCCGGCCCGGAGATGGTCAGGACCCGCAGACCGGGGGTGGTTCCGGAGTCAGCCATACCGGCCAGCAGCACCACCGGCTCGCTCGCAGACTCGGCGAGTCCGTCCAGGATGGCCGCGACGCGTCGCTCGATGATCCGGATCTGCTCAGCCCGGTACTCCGCACGGCTTGAGGAGATGGTGTAGCCGTCGTCACCGTTGCGGATCGAGCCGGCGTCGATCACCACCAGATCGGAGTCAGCGACCGCCTCGCTCGTTGCCGCGGCGAGTTCGCCGGGATCAGCGGGCCGGTCAGTGTGCCCAGCGACGTTGCCATTGCTGCCGGCCACGGCGATCGCGGCGCCCGGGCCGATGCTATGCACCGGCGTGCCAGTCTCGCCCAGAACCTCCCCGAACAATCCCAGCTGCGCCTCGAAGTTCTGCCCGGAGACCGCCTCCTGATAGTCCTGCCAGCCGCGCACCTGGCTGCCCGACGGTTCCAGCAGGAACCGGCACTGCCCCTCATGGTCGGCGGCACGGGTGCCGGTGTTCAGAGCCAGCCATCCGTCGGCCGGGCAGGTGAAGGAACGCACACTGCGCACGACCAGCGAACCCACCGCCTGCTGAGTGAGCGAGGCCAGGGCCGGTGTCTCGTCGTCGATGTCCTCCCAGGCCAGGCCGCCCACACCGATGAGGACCACCGGCGTTTCGGGCGTATCAGCATGCGCCGGGGGTGGACTGAACCATCCGAGCAGGGTCAGGACGAGGGCGATCCCTAGCGCGCCCACGACTCGAAGCGACCGTCCACGAGGGGTGGACTGGGCCGGGCCTGACTGGTCGGGGGCCGGGGCGGGCAGTTCATGGCTCATCGCTGGCCAGCCTATGTGGCCGAACGTGCAGAACCTGTGTGTGCCGGGCGAGGGTTCAGCGGGTGCGTACCCGCAGGCCACCGGCCTGCAGGCGGGCGGTGACGGCGGTCGCCTCGCCGATCAGATCTCCGTCCACCTGGAGGTGCTCAGGTTGATCGCAACTGACCGCGACCTCCCGGCCTCGCCAGAACTCGATCGAGCTCGGGCTCACCGGCAGATCCCGGCGGATGCCGAGCCCTTGGAGTACCACCTTCCCGAAGAGGGAGGCCCAGCCGAGCAGGCCGTTGCGGGTGTCCAGGGCAGCGACGTCGAGCCAGCCATCGTTCAACTCGGCGTCGGGCAACAGCACGATCCCACCGGGGAGCCGGCCGCAGTTGGCCAGCAGCAGGCTGCGGACCTTCAGCGGCCGTACTTCGCCCTCACCCACGCGCATCCGCAGCCGGAGCTTGCGCCCGTGCAGGTGCCGGGCGCCGGCCACGAAGTAGGCGAACCATCCCATCTTGGACTTCAGCTCATCATCGGCTCCGGCCACCATGGCGGCGTCGAAACCGATCCCGGCCATCACCAGGAACAGATGCTCGCCGGCGGCGTTGGTGAGTGCGCCGACTGCGGCATCGGTCTCCGACTCCGGGGCAGTGTCCTCGTCGTTGCCAGCGGCTCGGGAGAGCCGGTGCGGGCGGATCCAGCCGATGTCGATCGGGTGATCGGTGCCGCCCAGTGCGGTCCGCACCAAGGAAGCGGTGCCGTCCAGGGGCAGATCGAGGTTGCGGGCCAGCAGGTTCCCGGTGCCCATCGGCAACAGGGCCATCGGGGTGCCGGTGCCTGCCAATGCGGTGGCCACGGCGCGCACGGTGCCGTCCCCGCCGGCGGCCACCACCACGCTCGCACCCGCAGCCAGGGCTTCGCGTGCCTGCCCCACGCCCGGATCCTCCGGTGTGGTTTCGAACCACAGCGGCTCATCGAGCTGGAGTTCCCCGGCAATCTCGAGGGCCAGCCGGCGCAGTTCGTCCACGTCGCGGGTCTTGATCGGATTCACCACGAATGCCGGCGGACCGGACGCCCTCTCGCGATCCGGTTCCGCGGGGCTCACCAACGGATCGACCTTCGCCCCTCGTTCGCGGATCCGCTGCAGCACGATCAGGCCCACCACCAGAGCTGCCAATGCCAGCACGAGCGCCGCAACGCTGATCGCCTGCTCCCATGTCATGACGTGAACGGTAGCCGGTCCGCGTCTCGCGGGGGCGATGCCCAGTGCCGCGGCTGAGCGATACCCTCGGAGGGTGATCGATCTGAAGAGCCTGCGCGAGGATCCGGACATCGCCCGAGCCAGCCAGCGTGCGCGGGGTGAGGACCCCGATCTGGTGGACCAGGTGCTGGGAGCTGACGAACGCCGTCGTGGCCTGCTGACCAGTTTCGAGCAGTTGCGGGCACAGCACAAGGAGATCTCCCGGTCGATCGGGAAGACGCCGGCCGAGGATCGCCCCGCCGTGCTGTCCCAGGCGAAAACGCTGGCTGAGGAGGTCAAGGCCGCCGAAGCCGAAGCCAGCGCCGCCCAGGCACAGTGCGATGAGCTGCTCATGCAACTGTCCAACATCGTGGCCGACGGCGTCCCTCCGGGTGGTGAGGACGACTACCTCCTGGTCAAGGAGGTCGGCACCCGCCGAGATTTCAGTGCCGAGGGCTTCGAGCCGCGGGACCATCTCGCACTCGGCGAGGGTCTTGGCGCGATCGACACCGAACGCGGTGCCAAGGTCTCCGGGTCGCGGTTCTACTTCTTGACCGGGATGGGGGCTCGCCTCGAACTCGCCCTCCTGAACGCGGCGATGGACACCGCTATCGCGGCCGGGTTCACCCCGGTGATCACCCCTACGCTGGTCAAACCGGAGATCATGGCCGGCACCGGTTTCCTCGGCGCACACGCGGCCGAGATCTACCGCCTCGAGGCGGATGATCTGTACCTGGTGGGCACCTCCGAGGTGGCGCTCGCGGGTTATCACGCGGGGGAGATCATCGACCTGTCCGGCGGTCCCCGACGCTACGCTGGCTGGTCGGCCTGTTACCGCCGCGAGGCGGGGTCGCACGGCAAGGACACCCGCGGCATCATCCGCGTGCACCAGTTCCACAAGGTGGAGATGTTCTCCTACGTGCGCCTCGAGGATGCCGAGGCCGAACACCAGCGCCTGCTCGCGTGGGAAGAGCAGATGCTCGCACTGGTGGACCTGCCCTACCGGGTGATCGAGACCGCCGCCGGGGATCTGGGCTCCAGTGCCGCCCGCAAGTTCGACTGCGAAGCCTGGCTGCCCACTCAGGAGCGCTACCTGGAACTCACCTCGACCTCGAACTGCACCACGTTCCAGGCCCGGCGCCTGGGCGTGCGCGAACGCGGGGAGAAGGGGACCCATCCGGTGGCCACCCTCAATGGCACCCTGGGTACCACCCGGTGGATCGTGGCGATCCTGGAGAACCACCAGCAGCAGGATGGTTCGGTGCGGGTGCCCGAGGGTCTGCGCCCCTATCTCGGCGGTCGCGAGGTGCTCGAGCCCCGATGACGACGGCCCCCACCCCGCCTCAGTTGGGCGCCTTGGCGCTGCATCGGCCTGGACCGGACCTCCTGGTCGCCTTGGACATCGACGGCACCATCCTCGGGCATGACCAGAGTCTGTCGGAGGAGGTGCGGGCCGCCGTCGTGGAGCTGCGTGCCACCGGCACGCATGTGGTGCTCTCCACCGGCCGGTCGATTCAGGCGGTGCTGCCGGTGGCTGCGATGCTCGGCATCGACTCTGGGTGGGCAGTGTGCTCCAACGGAGCGGTGACCATTCGCCTCGATCCCGGACTGCCAGGCGGCCATGAGATCCACGATGTGGTCACCTTCGATCCGGGCCCGACGCTGCGGTTGCTGCGTGAGCACCTGCCCGAAGGCATCTTCGCCGTGGAGGATCTCGGCCGTGGATTCGTTCTCACCGCCCCGTTCCCAGACGGGGAACTCACCGGGACGCTGCGGGTGGTGGATTTCGAGGAGCTGTGCGCGATGCCCGCCTCGCGCGTGACGATGCGGGCGCCCGGGCTCGGTGCGGACGACTTCCACGATCTGGTCGACCGCTCCGGACTTCACGGGGTGAGTTACGCGGTCGGGTGGACCGCGTGGCTCGATATTGCCCCCGAAGGGGTTTCCAAGGCCTCCGCGCTGGAACAGGTGCGCCAATACCTGAAGGTGGGTCCGACGGCGACCGTGGCCGCCGGGGATGGACGCAACGACATCGAGATGCTCGGCTGGGCGGGTGTGGGCGTAGCCATGGGCGGCGCCGATGAGACCACCCGCAGCGTGGCGAACCTGGTGACCGGGCGAGTGGAGGAGGACGGGCTCGTGCCCGTGCTGCACGCGATTCTGCGCCCCTGAGCACGATATAGGGCACACTGTCAGATCGTGGGCGCAGGAATAGACGATGTCGCGCGAGCAGCGGGTGTCTCTACCGCGACCGTCTCCCGTGCGCTGCGCGGGCTCCCGAACGTGCGGGAGGAGACCCGGACGAAGGTGCTCCGTGTCGCGTCCCAGCTGAACTACGCGCCGAGCCCATCGGCCGCGTCCCTCGCGAGCGGCCGGACGCGAACGATCGGCCTGCTCACCCCGTCCTTCTCACGCTGGTTTCACCGCAATGTGGTGGAAGGTGCCGAGCGCACGTTGCGCTCGGCGGGATTCGACGTCCTGCTCCACGCCTTCGATGTCGGATCGGATATGACGCGGCGGATGATCGACACCGGCCTACTGCGCCGGCGCGTGGACGGTGTGCTGGTGCTCGGGCTCCCGCTCGCGGCCACGGAGATCATGGACCTGGACCGCTTGGACCTTCCGTTGGTGTTCATCGGTGCAGGATCGCCGCAGCACGTACGAGTGCACATGGACGACCGCGCGTGCTCCACCCTCGCGGTCGAGCACCTGGTCGCCCTCGGACACCGCACGATCGGCCAGATTCACGCCTCTGCTGCCGATACCTCCCGGTGGTCTCCAGCGCGCGAACGCGCCGATGCCGCCGCCGAGAGTCTGGCGGCTGCCGGCATCGAGAACGACCCGTCCTTGGTGGAGTACGGCGATTTCACCCACGAGGGAGGGCGTGGCGCGGCCGCCCGTCTCCTGGACGCCCGGCCGGACATCACCGCGGTCTATGCGCATTCGGACGAGATGGCCTTCGGAGCGCTCGAGGTCCTGCGCGATCGGGGATTGCGAGTACCCGAGGAGATCTCGGTGATCGGGGTGGACGGGCACGAGTTGAACGAACTCGTCGGGCTCTCGAGCGTGGCACAGGATGCGCAGGCGCAGGGTGAGGCGGGAGCGACGCTGATCCTGGAGATGCTCACCGGGGCACCGGTCGGCAGTGACGTGTTGTTCCCCGTCTCTCTCGAGCCGCGGCGCTCGACCGGCCCGGTGCCCGGCTGACGCAGGCGCAGGCACGTCGTTGTGATCCGATTGTGACCCGAATCCGGTCCGTAAGCGCTTGCACTCCGGTGCCGTAAGCGCTTGCATGGGGGTGGTGTCAGTGTTGACTGCCCTGACGCCTGACCCATCGGACTGTGGAAAGGGACGTCGAACGTGAGAACAACGACTGTGCGACGCATGGGGGCCGCGACCGCTGGCGGTCTGGCCATGGCACTGGTACTGAGCGCGTGCTCTGGTGATGACCTCGGCGGTGGTGGCGACGGCGGTGGTGGTGACACCGACGCCGACTGCGCCGACTATGAGCAATACGGCACCTTCGAAGGCGAGACCGTGGAGATCTCCTCCACGATCTCCGATCAGGAGGCCGATCAGCTCGAGGAGTCCTGGGCCGACTTCGTCGGGTGCACGGGCATCACCATCGAGCACAATGGGACCAACGAATTCGAGTCGCAGATCTTTGTGCAGGTCGAGGGCGGCAACGCGCCCAACCTCGCGATCTTCCCGCAACCAGGGCTGCTGCAGCGGATGCAGGAGGGTGACTACCTCGTTCCCGCAGGCGAGGCGGCGATGGACGCGGCGAGCGCGAACTACACCGAGGACTGGCTCACCTACGGCAACATCGACGGCGAGCAGTTCGGCATCCCCGTGATGGGATCGGTGAAGTCCTACGTCTGGTACTCACCGAGCGCCTTCGAGGAGAACGGCTATGAGGTGCCGACCACCTGGTCGGAGATGATGGATCTGACCGACCAGATCGTTGCCGATCAGGGTGAGGGAAGCGCAAAGCCGTGGTGCTTCGGCATCGAGTCCGGCGGCGCCACCGGATGGCCGGCCACGGACTTCCTCGAGGACATGGTGCTGCGTGAAGCTGGGCCGGACGTCTACGACCAGTGGGTCAACCACGAGATCCCGTTCGACGATCCGCAGATCGTGGCGTCGCTGGAGCGGGTCGGTGAGATCCTGCAGAATCCCGACTACGTGAACGGCGGGATCGGTGACCCGCGCTCGATCGCCACCACCGCATGGTCGGATGCCGGCCTGCAGATTCCCGAGGGGAACTGCTTCATGTTCCGCGCGGCATCCTTCTTCGAGGCGCAACTGCCCGATGATGTTGAAGTCGGCCCGGATGGCGACGTCTTCGCGTTCTACCTCCCGGCCGACACTGCCGATGAGCAGCCGCTGCTGGTCGCCGGTGACTACCTCGCCGCGTTCGACGACAATGAGGCCACCCAGGCCGTGCAGGCGTACTTGGCCTCACCCGAGTGGGCGAACTCCCGCGTCTCCATCGGTGGGGTGGTGAGCCCGAACCAGGGCGTCGACCCGCAGAACGCCTCCTCAGACGTGCTCCGCCTGACGCTGGAACTCATGCAGGATGAGGACGCGGTGGCCCGGTTCGACGGGTCCGACCTGATGCCGTCCTCGGTGGGTGCCGGAACCTTCTGGACCGAGATGACCTCATGGATCGACGGCCAGGTCGAGGCCGAGGACGCTCTCACCGCGGTCGAGGAAAGCTGGCCGCAGGACTGATCGACGCCGGCCGGGCCGGGAACTGGACGTTCCCGGCCCGGTCGCCCGTGCGAACGATGCTGGGAGGCTCGTGGTGGGATTCCTTCTGTACTCCAAGAACGGTCAGCTGATCCTCGCGATCCTGGCCTTCGCCGCCCTGCTGGCGGTGCTGTTGCTGCTGGCCCGGCTGGCTGACCGGGCCAAGGGCCGAGGCGGCACTCCGGTGATGGTCGCCGTCTTCGGTGGGCCCGCCTTGTTGTTGCTAGCCGTGGGCTTGATCTACCCGGCGTTGCGGACATTCTGGATGTCGGTGATGGACGAACGCAGCGAGACCTTCGTGGGGCTCGCGAACTACGCGTACCTGATTGAGGATTCCGCCGGCCTGATCGCCCTGCGCAACACCATGCTGTGGGTGGTGCTGGTACCGCTGCTCTCCACCGGTATCGGGCTCGTCTACGCCGTGCTGATCGACCGCTCGCGGTTCGAGAAGGTGGCCAAATCGCTGCTGTTCCTGCCCATGGCGATTTCGTTCGTGGGCGCGGGAATCATCTGGAAGTTCGTGTACGAGTACCGGGGCGCGGCCCAGGAGCAGATTGGCATCCTGAACGCGGTGATCACCGGTCTGGGGTTCGAGCCGATCCGGTTCCTGCAGGACTCCCCGTTGAACACGCTGTTCTTGATCGCCGTGCTGGTCTGGATCGAGGCAGGCTTCTCCATGGTGGTGCTCTCTGCCGCGATCAAGGCGGTGCCGGAGGACATCGTGGAGGCGGCTCGTCTGGATGGGGTGAGCGGCTGGCAGATGTTCTGGCGGATCACCATCCCGAGCATCCGGCCGTCCCTCGTGGTGGTGCTGACCACCATCTCCATCGCGACGCTGAAGATCTTCGACATCACCCGCACCATGACCGGGTCCCAGTTCAACACCCAGGTGCTCGCGAACGAGATGTACGACTGGTCCTTCACCTTTGGCGATAACGGCATCGGTTCGGCGATGGCCGTGGTGATCTTCGTGCTGGTGATCCCGCTAGTGGCGTACAACATTCGGCAGATGGCAAGGAACAGGGCGGTGCGAGGATGACGACCGAGACGACTCACACGACAGTGACGCCGCAGGCCGAACGCCTGGTCCGGACGCACCGCTCGAGCGCGTCCTCGTTCCGGTCGATGGTCTCGAACCGGCTGGGTAGCGCGTTCGCCCTGATCATCGCGGTGCTGTGGACGATGCCGACCTTCGGATTGTTCATTTCATCGCTGCGCCCGGAGTCGGCCATCAAGTCGTCAGGGTGGTGGACGATCCTCTCCGATCCGCAGTTCACCCTCGACAACTATGAGCGGATTCTGGGCGGTGCCACATCCACGAACCTGGCCGTGTACTTCCAGAACTCCCTGGTGATCGCGATCCCGGCGACGGTGGCACCGCTCGTGCTCGCCATCATGGCTTCGTACGCGTTCTCGGTGCTGACCTGGAAGGGCCGGGATTGGGTGTTCGTCGGGGTGTTCGCCTTGCAGATCGTGCCACTGCAGATGGCACTGATCCCGCTCTTGCGGATCTTCTCCGGCACCGAGATCGCCGATGTGTTCCCGTTCTTGTCGCTGTGGGTTGCGCACACGATCTTCGGGTTGCCGCTGGCCATCTTCCTGCTGCACAACTTCATGTCGGAGGTGCCACGCGATCTGATCGAGGCCGCCCGGATCGACGGCGCCGGTCACGTCACCGTGTTCTTGCGGGTGATGTTGCCGCTGATGTTGCCCGCGATCGCCAGCTACGCCATCTTCCAGTTCCTGTGGGTCTGGAATGACCTGCTGGTGGGGCTGACGTTCTCGGGTGGCTCTCGCACGGTGCAGCCGCTGACAGCAGCGTTGGCAGCGATGACTGGCGACCGCGGTCAGGACTGGCACCTGCTCACGGCGGGAGCCTTCATCTCCATCATCTTGCCGCTGGTGGTGTTCTTCGCGCTGCAGCGCTACTTCGTCCGGGGGCTCCTCGCCGGTTCGGTGAAGGGCTGAACTGGGCATCGATCGTGCGAACCGGCTGGGGCACCTGCGCATTGGGTGCCTCAGCCCCCGCCTGAGCGGTCATGGCGGAGCGCGCAGTTACAGATACTGCCCGGTGCCGTGGTGCTCGCCGCCGTCCTGCTCGCCCAACCCCAACGACTGACCTGGATTCACTCCAGGTGGCAATGCCTTGCGCATCTGCACCAATTGGTTCTTCGCGGCCATCTGCTGGGCCACCAGAGCGGTCTGAATCCCGTGGAACAGGCCCTCCAGCCAACCGACCAGTTGCGCCTGGGCGATGCGCAGTTCCGCGTCCGAGGGGGTGCGATCGTCGCTGAACGGCAAGGTGATGCGGTGCAGCTCCGCCACCAGGTCCTCGCTCAGCCCGTCCTCAAGTTCGTGCAGTGACTTCTCGTGGATGGCGGCCATGCGTTCGCGAGCCGCGTCATCGAGCGGGGCGCCTCGGACCTCATCAAGCAACTGCTTGATCATCGTGCCGATCCGCATCACCTTGGCCGGCTCGGCCACCAGTGTTGAGGGATCGGAATCGTCGTCGGTTGCCACACCGAGGCCGTCCTGGGAGGAGACCACCACGCGGGGACCCTCGGAGCTCTCACCTGAGCCCTCGGACCGGTCCTGCGCGGCGGTCGAGTCGTCTCGGGGGCCTTCAGCAGTGCTGCCCGCCGGTTCGTCGGTGGTGTCCTCGCGATCAGTGCTCGTCATGACTCCATCATGCCTGGCTGTGCGTCCCCGGTGCGCGGTCGGCGCATGTGCGCGCGGCGGGGGGCACCGAGAACTCCGGGCGGAGCATGAGCCGGCGCGAGCAGGCTAGCCTTCGGAGTATGAACTGGTTGACCAACGCTGCTCACACCCGGTGGTTGGAGAGCGAGACAGACGCACTCCTGGACTTCGCCTCGGGGTCCCTCGTGGACGAAGGATTCGGCTATCTGAGCGCAGAGGGGGTGCCGGTCGCGTCCCAAGGCAGTCACCTGTGGCTGACCTGCCGGATGATCCACTGCTTCTCGCTGGGTGCGCTGCTCGGCCGGCCCGGTTCGGCCACCATGGTCGACCACGGGCTGCGAGCCCTGACCGCCCACTTTCGCGACGACGTCAACGGTGGGTGGTACGCCCAGGTGGGACCGGACGGGCCGATGGACGATTCCAAGCCGGCGTATGCCCATGCATTCGTGATCCTCGCCGGTGCGAGTGCGGCCTCGGCCGGCCGGCCCGGCGGCAAGGAGCTGCTGGAGGAGGCGCTGACCGTCTCACTGCAGTGGTTCTGGCGCGAGGACGAGGGCATGGTGGTGGAGTCCTGGGACAAGACCTTCACCCAGCTGGAGGACTACCGCGGTGTCAACGCCAATATGCACACGGTGGAGGCATACCTGGCAGCGGCCGACGTCACCGGCGATGATGCGTGGCTGGAGCGTGCAACGCGCATCACGCGCCGCGTGGTGGATGGTTTCGCCCGGGAGCAGTCGTGGCGGATCCCCGAACACTTCGACTCGACCTGGCAGCCGTTGCTCGACTACAACATGGACTCGCCTTCGGATCCGTTCCGGCCGGCTGGGGCCACTGTGGGTCACTGGTTCGAGTGGAGCCGGCTGGCGTTGCACGTACGCGCTGCCTGGGCGGCCCGAGGCGTCTCCGCCGAGGACTGGATGCTCGAGGGCGCGCAGGCGTTGTTCGACCTCGGGGTGACCGAGGGCTGGGATGTGGACGGCGCCGATGGCTTCGTTTACACGGTGGACTTCGACGGCCGCCCGCTGGTGCGCGAACGGATGCATTGGGTGGTCACCGAGGCGCTCGCGGCCGCCGCCGCCCTGTACCGGGTGACCGGGGATGCGAACATCGCCGCCTGGTACCAGTTGTGGTGGGAGTACGCCGCCGTGCACTTGATCGATACCGAGTTCGGGTCCTGGCTGCACGAGCTGGGCCCGGCCAACGAGCCGAGCGCCACGGTGTGGGCGGGCAAGCCGGACGCATATCACGCGGTGCAGGCCACACTCATCCCGCGACTGCCGCTCGCCCCGGTGCTCGCCCCCGCGCTCGCCCAAGGCCTCCTCGATACCCACTGATCGATACCCACTGATCGATACCCACCGATCGATGCCCACTGCCCGCGAGCGACCCCCTGGCCGCCCCCCACTTCCGCGAGTGCCCTGCTTTTCGCTCACCTGCTGAGATGTGGGCGAGATCGGGCGCACTCGCGCGGCGTCCAGTGCGGCCGCTGGACTCCCGACGGCGGTCCTCCTGCCGGCGGCCCTCCTGCCGGCTGTCCCTCGACGGCGGCCCTTCCCTCAGGGCAGGAGCAGCACCTTCCCGAACACCTCGCCGTCGGCCATCATCCGGTGAGCTTCGCCCGCCTCGGCGAGCGGCACCCGGGCGTGGATAGCGGGACGGATCGTGCCGCGGGTGACCAGGGGCCAGGTGCGCTCGCGGACATCGGCGAGGATCGCCGTCTTCTGCTCGGGCGGGCGCTGCCGCAAGACCGTGCCATGGACGGATAGCCACCGGGTGAGCACGGGGGCGAGTTTCAGTTCGGCCGTGGCACCCTTCTGCATGCCGATGATCACCAGGTGCCCGAACGGGGCGAGTGCGTCGATGTTCTGCTGCAGATACTTCGCCCCGACGACGTCCAGCACCACGTCTGCGCCCCTTCCCTCGGTCTCTGCGTGGGTGACCTCGACGAAGTCCTCGCTGCGGTAGTCGATGGCGCGGTGGGCGCCGAGTGCGGCGCAGCGGGCGGTCCGGTCCGGGCCGCCGGCCGTGGTGAGTACGCGAACGCCGAGGGCGGTCAGCAGCTGGATCGCGGTGGTTCCGACCCCGCCGGAACCGCCGTGCACGAGGATCGTGGCGCCGTCGAGCGCGTGCGGATCGAGCCCGGCCGCTCCGGGCACGCCGGGTACGGCGAACAGATTCGACCACAGCGTGGCCAGCGCCTCGGGAAGGCCAGCGGCCTCGACCAGGTCACGATCGTCCGGTACGGGGAGCAGCAGATCGGCGCGGGCGACGGCACGCTCGGCGTACCCGCCGCCGTCGAGGAGGGCGCAGACCCGATCACCCACCCCATACCCGGTGACCTGCTCACCGAGTGCGGCGATCGTTCCGGAGACTTCGAGGCCCGGCCAGTCCGGGGCGCCGGCGGGCGGCGGGTGCATCCCTTGGAGCTGGAGCAGGTCGGCGCGGTTTACGCCGGCGGCGGCCACATCGATGAGCACCTCCCCGGGGCCGGGTGAAGGGTCCGGGAGAGTGGCCGGCGCCAGGGTGCCGGCGGAGGATTCGTCAGAGGAGATCACCATCGCGCGCATACCTCCACCCTACGAACGCGAGTGCGCTCCTTCTCGCTCACCGACTGAGATATGACCGAAATCGGGCGCACTCAGCGTGGGCCGGTTTGGGCAGTCCGGCACCCCTGGGACAGAATGGACCCACCAGGAGAGTTGACAGAGCGGCCGAATGTGACGGTCTTGAAAACCGTTGTGCCTCAACAGCACCAAGGGTTCGAATCCCTTACTCTCCGCCGATGCCTCAGCGCCGGCCCATGAACGGGGGCCGACGCCAGGGAGGCTGTGGGCGATTGCCTCCCTCACACCAGTGGTGACTAGGTCGCCCACGGAGTTCGGCCTACGACGGCGAGCCTAGGTGGGTCAGGGGGGCGGGCATTCGCGTATCGACGGGATTATGCGTGGTCGTCGCGGTTGACGGCGAACCGGTCCAGCTCCCTCAGGAGGAGGGGAAGTAACTCTGGGTCGGTCAGCGCCCGAAAATGCCCGGGTGTGGCGAGCCGGACGTTTCGTGCCCCGGGTAGCTCGCTCCCGGCGGGGATATGCGGGTCGAACCCCGTTGCGGCGGAGACGATGCGGGAGTTGTCGGCCTGTTGTGCGGCCAAGGCCGTGATCACCTCGTCGTCGGGAAGGAACGCACGCACACTGCGCAGCGGCAGCCACCGGGCATAGGGCGAGCCCGAGAACGGCGAGTTCACTGCCACCATGCCGAGCACGCGGTCACGAACGTCAGGGCGGCCCATCAGACTCTTGCCGATCAGGCCACCCTTGCTGTGCGCGATGAGCACCACGCCCGTCAGGTCGGTCTCTGTCAGTGTCGCGGCCGCGAGGTCGGCCATGTCCGGCACGCTGCCTCGATTGAAGCCCAACGGTGCCACCACGTGCACGGGGTGCCCGTGGTGGTACAGGCCACGCGCTAGGGGTTCAAGGAAACGCCAGCTTTCATACACGCCGGGGAGGATGAGCACCGGCGGACGCCGTGGCTGCCGCGGGCGGGAGTAGGTGGCTGGGCCGGTGCGCGAGAGGAGACCTGCGAGTTGGCGTCGGACGGCGTAGGCGTAGTCGGCAGCCCACCACTGGGCGTGTCGCCAGATATCGGTCATGCCGCGCCGCCGGTCGGTCCCACGCCCGCGGCGCCGTCGCGGATCCATTGCCCCACGATGGCGGGGTCAACCGCCGTTGCGGCATGCGCGGCGCCCGGTACCTCCCGCATCTCGCCATGCGCTGCCGCATTCGCCAACTCCTGTGCCCACGCGCGCGAACACACGCGGTCGTACTGCCCGCGAACCACCAACACCCGGCCACGCACCTGGGTGACGGCGGCGAGAGTGTCGAAGGCGAACATCGGGCGGAGCATCGCGGAGTACCAGCGCGGACCCGCGCGCAGATAGTCGACAATCACGGAGGCGTTGACCCGAGCGGGCTCGTGGAAGGCATCTCGCGCCAGCCGCCACGCTTGTCCAGCGGCGGAAGCCGCTGCAGGGTCGACGACGGGTCCGATCAATACTCCGACCGGCGCGAGATGTGGCGCCTGGTTCATCATCGCCGCGACCACCTGCGTCCCCATCGAATGGCCGACGAGTGTGGCTGCGTTGACCTGGCGACGCTTGAGCATCTGGAGCACCGTCCCGGCGATCTGCTCCACGCTCGGCGCAGAATCGGGACGAGGACTGCGTCCGAAGCCGGGAAGGTCTGGAACGATCACCCGCCGGGTGGTGGCCAGTTCCGCGGCAAGCGGGCGGAAGTAGCGTTCAGACGCACCGATGCCGTGCACGAGAACGACGGCCTCAGCCATCGGGTCACCGAGTTCCCTGACCGCGAGCCGGGTGACCGGGTCGAGGACTGCGCGACCGCGACCACCCATCGATCGCTCGCTGGGCCGCGCGGTCACGCGATCTCACCCACGGTCCCGGTGTCGATACTGGCCATCTGCCCAGTCTGCGGGTCGAGAGACCTCGCCGCGCGTCGGTGAACGCAGACTGATACAGCGGGAGGCGCTCGCCGCCTGCAACGCCCCTAGTGGCTCGTCGATGGCCGCGAGGAACGTCCTTCCATCCGCGGAGGTCTCGTGATGTTCATCGGTGGTGGCGCCGGTCTCGTTGGTGGCGCACGAACGCGGCTGGCGCGGTTGGAGTCGGCGACATGACGGCTGATTCTTGCTGGTTGGCGAGCGTGGTTCGCATCATCGCGACGACGCCGTTATCCTGGGTGGCGTCTAGGAGACGTCGCATAGTCTGGTCTAGTGCGCATCCCTGCTAAGGATGTGAAGGGGCAACCCTTCCGTGGGTTCAAATCCCACCGTCTCCGCGTTGTGATGTCGCAGGACATCGGAATAGCCCGAACCCACGGATTGTGGGTTCGGGCTAGTTCTTTGTGGGGGCCGGTCCTGGGGGTCGCCCGGTGGGTTGGTAGCGCTTGGTGGGGTCGAGGGTGAGTTCGCGCAGGATCTCGCCGGTGGTGGCGTTGATGATGGTGATCTCGAGGTCCTGGATGAGCAGGATCACGGGGGTTCGGGCGTGGGTTCGGCCGATGCCGATGTGGTGGAGGGTGCCGCCGTGGCGGAGGGTGACTTTGCCGGCGGTGTCGACGCGGTCGTGGCGTACGCGGTGATGACGCTGGTCTGAGGGTGTGGTGGTGGGGGTGGCTTTAGGCCGGGTGTTGTAGGCGGTGGCGGGGGTTACCCGGTGCGGCAAGGACCTGTGGGGGCGTCGGTGGTTGTACTCGGTGGCGAACTCATCGAGCAGGGTCTGCAGGGCGGTGATGGTCGCGGGCTGGTCGGGGCGGGCGCGTAGCCACTTCTTGAGTGTTTGTTGGAAGCGCTCGACCTTGCCCTGGGTGGTGGGGTGGCCAGGTTTGCCGTTCTTCTGGATGATGCCCCGGCGGTGTAGTTCGGTCTCTAGAGCGGTGCGTCCACCGCGTCGCTTCTTGCTGGCCAGGCGCACGGTGTAGACGAGTCCGTTGTCGGTCAGGGTCGCAGCGGGGTATCCGTGCTCGCTGGCGGTGTGGGCGAAGGTCTCGGCCACGATGGTCGAGGTGATCGCCTTGTGTGCGCTCAGGTGCAGCACGGTGCGGGAGTGGTCATCCAGCCAGGTGATGATCTCGGTGTCGGCCCCGGCGCGCCCGCTGGGGCGGGTCAGGCGGTAGTGGGCGGGAGTCGGACTGCCAGCACTCGTTCGGCTGAGCGGCTTCGAAACGCACGTAGGAGGACTTCGGGCGTTTCTTCGGCTCGAGGGTTATCAGCCCGGCGCGGGTCAGAATCCGGTGGATCGTGGCCCGGTGGACCTCGATGTGGTGGGTGTGGCCCAGGTGCCAGGCGATCGTGTCAGCGCCGGCGTCCAGGCCAGCGCGTAGCAGCCGCCCGCGGATGGCCACGATCAAGTTGACTACTTCGGTCTCGGTGGCGGTCGGGCTGGTGTGTGGGCGTCGCGAGCGTGGCTCGAACGCCGCCTCGCCCTCGAGCCGGTACCGGGCCATGAGCTTGGAGATCCAGCCCTGGGATACGCCGTAGCGGCGGGCGACCGCGGACTGAGACTGGCCCGAGTTCACCGCGGTCACCACCAGGCGTCGCTTGTTGTCCATGAGCCACGAGCCTGGCCACGGCACCTATGCCGATCTCGTGCGACACCCCTATTCCGATGACCCGCGACACCCTATTCCGATGTCCTGCACCAGCACACCACCGTCTCCGCGTTGTGATGTCTCAGGACATCGGAAGCCCCTGAACCCACGGTTGTGGGTTCAGGGGCTTCGTCGTTCGAGGGGTGGCCCGGGTGGTTGGCCGGTGCCTGATAGCGCTTGGTGGGGTGGTTCAAGCGCTCTCACTTGCTTGGGTGGTGGGGTGGCCAGGTTTGCCGTCTTTCTGACGTCCGCGGTACTTACACCTAGGGCGCAGCGCGCGTGGACAATGATCCACCTCGCCGGTCGCTCGATAACGCCGTCTCGCTCAGGCGTTCAGACATCGGCTTCGAGTACTTCCGAACTGCATAGCGCCGCGCGGAGTTGCTGCTTGGCGCGAGCGTACTTGCTCCGAACTGTCGTGGCAGGCGTGTCGAGCACCTGAGCGACCTCGGCGAGCGTGAAGCCCTCCCAGTGGACCAGCCGCACGACCTCCGCGAGGTCATCGTCGAGACGGGCGACGGCGTCGCGGACGTCGAGTCCGTCGTCCGCGTGCGGGGCGGTCGCTCCGCCGGCCGGCTCGGCGTTCTGCGCGCGCAGGACCAGCAGACTCCGGCGGCGCTGCCCGCGTCGCGCGTTGGCGACGACGTTCCGGGCGACCCCGAACAGCCACAGCCGGGCCTGCAGCCCGTCGTCGGGCACGGCGGCGGCGCGCCGCCACGCCGTCGTCATCACCTCACTCAACGCGTCGGTGGCGTCGTCGGGACCGATGCGCCGCTCGAGGTAGGCGAGCAGGTCGCGCGCGTTCCTCCTCAGCAGCTCGCCGAGCCGGTCGTTCGTACGGGTCACGGCAGCCACGACTCGAGCCCGGGGCACTGTGCCTCCCCGCCCCACGAGCCGGTCTCCATCTCGATGTCCCGCTCGGCGAGCTCCTCCATGACGTACTCGCTCACCGCACGACCGACAGCCTGCTGGTACTCGTTGTCGATGTCGGGGTAGTAGCCGGTGCCGTACCCGGCGTCGACCTCGGTACCGTCGGAGAGCACGTGGACGCGCTCCTCCGTGCGCATGATCTGGAGCATGCCGTCGATGTCGACGCGCTCGAGGATGCCGTCCTCGGAGAGCACCTCGTGCACGGCCGAAGTCACCTCCGGGTCGGGGTGCCGCACGTTGCCGATGCGGCTCTCGCACTCGATTCCGCTGGGCAGGGTGTAGGTGTATGACTGGTCTGGGTCCTGCGCCCACGGGCTCCAGGTCCAGCCGAGCAGGCCGTCTGCCGCGGCGGCACCGGCTCCAGCGACCACGACGCCGGCCGTGACACCCACCGCAGCCAGCCGGCGCCACCGGCGCGGGCGGGAGGCGCGGCGGGTGACGCCGACCAGGCGGGCGATGCCGTCGTCGGTGACCGCGTCCGCGACCGGGGTACGTGGTGCCGCGCTGCGCAGCCGCGCGTCGAGACCGTCGTCCGGCTCGATGTCGTGCATGTGAGGCCTCCTTCGTCGGTGACGGCCCGTGCCGTCAACCACCACATGTCCGGCACCGACCCCCGACGACGACGTCGGCATGAAGTCTTCTTGGTGCAATCATCGCCCTCCAACAGGCGGCGACCCGGCGGCTCGCAGGCGCACGTCGTCAATGTCGTGCCCATGGCGGAACGCCTACCGTTCGTCCGAGTGGCTTCAGTCCTGGTGGAAGGTGACGTGTACGAGGGGGCTGCGGTCAATCCACTCTTCGATGGGTTGAACTGGCTGCGAGATATAGGCACGGTGCCGCGCCTGATTGAGGTCGGAGATGATCGCTTCGAAAACGCGTTGGCGGCGTCCTCGATCCAGGACGGGCTCTGCTGTTGCGGATAGGTCTGCGCGAACGGAGTTCTTGAGGTGGAAGGTGAACTGCGGGTGCTGGAGCAGATTCGCATACCAGCTGCGCCTCGCCGGCTGAGTGGTGAGATAGATCTCGCCGTGGACACGATAGAACCAGATCTCGATGCGGCGTTCGCGCCCGGTCTTCGCGCCGATGGTCGTGATGTCCACCGTGCGTGCGGAAGCTGACGACGACGGAGTGATAGCGAGGGCGCGCTGGATACGTTCATCCATGGGTTGCCTTTCCAACGGCCGGCCAACGCCGGGGCGCCGCGACGTGTGCTCGACGAAGCCAGGATCCAGTCACAGCAGCACACCACCGGAGACCTCGATGCGCTCACCCGTTGCCCAGCGGAACTCGTGGGACACCAGGGCGGAGATCGCATCGGCGATTTCATCCGGCTCGCCCACTCGCCCGAGAGCGGTTTGTCCGGACAGTTCCTCACGCATGGCGGCGTTATCGCGCATGGCTCCGCCGTTGAAGTCGGTCGCGGTCGGCCCGGGGGCGATCGAGTTGACCCGAATGCCCCGCGGGCCCAGCTCGAGGGCGAGGCTCCGGGTCAGTGCTTCGAGCGCCTTCTTCGATGCCGCATAGACGGAGGTCGCCGGGCTGACGTGTCGGCTGAGCGAACTCGATACGTTCACGATGCTTGCTCCTTCCGACAGGTGGGGCAGGAAGGCTTGTGTCACGAAAAGCGGACCACGGACGTTGACGGCGAAGGTGGCGTCGAAATCTTCTGCCGCAATGGCGCCGAGCGGCGCGAACAGTCCCACCCCGGCGTTGTTGACCAGCACATCGATAGTGCTGGCGTTCCACTCCTGCCTGATGTCAGCGAGCACCGCGACGCGAGCGGCCTCGATGGAGGGCAGGTCTGCGACATCCAACTGGACGGCGATGGCTTCGCCGCCAGATTCGACGATCTCATCCACGACCTCGCTCGCTCCGCCCCGCGAGGCGGCGACGACTTTGGTCTTGTTCCGGGCTAAAGCGAGCGCGGTGGCTCGTCCGAGTCCGCGGTTGGCTCCGGTCACGAGGGCGATGCGGGGCATATCGTCTCCAGTCAGATGATAAGTAAATAGATACTTACTTGTAAACTAGTGTGTGAGCGCGGGCTCGTCAATCTCAACCCGAGGGAGAAACGCATGGCACGTGACGCTGAAGCCACGAGGGAGCGAATACTCGCCGCGGCGACCGTGGAGTTTGCGGCCCACGGTTTCGCCGGCGGGCGCGTGGAGCGGATCGCCTCCCAGGCGCAGAGCAACGTTCGGATGATCTACGCGTACTACGGCGGCAAGAGCGGCCTGTTCGATGCAACCCTTGCGGAGGCGCTGCGTCGCATGGCAGAGAACGTCCCCCCGCGTCCTGAGGACCTCGCTGGCTGGGCCGGGGACGTGTTCGACCATCATCAGCGCTTCCCCGAAGTCCTCCGTCTGAGCATGTGGGCTCAGCTCGAGCGACCAGAGGCCACCGCTGAGCCGCACGACACCTACCGGAAGAAGGCCCTCGCCGTCGCAACGGCTGCCGCACGTCCACTCTCGGCCGTCGACGTTCTGGTCTTCATCTACGCCATCGCGCAAGCCTGGCAACTCTCACCAGGAGGGCTGACCGGTCTCGAGGCGAATCCTGTCAGGAGTGAGGAAGTCGCCGCTCGCCGACAGTCGGTCGTCACCGCCGTCGAGCGAATGTTGCGAGCCCAGACCTGAGCCGAGGCCGCATGCCGCAGCACTAACCCCTCAAGCGGCCGCACCGACTCAAGTCATCGTGCTCACCCACTCGCGGTGGCTCGACCGACTTCTCGCGATCTCGACGCAGAACTGCCACTCGAACTGGCGCAGGGAGCCGAGCGAAGGCGAACCGGTTCGCTATGAGGGCCACAGAAGGCCGTAATTACACCAAATTCGCGATCTTGTGTGACGGGCGTCATGCCATGTACTATCGAACCGGTTCGCAACGGTGAGATCTAGGGAGTGCATACGGTGGCCACCATCGGAGAGGTTGCCCGCATCGCGGGAGTCTCGCGCAGCACTGCCTCGTATGCACTGTCCGGCAAGCGCACGATCTCAGCCGACGTGCGCCGGCGCGTCGAGGCCGCCGTCGCCGAACTCGGCTACACCCCGAACGCCGGCGCCCGCGCACTCGCCACCTCGCAAACGCGCGTGATCGGCCTGCTCGCCCAGTTCCTCGAGGACGAGTTCGCACCCGCCATGCTGCAGTACATGCTGGGTGTGTCCAACACCGCTCGTGAACTCGGCTACGACATTCTGCTCGGAACGGAAGCAGACGGGCGGAACGCGCTGCGCCGGATGACGAGCTCGCGAATGGTGGACGGGATCGTGCTGCTCAACGTGGCCGAGCACGACGACCGCCTACCGATTCTGCGCGAGGCGATCCAGCCCGGCGCGCTCGTCGGACTACCTGCGGACTGCACCGGCGTGGACGTCTTCGACCTCGATTTCGAGGAAGCGGGCCGCCTCATGGTGGATCACCTGCACCGGCTCGGGCACCGCGAGTTGATCCTCGTCTCCCAGCCCGAGCACGTCATCGAACGCGGCGGGGCCTACGTCTGGCGCCTGCAGAACGCCGCCACCGAAGCGGCCCGCGCCCGCGGAATCACCCTGCACGCGGATTTTGGCTCGGCGCACCAGCCAGAGGTCGGACGTGAGCTGCACGCCCTCTTGGACGCCTACCCAGGCGCCACCGGTCTGCTCATCAACAATGAGGCCGCCGCCGCCGCACTGCCCACCGTGCTGCACGAACGCGCGCTCACCGCACCGGCCGACCTGTCCGTCGTCGGGCGCTACTCAGACGAGTTCGCCCGCACCTTCTCCCTTCCCTACTCCTCGATCGAGAGCGCACCCGATCGCCTCGGCCGGATGGCCGTGCGCGAACTGGTGCGGCGCATCGAGGGACAGGTAGGACCCGACGAACCGCACGTGGTCCGGTTCGTCTCGCCCGAACTTGTCGACCGGGGCAGTACCGCCGCCCCGCGAGGGGACTGATTCCACATCTCCCTCTCGCGTGACCTTTTGACGCCCGTCAGCGAACCGGTTCGACAGTCCGTTCGCTCGCCCAAGTAGAAGCACCGACCCGGCCACCGGCGACGTCGGACCGGCCTGTTCAAGGAGGAACACCTCATGCACCACAATCGGCGCACACACATCACGATCGCGGCGACAGCCGCCCTGGCCCTTGGCGCTCTCAGCGCGTGCTCATCCTCGAACGGGGGTGGCGGCGAAGACAACGGATCCGGGGACGCCCCGGGAGGCACCTACACCTGGTGGGACCCGTATCCCCAACACGACGGTTCGTCCGACTGGGAGGCCCGGGTGCAGGCCTGCGGCGAGGATGCCGGCGTCACCATCGACCGCACCGCCTATGACACGACCGCGCTGACCAACCAGGCGTTGCTCTCGGCACAGGAGGGCACCTCCCCCGATGTGATCCTCATCGACAACCCGGCAGTGTCCACGCTCGCCGACACCGGGATCCTCACCACGGTGGACGAGTTCGGCCTGGACACCTCTGCGATCGACCAGAACCTCTTGGACGCGGGCGTGATCGATGGTGAGGCCTACGGCATCCCGATCGGGGCCAACACGCTCTCGCTCTACTACAACGCTGACATCCTCGCTGATGCCGGCGTGGACCCCGCCTCCATTACCGACTGGGACTCCCTCACGGACGCGCTCGCCCAGGTCACTGATGCGGGCCACAAGGGCATCACCTTCGCGGGCATCGGTACCGAAGAAGGCTCCTTCCAGTTCCTGCCCTGGTTCTGGGGCTCGGGGGCCGAGCTGACCGATCTCGACTCACCGGAGGCCGTCGAGGCGCTCGAGTTGTGGAAGGGCTGGCTGGACGAGGGCTACGCGCCCAACACTGTGATCAACAACTCGCAGAACACCGTGTGGGAGGAGTTCCTCACCGGTGACTTCGCCTTCGCGGAGAACGGCACCTGGCAGGTCAATAGCGCGGCCGAGGCCGAGTTCGAGACCGGCATCGTCCAGCTTCCCGGACGGGACGGTGGCGTGGCCCCGGCCCCGACCGGTGGCGAGTTCATCGTGGCGCCCGTCCAGGAGGACACCGCTCGCTACGACGTGACCCGCCAGATCGTCGAGTGCATGACCACCCCCGAGGGCTTCGTCGAGACGGCGAACACCTTCGCGTACTACATCCCGCCGACGGCTGACGGTCAGGAGCAGCTCGTGACCGAGAACCCGGACCTCGAGCCGTGGGTTGAGGCCGTGCAGAACGCGAAGGGCCGCACCAGCGACGGTCTCGGCACGGACTACCCGGTGATCTCCGAGGCGCTCTGGACTGCTGTGCAGAACGCGCTCTCCGGCGCTGCCACACCGGCCGAGGCGCTCGAAGAAGCACAGGCACAGGCCGAAGCAGGAACGAGCTGACACCTCCCTGGTATCCCCGCGCCCACTCCGAATGGGCGCAGCCACCGATGAAGGACACGTCATGACCAGCAACCCGACCGTCGTCGGGGACCGCGCTGGGTCGCACGGCGCGGCGGGCCATTCGCCCGCCGCGCCACCCGGCCGGCGCCGCCGACGCACGCTAAACCCGAGCCAGTGGGCCGCCGTCGGCTTCGCCGCGCCGCTGTTGGTGTATCTCGTGCTCTTCTACGCGTTCCCGTTGTGGCGCAATATCGACCTGTCGATCCACGACTACACGATCCGCGCCTTCGTGCAGGGCAACGCCGAGTTCGTGGGCCTGCAGAACTACGCCGAAGTGTTCGGTTCGTCGACATTCCCGACGGCGGTGCTCAACACGGCCGTGTTCACGTTCGGTTCGATCGCCGTTCAGTTCTCGATCGGGATGGCACTGGCCGTGTTCTTCCGGTCCAGCTTCCGGCTCTCGGGCGTGCTACGGGCGATGTTCCTGGTGCCGTGGTTGCTCCCGCTGATCGTCTCCGCCTCCACCTGGGCGTGGATGCTGAACAGCGAGAACGGCATCATCAACTCCGTACTGGGGGCCTTCGGCGGCGAGCAGATCAACTGGCTCACCTCCCCGGACACGGCCCTGCTGTCGGTCACGATCGCCAACATCTGGCTGGGCATCCCGTTCAACCTGGTCATCCTCTACTCCGGACTGCAGAACATCCCCGGTGAGGTCTACGAGGCGGCATCGCTGGACGGCGCGGGTGCCTGGCGGCAGTTCTGGAGCGTGACGTTCCCGCTGCTGCGCCCGGTCTCGGCGATCACGCTCCTGCTCGGCCTGATCTACACGCTCAAGGTGGTCGACGTCATCTGGGTGATGACCACGGGTGGCCCGGGCGACTCTTCCACCACGCTGGCCATCTGGTCCTACCGGGAGGCCTTCGGTACCGGACAACCCGACTTCTCGCCGGCCGCCGCCGTCGGCAATCTGCTCATCATCATCGCGCTCGTCTTCGGATTCCTGCATCTGCAACTTCAGCGCCGACAGGAGGCCACCTCATGACGGAGCGCCGATCTCTCGGGAAGACCTGGTGGAAGACCGCACTCGGTGTCTTCTTCACCCTCGTCATGCTGTTCCCCGTCTACTGGATGGTCAACGTCTCCTTCACCCAGACGCGTGACCTGCGGGCCGACCCGCCGCACTGGTTCCCGTGGAACTTCACGTTCGAGGGCTACCAGGCCGTGTTCGCCCAGCAGCTGCCCGCACTCGGCACGAGCCTGCTGATCGGCCTCGGCAGCGTCGTCCTGACGGTGTTCATCGCTGCACCGGCCGGATACGCGTTGGCGCTGCTGCACCTGCGCGGGGGGCGGACACTGAACTTCCTGCTGCTGGTGGCCCAGATGATTCCCGCCGTCGTAATGGCGATGGGCTTCTACGCGGTCTATAACACCCTCGGTCTGCTCAACACGATTCCCGGGCTGATCGTTGCGGATTCCACGATCGCGGTGCCCTTCGGTGTGCTCCTCTTCACCGCCTTCATGTCCGGCATCCCGCGAGAGCTGCTGCAGGCCGCCCGGGTGGACGGGGCCGGGCCGTGGCGCACCTTCGTCTCGATCGTGCTGCCGGTGAGCCGCAACTCGATTCTGACGGTGTCGCTGTTCGCGTTCCTCTGGGCCTGGTCGGACTTCATCTTCGCCTCCACGCTCAACCGCAACGGCGACCTCATCCCGATCACCCTCAGCATCTACAACTACATCGGCAACAACACCACGCAGTGGAACGCGATCATGGCAACCGCCGTCGTGGCCTCGATCCCGGCGTCGATTCTGCTCGTCGTCGCGCAACGCTACGTGGCAGCGGGCGTGACCGCCGGCGCCGTCAAGGACTGACAAGGACCTCTTTGTGACTGAGACTCTCACCAGCAGCGGCGTCCGGGCTCGCCCGGTCGCGCCCGCCGGGCACCGCCGCGGCGTGGGCATCGGCGAACTGCTACTCGACGGCGGCTTCTGGGGCTCGCTCCAGCAGACCAACGCCCATGCCACCCTGACCCACTGCCTCGACTGGATGGAACGCCTGGGCTGGCTCGCCAACTTCGACCATGTTGCCGCGGGTACCACTGGCGGGCACCGGCCTGGCTGGCAGTTCTCGGACTCCGAGGTCTACAAACTGCTCGAGGCGATGGCATGGGAGTTCGGTCGGACTGCCGATCCAGACAGCACCGAGTGGTCGCACCTGGTCCGACGGATCGCCGCCGCACAGGACGACGACGGCTATCTCAACACCTGTTACGGGCACGCCGGCCAGGCTCCCCGCTACAGCGATCTCTCCACCGGACACGAGTTGTACTGCACCGGCCACCTGCTCCAAGCCGCCGTCGCCCGGGTGCGTACCCACGGTGTGGACGAGCTCGTCGAGGTGGCGCGCCGCGCGGCAGATCAGGTGTGCCGCGAGTTCGGACCGGACGGGCGCGACGGTATCTGCGGCCACCCGGAGATCGAGCTCGGCCTGGTCGAACTGGGCCGGGCATTGGGGGAGCCTCGATACACCGAGCAGGCCCGCCTGTTCATCGAACGCCGTGGCCGTGGGACGCTCGCCCCGATTGCTCTGCTCAGTCCCGCCTACTTCCAGGACGACGTCCCGGTTCGGGAGGTGGCCGTATGGCGCGGCCACGCGGTGCGTGCCCTCTACCTCGCCGCCGGTGCCGTGGACGTCGCCGTCGACACCGACGACCATGACCTGCGTACCGCGGTCGAACGCCAGTGGACCCGCACGGTGGAGCGCCGCACCTACCTGACCGGCGGCATGGGGTCGCGACACCAGGACGAGGGCTTCGGTGATGATTGGGAGCTACCGCCGGACCGTGCGTACTGCGAGACGTGCGCCGGGATCGCCTCCGTGATGGTCTCCTGGCGGCTACTGCTCGCCTCCGACGACGTCCGGTACGCCGATCTGATCGAGCGCACCTTCTACAACGTGGTGGCCACCTCGCCGCGGGCTGATGGTCGCGCGTTCTTCTACGCCAATCCGCTGCAACAGCGTGAACAAGGCGCTCCCATGCAGCCCGACGCCGTGAATCCGCGGGCCGAGGGAGGTGCCCGGGCGCCCTGGTTCGACGTCTCCTGCTGCCCCACCAATGTGGCGCGCACGCTCGCCTCGTGGCACACCTACGCTGCGTTCGTCGACGACTCCGAGGGGCCCGCAGGCCCCGCCGATGGTGTTCCTACCGTCACGCTCGCCCAGTACGCGAGTGGTGACCTGCGGGTGGCAGTGGGCACCGGGGAACTTGCGCTGCGGGTAGAGACGACCTACCCCGAGTCGGGGATTGTGCGGATCCGGGTGCTCGAGGTTCCGGAACGGCCCGTGGCATTGCGCTTGCGGGTGCCGCACTGGGCTGAGGGGGCCACGCTCGCGGCGTCCTCGGTGAGTTCGCCGGGCACCGAGCAGCCTTCGAACATCATGCATCCGGCTCGCACAGCGCATTCGGTGGCACCGGGCTGGGTGGAGGTGCCGGGCGAACGTGCTGCGGGTGACGTCGTGGTGCTCGAACTTCCTGTCACGCCGCGCTTGACCTGGCCGGATCCGCGGGTGGACGCCGCCCGTGGCACCGTCGCCGTCGAACGTGGTCCGATCGTGCTGTGCCTGGAGTCCGTGGATCTCCCCGCCGGCATCGCATTGGAGCATGTGCGGATCGACACCGCCGCGGAGCTGCGGCCATACGCGGACGGCGCACTAGTAACTGCACGCACTGTGGAACTGCCAGACGGCGGCACGGGAGTACCGCCGTTCAGCTCCGGAGCAGCTGGCGCTTGCACCGGTCATGACCTGCCCGACGGCGGTGCCCAGAATCCGATCGAGGTCCCGCTCGTGCCGTATCACCGGTGGGCCGAACGGGGGCCGTCGACCATGCGTGTCTTCGTTCCGACGGACTGACCCGCGCGGCCCGGAGCCTACCAACAGCAGCACGACGTCGGCAGGAGCGAGAGCGAACCGGTTCGACAGTTCGACGGAAAGTAAGGGAGGGAGCGCGAGGCTCCGGACAGTCCGGGGTGAGATTGACGACGTTTGCACGACCACGTATTACGTCCGCGGAGGGCCCGACGCGGTGCCGTCCGCACCACACGAGGAGTACGAAGATGTCTCTGCCCAGAAGATCACCGGCGCCGGGTGCTCGGCGCCGCCGGATCGCGATGACGGCCATGACGGCCGCGAGCGCGATAGCCCTCGGCACCGTGGGAGCCGCCGTGAACACGACCACGGCGGCTGCCGAGCCAGGGCCCGAGTCGACGCTGGTCGTCGACGCCGACCAGCCCTTCCGTGAGGTCAGCCATGTGGCCACGGGATCGCTGTACGGCATTGCCGACGAGGGCGTGCCGTCCGATGAGCTCATTGCGCCGATCAATCCCAACACATTCGTCCAGATGCCGCCGGGCGGCCGGCAGCAGCCGACCGGCGACACGCTCGACGTGTGGCAGACGGCCGCACGTCATGACGCCGGGATCGTCGTTCGGATCGTCGACTACTACCCCGGCTGGCCCTACCAGTTCAGCTGGGAGAACACCGAGGACCGCAAGGCCTGGGAGGACGTCATCCGGGACGTCGTCGCGGACGTCGAGGCGTCAGGAGCGACGAACATCGTGGCCTACGCCCCGTGGAACGAGTCGGACCACACCTGGCTCGAGGAGAACGGCACCTTCGAGGAGCTGTGGGAGTTCAGCTACAACGTCCTGCGGGAGGAGCTGGGTCCCGACGTGCCGATCCAGGGTCCGAGCTTCTCGGACAACATCACCGACATGCGGCAGTTCCTCGAGTTCGCGAAGGAGACGGACACCGTCCCCGACGTGCTCGAATGGCACGAACTGATCCGGTCGTCGAAGACGAAGGGGGACGTCGAGTCCGTCCGGGCGATGCTCGACGAGCTGGACCTGCCCGACCTCCCGATCGACATCGCTGAGTACGCCTCCCCGCAGGAGGTGGGCCTGCCGGGACCGCTCGTCGGGTACATCTCGAAGTTCGAGCGGTTCGGCATCGACCGGGCCGAGCTCGCGTTCTGGAACCAGTCCGGGACGTTGGGCGACCTGCTCGTCGAACGCGGTGGCGCACCCAACGGCGCCTATTGGCTGTACACCTGGTACGCCGACATGACCGGGGACATGGTCACCACGACCCCGCCGTCGAATGAGAGCCCGTTGGACGGTGCGGCCTCGGTGAACGACGCCCGGGACGAGGTTCGGATCATCGCGGGCGGCAACAGCGGCCCGACCTCGATCCAGGTTAACGGCCTTGACCAACTCGCCCTCGGCGAGGACGTGAACGTGACACTCGAGGTCACGCCGTCCTACGGGCGGACCACGCCCACCGCGGGGCCGATCACCATCTCGGAGACGACGTACGCCGTCGGTGAGGACGGATCGATCACCGTCCCCGTCGTGATGAACCCGGCGTACGGGTACCACGTCGTCGTGTCCGAGGCTGGGCAGACCCAGAGCCTGGCGGGGATGTACACCCTCGACAACGTCCACTCCGGCCTGCCCCTCGGCACGGACGACGGCGGTGCCGTTCAGTCCGAGGCCGGCCAGGGCAGCACGTGGGAGATCCGCGACGCCGGCTCGGGCCTCTACACCGTCATCGACAATGCCAGCGGACTGCTCCTCGGTGCTCAGCCGGGGACGATCGGTAACGGCGCACCCACCGTCCTCCAGGAGGAGGACGGGAGCGAGGAGCAGCTGTGGCAGCTTGTCCCCGACGGCCAGGGCAACGTCCGGCTCGCCAACTACGCGACCGGCCTGACCCTCGGCGTCGACCAGATGAGCACTGAACCGGGCGCAGCCGTGGTCCAGTGGACCGACGGGGCCCCGACGTCGAACTGCACGCCCGACGGGCCGCGGCAGCCGGGTCGGTTCGGGACTGCGCTCGACCTGTGCGGTACCGACTCCTACGTCACGATGCCGGACGGTGTCGTCGACGGAGTCGATGGCGACTGGTCGATCTCCACCTGGGTGAAGCCGTCCGCGTTGCCGACCTGGGCCCGGGTGTTCGACATCGGCTCGGGTTCGGGATCGAGTATGTTCCTCACCCTCAACGCCGGCAGCGGGCCGCGCTTCGTCATCACCACGAGCGGTGCCGGGGGAGAGCAGCGCCTCGACTACCCGGGGCAGAACCTTCCCATCGATGAGTGGACACAGGTGACGATCACTGTGTCCGGCACCACTGGCACGATGTACATCGACGGCGAGGCGGTCGTCACCAACGACCAGATCACGATCTCGCCTGCCGACCTGGGGGCGTCGAACGGACGCAACTGGCTCGGGAGGTCGCAGTACGGTAGCGACCCGACGTTCGACGGTGCCCTGGACGACTTCGCGATCCACAGCAGGGCCCTGTCCGCCACCGAGGTTTCCGAGCTGGCTGCTGGGCAGCCGGTCGACGGTGACGTGGTCAGCTACGCCTTCGACGAGCCCGATGGCGGCACGACCGTGACGGACTCCTCGGGCAACGGGCTCGACGCCACGATCACCGTCGGGGTCGGTGCCGGCGCCAGCACCACGGCGACCGACGAGGAGACCGCCGACCGGTTCTGGACTCTCGTACGGGCCGTGGAGCCCGGCACTGGTGTACTGACACTGCTCAACGACGTGCAGGGTGGCGGTGCCGAGCTCTATGGGACCGGCCCGTTCATGCTCGACGTCGTGTGCACTGCGGACGGGCAGGTCGTGCTCGAGGAGTCGGTGACTCTCGCGGCAGGGGCCGAGCGTTCGTTCGACGCTCTCCCGCAGGGCGCCACGTGTGTGGTGACCCAGACGGCCGACGGCGGAGCAACAGCCTCCGAGCTGGAGCCTGCCGACGGAACGGTCACTGTGGGTGAGGAGCCTGCGGTGGTCACGCTGACGAATACCTTCGAGGTCACCTCCCTGACGGTGACCAAGCAGATCGAGGGTGAGACGGACGCGGAGGTGGCGTTCGCCGTCGGGCTGGCCTGTACCTGGGTGGCCGATGGTGAACCGCGGGACCTGGAGATCCCTGGCGGTGCGGTGCGCGAGTTGGTAGCGCCGGATGAATTGACGGCGACATATGCGGATCTGCCGATCGGTGCGGACTGTGTGTTGACCGAGTCCGAGACCGGTGGTGCCGATTCGACCTCGATCGCCGTGACCAGCGCTGGTGAGGAGGTCACCATCGAGGGAACCTCGGCGGAGCTGGCCGTGCTCGCTGATGCGGGAACGTCGGCGACCGTGACCAACGTGTTCGACCCGGCGGACGGCACTCCGTCCGGCAACGACGATGACGGGTCCAGTGGTGATGGTGACCAGTCGGGCGCCTCGGATGGGCCGGGAACGGCCGACGATCTGCCCAGCACCGGTGCCACCATTGCGTGGTTGGTGGCCGGCGCAGTAGCGCTGCTCCTGATCGGTGGTCTGCTGCTGCGGGCGCGTCGCCTGCGCAGCGTCTGATCAACCGGCGCTGCAGATGTGAAGAACCGGGCGCACCCCACCCGTTGCGGGTGGGGTGCGCCTGTTCTGCCTCCGCTCGAGGAGTTCATTCGAGCCATTGACAAGGGCACTCCTACGAGCGCAAGCGCCGATCAGTGCGCCGTCGTGGAGCTTGTCAAGACGCCTGTGTAGGTGATGTGGGCCACATGGGTGAGAGGTAGGTGTTGACATCCGCCTACACCGCCCTTCTGACAGACAGCCCCCTGGGGGCGGTACCGGTTCAGCAGCTTCGTGAAGTGAACACGCGTGTCCGTCTCCTCGAGCAGGAGAACGAGGTCCTCCGCCACGCGATGGCGTTCGAGGGTGGCCGGATAATTCGCGCTGTCATCCGCGCGCTGATCAGCCGGAGGTTACAGCGTGGACATGCCGCCATCGACGGCGAAGCTGGCACCGGTAGCGAAAGCACCGTCGTCGCTGGCGAGAAGCACCATGACGCCTTCGACGTCCCGCGGTGTGCCCGCCCTGCCTAAGGGGATTCGGCCCACGATGGCGCTGTGGGCGGTCGGGTCGTCGGAGATGGTGGTGACCAGCGCCGTCTCGGTGTAGGCCGGGACCACCGTGTTTACCCGGATGCCATCGGCGGCGTATCCCGCCGCGACCGTACGGACCAAACCGTGGATGCCTGCCTTCGATGCGCTGTACGCCGTGAAGTCCGCACCCTCGCCTGTGATGGCGGTGGGCGAGCCAACCACGATGATCGAGCCCCCGCTGCGGTCCCGCATCGTGCGCACGGCGTATTTGAGGGTGAGGAAGGTCCCGGTGAAATTGGTCTCGATTGTGCGGCGCCAGACCTCCAGGTCCAGGTCCGCGACCCGGTCGTCCTCACCGAAGAGTTGCACGCCGGCGTTGGCGACGACCACGTCGGGCGCCCAACCTTCCGCACCGAGGTTCTCGAACGCAGCTCGTACCGATGTCTCGTCGCTGATGTCGACGATGACGTACCGAGCGCTCGCCCCGACTCCTGCGGCCACCTCTTCGGCAGCGGCAGCGTCGCGGTCGGCGACGATGACGCGCGCACCCTCGCGCGCGAATCGTTCTAGCACCGCGCGACCGATTCCGGCACCCGACCCGGTGACGAGGGCCGTCCTACCGGTCAATGGGGTCTGTCCAGGCACCTCAGGCCGCCCGCAACCGGATCGCCATGTACGGCCTCGCCGGCAGGTCAACGCGGAACGTCCCCTCCTGGGGCGTGGGTAACGTCTGTACCGTCATGCCCCAGGTGTCGATGATGTCGACATGCCAGGAGGTGCCGGGGTCGGTGCGGAACGTGCGAAAGCGCGGCCGGTTGAAGCCCAGGTAGACGAGCACATGCTGGTCTGGCACGCCTGCGCGCGGAGCGTCCCAGTCTCCCGGGAGCGGTTCGACCGGCCCGGGCGCCTCCTCCAGTAGCTTCCGCAGGAAGCCGATCCGTTCAGGGCTCTGGCCTTTGAGGGTCCCGCCCTTGGACCACCACAGCACCTCATCGTCGGCAAGGTAGGTCTCACCATGGCCCACGTACCCACCGCGTACTGCCCCCTCCCAGGTGCGGCGCAGCATTTCCTCCGCGGTGAGGTTGCCCCACCCCTGGTCAATGTCTCCCTCGTAGCCGCACTCGTCGACGATGACCGGCTTGCCCCACCGCTCCCGCCAGTCGGTCACCATTTCCGCGGTCTTGTAGAGGTCGACCCGTTGCATGCTGGCATGGCTGACCCACGGGCGCGAATGGTCGTACACCTCCCAGCAGTTGTGCACCGAGAGCAGGTGCCCGACCGAATCTTCCTCGCCGATGATGGCGGCGAACCGCTCCCAGTCCTCGGGCGTCTTCGATTTCAAGAGGTCGTACTCATTGGCCAGCGACCACCAGACGTTGGGGAAGGCCGCCAGACGCGCGACGGCGTACCGTAGGTAGGCATCGTCCTGATCGCTGGTCATCGTCGCGAAGCCCCACCGATCGTAGGGGTGGAACAGGATGAGGTCCGCCTGCACGCCGATGTCGGCAAGGTCATCGATCCGTGCCTCCAGGTGCTGCCAGAAGGTCACGTCGAAGCGGTCGAAGGCGAACCCACCATCGCCGTCGCCTTCGAACGGAAAACGCTCCGGCTCGTCATGGTTGAACTGATACCACTTCGGGAAGACGCACATTCGCAACTTTGTGAACGGCGCCGCGCGCAGACTTGCCAACGTGGATTCCTGCAGGTGCTCGGGCTGGTGTGTCCACGCGTAGGCGGTGGTGCCGATCGGCAGGTGTGCTGCACCATCCGCGTGCGCGAGGTGGAACCCGGCCACGCGAACGGGGCCGTGATCGTTCGGTCTGGCCGGTCCGACATCGAACGTCCCCTCCTGGCCGTGCAGATCCGCCAGGTCGCTCACCGTGCGGAAGGAGTACGTGCCGGGGGTTAGGGGCAGATGGCGCAGGCGAAACATGCCATCACCGTCATAGAAGCCCGGGATCCGGATCGTGCGATCGGGGCCGGTCACCTCCGCGTGCAGAGCGACCGTGAAAGGGTGCTCCGGCGCCGCAGTGCGCAGGGTGATCTCGTGCCGGCGCATGGCGGTGGGGGCGGCGCCGACGGTATGGCCGCTCCGGTTCCGGGCGGTGGTGGAAGGATGGGACATGCGGGTCAACCTTTCACGGCACCGGCGAAGGCGCCTCGGATGAAGTAGCGCTGGAACATCAGGTAGACGATCAGCACGGGGACGATGGACATCAGCGTGAAGGCGTTGATCGGGCCGTAAGACGTGGTGAACTGCGATTGGAAACCTTGTACCGCGAGCGGCACTGTCCAGGACTCCTGCTGCTGCAGGACGACCAGTGCGATGCCGAATTCGTTCCACGTGGCGACGAAGTCGAGAATGAACAAGGCGGCGAGCGCCGGCCGGGCCAGCGGCAGGATGATCTGGAAGAACAGGCGGGCGTTCGATGCACCGTCCATCACGGCCGACTCGTCGAGCTCGGCGGGGATCTGCCGGAAGAAGCCATAGAGGATGAAAACCTGGTACGGCAGTCCGAAGCCGATGTAGGGCAGAATCAGCCCGAGTGGGTTGTTGAGCAGGTCCGTCGCAAGCATGATCTGAAAGAGCGGCGCGAGGGCGACCTGTACGGGCACCATGGCGCCGAAAGCGATGACCGCGAGCACCACCCCGCTGTACTGGAAGCGAATTCTGGCAAGTGCGAAGGCCGCCGAGGCCGAGACCAGAAGACCTAAAGGCACCTTGATCATCGATACCAACAGGCTGTTACCAGCCGAGCGCATCAGGCCACCGGTCTCCAGAGCCTCGAGATAGTTGCCCCAATCCGGGACCGAGGGCAGGGAGAAGAGTGAGGTACCAAGGATGTCGGCCTCATCCTTGAGCGAGGTGATCACCACGAAGCCGAGCGGCAGCACCCACAGGAGCGCGGCGATGAAGATGCCGACCCACCAGAGCACCGGTCCGGCGCCTTGCCGTCGGTGGGGACCTCGTGCGGCCGAAGCGGCTGCCCTTCTGACCGTTCTCGGGTGACGATCCGTTGACGTACTCATCAACGCTCCCTCCGGGCAGTCCAGAACATGTACGGCACCACGACCGCGGCGGTAAGAACGAGCAGCACGACGGCGACCGCGTTGCCGACGCCATACTGGTGGTTGGTGAAGGACTGCTGGTAGGACCACAGCGCGAGCACCTGGGTCTGCTGAGCCGGGCCGCCGCCCGTCATGCCGACGATCAGGTCGAAAACCTTGATCGAGCCGATGAACGTCAGGACCACGACGACGACCATCGTGGGGCGCAGGCTCGGCAGCGTGACGTTCCAGAACCGCTGCCACGCTCCGGCTCCGTCCAGCTCGGCCGCCTCGCTCAGCTCTGGCGGTACGGCCTGCAGCCCGGCGAGGAAGAGCACCATGTTCGTGCCGACCGCCTGCCACACGAACGCCACGAACACCGCGAAGAGGGCGATGTCAGCATTGCCGAGCCACTGGATTCCCTGCAGTCGTTCGAGTCCCAGTGCCTGGGCCAGGCCCTCACTGACGCCGTAGCGCGGGTTGTAGATCCAGCGCCACATGTTCGCGACAGCGATGGCCGCCAACACACCCGGGACGTAGAAGACCGTCCGGAACAGAGCCCGCCCGGGCAGCCGCCGGTCGAGCGCGACCGCTAGCGTCAGACTGATCGGCATCGGGATGACTAGGGAGAGGGCCACCCAGATCACGCTGTTGCCGAACGCCGTCCAGAACACGGCGTCCTGGGTGAACAGCCGGACGTAGTTGGCCAGGCCGACAAAGGTCTGCTCCGCACCCACGAAGCCAGACCACTCGAAGAAGCTGAGTCGGATCGACTCTGCCATCGGGAAGACGACGAAAGCGACGTAGGCAAGGAGGGCGGGCGCCAAGAACGGCAGCGCCGCTCGAAGGCGTGGCGCTCGCCGCCGTGGTCGGGTTTGGACGGTATGCATGGCAGGGACGGAGCTCACGGGGGGCCTCTCCTACGGCGGGCCAGGCTCAGGACTGCTGGTCGATGAACGACTGGAACTGCGGACCGGCGTCCGCGGCGGCGATGTCGCCCGACGCGACCGCGTTCAGGATCCGGAAGTACTCGGTCGTCTGTGCGAGCGTCAGATTCTGGTCATTGAAGGCGTACAGGCCTTCGGACGACTCGAAGATTTCGCCCCACGTCGCGTCGAGCGCAGTGCCACCTTCGGTGTCCAGCGGTACTTCGACGTTCACCGAGCGTGAGCCCGAGGCCTGGGACAGCGTGGTCTGGGAGTCGGTGCTCGTGAGGTGGTCCAGGAACGCCGCGGCCTCGTCCGGGTGCTCCGTCGTCGCGGAGACGTAGTTGTTGGAGGTGTCCCCGTAGAGCCGGTCCGTCCCGGTCGGGAACCGGAAGACGCCGAAGTCGTCGGGGTCCACGTTGTTGTTGACCAGCACCTGTGGGAACCAACTGCCCTCGATGACCATGGCAGCCTGCCCCGAGAAGAGCAGCTGGTTGGCCTGGGCATCGTCCAGGCTCGCCCAGTCGGCAATGAGGTAATCCTGCGACCAGGTCGAGAACTCCGAGAATGCCGTCTCGACGCACGACTCGTCGGCCCAGCTGGCCTCAGTGCGGACTAGCGCGTCGAATGTGTCGGCGCCGCACTCGGTCTCCAGGAGGTTGTCCAGCAGCCGCATGAGATGCCAGTTCACCGTGCCACCGAACTCGATGGCGTCGGTGCCGGAAGCCTTCAGGGCGTCCGCCGCGGCGAGCAGTTCCTCGTAGGTCTCCGGCGTTTCGGTGATCCCGGCATCGGCGAAGAGCTGCTTGTTGTAGTAGATCCCGGCCCCGGAATAACCGCTAGGAATGCCGTCGTATCCGCCGTACTGCGTGATCGAGGACATGCTCACGTCGTTGAAACGCGAGGCCCAACCGTACTCTTCGTAGTACTCCGCAAGGTCGAGGCTGCCTCCGTTGTTGACGAAGTCCCCACCGATGCCGGGGCCCGCCCACGACCAATAGATGTCGGGGGCGCCGCTGGTCCCGAGGGCCGTGCGCAACGCTTCCTTGTGACCATCGGTGGACCGTTCCTCGACCTGGATGGTGACGCCCGGGTTGTCAGCCTCGAACTGCTCGAGCACCTCGGCGAAAGCGGCACCGGTGGCCTCGTTTGTCTCGGACAGTCGCCAGTAGGTCAGCGTGGTGCCGGAGTCGTCGCTGCCACCCCCGGACCCGCATGCTGCTAGCGAGACCGTGAGCAGCGCGGCGGCGGCGGCGCCGCTGATCAGTGTCTTTCGTCGTGCGCGCATCTTTGCGCCTCCTACGTCGTTGTCGGGGACCGCGATCTGTGGCGGCATAGCGACATCATGTTATCGATAACCTATAGCTGTCAAGAACTTCTGCTCGAAGGATGAGGGCCCGGGCACCGCGTGGTGGTCCGGGTGAGTGAGTACACTGGCCGCGCGGTTCCAGGGGTGGGACCGTCGTCGCGAGGGAGCCCGTGACGGGTCGCGACGCCGCCGGGAGGTCAGCAGTGGGCGCAGCCGGGAAACCGCGGCGTCGGGCCCGTATGACCGACGTCGGGCGGGCCGCCGGGGTGTCAGCGCAGACTGTCTCGCGCTACTTCACCGGCCGGGGCTATGTCAGCGAGGCCGCGCGCGCGCGGATACAACGCGCCGTCGACGAGCTCGGGTACCGTCCTAATCGCTTGGCGCGCAACCTGCACCTACCCGGGTCGGACACCATCGGCGTGCTGACCTCGGGATCGCTGAACTTCGGGGCTGCGCAGACGCTCACGGGAATGTTCGCAGCCGCACACGAAGCTGATGTCTCGCTGATCGTGGCGCACCTGGACGCCGAGCAGACCCGGTCCGGGGATGCCGTTCGGCAGACGTTGGAGCGGATGCTCTCGATGCGCGTCGATGGTGTCATCGTCTCCGCGCGAGGTCAGGATGTGGAGGAGATCGTCGATATCCTCGCCGGGGACGTGCCGCATGTGATCGTCGGGGGTGCACGCAGGGCCGCGGGACACTACGCGGTCGCCGATTCTTTCGCCGCGGGCCGCGTCGCGACCGAGCACCTGCTCGGCCTCGGGCACCGCACCATCTGCTTCGTGACCGGCCCTGAAGGCGCCGATGAGTCCCGGGAACGTGAACTCGGATTCCGTGAGGCGCTCGCGGAGGCCGGGCTCCCTCCCGGCCGGAGGGTGGTCGGGGGGGACTGGACCTCGGCGGCTGGCCACCGGGCCGGGATCGAAGCCGATCTTGAGGGCGTCACTGCCGTCTTTACGGCCAACGATGAGCTCGCGCTGGGGTTCATGGCGGCGCGCCGCGACCGGGGCGAGCACGCTCCGGGTGACTACGCGATCGTGGGTATCGACGACATGCCCGAGGCCTCCTACTTCGCCCCGGCGCTGACGACCGTGCGCCTGGACTTCGAGGCACTCGGTCGTGGCGCCGTCGAGATGATCCGTCGTCAGGGGCAAGACCCGGGCGAGACGGGGCCGCTCGTGGTGCCACCCTCGCTCGTTGTGCGCAGGTCGACTGCGGCGCCATGACGGCCGTCGCTGGCAAGGGCATGAGCGGCCCGGGATTGGCCGACCCGATGTCTCTGTCGCCCCATGCAGGCACGGTCTCGACAGATGGCCGGCGTGGTCTCGATCATGTGCGGTCGCGCCCTCCCTGGAGGCCTCAGGCCTGCACTGCCACCTCAGGCGCTGCCACCACCAGCAGGATCACGCAGATCCCGGCCACCGCCATGCTCAACGTGAACGGCATCCGGCTACGCGGGCGCGCCCGGGCCACCAGGCCCGCGGTGGCTGCTAGTGCCACCGCGATTCCCGCCGCCAGCCACCCCACGGCTCCCGGCTGGCGTTCTGGTCCCAGGACAACCACGGCGGTTGCCGACACCAGCACGAGCGGGGCCAGCAGGCGCGAGGCCGCCGGCCCGATCCGGTGGGGGAGCCCGCGGACCCCCGTTCGGCGGTCGTCGTCCAGGTCCGGCAGCGTGTTCGCCACGTGCGCGCCGATGCCGAGCAACGCGGTCCCGAGGATTGCCCAGCCCGCGGTGGAGGCTGCGGGTGCAGAGGCGAGCACGACGAAGATGGGTAGCAGGCCGAATGACACGGCGTATGGCAACCACGAGAACACGGTGGACTTCAACACCACGTTGTAGCTCCAGGCGCTGGCCACGGCCGCGAGGTGCACACCGCCGGGCGCCCACCCTGTGGCAAGCGACAGTCCCACGCATGCCATCAGTGCCGCCAGGGCGCAGCGGCGCAGCGTCACCACCGAGACCGCACCAGAGACCGTGGGCTTGTCCGAGCGCGCACTCACCCGATCCCGGCCGGCGTCGATCCAGTCGTTCGACCAGCCCACCGAGAGCTGGCCCGCCAGCACCGCGAGCGTGATCAGCACTGCCGAACCGAGTGAGGCCCCGAATCCCACGGCGAAGGCGGCGGCGAGCACCGTGACCAGCACGACCGGGCCAGGGTGGCACGCGGCGAGCAGACCGGCGGCGCTGAACTGCCGCTGCCTCATCCGTCCTCCTCGGTTTGGCCGTTGCTGGCCGGGCGGGTACGAAACTTCCGTCCGGTCGAGCTGCCGTTGTGCGTGCTCGATCCCACGGTGTCACGATGTCACGATGGCGCACTTGGTGGCCGTCGGCCGCGCTCTTCCCGGCGATCCGTATCCGCAGCAGGACATTACGCAGGCCATCGGTGCACTGCTCACCGATGATCCTGCGCGGCTGAGCGCGCTGCACCGCTTGCACGCAGCGACCGGGGTCCGCACCCGGCACCTCGCTCTTCCACTCGATCGATACGGGACACTGTCCTCGTTCGGTGCGGCCAACGATGTGTTCATCATCGAGGGCACCAGGCTCGCGGAGGAGGCGTGCCGGGCGGCAATGGACTCTGCCGAGGTCAGCGCTTGCGAACTCGACGTGCTGGTGTCGACGTCGGTGACCGGCATCGCCGTGCCCTCCATCGATGTGGCGCTGGTCGGGGCACTCGGAATGAGCAACGACGTGCGGCGGATGCCCTCGTTCGGGCTGGGCTGCGCGGGCGGCGCTGCTGGACTCGCACAGCTGCACGACTACCTGCTCGGCCATCCTCGGCACGCCGGTCTGCTCGTCTCGGTGGAGCTGTGCTCACTCACGATCCAGCGCGGTGACGACTCGACGGCGAACCTGGTGGCGAGCGGTCTGTTCGGCGACGGCGCGGCAGCCGTCGTGATGGTCGGGGATCAGCACCCGCGGGCAGCAGAACTCACGGGCCTTGAGGTGGTAGGCAGCAGGAGCAGTCTCTACCCCGGCACCACCGACCAGCTGGGCTGGCATATCAGCGAGACGGGCTTCTCCATCATGCTCGCTCCGGGCCTGCCAGACGCCATCGCCGAGCATCTTGGCTGCGACGTCGACGCCTTGCTGGCCAGGTACTCGCTGACCCGCCGGGAGGTGGGCACGTGGGTGGTGCACGCCGGCGGCCCGCGAGTCTTCGACGCAGTCGCTGCCGCCCTCGATCTGCACGGCGCCGAGCTCGAACTGAGCAGGGAGTCTCTTGCCTCAGTGGGCAACCTCTCCTCGTCCTCGGTGCTGCACGTTCTCGCCGACACTCTCGACCGCGACCGGCCGGCCCCGGGGGGTTACGCCGTGCTGATCGCGTTCGGACCCGGCGTCAGTGCCGAACTGGTGCTGCTCCGCCGCCCGGAGCAACGATGAGCACCATGATGGCGATCTTCCTCGCAGTAGTTGCCGCCACGGCGATCGAGCGGTTGATCGAACTGGTCGTCTCCGCCCGGCACGCCCGGTGGGCGTTCGACCGCGGTGGCGTGGAATCCGGGCGGGGACACTTTCCAGCCATGGTCGCGCTGCATTCGGCGCTGCTGATCGGCGCTGTGGTGGAAGTCTGGATCGCAGATCGGCCCTTCCTCCCCGCACTCGGCTGGGCCGCGCTGGCGGCAGTGCTGGCCAGTCAGGCGTTGCGCTGGTGGTGCATCACCACCCTCGGCCCGCGGTGGAACACGAGGATCATCGTGGTGCCCGAACTGCCGCTGGTCACGCGGGGGCCGTACCGCTGGTTCCGTCACCCGAACTATGTGGCTGTGGTCCTCGAAGGACTCGCCCTCCCGCTCGTGCACACGGCCTGGATCACCGCCGCCGCCTTCACGATCCTCAATGCGGTCCTGCTCCTCGGTTTCCGGATACCGGCCGAAGAGCGCGCGCTGCTCCGCTCCGCGGCCCCAGCCCAGCCCACCAATTCTGAGAACGAGGGATTCACGACGCCTGCGGATGACGACTTGTGAGCGGAACCGACACGCGAACCGATGTGCTGGTCATGGGCGGCGGCCCGATCGGTCTGGCTGCCGCCATCGAAGCCCGGAATGCCGGCCTGGACGTGATCGTGGTCGAGCCCCGGAACGGGCCGATCGACAAGGCCTGCGGCGAAGGGCTGATGCCCGGTGCCTTGGCGGGACTGCACCGGCTGGGGATCGACCCGCCGGGTCAGCCGCTTGCCGGTATCAGCTATCGCGACGGCACCCGCGTGGTCGATCACCTATTCCGGGCAGGACCTGGCCGTGGCGTGCGGCGCACCACGCTGCACGCCGCCATGCACGACCGGGTCGCCGAACTCGGGGTGACTGTTCTGAGGTCGCGGATCGACAGCATCGAGCAGAGTGCCGACGGCGTCACTGCCGCCGGGATCTCCGCGCGATGGTTGCTGGCCTGTGACGGTCTGCACTCCACGGCTCGCCGGCTCTGCGGCCTGGAGGTTGCCCACAGGAGCCCCGATCGGCGCCGGTTCGGGTTGCGCCGGCACTTCCGGGTCGCTCCGTGGACCGATCTCGTTGAAGTGCACTGGGGCCGTGACGTGGAGGCATATGTGACACCGGTTGGCGAGAACGTCGTCGGGGTGGCACTGCTCGGCGCCCGGGGCATCGACTACGGCGCCAGGCTCGCCGAGTTCGGTGACCTCTGGGGCCGGCTGACCGGCGCGGAGCCACTCGGCCCGATCCGTGGGGCAGGTCCGTTGCGGCAAAGATCCCGACGGCGGGTGTCCGGCCGGGTCCGGCTGATCGGGGACGCGTCCGGCTACGTGGACGCGCTCACTGGCGAGGGCCTCAGCGTGGGTCTTGCGCAGGCCAGGGCGGCGGTGCACACCCTCGATGCGGGCCCACAGGCGTATGAACGGGCGTGGGCCCGGGCCACCCGGGACTACCGGGTGCTCACCAGCGGGCTCGTCCGCTGGGCCACCTCGCCGGCGCGGGCAGCGATCGTCCCGGTCGCAGCAGGCGTCCCTCCGCTCTATGGGGCCATCGTGGAACGGATCGCCCAGTAAGGCAGGCACGTCACCCGGACGTGCACATCGCTGGCCCCGAGGACCTGGCCAATCGGTCTGCCGCCTGCTCCGTCAATCAGACAACGCCGTCTGCGTTTCCCGGTGCGAATCGGCCAGCGGGAATTGAACATTTGGTCAAAATCAGGCGCCGTTTTGTGGACTTGGTCACGCCCGGCGCGACGTTCACGTGAGCGTACATTTGGCGCCCGCAGCGTGATCGCGCCGAATCGGCGCGCGAAGGGCCGGGGCGCGGTCCTGGAGACGAATTGGCAGCCTTGCCCCGATTGTCGACGCTCTGTTAAGGATTGCAGAGCTGTGCGCGGGAAAATGGGCCCTTCCGCGCTGAACGGTGCTGGGCGAGGGTCCGACATTGCATGTGAAAGGAACCAATCGTGCTGAGCGCGACCAACCCATTGCCACGCAGCGTCCGAAGGGCGTTGGCGGGTTTCCTCGCCCTCCTCCTCACTGCCGGGGCGGTGCTCGCCGGCACGCTACCGGCCGGCGCGGATCCGGGCGACCCGCAGTATCTCTCCGTGGACAAGCGGGTCAGCTCCGAGTCGATCTCGGTGGACGAGCCGTTCACGTACACCATCGTGGTCGACTGCTCCGAGGCGACCTGCCTTGAGGCGCATCTGCAGGACCAGTTCCCGCCGGAGCTCGAGGGCTATGCGCTGCAGAACCTGTCCATCACTCCCTCGGCCACCGACGTCCCGCGTGAGGTCACGTGGACGGTTGACGGCGTCGAGACCGCGCAGCCCAGCGTGGTCACCGCCGACACTGTGCTCGATGTCAGCTTCCAAGAGCCCGGCACCAACCCGGAAGGGACCGGACTGGAGTTCGGCACCCGGGTGACTGTCAGCATCACTCTGCAGGCCCCGGAGAAGAACCCCGGCAGCTATGAGTTCACCAACACCGCGACCACGGAAGCGTCCAACTCCAACCCGGACTCCTCCGAGGCCACCACGACCCTGATCGTCCCCTCCGTGCTCGACGTCGACGTCAGCAAGGACTGGGCGCCCGCCGAGGAGGCCTTCGCGCCCGGTGCGGAGTCCGTGATCAGTCTCGGCGTGACGAACACCTCCAACGGGCCGGTGGAGACGCTCACCATCCAGGAGCCGCAGATCGCCGAGGACGGCGCCACGTCGCTCGACGCGAGCAACCCGTTCACCCTCACCGACCTGTCCGACTTCTCGGCGACCATGCCCTCCGGTGCCGAGCAGGCGCAGGTGGACGTCTACCTGCTGCAGTCGGACGGCAGCTATGGCTGGGAGCAGGGCACCCCGGATGCCACCCCGGCCCTCCCGGTCGGCGTCGACCCCGGAGACATCGCCGGTATCCGTATCACCTACACCGGTGCAGCCATAGAACGGCAGGCGAGCTCCGCCGTCGAACTCGGCCTGGCACTGCGCGAGACCCACCGGGACACCGATGAGGACCTCTCCCTTGCCACGCACACGGTCGAGAACACGACCGTCGGCAGCGCCGCCGTCGCCGACCGCGACCCGGCCACCGCCACCGCCGACGCCACCTACACCGTGACCCCGCCGGCGCTCGGCGTGGAGACCAGCAAGTCCATCACCCCGGGTCGGATCGCTGCCGGCGACAGCGCCGAGGCTACTCTCACCGGCACGAACGCCTCCGACGTACCGGTCGCCGAACTGTGCCTGGCCGACCTCGACTACTTCACTGCCGATCTCACCTTCGACGGATTCACCGCCGCTCCCAGCTGGCCGGCAGGCGCCACCACCGCCGAGGTGGTCTACTACCCGCTGGACGGCTCAGACCCCGTCACGGTCGCGTTTGCCGACGGCGAGACCCCAGCCGACCCGGCCACGGCGATCTCCGGTTTCGAACTGGTATTCACCGCAGACGCCCCCGGGATCGAGACGGGCGCGAGCACGAGCGCCGACTTCACCATCGGCTCCACCGAGGCCGCCGTGGCCACCGGTCAGACGCTGCCCACCACGAACACCGTGGATGCCGCCATCACCACCTTCAATGAGCGCACCGCCGAGGCCACTGACGACGCCGACCTGATCCTGGTGGCGCCCGCCGTGGAGGTCGAGCTCACCAAGACGATCCGCCCGGCGGCCACTGTGGCACCCGGTGAGGACGTCGTCACCGAACTGCGCTCGAACCTGACCACCACCTCGGACTACATCACGGCCACCCAGATCGTGGTGGAGGACTCCTTCACCGATGACGGCGGGTTCTGGGACGCCTTCAATGTCAGCTCAATGGCGCCCACCCAGGTGCCGAGCAACACCGACTTGACCGTCGAGGTGCAGTTGCCGGACGGCAGCTGGACCTCCGTGGCCGTCTTTGACGCCCAGGCCGGTCCGTTCCTCGCCTCGCTCACCGCCGCCGAGATCGCCGCGGAACTCCCCGGCGGTGTGACCGCCGAGGACCTCACCGGCATCCGGTTCACCTTCGACAACGCCGACGGCTTCGCCGCCGACACGACGGTGACCCCCTACGTGGTCTCCACGGCCCGCGAGGAGTTGCGTTCCGGTGGAGCGATCACCGAGGACGGTAGGGAGGTGGAGAACCTCGCCAGCACCACCGGCACCGGTGAGACCGAGGCAGGGACCCCGCTCACCGACACCGAGACGGACGTCGACTCGGCCACTGTGGCCCCGGACCCGGGTGGTCCGGGACCGGGCGTTGGCATCGACAAGCGCTGGGACCGGGCCACTATCCCGGCCCAGACCGATCAGCAGGCCGGCACCACCCTCGCCTGGCGGGTCTCGCCGGGCTACGAGGACGTCGTCATCAGCGATCCCGCAACCCCGGTCCCGGGCGATGTCGCCGAGACCGTGTATGACGCGTTCGACCTGGTGCAGCTCGACCCGATTGCCGGTGACGACGAGCCGTACAGCAACGGGTGGTTCCTGACATACGACACGATCGCCGCCGTCGAGCTCTACGACGGCACCAGCTGGCAAACGGTCACCGAACCGGCTGAGGGCTGGCAGTCCAACGGCGCCTTCGTGGGCTACACCCTCACGGCCGATCAGCAGGCCACCACGGTGGCGATGCGGATCACCCTGGAGGAGAATACCGCCGCCCGCGAGGCCGCGGCCACCTCCGGTGACGCCTACGATCCGTATGCCCCGGCCCCGGGCACCGGCGTGGCCACCAGCAGCGCCGACCGTTCCTTCGACCTGACCTGGCAGCTGCGGGACACGCTCCGCTCCGACGACGGCTCCTGGGTGACTGACGACGCCGTCTACAACACGGGTGAGGCCGGCGTGGTGAACAACACCACCAGCGTGACTGGCACACCGATCGGCGGCGGCGACCCCGCCACCGACACCGATGACGCGGTGATCACCATCACCACCACCCCGCCCGGGGTGCAGGTGAACAAGAGCGTGGACCCGACCAGCGAGCTCTACGTGCCGATGGAAGGCACGGTCGAGCCTGGTGACTACCCGACGGCGACGTTCACCCTCACCGCCCGCAACGACTCCGTAACGCCCGCCTCCTACGTGCGGATGATGGACCCACCGGCATGCACCGACGCCGAGGACATCTCCGTCTGCCAGAGTGCCGGGACCGAAGCCGGCGCCCTTGAGGATCCGTTCACCGCAGACATCGACTGGTTGCGGGAGGGGAGCCCGTTCGACCGGTTCGACCTCACCGGTCTGACCATCTCCGCGAGCATCGCGGACCAGGTGGATCTCGGGGAGAGCATCGTCTGGTTGCTGCATGAGGACGGTGGTGCGTACAGCACCTCGCAGCTGACTGCGGACGAAGCGAACGCGCTCAGCGCAGACGATCTGGCAGATGTGGTCGGCATCAGCGTGACCTACACGGGTTCGGACCTGGCGACGATCACCTCCGATAACGCCCTGACCGTGGAGCTCGGCACTCAGCTGCGCCCCACCCTGCGGTCAACGGGTGAGGCGCAGGTGCTCGCCGCCAACGACCACCAGCAGGTTCCGAACCGGGTGTTCGCCCAGTCCTACGACCCGTTGATGAATGACGGCGCACTCACCGGTGCGAACGCCAGCGCGGCCGTGGGCATCACCGGCGGGGACATCAACGTGAGCCCGGCCAAGTCCGTCTCGCCGGACGCACTCACCGAGCCCACCCGGAACGAGGAGATCACGGTCACCCTGGGTGCCGATCAGGGCACCGATCCGGTGAGCACACTCGCCCCGGCCGAGGTGCGGCTGACCGACGACGTGACCGGCTCGCCCGACTTCTGGAACACCTTCGATCTGACTGGACTCGGTGAGATCACCGCACCGGAGGGCGCGGACCAGGTGCGCATCGACCTGTACGGGCCGTTCGGCACCGACGGTGAACTCGCCTGGACCACCAGCGAGTTCACCAGCATCGACGCCGCCGCGCTGCCGGATGTGGACCTCGCCCAGGTGCAAGGCGTCCAGTTCGCCTTCTCGCGCGCCGACGGGGAGTTCTTCTCCGACGAGGTGCCGGCGCCGGGCTGGTCGGCCGACGCGGCCATCACCGTGCAACTGCGGGACACCTACCGCGACTCCGGTGAACCCGTACTCCTTGAGGGCGAGGTGACCAACACCGTCACCGTGATCAGTGATCGACTGAACGGGGAGAGCTCGGAGGCCAAGGCGACGGCCGCCGTCATCAGCCTGAGTGAGGGGACCGCCGAACTCGAGGTGAACAAGCTCGCCAACGACGGTAACCGCACGGCGACTGTGGGCGATCTGGTGCCATGGGATCTGACGCTGCACAACTCCGGCAGCGGCTATCTGGACCTGACCCACGTGCGGGATGTTCTCCCGGTGCATCTCGCCTACCTCGGTGATGACCCGGAGTACACCGCCGACGCCGACGGTTCGCTCAGCGACGACGTCACCCTCACCCAGGACGGCCAGGACCTGGTCTTCACCTGGCCCGAGGGCGAGAACCGGATGCTGCCGGGGGAGACGTTCACCATCCGGGTACTCCTGGAGCTGCAGCCAGGCCTGAGTGAGGGCGAACGGGCCACGAACACGATGATCGCGCACACGGTACAGACCCTGGAGCGGTGCGAGAACGTGAACTCCGGCGGTTCCACCACCGGCGACTGGGCGGAGGATGCCACCACCTGTGGCGCCACCGACTACGTTCAGCCGGCGCAGGGGACCAACCTGTACACCGTCAAGGGAGTACGGGGCGCGCTCGAGGGAGCCCACCACAGCTCCTCGGTGGACCGCCTCTGCACGCCGACCCTGACGGCCACCGGTGGTGACTACTACCGGGCGCCGTGCGCGGCGAACAGCGTGATCGGCGGCACGGACGACTGGGTGCTGCGCACAGTGAATGCCGGTACCACGGACATCACCGAGATGGTCGTCTTCGACCAGCTGCCGGTGCCCGGGGACAGTTCACTGGTGGCCGGGACCGACCGCGGCTCGGTGTACCGGCCGCAGTTGCTCGAGGACCTCCTGGTGACTGCACCTGAAGGGACCGAGACGGTCATCGAGGTGACCACCAGTGACGACGTGTGCGTCGGCACCTGGTCCGAGGTCACCACGACTGACCCGTGCACCGCCAACGGTGAAGAGTGGACCGAGTTGACCGAAGGCACCGACCTCTCCCAGGTCAGCGGACTGCGGATCTGGCTGGACTTCAGCGCCACGGCCGATGGTGCGCTCGTCCCCGGCCAGGGCGTGGACGTGACCTACTCCAGCGAGAACCTCCCGGCCAGCGATGCTGACGCATCGGGTGCCCCGGTGGATGTGCCCGTATCCGACACCTACGCCTGGAATCAGTTCGGTGTGAAGTACCAGGTGGCAGGGGAGAGCCGTTACGAGCGGCTCGCTCCGTCCAACGTGGGCGTGCATCTGCGGACCGGCTCATTGGAGGTACTCAAGGACGTGACCGGCCCAGCCGCCGGCTATGCCGCGCAGGAGTTCCTCGCCGATCTGGTCTGCACGGTCGAGGGAGTCGAGCTGAACATGGACGAGTACGCCACGTTCACCCTGGTCGACGGCGAGTCCGTGCGGGTGGACGGGATCCCGCTGGGATCGGAGTGCACCGTGACCGAACAGGGTGACGTGGGCGAGTTCGGTGAGACCAGCCGTGACCCGGGTTCAGTCACACTCGACATCACCGAGGTGACCGGTACGGAGGGCGAGGTTCCCGCCGCTCAGCTGGCGCAGCTGGGCAACGACTACCAGTTCGCCGGCCTCAGCGTGACCAAACAGGTGGACACCGAGGCCACTACCGGTGAGCTCGGGCCGTTCGACTTCACCCTGACCTGCACCACGGCGTTGGGTGCTCCCGTTACCTTCGGTGACGACGAGAACGAGCTGACCTTCACCCTCGCCGACGGCGACACATACGTGGCGCCGGAGAACACCATCCCGGTCGGGGCCGAGTGCCTGCTCACCGAGACCGACGCCGCCCAGGATGAGGTGGTGATCGTGGGCACCAATGTCACCGACAACGGCGACGGTTCAGCCACCATTGCGGTGGACACCACCGGTGCCGAGGTGCAGGTGACCAACGGATACGACGCCGGTGTGCTCACCGTGGCCAAGGTGGCCGACGGTGCGGGAGCCGAGATGTACGGCGCCGGGCCGTTCGGCTTCGACGCGGTCTGCACCTACGACGGGCAGAGCTTGCTGGAGGAATCCTTCGAGCTGGCAGCCGGTGCGGAGCGCTCGTTCGGCACGTTCCCGGCCGGCACCGAGTGCATCGTGACCGAGACCGCTACCGGTGGGGCGAACGCCACGGCGCTCGAGCCTGCCGACGGCGTGGTCACCATTGTGGGGCCGGAGTCCGAGGAGGAGAACGTGGGCACCGTGGGCGTGAGCGCCACGAACACGTTCGAACTCGGTGAACTCGCCATTGAGAAGGTGGTGGACGGACCGGGTGCTGAGCTCTACGGTGCGGGCCCGTTCACCGCGCAGGCCGTGTGCACCTGGGACCGTGACGGTGAGACTGTGACGGTGGACCTGCCGAACGAGGGCCTGGTGCAGCTCAGCGCCGCCAACGGTTACGCCTCCACCGTGGGCGATCTCCCGGTCGGTGCCAGCTGTGTGGTCACCGAGGTGGCCGACGGCGGAGCCACCGCTACGCAGATCGTCCCGGCTGATGGTGTGGTCACCGTGGGTGACGAGCCCGCAGTCGTCACGCTGACCAACACCTTCGAGGTCACGTCATTGACGGTGACCAAGCAGATCGAGGGTGAGGCGGACGCGGAGGCGAGGTTCGCCGTCGGGCTGGTGTGCACGTGGATGGCCGATGGTGAGCAGCGTGAGGTGAACATCCCTGGAGGTGCGGTGCGTGAGCTCGTGGCGCCGGACCAGTTGACGGTGACCTTCGAGGACCTGCCAATCGACGCCGACTGTGTGCTGACCGAGTCCGAGACCGGTGGTGCGGATTCGACCGCGATCACCGTGACCAGCGCTGGTGAGGAGGTCACCACTGAGGGCACCTCGGCGGAGTTGACCGCGCTCGCAGATGCGGGCGCGGCGGCGACCGTGACGAACGTGTTCGACCCGGCGCCGGACACCGATCCAGGTGACAGTGACGATCTGCCGGGCACCGGCACCACTGTGTTGTGGCTGGTGGGCGCTGCTGTGCTGCTGCTCCTGATCGGTGGCCTCCTGCTGATGCTGCGCCGCCGACGAAACGCCTGATCCGCACTCTCCCCCGAGCCGGACCAGGAGTTGCACCTGTGCGGGTGTAACCGATGAGGCGTGCCCCACCCTTCCCGGGTGGGGCACGCCTCTGCCGTTGCTGGGCACGTGCGTCATTCCCTTCCCGGACCATGACGGCGTTCGAGCCCACGGCCAAGACAGCGCACCCTCAGGGCTGACCAGTCATGAGCGTCGCGTTTCGCGGATCCTCATGAAGCATAGTGAAAGTTAGTTTCATGATGTTGACACTGCTGTGGAACAGTCACTAACGTCGTGGCTACAGTGGCAGAGGCGCCACGAGGCCAGAGAAAGAGGAATGACTCATGCGGGAGCGAACCCGACGGGTGTCCGGATCGAGGAGAGCGGCAGGAGCAGGGGTGATCCTTGCCCTCATGGGCTCCCTGCTCACGGCTGTGGCTGCGCCCGCGTTCGCCGCCGACCCGACCTCGGTGGAGTCCTATGCGCTCGAAGGGACAGTCAACCTCGCCCCGGAGGGCCTCGTGACGGTGAGCAGCTCCCAGGGCGGGGCCTCGCCGGACGTCCTCAACGACGGCGCCTCGGGCCACCCGGAACTGGGTGTCTGGGTCGCCGACGACACCGGCGTCGACGCCGGTGGATGGGTCCAGATCGACCTGCCGCGCGAGTCCGAGCTCTCCCGCGTCGTCGTCTTCCCGCGGGGCGACCCAGGGTTCTACGGCGTCTACTACCCGATCGACTTCACCGTCAGCGTGCTCGACGCCGAAGGTGAGACCGTCGCTGAGCAGCGCGTCGTCCACGATGACAGCCCGGAGGCGGTCGTCACCGAGCCCGACGTCGTCGACTTCGACGAGCCGGTCACCGGTGTCGCGGTCCGTATCGATGTGACGACCAGGCAGTCCCGGGAGGGCGGGATCCTGCAGTTCTCCGAGATCGCCGCCTTCGGCGTCGCACAGGAAGGGCCCGACTACCAGCCGGCGGGCACCGACAACCTCTCGGTGACCTCCTCGGTGATCGCCTCCTCCAGCTATGAGCAGCCGGGGGAGTCCTGGGCGGCACGCTTCGCCATCGACGGTGACACCGGCCGGACCAGCGGGTGGAGCACCGACCCCTACGCGCGCGTCCAGGACCCGAGCACCAGCGCCAGCCTGCAGCTGCAGTTGCAGTGCGAGTCGGATCTGTCCCGCGTGGTCGTCTTCCCCCGGGAGAAGTCCTTCCCCCGCGACTACCGCATCGAGATCTCCGACGATGCCTCCACCTGGACGACCGTGGCCGAGAGCCTGGAGAACGCGCCGGACGAGTCCGAGCCGCAGGTCTTCGATCTGGCGGAGGAGCCCTCGGCCCGCTACGTGCGGCTGTTCGTGGACACCCGCAACGGCCCCGCCGGCGTGGACGGCTACCTCGTCCAGCTCGCCGAGATCGCCGTCTACGGCCAGGGCGCGAGCTGCGTGAACCAGGTCAAGCCGGCGCTGCTGCTGGAGCCGGGAACGAGCGACGACACCTGGTTCGCCGACACCACCGAGGACGCGGTGTACGAGGTCTCCTCCTCGGCGCCGGAGGTCGCCACGGTCGCTGCCGATGGCACGATCACCGCGGTCGCGCCGGGGCAGGCGACTATCACGCTGGTGGCCGGTGAGGCCACGCTGACCGTGCCGGTCGAAGTCGCAGCCGACGTCGAACGCATCGGCGACGACTTCGCCATCACCGTCTTCTGGGCGCCGCTACCCGAGTACGTCAACGACGAGCAGTACGACTACCTGGCCGAGGCCGGGATCGACATCGTGCAGGCCTCGCAGCTGACCGCCACCCGGGAGGTCAACCTGGAGATGGCTCGCCTCTCGCACGAGCGGGGGATGCAGACCATCGTCCAGGACCAGGCCGCCACCGGATCGTTCACCACCTGGTCGGAGCAGGAGGCGGGGGAGTGGGCGCAGAGCTACACCAACGTGCCCGGTGTGGGTGGCTTCTACCTCATCGACGAACCGGCGGACGCGACGCAATACGCCACCGCGTTCAATGGGATCCGCGATGCGGCACCCGAGTACTACCCCCACCTCAACTTCTTTCCCTACGGCTACTACGGCGGCGCCGATCAGAGTGACGCCGCGATGCGGGCGTGGCTCGATGCCACCGCGCCGCACGCGATCGACGAGCCGGACTACCTGATGTACGACCTCTATCCCTTCCTGATCGAGGGAACGAACTTCGAGGGCCTGTTCACCAACCTCGACACCGTGCGCGAGGTGGGCCTCGAGTACGACATCAAGACCGCCATGTACCTGCAGAGCGTCGGAATTCCGGGCGCCTACCGGCGCACCAATCCCACCGAGATCACCTACGAGGCGAACCTCGCCATGGCGTACGGGTACAAGCAACTGTCCTACTTCACCTGGTGGACGCCGACCGACCGAGGAGAGCCGTTCACCGACGCGATCATGACCGCGGACGGGCAGCCGACCGACCTGTATGCGCCGGTCCAGGAGCTGAACGCGCAGATCCATGCCCTCGGCCCGACACTGATGCGGTTGGACGCCCTGGAGGTGTACCTGGCGGGGAACACCCACGGCCAGCGGCCCGTGCCGGAGGACTTCTTCGTCCAGCCACAGAGCGAGGGTGACATGGTGCTCTCGCACATGGTCGACCGCACGAACGGCGACGACTACCTCTTCGTGGTCAACAACAGCTTCACCGAGAGCCACGCGGCGGAACTCGCATTCACGGACCCGCAGACGCGACTGCAGGAGGTGAGCAGGATCGACGGCTCGCTGGGCGCGAGGGTCACCCTCGCTCCCGATGCCGATGCTCCGGCCGTGCTGGAGCGTGACCTGCAGCCCGGGGAAGGGGTGCTCTTCCGGATCGCCAGTGACGACCCCGTCGATCCGGTCGACCCCACCGATCCGCCGACCGAGGAGCCCACTGATCCCCCGGCCGAGGACCCGACCGCCGTGCCCACCGACCCGCCGGGCGAGGAGGACACCCCCGGCGGCGTCGCGGGCGACGGGCCGAACGGCGAGCTGCCGGCCACGGGTGCTGACGATTCGTGGAGCCTGGTCGCTCTTGCCGCGATGGTCATGGCCGGTGGCGTGCTGCTGGTCCGCCGGGAGCAGGTTTTCCGCCGAGCCGGGTGACTGCGTCGCGAGCCCGGCCGGCGAGCTCCTGCGAGCGTTCCTGGTCATGCCAGGAGACGAGGAGGTACAGCAGGTCGGCGGCGAAGACCTGAGTGTGGGATGCGGTCAACTGCCCCAGGTCCCGGTAGTCGTCCGGTGGTGCGGTGCGGATGAGCAGATCGGCCAGTTCAGCCAGGGGCGAGCGGTGATCGCTGGTGATCGCGATCGTCGCCGCACCGGCGTCGCGAGCCATGGTGAGCATCTCGATCGTCTCCGACGTCGCGCCCGAGTTGGAGACCCCGACGGCCACATCCGAGTTCTCCAGGCAGGCGGCGCTCATCACGCCCATGTGAAGGTCCGACCATCCGCGGGCGTTGATGCCGACCTGGTAGAGGCGCTCCACGAGCCCGCCGGCCACCGACCCTGACCCGCCGACTCCGTAGACATCTACCCGCGAGCTCTCGGCGATCAGCCGCGCGGCCTCGCGAACCTGGTGCAGATCGGTGAGGTCCGCCGAGGCCTGTAGTGCCTGGACGTGTGTCGACAGGAACGTCCGTAGGAGCTCGTGATCATCCATATCCGGATGGACCATCGCGCCGGGCTCGCCGGCGAGCCCGTCCTGTGCGACCGAACGCCCGACGTCGGCCGCGGCTCCGACCCGCAGTTGCAGGTAGCCACCGTAGCCGAGGACCTTGCAGAACCGGCTCAAGGTGGGTGGCGAGACCCCGGCGCGCGCGGCCAGGCCCGCACTGGAAAGATTGATCGGTAGCTCCGGGTTCTCGAGCAGTAATGTGGCGAGGCTGGCCATGCCGCGGGTCAGGCGCGGTCTGGCGGCCTGCAGACGTGCTCGTAGTCCGAAATCGGCCGGAAAGGCCGAAGCGTCGTCACCCGAATCCCTTGGAAGCCCCATTCTCCGGAGTCTCGCACCCCTGAAATGAATTTTCAAGATCTCTGGCGTGCGTACGATGTGACCATGGCCGATGACGCCGTCGAGCTGACCGTCGGAGACCGCACGATCAGGATCTCCCACCCGGACCGGGTGATGTTCCCCGCCCGGGGTGAGACCAAACTCGACCTTGCCCACTACTACGCCGCGGTTGGCGAGGGCATTACCCGGGCGCTCCGGGAGCGGCCGTGCATGTTGCACCGGTTCCCCACCGGGGTGACCGGCGAGAAGGTGCACCAGAAGCGGCTGCCGCGAGGGGCGCCGTCGTGGGTGGAGACCGTGGAGGTGTACTTCCCCCGTTACAAGCGCACCGCCGACGAACTGTGCGTGACCGAGCCGGCGAGCGTGGTCTGGGCCGTGCAGATGGGCACGGTGGAGTTCCACCCCTGGAACTCCCGCCGCGGCCACGTCGAGGAGCCCGACGAGTGGCGCATCGACCTCGACCCGATGCCGGACTGCCCGTTCGATCGGGTGCGGCGGGTGGCTGGGGTGGCTCAGGAGATCCTCGATGAGCTCGGTATCACCGGCTATCCGAAGACTTCCGGCGGGTCCGGCCTGCACATCTATGTGCGGATCGAGCCCCGGTGGGGTTTTGACGAGGTGCGGACGGCGGCCCTCGCCTTCGCGCGCGAGGTCGCCCACCGTGCACCGAAGGATGTGACGACCGAGTGGTGGCGCAAGGACAGGGACCCGGCCGCCGTCTTCGTGGATTTCAACCAGAATGCGCGCGATCACACGATCGCGGCCGCGTACTCGGTGCGTGGGAACCCTGAAGCGACGGTGTCCACGCCGATCAGTTGGGAGGAGATCGCGGATGTCGAACCCCGCGAGCTGACCATCGCCACGGTGCCGGACCGGTTCGCCCACCTCGGGGACCTGCATGCCGGCATCGACGAGGTCGCCCACTCGATCGAACAGTTGCTGGAGTGGGCCGCGCGCGACGAGGAGTCCTGACACACGCCCGTCATCTGCGCCGGGCTACCCTGACGCTCATGCCTGCACCCGCGCCCTCCGATCCATGCGCCGAGGCGGCCCGATGAAGCGGGTGATTCGATGGGTCGACCCGTTCGTGCTGCTCATCCTCAGCGCACTGGTGCTCGGCCTAGTGCTGCCGGTGTCGCGGCCCGTGCTGGACGGCGTGGAAAGCGTGGGGGATGTGGCGATCTTCCTGCTCTTCGGTGTCTACGGCATGCGGCTGCGCACCACGGAGGTTCTCGGCTCACTGCGCAACTGGCGCCTCCAAGGCGGGATCCTCGCCTCGACCTACGTGCTCTTCCCGGCGTTCGGGCTGATGATCTCCTGGGCTGTCTCACCGATCGTCGGCACGGCACTGGCGGCGGGTGTGTTGTACCTGAGCCTGCTGCCCTCCACGGTGCAGTCCTCGGTGGCATTCGTCTCGGTGGCACGCGGGAATGTGGCCGGGGCGATCAGTGCGGCCACGATCTCCAATGTGGTCGGGATGGTCGCGACACCGCTGCTGGTGCTATGGCTGATGGGCGCCTCCGGGGCCACCGGGATGGGCGGGATCCGCTCAGTGCTGTTGCAGTTGTTGCTGCCGTTCGTGATCGGTCAGCTCCTCCAGCCGTTCGTGGGGAACTGGGTCCGTGCCCACAAGCCGATCACCATGGTGCTGGATCGCGGCACAGTGACCCTTTTGGTGTTCAGTGCGGTCGCCTCAGCCACTGCCGACGGCGTCTGGCAGGAGGTCTCCGCCGTCATGCTGGTGGGGCTGCTCGGGGTGAGTGGACTGCTGCTCGCTGTGATGCTCGCGATCACCTGGTGGGGCGGGAAGGGGCTCGGGCTCGACGTCGCGGACCGGATCGCCCTGCTGATGTGCGGGTCGAAGAAGTCGCTGGCGACGGGTCTGCCGATGGCACTGGTGCTGTTCCCCGCGGCGGCCGCGGCCACGATCGCGGTGCCCGTGATCATCTTCCACCAGCTGCAACTCCTGGTGTGCGCGGCGATCGCCCGGCGGCTTGCCTCCCGCTGATCGAAGACGGACATACCTTTCACGCACCGACACAAGTTGGATCCTGTGTCGGTGCGTGGAAGGTATGTCGGGTGCTCTAGGCGAGCACCGTGCGCACGACGCGACCGGAGGCGACGGTGCCGATCAGCACCAGAGCGCAGGCACCGGCCACGCTGAGTGCGAACTGGATCAGCACCGAGCCGGCGCCGAGGAACCCGAATCCGAGTGCGGGGATCATGAACAGCAGGGCACACGCCGTCGCCAGGCCCACAGCGGCCGCGAGGGGCACCAGGGTTTCTCGCATCCGCGCTGCGTTGAGTACCCGCAGGTCGGTGCCGGCCAGCCGCAGCGCGCGATACTCCGCTCCCTGATCGATCACCCGGCCCGCTTGCATCACGCCGGTGGACACAGCCGCCACCACACCGGCGATGGCGAGGGTGAGGAACCCGCCGGTGGACATGTCCGTGATGACCTGGTCGCCGCCGTCGGTCGTGTCATACATCGCGATCGCGGCGGTCAGGCCAGCGATGAAGGTGGCCAGCGCCACGCCGCCGACGCTGCGCCAGGCGGTGCGCGGGGAGTCGATGATGCGGCGCGCGGCGATGAGGGAGGCGGCATCCTTACTCCGCTTCGCCGCGATCCGGCCGATCAGTCCCATCACCCACGGGCCGATCACGTTCATCATCGCGAACCCGCCGGCCACCAACAGCACCAGAACCACAATGCCTGCCTGCCCCGTGTTCAACAGGATCATGAAGACGAGCGCGAACAGGACCACGGGCAGCACCCGGGACCAGTGCAGTGCCTTCGGCTTGGTCCGCGCGGCTACCCCGAGCGGGGTGATCGCGACCTTGCGCAGACTCGCCCCGGCTGAGATCAGCGCCACCACGGTGACACCTGCGATCGCGGCGGCGAACACCCACCAGGGTGCCACCAACTCGCCGTAGCTGAACGGGTTGCCCTGGAACGGGATCGGCATCACCAGCGGGATCAGGGCGAACGTTCCGACGGCGCCGATCGCCGCGCCGGCGAGGGCCTGAGCGGCGGAGTCCAGCACTGTGAGGAGTGAGACCTGGCCGGTGGTGGCCCCCGCGAGCCGGAGTGCCGCGAGCCGTTCGTCGCGCCGCGCCACGGCCAGCCGCGCCGCAGCGCCGCCGAGGGTCACCAGCGGCACCGTGAGCAGAGTGGTGGCGGTAGCCGCGAGGATGACGTAGATCCCGCCGTCGGACTCCATGCCCAGATACTGGGCACGGTCGATGAACGCGAACAGCCCGCCGAGGACCACCAGTAGCACCGCCGTCGTGACGGCGAATGCTGTGACGGCCAGCACACTCGTGAGGCGTTGCGGGTCGTTCGAGCCAGCGCTGCGGCGGCGCAACAGCAGCCACATGTCCCACGCTGCCTTCATCGCAGGCCCCCCTGATCGACTGGGCGGGCCGCCGGCTGGAGCTGTCGGGTGGGCTGGGCAGGGCCAGGATGTTGCATAGGCGCGCCGGGCCGGTGCTCGGCGACGATCCGCCCGTCCTGCATCTGCACGGTGCGCGAGCACCACCGGGCCACCTGGGGATCATGGGTGACGATCACCAGTGCGGCTCCGGTGGCGCGGGTGGCCTCGGTGAGTACCTGCAGCACCTCGTGCCCGGTCTCCTGATCGAGTGCGCCGGTGGGCTCGTCGGCGAAGATCACGCCGGGGGAGCCGACCAGGGCGCGAGCGATTGCTACCCGCTGGGCCTGCCCGCCGGAGAGTTCGCCGGGGCGACGGCTGGCCATACCCGCCAGACCCAGGTACTCCAGCCAACGCTGCGCCGTCTGGGTGGCGGCCTGGCGCGGCGTACCACCGAGCATCAGCGGAAGCGCGGCGTTCTCATCGGCCGGCAACTCGGGCAGCAGCTGGCCGGACTGGAACACGAACCCGAAGTCGGTGCGCCGCAGCGCGGTCCGCGCCGAGTCCGCGAGCGAGGCAAGATTCTGTCCGGCCCAGAGCACCTCGCCCTGGGTGGGGGTGAGGACGCCCGCGAGGCAATGCAGCAGCGTGGTCTTGCCGGAGCCTGATGGACCCATGACGGCGATCGACTCGCCCGGGGCAATGGTCAGGTCGACGCCGGCCAGGGCGGTCGTGGTGACGCCATCGGTGCCGTAGGTCTTCACCAGGCGGTGGGCGGAGAGCGGAGATCGTGTGGTCATGGTGTCCACTCTCGCGGTGCGCGGCGCGGCGCAGCATCGGTCCGGGGGATCGACGTGGAGGTGGGGGCATCAGCCCGTAGGTGGCGCGGGTGTCCCCCTGAGGGTGGAGGCGACCTCTCGGATGGTTCGACGGTTTCGACGTCATGCTCATGCTGTGATCGGGCCTACATCCCCTTGATTGGTCACCGGAGCGAGTGACCGGTACAGTGATAGGCGGCCATGAGCCAGGAGCGCCCGTAGCTTAATGGATAGAGCATCTGACTACGGATCAGAAGGTTGGGGGTTCGAGTCCCTCCGGGCGCGCTCGTTGAGACAGCGACGAAAACGGCTCCACCACTGGGGAAACCCGGGGTGGAGCCGTTCTCGTTGGTGGTGGCAGGACGGTGCGGGCAGTGCCGCCTCTCACGGATCTCTCACGAGATGCACCGGGAACGCGCTCAGATCGCCTCTGAGAGCAGCCGTCCGATGCTGCCCGCCGCTGCTCGCGCTCCCGCCTCCGTGGCTGGCACGTACGTTGAGAGATGTACGGCCACTGAGTGACCGAGTAGCGCGGCCATGCTGGCGGGTGCCTGCCCGGCTTCGTGAGCCATGAGAGCCAGGGAGTGCCGGACGTTGTGCATGCGGATCTTCGGCACTCCGGCCTCCGCACACACCGCCGCGAACCGGTCTGAGAATGCCTCAGGGCGCACCGGCGAGCCCAGGGCGTCCACGAGCACGTATCCGCTGCCCTGGTATGCCGGACCGGCTGCCAGACGTTCGCGGGCCTGCTGCGTGGACAACGCCCGGAAGATGGCGACCGTTCCGGGGTGCATCGACTCGACAGGGACCGTGCGGTGCGAGGCGTCCGACTTCGGGGAGTCGGTGACCGTCTGCTTCCCGTCGATCGACACGCGAGCCTGACGAATCTCCACCGTGCCCGCGTCCAGGTCCACCGCTGCCCAGGTCATCCCGAGCACCTCCGAGCGACGGAGCCCACAGAGCACCAGCCGCCAGCCCGCCGCCCAGTCGTCAACGTCGGCTGCATCGCGAAACCGTAGGAACTCGGCACGCGTCCACACCTCCGCTACGCGTGTGTCGCCCAGGGCCTTCCGTGGCGGCTTCACGTGCTGAGCCGCATTCGACCTCAACAGCCCCTCACTCACCCCGTGGTCGAGCACCTGCCGCAACGTCTGCAGCGTGTAGACGATCGTTCGCCTGCTGACTCCCTTGCCGCGCTGCCCGCCTTCGTCGCTCGCGAGCCAGTCCACTAGGCCCTCAATATCGGCGCGGGTGAGATCCTGAGCCTTGCGGTGGCCCATCCTGCCACGAACGGGCTTCAGGACCGTCTCATAACCGCGCCGGGTGATCTCCCGGACATCCCGCTTGGACGCTAGCCACCGCGTGCACAGACCATCGAGAGTCAGGGCGTCCGGTGCTTGGTAGGTTCCCAAGTTGACGGCTGCCCGTGTGTCCGTCACCCAGTCTCGGGCCTCACCGAGCGTCCGGAGTGTCTTGGTCGCCTGGCGGCGCGTCCCGTCAGGACGGGTGCCAGTGTCGACCACGGCCCGGTAGCGGTGCCCGGTCTTCGTCGTCACAAGCCGGATGGGCTCACCAGGCTTCGGCTTCGAGATCCTCACTGGTCGGTCTCCTTGCTGTCATCGGCGGCGAGGAGGCCCATCGCCTTCGCCTGCTTCTTGTAACGGTCGAATGTCCGGGTCGAGATGTTCAACTTCTCGCAGACGAAGGCACGCGGTGCGAGCCCGGCTGCCCGTGCGCGCGTGTAGAGGTGCGCCACGGCCTGCGGTGTGGTGATGGCCCGTGGTCCCTTCTCGGCACTCAACTCGCGCGCTGCACGCTCCAGAGCCTCCAGGGCATCCGTGAGGCCACTGGGGCGCAGGTGGGTGACGTGGTAGACCGCTGCGGCGAGCGCGGCCAGCGGGAACGTCCGTATCCGGTTCGCGGTGAGCACCACCTCATCCAGGCTGGCGCCCGGGCGAGGTTCCAGCCTGAGGCCGACCACACGGGGCGCTCCGTCGACCAGCGCCGCGCGTAGGTCGATCTCGTAGGCCTCCCATCCGGGCAGCGGGTCCACGAGCCGCACCCAGTCGTCTTCGAGGAAGTCCATCTGCAGGCTGTCCACCCGGGTTCCACCTTTCGCCACCTAGCGGCCAATGTGGCGCGCTGTAGGACTAGCGTACGCCATGAATGGCACGCGACACTGGATGAATGAAGACGACATACGGCGAATCGCAGATCGACGGTCCTCTGACCGTCGATGAGATCCGGACGCGTCCGACCCTCTCGGTAGAGGAGGCAGCGCAGGTGCTCGGCATCGGGCGCACGACGGCCTACGCGGCAGTGAAGAGCGGACAGGTCCCCACCATCCGACTAGGGCGGCGAGTGCGGGTGCCAGTCCGGGCGCTTCTCCGGCTGCTCGGTGACGATGACGTGCAGCCCACCGTTCTGCCGGTGCAGACGGCTGGTCAGATCGATGCTGAGGCACTCGGGCGTGCGAGCAACGGACGGTGAGGCAGCCGGGCGTTTCATGTGGGAGCGGCACCTCAGGACTGTCAGGTTGACCGGTGAGCGCGTCTCTCCCGTGGCGATCAAGGCAACGGCGTTCGCTATGGCGTCCTTCGCTGCTGCTGACGGTTCCGAGATCCATCCTGGCGTGCCACGGCTCGCGGCTGCTGCGGGCACGTCACCGGACACGGTGAAGCGTGCGCTGCGTGCACTGCGCGCCGCTGGATGGGTGCAGCGGGTCAGGTACGGGGACCGCCGTAACGGGAAGGCGGACGAGTACCAGTTGGCGCTTCCGCGAGACGTGGTGCTCGGCACCGTTGAGCCGCCATCTGGAGAGCACCAGGTGCACTTTGGGGCCGATGTATCTGGGGAGCACCAGGTGCACTCTGGACGGTTGCCCAAATCGAGGTCTGGGGTGCACCAGGTGCCACTTGGGGACGATGGGGCCACGACTGCTTCCCAGGGTGCCCAGGTGGCACCTGGCGGGGATCTGGAGTGCACGGGTGCACTACCACCAGACCCTCACCAGACCAGGGAACTACCTAGCAGGGACCAGGTGAAGGTCTGCCGCTACTGCGGGCGCGCGCTCCATCCGTTCTACCTGCAGATCAACCGGGCTCACTGCCCGGGTTGTGGTCCGGGGTACGGGTGATGACTCCCGGGCTGGTCGTGTTCTCCACCACTGCGCGATTGGCCCGGGCTCGAAATCGTTGGCAGTGGTGGAGTGCAGGAGTTGGGATCGATGAGTAGACGGAAGCGAGCGGCGTTGGTTCGTCGTGCGGCGGCAGTTCGTGTCGGGCGTGTGGCTCGGGATCGTAGGGGCCGGTTCGTGAAGGATGGTGTGAAGTGAGCGCGGGTGATGTGGCAGAGGCTCGCCTGTCGGCTCTGGAGCGGCTGGTGACGATGGGCAGCCGATTGACGGAGTACGACCACGGTGCGCTCGCGGCCCTTCGTCGCACGGGTGATGCGACGATCACCGCTCGCGTGGACGGGGTGCTCCGTGCAGACGCGGCGCTAGATCAGGGGCGGAAGCGGTGAGCGTGGAGGCGTTGCGCGATCAGATCCTTGCCGGGTGCTCTGCGGAGTTGGCGGAGATCGAGCGTGAAGAGCGGCTCACACGGGAGGCGTTGGCACAGGTTCGTGAGGAGAACGCTGCAGCGACGGCAGAGCACGCGGCTGCCGTGGAGGCAGCACGGGCTGAGGGCAGGGCCGGGCCGGTCGCTCCGGTGCTTCGGGACGGTGCGAGCCTGCAGAGCGCCCTGTACCGGCTCGTGGATCGGCGCGGTCGCGTTGCTGAGGCCCGGCGTTCAGCTTTGGCTGCTGCGTTGCCCGAGATCGAGCAGGAGTGGCAGGCGGTGCGGGGCTCGCTGGAGGACCGTGCCCGCCAGGTGCTGGACCTGTGCGAGCCGCTGCTACGTGAAGCGGTCGGATGGCAGGGGCTGCTGCGGGAGGCTCGCCAGGCGGAAGAGTCCAACCCAAATGCCGTGCGCCACGACGGCCCGGCTTCACGAATGCGCGCCCGCCTGGACGTCACGGCTGTTCTGGAGGACATGGCTGCCGGTGTGGACGTGCTCGCTCCGGCACCTCTACCGCCACGTGGCGCACCCTTCCCAGAGGGTCCGGACACCTTCGGATTGCAGCACCGGGCGCGAAAGCCGGGCAGGTGGTGACCGGCCATGGCCCGTGGTGACCGGCCTACCCGGATCCAGGAGCGGGCCATAGCCGCGCTGCTGGCATGCCGCACCCTGGAGGAGGCCGCGCACGAGTCGGGCGTCTCAGTACGGACGTTGAGGCGCTGGCTCGACTCGGAGCCGTTCGCGTCGCTATACCGAGACCAGGCCCGGCGAGCCGCACGAGAGGCAGTCAGCGCGTTGCTCTCCGGGCAGCGTGAGGCCGTGGAGGTGCTGCGGGGCGCGCTGCACACCGGCACACCGGCAACCCAGGTCCGGGCCGCACGCGCCCTGCTGGAGTTGGGCGTACGTGCCAGGGAAGACGACGTAGACGAACGGCTGGACGCGCTACAGGAGGAGGTCAACCGATGGCACATGACGACCGCGCGCGGCGCGATCTACGGCTCGATCAGTTGAGCCGACAGATCCAAGAGCAGCGTGACATGCACACCGGCTCACGGGTGGCTGACCTGCCCAACGGTGCCGAGATCGTCCAGCATCTGCCCGAGTTGCTCTCAGACGATCCCCGGGTGGCCGAACTAGCCGCGCTCCGGGTCCACGCCCTGATGCCCCTGCCCGGATCGCCCGAGCACCCATCCAGCGCACTGCTAGACCACATTGAGCACCGCGAGGCGGCGTTGAGATCCGTGACCAAACGTGGCGACTGAGGCAGACTCGCCTCGTGGAAACGTATCTGTCGGAGATTGGCCCGGGGACGTGGCCTGAATGGGTTGCGGCAATCGGGACCAGCGCGGCTTTCATCATCGCGGCGCTCGCGTATCGCCGCGATGCAGCCTTCCGGCGTGGACGCCAAGCCTCACTCGTGTACTGCAAAGTCGTAGACATCGACTGGTACCCAGCGGGCGTGGTGGTACCGATACTCGCCAACGGTGCCACTGTGGGTTTCGGCGATGCGTCCACCGGCATAACTCGGATCGACGCCGCGACCTCTGGCTACGTCGTCCATGCGCCGATGGGACGCGCGACGGTGGAGGTTCACAACGGAAGCGATCAACTCATTAGCCCTGCCTACGTCTACGGGTTCAACCCGGGCAACGATGAGCGTTGGCCCTTTACCGTCGGCACTGGGCACGTCGATCCTCACGGTGTCGGTATCGTGGAGTTGACTTGCTCGAATCCGCGACATCCAGGACAGCCCTCGTTCGCTGCTGCGGTGGTCTTTCGCGATGCGAACGGCAAATGGTGGGCAAGGCGTAGCACGGGTGCTGTGGAGCCTGCCCATGACGATCCGGTCAATCGACCCTCCCGGCTTGACCGTTCGAGCGAGTCCGTGCCCTTGGGGGTGCGGTGGCGGCGTTTCTGGCGCCGTGTTAGGCGTCGGCGCCCGATCCCATGAGGTATGCCTGCGGGATGTCTCACGGATCTCTCACGGACGGCCCGTAACACGACAGCACAGACTGGCATGGCGGCACGGTCAATTCGGGACGCTTCCGGACGAGACGACACGAGCGCGAACGGGGCAATATCAACGCAAAGTGCCTACGGATCAGAAGGTTGGGGGTTCGAGTCCCTCCGGGCGCGCTCGTTGAGACAGCGACACAGAAGCCCCTTCCCGGTTCGCCGGGGAGGGGCTTCTGCGTGTCGCGGCACCCGGGCGCCGCGTGGGCCCGCGTCGACAACGCCCAGCCCGTCGTAGAGCGCGCCGACACTGACGTCGAAGAACTCCGCGATCGCAGCGACCTCCCTCGCCTTCCACAGCGAGGAGCCGTTGAGCTTGCGAAAAGCGTGTGCTCGCCCTCGTGTCGGTGACCTCGCAGCGCGTCAAGGCGAGTAGCCGCGACCAGAGAGCAGCGCACGCACGGCGCCAGAGATCGTGTGGTCGGGCACGTCCTGCGCCTCGTGCATCGGGACTCAACTCAACAGCGCGAAATGCCCCGCAGTGCGACGCACCACGTGGCCACCCGAGTGGGCATCATTATCGAACTGGTTGCGCCGCGTCCTTCATATCCGGTAATCTCTATCGGAGCAGCCATGCCGATCAAAGGAGATGACATTGGAGCTGACCTTCATGGCACAGGCAGGTGGACCGAGTACAGGGCGGCACGTGCGCAGAGCCCCAGAGAATCATGCGAGTCGGGGTGAGACTCCGCGTCAGGCCGGCAAGCGGCAAAGAGCTCGGGCAGGTTGGTGACGGTGCGTTCTGCCTGCCGCGGTGACCGCGCGGGGGAGTCGCTTTCAATGCAAAGCGCTCAGGCTGGGACGACGGGACCACCGTCAGCGCGAGCTGACAACTGATCCATTAGAAGTGAGGAGCTCTGACGAGTCCGGGCCTCCAGGGAACTGTGTGGTCTGGTGAACCGGCTCGACCCTCGCCTGGAGAATACCGCCCAAGGTGGGACTTGCCAGTTAGTGTTCGCGAAGCGACTGCATTTTGATAGCGGCGGTCACGAACGTCTCACGAATGGTGGCCATCACCGCGCTTAGTTTGACGAACTGCCGAGCCTCGTGCGCGACTGTTGACTTGAAGTGTCGTGAGCCGATGAGTATTGACAACGGCCGCGACATCCTTAGCAATCGGACGGCAGGGCGGAACCTATCGCTATCGATGTGTCAGTGATAAACGTAGAGTTTCCGACTGTATGTCGCTGCGAAAATTAGTAGCGTTTCCCAGGCGCTCGTAGTCGCACTACGCGCCCATCGAAATCGGACGGGGGTAGCTGGAATATCCTTTCGGCCAACGCCTTGAAAGTGAATTTGTGCATAGCCCATGCAGGACTATTGACGAGGAAATGAGATGTCAAAGATGATGGCTCGCTGGCGCTTGTTGCCTGTGCTGCTCGTAGCCCTCCTGGCGGGCGCGGTGGTGCCGACCGCCGCCAGCGCCACCCCCGGAGAGGAACTATCCGACAGCTTCGAAACCTTGCACGACCACTGGTTGCCTGTCTCCGGCAACTGGCGCACCGCAGACGGTGCGGTCGTATCGAACGCAGTGAACGACGAGCATGGCCACAAGCTGGCACTTTTCGGCCACCGATTGGCTGGGGATGGCGGTGTCACAGCTACTTTCGAGTTGACGGGCCAGGCGGCCGCTTCAACATGGGGTGGAGTCAGCGTGCATCGAGCTGGCGTTCAGGACGGGTACACGACATCCGGATATACGGCGCTGGTTCGCCGCAACGGCGAGTTGGCAATTATCAAGGCCGACGGTGGTAACGGCGTCACATATCTGGCCCGGGCTAACACAGCTGCACGTCCTGGAGAGGGGCCGATCAGCCTGACCTTCGAGGTCACAGGCGAGGCACTGAGCGCTAGCGTCGCCGGTACCACGATCACAGCCACGGACTCTGCCTTTCGCGACGGGGGAGTATCGATCTTTGCTCATCGGGACACCGCCGTATCAGTCGCGCAATTCGAGGCCCAGGGACTGGTCCAGGCTGATGACACGGTGCCGCTCCCGGAAGATTGCCTCCCGCCCACTGAGGACACCACGGAGACTGGTCGGGGGGACGTACTGATCTCTGATGACCGCCTCGACATGATGCGCCAGCGTCTTGCCCAGGAGACGGAACCCCAGACGACGGCTTTCGCACAACTGATGGACGACGTCGCTGCAGACGTGGAAAGAGAACCGTTCGCGCCCTCGGTCTGGTTCGTTCCGTTCTTCTACAACGACCCTGATGCTCACCGTGAAGCGCGTGATGGGCTGCAAGCGGACGCAAATGCCGCCTATCGCCTGGCCTTGGCCTACCGACTAACCGGTGATGCGAGCTATGGAGTGAGTGCCGCCGGCTTCGTCGAAGCGTGGACATATGAGGTGGAGTGCTTTCGTACCTCGCAAGACTCCGCGCTGGCCTTCAGTTACCACTTCCCGGCGATGGTCTTCGCTGCTGATCTCCTGCGCGACACGCAGGTCTGGAGTGCCGAGGTTGAGGCGGATTTCGCCTCGATGCTGCGTCAGCAGGCGCTCGAGATCTCTTCGTCGATCTCCAGCCGTGGAAACAACTGGGGCAACTGGGGTGTCAGCCTGTCCACGGCTATCGCTGCCTACCTCGGCGATGACGACCTGATGGGTGAGCAGATCGAGCGCGCCCGAGAGCTTGTCGACCACCAGATCGACGCCGACGGCCACTTGGCCGAGGAAGTGACTCGCAACAGCGGGGTCGGCGACTATGGAATCTGGTACTCGCATTTCTCTCTCCTGCCAGCTTTGCTCACTGCTGAAATTGCTGAGCTGCACGGCTTCGATCTGTTCTCCTACGAGAACTCCCACGGATTCACCCTCGGTGACGCTGTGGAAGTCCTAGCGGGATGGGTCGAGACCCCTGAGTCGTTTCCATACTTCGACGGGCCCGTTGAAGACCTGGCAAACGTGCGTACGATCGACTACCTGAGTGAAGATGGCGTGATGGCGCACAGCATGAGCTACTTTGAGATTGCAGGAAGTCGCTACGATCTTCCTGCCGTGAATCGCCTTCTCGCCGTAGAACGGCCTATGACCACCATCCACGCGGCTCCGCACCTTACTTTGACTCATGGTGATCTGAGCGACGAGCCGCCAGTGTTCCACCCACAGGTGCTGGTTTCTCCTGCGGAGGTCACCGAGTCCGCTATAGAGAGCGGTGAGGTGACGGTGACGGCCTCTGGTTTCGCTCCTGATTCGGAGGTCGCGCTGTTCATCGGTGGAATCGAAACCGATTCCGCTCGTGCTGATAGCGGTGGTGCGGTGGTGTTCGTGCTCTCTGAAGCCGTAGCCGTGGGCGTGCACGTGGTGACTGTTTCGGCTGCGGAAGGTAGCGCCGAAGCTCAGTTGGTCGTTGTACCTGGCCTGGATCCTGATTCTCAGATTCCAGACGACGTGCCTAGCGAGGATGACCTCACGCCCGGAACTGAGGGTGGCATCGCCGCCCCCGCAACGGCGAGCGAGCGAGCAGTGATCCTCGTGTCTATGAGTTCTGACTTCGCCGGAGAACGTGTCGGGCTCTGGATCTTCAGCCAGCCGACCTACATGGGCACGTACACAGTTGGTACGAACGGCACAGTCTCCGTCGCCCTACCTGCAGGCATGGTTGGTGAGCGCAGGATCGCTGCCTATAGCGCAGACCAGAGTCTGATCGGATGGGATCAGATCAACGTTCGAGCCGCTGGTGGCACCGATGGAGACCCGGGCGATGGCGGTTCGGACATCGACGCCGACGACTCGAGCACGGATGGACTCGGCGTCGATGGCAGCACCCCCGAGGTTGATGGGGTCGACGACCGCGGGGCCCTTGCGGAGACGGGATTCGCCTGGATCGGTGCTGCGGTCGCGGCTATCGCGGCCATGCTAGTTGGCGCGTCTCTGCTGCGGTCCCGGCGGCGGGCCGATAACGCCTACTGATTCTTCGAGTGCCGGAGCTGCCCCGTGGACTTCCATGTGCGCGAGCCGGCTCCGGCGCTCAACCAGGCGGGTGTTGGCGCACCGCACTCTTGTTGTTCTGGCTCACGACGTTGGTGACGCCTGGCGGTCGGTGTGCGCGGGACGGTGGCGAGGAATCCGTGATGCGCGACGAGCTCCTCGCTGGCATCGGCCACCGAGCTGAGGTGCGCTCGGGGTGGGTGTGACGCCCCCGTCGTGGCTCATTCGCTTGAACAGCTTTCTCGAAATTGTTGCTTGTGAGACGCCAAAGCGATAATGTCTGTCGTATTGGTGTCGGATCGAAGGAGATCGCAGTGGAGTGGGCAGCCTCGAGGCACGGATCATGACCACGACGAAGAATGCGCGACCGCAATGGGACCTATCCGGATCGACTTTCCGCGACTCCCAGCGGTCAGCTCGACGTATCAGCGATCTGCGCTTCGCGTGGCTGTTGATCCTGCCTGGTGTGGCAATGCTGCTTGCAGTGGTTCTGTACCCACTCGTGCGTTCGCTGAGTTCGGCCTTCTTCAGCGAGAGTCTGCTCTACCCAGGCAGAGAGTTCGTCGGTCTGGCCAATATCCAGGCAGCGCTCGGAGATGACTTCGTCCGGTTGTTGTGGCAGACCGGGATCTTCACTGTCGGCGCGACTGTTCTACCCTTCATCGTCGGGCTCGGTGTCGCGCTCGCGCTGAATGCACGCCTGCCCGGACGCAGCATCCTGCGCGGTGCCTTCCTGTTCCCCTGGCTCCTGCCCGCCGTCGTGGTCTCCTTCCTGTGGATGTGGATCTTCGATGCCAGTTATGGGGCTCTTAACGGTCTGTTGGAGCAGTTGTCCTTGATTGACGGACCGCGTGCCTGGCTGTTCGACACCACCACCGCTCGGGGTGCTCTAATCGTGGCCAAGTCCTGGAACGCGTTCCCGTGGATCATGGTCATGCTCCTTGCCGCCCTGCAGACCGTTCCGGAGGACCTGCACGAAGCGGCCTCGCTCGATGGTGCCGGCAAGATCCGACGGTTCTGGACGGTGACCTGGCCGCACATCAGCGGCGTTGCCGGAATCGTCGTCCTCCTCGAGTTCATCTGGAACTTCCAGCACTTCGACCTGATCTTCGTCATGACCGGCGGTGGGCCAGCACAGACCACCCAGACCCTAGCCACTGCCCTCTACGACTCAGCGTTCCGTTCCTACGACCTCGGGCAGGCGGGCGCTATTGGGATTCTGTGGATGATCGTCCTGCTCGTCCTCGTGGTCTTCTACGTCCGGTTTTCCGAGCGCAAAGAGGCGAACTGATGGTTGTGACCACCGAAACGCGTTCGGCACCTCGCCAGCGGGCCGTGGCGCGCACGCACAGAAGCAGGCGCACCTTCCCGTTGGGGCCGTGGGCCGCCGTCGTGGGATTCGGGCTGTTCGCCTTCGCTCCCGTGTACTGGCTGCTGATCACCTCGATCACCCCGGACAGCCTGGTGTACCGCTATCCGGTGACCTTCTTCCCGGAGTCGGTCACCTTCGACAACTATCGCAGCGTCTTCACCGATCCGGAGATCTTCGGTTGGCTGGCGAACTCGGTGATCGTCTCGGTGATCACTGCCGTGCTCAGTGTCGTGACGTCGATGTACATGGGCTACTCCATCTCGAAGTTCCGCTACCGCGGGCGGCGCACCCTCCTGTACTTCGTCCTGTCTAGCCAGATGCTGCCCTCGGCACTGCTGCTGGTGACGCTCTACGGGATCTTCGCGACGTTCGGGCTTCTCAACACGTACTTCGTGCTGATCATCTCGTTCACGACCTTCACGCTGCCGCTGTGCGTGTGGATGCTCAAAGGATTCTTCGACAACCTCCCCGACGACATCATCGAGGCGTCGAAGATCGACGGAGCCTCCAACTGGCGCACGCTGCACGCGATCGTGCTTCCCCTGGCCGCGCCCGGCCTAGTCGCATCCGGGCTGTTCGCCTTCATGCGCGGTTGGAACGACTTCATCTTCGCATTGACGCTGACCGGTCCGGAGCGCCAGACGCTTCCACCCGCCCTGGTCAACCGCTACATCGGAGAAGCTGCGACCGACTGGCCTGAGCTTATGGCCGCCTCTGTCCTCGTTGCGCTCCCCGTGGCGGTGGCGTTCGTTGCGCTCCAACGCCACCTGGTTGGCGGCATCACTGCTGGCGCCGTCAAGGGCTAACCACTTCCACCATCAACGCCGATGAGTCCTCACGCATGTCACGAAGGAGAACTGCAATGAACCGTACGACCAGCACGAACCACAACCGCCGCGGAGTGACCGACCTGAGCCGCCGGAACCTGCTCAGCCTCGGGGGTGCCCTCGGCCTGGGTGGGCTCGGCCTGGCAGCCTGCTCCGATTCAGGGTCGGGCACGGCCAACGCGCCCTCTGGTGAGGCCGGCCAGGGCTTCACCTTCACCTCGTTCGCATTGTCCGAGGACCCGCCGAAGGAATGGCTGGAGCAGACCGTCTCCGACTACGCCTCCGGCGAAGGCATCAGTATTAGCGAGTCGAGCTATGCCTACAACGAGGCTCTGAACCAGATGGTCCTGCAGAGCCGGGGCGGCGAGCTCTCCGGCGTGGCTCACCTGGACATCGCCTGGCTGGCACCCATGGTGGCCACCGGCACGCTGGCCGACCTGTCCGAGTACACCAGCGATGCCGGGTACACCGAAGCGGCGTTGGGGACCGGCCAGTTCGACGGTGTGCAATACGGGATCCCGTGGACCACGGCAGCGATCGGACTGATCGGCAACGCCGAACTCCTGGAGCAGGCCGGCATCGACTTCGTACCGAGCACCGTGACCGAGTTCGAGGACGTGCTGCGGGAGGTGAAAAGCCTGGGCAGCGATGTCGTCCCGTACGCGGCCTCGACCGAAGTGGCGCAGCTCAAGGACTTCATCGTCTGGATGCAGACCTTCGGATCGGCCGTGGTCGAGGACGGGCGCTGCACGGTGGGCGACGAGGCCTCCATCGAGGCAATGACCTGGTACAAGAAGCTCTACACCGACGGCCTCATCGCGCCCGACATCGAGCGCAGTGCCGCCCGTAACCTGTTCAGCCAGGGCCGGACCGCCTACTACGACGACGCGCCAATCGGCTCGGCGATCGTGGTGACCAACTCGCCCGACGCCGAGATCCGCTCGAAGATGATCCCGTTGGCGCGCCCGGTGCGCAACGCCGGCGACGTCCCGCAAGCATTGGCATGGGGACACATCCTCGTCGTGACCGACGGCGAGGAGTCCATCTCAGGGACCGAGTTCGCGCGGTGGCTGACATCGGACCTGGACACGGTCCTCGGCTACTTCGATGCCTCGAGCAACCCGCCCACCACGTCCGAGGGGCTCGAGAGCCCGGAAGTGCAGGAGGATGAGTTCCTCACGGCCTTCACCGACAACATCACAGCCACCGCCACCCCCAGCCCCTTCTGGGAGTTCACCGAGTATGCGCAGATGGAGACCGCGGTAGCCGACAGTGTCCAGGCCGTTCTGCTCGGCAACCAGACACCCGAGGAAGGGATGCGGGCGGCTGGCGAAGCGGTGAACGGTTTGATCTCCTAATGGCTAACAGGCTCATCCGCCGTGGAGCGGGTGAGCGGAGCGTTGAGCGGCAGCCACGGGTGCTGCTGCACACACAACAGGCTCCGGCGATCTCCGGTTCGTCGAGGCGAGAAGGAGTAGGCAAGTGAGAGACTCGGAGGCTCGCGATAGTGGCCCGCAGAGAGATGGCGCGGATCACGGTGCGGACGTCGACTACGGACCCAGCCCGCTACAAGCGTTGCGCGAAGCGTTGCCGCGACTGAAGCGGACGATGGCCCGCAGCGCGCAGTACATCGTGGACCATCCGGGTGAGGTCGGCGAGTCGTCTATCACCGGTCTCGCACGGTCGGCTGATGTCTCGCCCGCGAGCTTGAGCCGCTTGGCGGCCTATCTCGGCTTCGTCGGCTTCCCCGCGATGCGCGCCGCGATCGCCACCGAGCACGGGCGCGAGATGGAGGCGGGCTGGCACCGCGACATCGGCGACGAGATCCTGCCCGAAGACGGTCCGAAGGCCGTCCTGGAAGTACTGGCCGCCAATCAGCAACGCGCGGCACGCACGGCCATGGGGGCCATCGACGTCGACCTGGTGGTCCAGGCAGCGGACTGGATCGCTTCCGCTCGACGCATCCACCTGCACGGCGAGTGGGCCGACTCGGTGGCCGTGTCCGAGCTGTACATGCGCCTGCTCCGGATTGGCCTGCCGGTCTGGTTCCACGACGGCGCCGTCACCTCGCAGGTACTGGCCAGCATGATGGGGCCTGGCGACGTGGCGCTCATTCTCTCGCGCAGCGGAAACGATGAGGTCGGTCTCGAGTTCTGTGACCGTGCGCGAAAAAACTCCGCTCACACGGTGGCCATCACCGGTGATCCGGACTCGGTTCTCGCCGATCGCTCAGAGATCAGTATCTTCACCGGGATCCGGGAGGGGCTGACGTGGACCGACTTCTTCGCCGGGCGCGCGAGCGACACCTTGACGACCTCGCTGCTGTGGGTGCTCGTCGCCCAGCGCGTGCCGGGTGGTCTCGGGTTGGCGGCGAGCCTGTTCGACAAGATTCCTACTGCTCATGGAGATCGATAACACGTGACGTCCTACGACGTTGACCTCATTCCGCTGGAAACGGTGCACAGCGACATCACCGTGGTCGGTGGCGGGCTGGCCGGGGTCTGTGCGGCGCTTGCCGCCGCACGGCAGGGGATGCGGGTATCCCTGGTCCAAAACCGACCCGTCCTCGGGGGAAATTCATCGAGCGAGGTTCGGGTCTGGGTGTGCGGCGCCACAGCGCACGGGGTCCAGCACTATGCACGCGAGACCGGGATCATGGGTGAGTTGTTCGTCGAGAATCAGTTCACCAATCCGGAGGGCAACCCCTACTACTGGGATCTGGTGCTGCTCGAGGCAGTCCGCGCCGAGTCCGGAATCGAGCTGTTCCTCAACACCGACGTCCGGGACGTCGAGGCCGAGGGTCCGCTCGAGAATCGGCAGATCAGGTCGGTTTCCGGCTGGCAGATGGGTTCGGAGCGACGTCTGCAGTTCCGCTCGACGATGTACATCGACGCCAGCGGCGACGGACTCGTCGGCTTTCTCGCCGGTGCGCGGTACAGGACTGGTCGCGAGTCCCGCGAGGAGTACCAGGAATCGTGGGCGCCGGTTTCCGCGGACGCCGAGACACTGGGGTCGACGATCCTCTTCTATGTCAAAGACGTCGGCTACCCGGTGAAGTATGTGCCACCGTCCTTCGCTCGGGACATCACCGAGACGTCGATTCCGACCCTGCGTGACATCCACAAGGGGGCGAACGGCTGCGACTACTGGTGGATCGAGTGGGGTGGAGACCGCGACGTCGTGGCTCACAACGAGGAGATCCGGGATGAGTTGCAAGCGGCCATCTACGGGATCTGGGACTACCTCAAGAACTCTGGCAAGTTCGACGCCGACAACCTGACGTTGGAATGGATCGGCGCGGTGCCAGGAAAGCGGGAGTATCGACGATTCCTCGGCGATCACGTCCTCACCCAGCATGATGTGCTGGACCAGACGCCGTTCGAGGATCGGGTGGCCTTCGGGGGATGGTCGATCGACTTGCACCCGCCGGGCGGGATGTATGCCACGGAGAAGGGATCGAGGCATTGGCACCCCGACGGTAACTATCACATCCCCTTGCGATCGTTGTACTCCCAGAACGTCTCCAACATGTGGATGGCCGGCCGGAACATATCGGCCACTCACGTCGCATTCGGTAGTACCCGGGTGATGGCCACCTGCGGGGTGATCGGAGAGGCTGCGGGTCTCGGCGCGGCATTGAGTGCACAGCAGGGATGCACTCCGCGCGAACTGGCGTCGGAACATCTGGACGAGGTACGCCGGGCGATCGTGCGCACCGACGCCTCGGTCCTCGGCGTCCGCCACGACGATCCCACGGACCATGCGCTAGCAGCCCGGATCACCGCGACCTCGCAGCTCACCGGCCTCGGTGCGAGCGCGTCGTCGGGCCGGTGGGAGCTCATCTCTTCACTAGGTGTGGTGGTACCGGTGGATCCGGCGCTTGAGGGTATTGAGCTGCTGATCGACGCCGAGCGAGACACCGAACTTACCGTCGATGTGCACGAGGTGGGACGTCCTCAGAACTATGTCCCGCACGCACAGGTGGCCGGTGTTTGCGTGCAGGTCACCGCTGGAACAGCACAGTGGATCACCGTGCCGGTGCGTTGGCAGCCGAGCACACCGCAGAACGCCTTCCTCGTGCTGCACGCCAATTCGCACATAGCCGTGCACACGTCCCCGGGGCCGCTGCCAGGTGTGGTTGCGCTGACCTATCGCGAACTCTCCAACGAGGAGCCGTACACCGAGCAGTGGCGCGCGTGGAAGCAAGTTCTGCACCGCACGGCTCCGTGCCTGCGGCTCGCGACGGCCACTGGTGCCTTTGCCGCCGAGAAGGCCGTCGGAGGCTATTCGCGGCCGTGGGCGGGGCCTCAGATGTGGATCTCAGAGCCATTGACTGAGGACCCCGAGCCGCAACTGCATCTTGCCTGGGATCCTGTTGTCTCGATCGGAGAAGTCGCCGTGATTTTCGATGACGACCTGGACGAGGACCTCATCAACCTCCATCATCATCGGACCCCGTTCGACGTGCTGCCGACGCTGGTCAGCGATTATCGGATCGAGGTGGTCGACGAGGCCGGCACTTCTACGGTGATCGCCGACGTCACCGCCAACCGGATGCGGCACCGGCGCCACCGACTGCCGCAGCCCGTCGCTGCGACGTCTCTACGACTGGTGGTGACCGGCACGAACGGGGTTCCGCAGGCGCGTGTGGTGTCGCTGCGGGCGTGGGCTGCCGAAGAGTAGCTGCGCTCGGTGACGTACCGGTCCGGCATCACGGTCACGATGGCCGTCGAGCTCAACGCTCGCTCAAATTCGCCGTATCGAGCACCTGGTGCGATTGCGCTCCAACAGCCAGCGTGCCTGCCGGTACGCAACGCCAGCGCAAGACCAGGGACAGGGGATCGCTCCATCGCCGGGAATCCCAGCGGTATGACCGAAGTCACAAGGCTCCAGCGTGACGCTTTCTCGTTACTGGTGTCTTACCAGGTGAGCGTGCCGAGTGTGGATTCTCCCCCGGGCCTGCACGTGCACACGCTCTCCGGGCGGGTCGTGCTGAGAAGCCGACCCGCCCGGGTTCGACCCGGGCTCAGATGAAGCTCCGGCGCTGCGCCCGCGTGATCTACTGGCGGCTCGTTCAGTGGGCGCGACCGATCCCGGCGTCCGCCTTCTCCCCGGGGTGTCCGTGGCCGAGATCCTGGAGCAGGAGACCTAGCCGGCCGTGCGTGAGGCGGTCCACGTTTCCTGAGTAGATCTGGTCCCGGACGCCTTCATCGATCTCGAGGGAGTCGATCACGCGGATCATCTCGCGGATGTACATCGGCCCGCCCTCTGGGTCGAACGGGCAGTCGGAGGCGAATACCACGTGCTCGCTGCCGAAGAAGTCCAGTCCGCACCGGGTGCCGATCGCAGACCCGGATAGGGAGGTATCGGCATAGAAGGACCGGAAGTACTCGATCGGTTCCCGCGAGAGCCGGGCCAGTGCCGATCGCGCCTCTTCTCCATGGGTCCGGCTCCCGAACTGGTCCGCCCAGCCGAGACGGATGCGTCCTTCGAGGAACGGGATCATCGCCCCCATGTGATGGGTGATGATCGCTAGATCCGGGTAGCGCTCAAGCACGCCCGAGAAGACCAAGCGGGACATCGCCACACTGCTCTCATAGGGCCAGCCCAGCGCCCACCAGATCTCATACTGGGACGTCTCCTCGGTCCGGTAATCCGCAGTGGTGGCCGACCGCGTCGGGTGCAACCAGATCGGCAGATCGCGCCGGGCCATCGCCGCGTAGATCGGCTCGAACTGCGGATCGTCGATCGGCACCCCGTTGACGTTGGTGAACATCTGCACACCGACGGCGCCGAGCTCGTCGATTGCGTACTCGATCTCAGCCAACGATGCCGCCACGTTGTTCAGCGGCAGCGACGCGACGAATGCCGGGAAGCGGCGCGGATGCTGGGTGACCAGCTCAGCAAGGGTCTCGTTGGCGAGCCGAGCCAGCGCCCCGGAGGAGTCCGGTTCCGCCAGCAGCTCGATCGGCGGTGAGGACAGCGTCAAGATCTGGCTGAAGTCCGGCCCGAACTCTTCCATCATCGCCAGACGAGCATCGACGTCGTATAAGGCAGGAAGGGTGAGCCACCGCTTCAGTGCACGAGGATCGCGCACCATTCCTTGCATCACCTCGAAGTATCGAGGAGGCAGGATGTGACTGAACGCATCGATCTTCATGACTTCTCCCTGCTCGTCTCCGGCACCCAGCTGGTGAGCTTGCGGTCGACGAGTTGAACCAGCCCGACCGCGCCGAGCGCGACCACGATGATGACCATCAGCACTGCCAGGACTGCTGCGCCGTCGAACGACTTCCCGGCCTGCGTGACCAGCCGGCCCAGACCGATCACAGCGATGAACATCTCGCCGTTGATCATGCCGAGCACAGCGCGACCGGTGCCTAGGCGGATACCCGCCATCATCGTTGGAAGTGCAGCGGGAAGAACGATCCGCCAGAGGATCTGCCACTCGGACGCGCCGTAGGAACGCGCCATCTCCGTCAGTGACGTCGGAACGTTCTCCACGGCGGAGGCGGTGTTGATGATCATCACGAAGGCGGAGTACATGACTACGACGGCCACGATCGATCCTTGGCCCGCCCCGAAGATCGAGAAGAAGATCGGTGCGAACACTAGCGACGGCGCCGTCAGCAACGCATAGACGTACACACCGAGCGCCGCCTTCACTCGCCAGTAGCGGCCCATCGCCGTACCCACGACGATCCCGAGAGTAAGGGAGATACCGAAGCCGAGCACGAGGTTGCTGAGGCTGATCGCGAGGTTGCCGAGGATGTCGCCCTGGATGACCATCTGGACGAGCGTCGCGACGACGTCGGTGAACGGAGGAAAGAACGGGACGGCGAACACGCGGCCGAGAAGTTCCCAGACCAGCACGCCCACGGTGAGCGAGAGGGCGGCGGTGCCGGCGTTGCCGAGCCGGAACGTTGGCCAGGTACGAGCGCTTGCGGCGCTGACGCGTTGGGCCACCGCGCTCATCAGGAGGCCTTCCCGTTCGCTCGATGCTCGGTGTGCATCGAGCGCAGCCGGTCCCAGAGGTGGGCAGTGATCTCGACGTACTCGCGAGAGCGTTCCAGACCGCCGACGTCGCTCGACCGCGGGCGCTCGAGCGGAACATCCACGATCTCTGCGATCTGCCCGGGCCGAGCGCTCATCAGCACCACTCGATCTCCGAGCAGGACGGCCTCTTCCATCGAGTGCGTGACGAAGACGACGGTGAGCCGGTTGCGCTCCCAGATATCAAGCAGCTCTTCCTGAAGGAGCCGCCGGGTCTGTTCGTCCACGGCGCCGAACGGCTCGTCCATGAGCAGGATCTGAGGATCGACAGCGAGCGCACGAGCAATGCCGACCCGCTGCTGCATTCCGCCGGAGAGTTCCCCGGGGCGTTTTGATTCGAACCCGGTCAGGCCGACCATCTCGATGAGCTCACGGGCGCGCTCTTCGCGCTTGCGGCGCTCAGCCCCACGCAGTCTCAGACCGAAGGCCACATTGTCGAGCACGGTGGCCCAAGGCAACAGGGCGAAGTTCTGGAAGACCATGCTGCGGTCGGGCCCGGGCCCGGTCACCGGGGTGCCGTCGATGGTGATCGTGCCTTCGTCCCAAGACTGCAGGCCGGCCACCATTTTCAGCATGGTGGTCTTCCCGCACCCGCTGGGGCCGAGCACGGTCACGAACTCGTTGTCTCGGATAGTCAGGTCGACACCACCGAGAGCGTGCACGGAACTGCCGTCCTGGCCGATGAAGGTTTTCGTGAGTTCACGGATCTCGATCATGGGCGTGCCTTTCCGGGTCCAGGTGCCCAGGGCGCGATCTTGCGTTCGAGCCATTGGGCGAGCGAGATGAGAATGAGTGCTTCGGCGAGAATGGCGACGATCACCGAGTACAGTGCCGGCCCGTCGAAAGCGCCTCGATACTCGAGAATGAGTCCGCCGAGGGCGAGCGAGACCATCAGCAGTTCCACGATGACCATGCCGGTGACGGCGCGGCCCAGGCCGAGGCGGATCCCGGTCATGATGGACGGCAGCGCTGCGGGCAGCAGGACGGCCCGCCAGATCTGCGCTTCGTTCGCTCCGAAGGTGCGTGCCATCTGAATGAGGCTCGGATCGACCTGGCGAATACCTGCCCGGACATTCACGATGATCATCACCACAGCGAAGAGCGTCACGAGGATCACTCGAGAAACCAGGCCGAAGCCCACGGACATGATCAGCAGGGGGATGATCGCGGCCATCGGGGTGACGAGCAGGATGTTCAGATAGACATTGCTGAGGCGCTCCAAGGTGCGGAATCGTCCGAGCAGGATTCCGGCGGGGAGACCGATCGTCACGGCGGCTGCGAACCCGAGGACCAATGCTTGGTTCGATACGGCGAACGCGCTCCAGAAGTCGGCAGTGCCGATCGTGGACCAGAACGCTCCCACGGTCTCGGTGAAGGTGGGCACCAGCAGGCCGCCGAAGTGGGTGCCGTACACCTGCCAGCCGATCGCGAACACGGCGAAGGTGAGCACTTGGTAGGTGCGTACCGAGTCGAGCCGGTCCCGAGTAGTTCGTCGCCGTTGCGGGGCAGGCACCGTCCGGGACGACGTGTCGGTGGTAGCCATCAGTTGTTCGTGAGGAAGGACAGGTCGGCCGCGTCCTCCACGGCTAGGTCGTCGATGACGCCAGCTTCTGCGAAGAAGTCGATCGTGCCCTGCACGTTCTCCGGAGTGAGCGCCGCAGCGTCAAAGAGGCCACGGTCGGCGTACTCCTGGGCGATGGCACTCAGCGTCTCGTCGGCCTCGACGCCGAGGTGTTCCTCCGCGAGGGAGGCCAGGACCTCCGGGTCCTCATTGATCTGCCCGTGGATATCGATCAAGGAATCGATGAACGCCTGAGCGAGCTCCGGCTGGTCGCCAAGGAAGTCGGAATTGGCGTAGACGGTCTGCGGATGCAGATCGGGCAGACTCGCGCCGAAATCGGCGAGCTCGTAGAGGTCCGCGTCAGAGGTTGTCGCGAGTGTGACCGCATCGGCCACCTCCAGTGCGGTGCCGTCGATCTCGCCAGCGAGCAGGGCCTGCGCGCGGACGTCCGAACCGCCGATCACGAGATACTCCGGCTCACCGGATGTGCACTCGTCGGCAACCCAGTTGCGGACCATGGCAGTCGCGACGGCACCCTCGGAGAAGATCCCCACGGGCCGGTCGACCAGGCTGTCACACGTCGTCAGATCGGGCTGGCTGTAGATCGCCCACTGATTGCCGATGACATCGGCGACGATCCGGATGGGCGCACCGCGCTCGATTGCGATGAGGGCGGGGCTCGTAGCTTCGGCGGAGATCTGGTAATCACCCTGGGCGAGCCCCTCGATCGCGAGCTCGGGCTCGGCGAGTTCGACGACCTCCACATCGATGCCGTCTTCCCGAAGTTCAGCCGCGGCGGCCATGAGGGGAACAGTGGTCAGGTCCGGCTCGATCAGGGCCAGGGTGAACGAGTCCTCGGTCGCCCCGCTGGCGCTACAGGCGGTGAGAGCGGCAGCGCCGAGGAACGCGGCGGCCAGGCTGATCCGATGAGGCGCTCGGGATCGATCCCGACGAGCTTCGTTGGCCGGCAGGGCAGCGTTTCGATGCGCAGAATGGCTAGAGGTGTATGTAGAAGACATCATCGTCGTCCTTCGTTGTGGGTGGACGACGATCACGTTAGCGGGATCGATCCCGCTAGGTCAACCCTCGGTCCCGCGAAGGTGCACAGACCCACGTGGGACGAGCCGCGGAGCGCGGCGCAGCACTGGTCCGGATGAAGCGTCCGGGCCATCCAGGAGGAGTGAGACAGCGTCGGCAGCGATCTCGTGGAAGGGGACCGCGAGCGAGGTGAGCGGTGTCGCTAGGTGCGCCGCGATCGGGGTGTCGTTGTACCCCACCAGGGAGAGGTCCTCCGGTACCCGCAGGCCGGCTCGTAGCGCGGCTGAGATGAGGCCGACGGCGAGGCTGTCGTTCGCGGTGAAGACCGCCGTGGGGGGGTCGGCAAGGGCGAGCAACAGATTGCCGGTGCGCACGCCGGCGCGCATGCTGAAGTCCGTCTCGTGAACGAGTTCCGGCGACACCGTGAGGCCGGCGTCCGTCATCGCCCGTAGATACCCGGCGTGACGACCTTGGGAGGAGGACGCGTACGGGGCTCCGCCGACAAAGGCGATCCGTTCGTGCCCGGCTTCGATGAGGTGGCCGGTGGCGAGGTATCCGCCGAGTTCGTCATCCCCCAGCGCCGAAGGGCTCTCACCGTCGGTGCGCAGTGCGAGTGCGTACGGGATGCCGCGATCTCGCAGTTCGAGCAGGAAGGGATCGGCGCCATCGGTACGAGCCGTCGTGACGATGAAACCGTCAACGCGCTGGTCCAGGAGTGCGCGGCCGCGCTCGAGCTCGGCGCGTGGATCATCGTCCGTGGTCACCACGGTTGCCTGGCAACCGCGCGTGGTGCACTCGTCGACGATCGCTTCGTACAACATGGCCATGACGGTGTCCGTGAGTCGCGGTACCACGACGCCGATCAGCCCTGTGCGTTGACGACGAAGGTTGGCTGCCCGTGAGTTTGGGACGTAGCCGTGCGCCGCAGCGATCGCACGCACGCGGTCGGCTCGTTCCCCGCCCACCGGGGAGCGTCGATCCAGCGCTCGAGAGGCGGCGGATCGACTCACCCCGGCGAGCTTGGCGATATCGGCGAGAGTGAGTGGCTTGGCATCGTTGGTCGTGGGCACCTCGGGTCTTCCCTCCTGCCGGGATCGATCCCGGTCGGCGTCCAGTCTGTCACCTCGGTGCGTCCCTGGCGCGAGGCCCACGACCGCCGCTCAGGTTCCCGTCGTGAGGAGATCGGCGCCTAGGGTCGCGAGCGTCCCGAATGCGACGCCCCACAGGATGATCGAGACGATCTGCCAGCGGATCACCGCGTCCTTGGATGCGCCGAACGAGACCATCGCGACCGACGTGATCTGACTGGGCAGCACGGTCTGGCCGAGGAGGCTCACCCCTGCTACGCCGTACTTGTCGAACATGCGCTTCAGCTTGGCCCGTTTCGGCGAGGTGGTCTGCTCGCGATTGCGAGTGGCGGCATCGCGGGCCTTTGCTGCCCCCAGCACCAGGATCAGCATCGAGGCCACATTCCCGACGATCGCTGCCGGGACTGCGACGAACGGACTCATTCCGGCCAGGACGCCAATGACGGAACCGGAGTAGGACTCGATGAAAGGGATGGCGCCGGCCAGCAGGATGCCGAGCCACTGCACGATGGTTGGCAGACTCTCGGTGAACTCACGCAGGGCCTCGATCATTTCTCACTCTTTCGGTCGGCCGCCTGGTTGGCGGGTGGTGGACTCCCTCCAGTCTTGTGCGCCCCCAGCGCCGGCGGCAGTGCGCCCACGCACCTTCTTCTGGCCCTCGTGTCATGGTCCGGTCATGACGAGTGTCATGGCCCAGGTGAACGTGACGCATGTCACATGGCCCCTTTCGTGATCGGGAGCACATTCGCCCGTCGTACCAGGCATGCGCAGAGATCGGCACACGCAGGGAGCCCAGCCGGTCACCGATCGGGCTGAGGTGGAGGCACTGGTGCAGTGGCTCAACGCTGAGGTGCGCACCGCTCCGACCGTGCTGATCAGCGTGCCGCGCCTGCCGCCCCGCTCATTCGTCAACGTCGAGCAGATCGTGGCCGACGTGGGCTCAGGGGCGGACGTGTTCGTGATCTCCACGCCACTCGCGGTGGCGACACTTCGAGCACGGTATGGACCCGCACGGCATCTGTACGCCGGAGCGGCCCGGGTGATCCCGCCACCACGCTCGCACGCCAGCGCACCGCCGCTGCGTGTGCCGTTCGGCCCAGCCGACGGCGTCCGCGTGAGCAGGACATTACTGGCGGATGTGCGCCGCGTGCTCGCGGGAAGTGGGTGAATTCCTGACGTTCAGGCGACTCGAGCCGAAACGTTTCGTTTTTCCGAAGAACTGGGTATCGTGGCGCGTGCCCACAGATTCAGCAGTCTCATCGAGGAGCCCCCTGACATGACCGGAGCGCCGATCTCCGTCCAGCTGTACTCCGTCCGTGACGCCATGAGCACGGATATGACCGCCACCCTGCGCAGACTCGCCGAGATCGGCTTTCAGTCTGTGGAGGCATTTGGATTCGTCGACCGGGTCGACGAGTACCTGGCTGCCAAGCAGGCGTCGGGTCTGGAGATTCCCTCCGGGCATGCCAAGTTGGTCGAGGTGGACGATCCCAGCGCCACGTTCGACGCTGCCAAGGCGCTCGGAATCGGCACGGTGATCGATCCCGCGATCCACGCCGACAAGTGGAGCGACCGCCAGAGCGTCGAGGGTCTCGCTGCGCGCCTGAACTCCCTCGCCGGGCAGGCAGCGGATCGAGGCCTTCAGGTGGGCTATCACAACCACTGGTGGGAGCTCGCCGAGATTGACGGCACCCCAGCGCTGGAGATCTTCGCAGCCGCTCTCGACGAGCGGGTCGTCCTCGAAGTGGACACCTACTGGGCGGAAGTCGGCGGGCAATCGGCTCCGGCACTGCAGGAGCGACTCGGCGACCAGGTTGGATTCCTGCACATCAAGGACGGCCCTCTTACTCGCGACAACAAGGCGCAGCTTCCCGCCGGGGCAGGCCAGGCGCCGATCGAGGCGATCCTGGCGGCCTCACCGAGCGCCGTGCGCGTGGTGGAGTTCGACGACTACGACGGCGACGTGTTCGAGGGCGTTGCGACGAGCCTCGCCTACCTGGTCGGCCGCGCATGAGCGCGAAGGTGGGTGTCGGCGTCATCGGCGCCGGGGTGATCAGCTCCCAGTACTTGAAGAACCTCACCGCCTTCAGCGATCTCGAGGTCCTTTTCATTGCTGATCTGGACGTCGACCGGGCGCGCGCCCAGGCCGCAGAGTTCGGTGTGCCCGGGCACGGCACGGTCGCAGAACTGCTCGCCGTCGACGATGTCGAGATCGTCGTCAACCTGACCATCCCTGCCGTCCATGCAGAGGTGGGCCAGCTGATCATTGCTGCGGGCAAGCATCAATGGAGCGAGAAGCCGCTCGCTCTCGATCGGACATCCGCGCGGGGCCTGCTCGACTCGGCCGCGGCCGCAGGACTACGTGTGGCATGTGCTCCGGATACCATTCTCGGTGCCGGATTTCAGACCACGCTTCGCCAGATCCGGTCCGGTCGCATCGGCACGCCGTTGAACGCGCTCGTGCTGTTCCAGGCTCCGGGCCCAGAGTCGTGGCACCCGAGCCCAGAGTTCCTCTTCGATGTGGGGGGCGGTCCGTTGTTCGACATCGGGCCGTATTACCTGACGGCGTTGGTGCACCTGCTCGGGCCCATCACCCGGGTGAGCGCCACACACTCCACAGCGCGGCCGGTCCGTACGATCGGTTCAGGGCCCAAGGCAGGCACCGAGTTCGGCGTTCATGTGCCCACACATCACAGTGCGCTCATCGAGTTCGAATCCGGGGCCGCCGCTCAAGCCGTGTTCAGTTTTGAGTCCGACATCAGGCGCACCCTGCTCGAGGTCACGGGAAGTGCTGGAGCGTTCGTGGTCCCGGACCCGAACACATTCGAGGGCAGCACCGTGTTCTGGTCCCCAGGGGCGAAGGACGCTGAGGAAATCGCAGCCGTCGGCGCCACCACCACTCGCGGGACGGGCGTGCTCGAACTCGCCAGAGCCATTCGGTCCGGCGAGCCCGAGCGTGCGTCCGGTGAGATCGCCTTCCACGTGCTCGACGTGATGATCTCCATCACCGAGGCGGCCGCCTCCGGTGCGTCGGTGGACGTGACGAGTACCGTCACTGTTCCGGCCGCGCTCGCGGAGACGTGGGACCCCACTGCCGCCACGCTCTGAGCCGGGGCCTGGAACCAGCCCCACGAGCCCTCGATCCCCACCGGGAATCGAGGGCTCGTTCGTTCAGGCGCGCTGACGCGTCTCAGGATGCGACTAGCGGAGCCGTCCGCCATGCGGACGCGATCGGGTCTCGGTCGTGCCGATCCGCACGCGGGGTGAGGATGGGCGGCGGCCTCGGACAAGCGCGCCCCGTCGAGGGGCGCGGCCGAGGCCCAGCACCATCCCGCCACCGTGAAAGGTTCCGCCCGTGTCTACCGGCACCACTCCAGAGAAGTCCACCAGGCGCCGTCTGCGGCTGCCCTCCTTCAGCATTCAGATCGTCCTCGGGCTGGTGCTGGGTGCCGTGCTCGGCTGGGTCGCCCTGCAGATGGGCACCGTTGGCCCGGAGGAGGACCCGAACTGGCTCACCGAGACCCTCGCCACGATCGGCGGTTCCTTTGTGACACTGCTGCGCGCGATCGTGCCGCCGCTGGTGTTCCTTGCGATCGTCGCCTCCATCGCCAACCTCCGCAAGGTCTCCAACGCCGCCCGGCTGGCCGGCCAGACGTTGCTCTGGTTCGCCATCACCGCCGGTATCTCGGTGGCGATCGGTATGGCGCTCGGGCTCATCACCCGCCCGGGCGAGAACACCTCCATCAGCGCTGACCTCGCCGAGGCGCCGGATCGCACCGGCAGTTGGGTGGACTTCCTGACCGGCCTGATCCCGAGCAACTTCCTCGGGTTGGACGTCGGGCTGCGCGGTGAGTCGGTATCCCTGAACTTCAGCGTGCTCCAGATCGTGGTGATCGCCCTCGTGGTTGGCATTGCGGCGCTGCGCTCGGGTCCGAAGGCCGATGCCTTCCTCAGCTTCAACGCCTCGGCACTCGCGGTGATCCAGAAGGTGCTCTGGTGGATCATCCGCCTCGCCCCGCTCGGCACCCTCGGGCTGATCGGCCGCGCGGTGGCCACCTACGGCACCGAACTCTTCGCACCGTTGGCCACGTTCGCCGTCGCCATCTACGTGGGTCTGGCGATCGTGCTGTTCGCGCTCTACCCGATCCTGCTGCGGGCCAACGGCCTGCCGGTACTGTCCTACTTCCGCGGTGCCTGGCCGGCCATCCAGCTCGGGTTCGTCTCCCGCTCCTCGATCGGAACCCTCCCGGTGACCGAACGGGTGACCGAGCGCAACCTCGGCGTGCCCCGCGAGTACGCCTCGTTCGCGGTGCCGCTCGGCGCCACCACCAAGATGGACGGCTGCGCCGCCATCTACCCGGCGATCGCCGCGATCTTCGTGGCACAGTTCTACGGGATCCAGCTCACCGTCACCGACTACCTGTTGATCGCCTTCGTCTCCGTGGTGGGATCGGCCGCGACGGCAGGGCTCACCGGCGCGCTGGTCATGCTCACGCTGACCCTCTCCACCCTCGGACTGCCCCTGGAGGGTGTCGGTCTGCTGCTCGCGGTGGACCCGATCCTGGACATGGGCCGCACCGCCGTGAATGTGGCCGGGCAGGCGCTGGTGCCAACGATCGTGGCCAAGCGCGAGGGCATCCTCGACGAGGAGAAGTACCGTTCGGGCAACGCCGAGGGTCTGTTCGACGACGAGGGCGGTGACGATGCCGCCGACAGCGCATCGCTCGGTGCCCGCGAGAAGGCATCCACGTCGGCTTGACCGCTGGGAATCGTCGCGGGCCGCTTGGGGGAACTCCCGAGCGGCCCGAGGCGTTGGGAGGGGTGTGAGCATGATCGACGAGGGCCTCGGTTCCCGAAGCCTGACCGCCAATGAACCCGCCACCAACGCCGCGTTGTCCACGGTCAACGTGCGGGACGCCGTACCCGCAGCAGGGGTGACTGAGATCCTCTCCCTGGCTGAGGAGCTCAGCAGGATCGGCGCGGCTGGTTCCCAGATTGCGCGTGCGATCGAGTCTGTGACCGGACTACGCGCGGGGGAGGTGCAGGTGCTGGCCGCCGTGGCCGGTGGAGCCAGCCACCCGCGTGCCATCGCCGATGTCACCGGCCAGGTGCCTGAAGCGGCTGAAGTGACGGTGGAGGGCCTCGAGGAGCGCGGTCTGATCGGCCGGCACGCCCACGATGCCGATCCCGCGGGCGAACCTGCGCTCATGCATGTCTCCGTGGCCGGTCAGGCCGTACTCGAACAGGTGGAGGCGGTTCGGATCCGACTCGCTGACGCATTGGTGAGTTCACTCGGCACTGAGCGGGCCAGGGAGCTGCGGTCCACGTTGACGGCGGTGGCCGATCTCGTGGAGCAGCCGGCGCTGCCCTGAGGCCCCAGCTTCGCCCGCACCAGAGCTCAAAGACTCTGCTGCCGCGGGTTCTTGGTGTGATCCTGCGCGTTGCGCAGTGACCGATCACAAAATTATGGCGTGGACTGTTGACGACGCCCAGATGTGCACTTAGTGTGAATCCATTCAAAGCGGGGAAAGCTCTTTCCTGAGCATCGTGGCTGAGGTCTGCCACAACGGCTCCGGTGCCGGTGCTGCCCCGTCGGATCGAAGGCGATGCGGAGCGTGATGGTGGCGAGTGGAGTCGGGTTTCAGACGTCGGCACCGACCACCGGGGGCACCCGGACTGGACCGGCCGCGGCGGGGGCCGGTAGCACCTCGGGCATGCTCGATCGCCCGGTTCCCACCGGGAATGTCAGCGGCACCGCCCGGCTGCACTCCTGGGCGGAGGCAGTGGCCTTCGCTGCCCTGATGAATGCGCTCATCCTCGCCTTCACTCTGGCAGGCGGTGTCCTCCTCGGCTGGTCGCCCGCGGTGGCCGCTGCGGCCGCGTGCAGCAGGCGCCGAATCCGTGGCGAGGTACACCCGTGGATCCGCCTGTTCGCTGCCTCCTGGCGCCGCGAGCTACGCCGCGCCAACCTCCTCCAGTTGCCGGGCAACCTGGTGATCGCACTGCTGACAATCAACATGGTCACCTTCTACGACGGCACCGGTGCCACCACGCTCATGGTGGCGCTGGCGGTGGCCACCGCGATCGCTGTGGTGCTCCAGGTCCTCGTGATCACGATGGATGCCCACTACAACCTGCACATCGGTGAGTGTCTGCGCCTGGCCAGTGCGTTCGCCGTCAGATTCCCCGGTGCTCCCCTCCTGCTGGCGGCCACCACGGCGCTCGCCGCGGCTCTCACCGCCTGGATCCCCGGTCTGCTCCCCGTGATCTCCGTGGGCGCCTGGCTCTACCTGTGCACGGCCCTGTGCCTGTCCTTCTTCGCTGCCAACGATCGCTCCCTGAGGGGTGCGGGCGGCGACATCTGACCACCTCTCGATTGCACCCTCCGAGCAAGGCGACGACGCCACTCAATGAAAGGAACACCCATGAAGAAGCGACTCCTTGGTCCCGTAGGCGCACTGGCGGCCGCGGGCCTGGCCCTCACTGCGTGCAGCGGCGGTGGCGATGACGGTGGTGGAGGTGAACAGGGTGAACTGGATTCCCTGACCATCATGGCGCCGTACTTTGCCGAAGTGCCGCCGGAGAGCGATGACCCGGTCGGATCCGGGCTCAGCGATCTGGCCGGCATGCCCCTGGAGGTGCAGTGGGTGCCGAACTCCTCCTATGGCGAGCGGGTCAACACAGTGCTCGCCGGCGACGACATCCCTGACGTCATGGTGATCACCGGTAAGGACCAGGGCTTCGTGGCCACGGCTGAGGCGGGCGGCTTCTGGGATCTGACGGAGCACCTCGCCTCGGGTGACTACCCGAATCTGGTCACCGAGAACCCAGATGTTCAGCAAGCTTCGAGCGTCAACGGCACGGTCTACGGCGTGTACCGGGCCCGCGATGTGATCCGCGCGAGTGTGATCATTCGCGCCGACTGGCTCGAGAATCTCGGACTGGCCGAGCCGGAGACCACCGAGGACCTGGCCGAGATCGCTCGAGCCTTCACCGAAGACGATCCGGATGGCAACGGCGAAGATGACACCTACGGCATCATTGCACCGCAATGGCCCGGCGGTATCGGCACGAACAGCCCCTACGACACCATCGAGGTCTGGCACGGCTCGGGCAACATGTGGCGTGAGGACGGCGATGAACTGGTGCCCGCCTTCACCACCCCCGAGTGGCGCGAAGCCGTGGACTTCGAGCGTGACCTCGTCCAAAGCGGCTACATCAACGCCGACTACGCCACGATGGACCCGGCCACCTGGAACGAGCCGTTCCTCAACGGCGAAGGTGGAATCATCCTCGACGTCCAGTCGCGCGCCGCTCAGCTGCGCGAGCTGTTCAGCGACGGTGGAGAGAACCCGGATGAGCGGGTCGCTCTGGTAGGCCAGCTCGACGGGCCGAACGGCACCTTCGCCCTGCCCACCACGGGATACGCCGGATTCCTCGCGATCCCGCGTTCGTCGGTGCAGACCGAGGAGCAGCTCGACCAGGTGCTCACCGTGCTGAACGAGCTGAACACCACCGAGGCGCAGATCCTGATGAACAACGGAATCGAGGGCGACAACTTCGAGGTGGTGGACGGCTACGCCCAGTACAACCCGGAGCGGCAGGACTTCACCGATCAGGTCACCGGCGCCTGGGCGCAGCTCGGGATGAACGTAGCCGGGTACGAGGGGTACTCCACCTTGCCGGAGACCGACGAAGATGTGGCGTTCGAGGAGTTGCGCCTGGAGTTGCAGGCCGAGGATGGAGCGAACGCCGTCTTCAACCCTGCCGCGGGACTCGTCTCGGACACCTACACCACCAACGGCACCCAACTGGACAACATCATCGGCGACGCCCGCATCCAGTACCTCGCGGGGCAGATCGACGAGGCCGGCCTCGAGGATGCCATCGAGCGGTGGCGGACCAGCGGTGGCGACACGGTCACCGAGGAGATCAACGCGCTCTACGACGAGCTCGGCTGACCGACCCCCTAGGTGGGGCGCACCGGCTGGTGCGCCCCACCCCTCGACCTCGAGAGGAGAACGCGGATGACCGCGACGGTCGAGACGGTGGTGACACCGCCGCCCCGGGAGCCACGTGGGCCGAGCCGGCCCTCACGGCGCAACCTCGTGCAGGACATCGTGCGGTTCCGGTGGCTGTTCTTCCTGATGCTGCCCGGTATCGCCTACTTCCTGATCTTCCGGTTCTGGCCGATGTACGGTGCGCAGATCGCGTTCCGCAACTACGTGCCGTTCCTCGGTATCGAGGGCAGTGAATGGGTCGGCTGGGAGCACTTCGCCGACTTCTTCTCCAATCCAGATTTCCCACGACTGCTCGCCAACACCCTGATCATCGCGGGGTTGACGCTCTTCATCGCATTCCCCGCGACGATTGTGATGGCGCTGCTGCTGAACGAACTGCGCCTGAACATCCTCAAGCGCACGGTGCAGACTCTCGTCTACATTCCGCATTTCCTGTCCTGGACCGTGGTGGTCTCGCTGACCGGGTTGCTGTTCGCCGTCGGGAATGGACCGTTGTGGACGTTCCTCAACGATCTGCTGGGCACTCAGACCAACTTCATGGCCGACCCCGCCTGGTTCCGGCCGTTGATCCTGCTGCAGGAGATCTGGAAGAACACCGGGTGGGGCACGATCATCTTCCTCGCGGCCCTCGCCGGAGTGGATCAGGAGCAGTACGAGGCGGCGATCATCGACGGTGCCGGCCGCTGGCAACGGGTCCGCTTCATCACGATCCCCTCGATCATGAGCACGATCATCGTGCTGCTCATCCTGCAGACGGGGCAGATCCTGAACACCGGGTTCGAGCAGATCTATCTGATGTCGAATGCGCTGAACCGATCGGTGGCCGATGTGTTCGACACCTACGTCTACTTCACCGGGATCCAGCAGGGGGCGTACTCCTACTCCACCGCTGTGGGCCTGGCGAAAGCCATCGTGGGCCTCATCCTCATCTTCGGAACCAACTGGATCGCGAAGCGGTTCAACCAGGCAGGGATCTTCTGATGGCGGCGATCCGCAAGAACAATCGCGTCAAGTACCGGTTCAACACCCCGGCCGGGAAAGTTTTCGACGTCGTCAACATCGTGCTGCTGGTGGGGATCGGCACCTTGGCGATCCTGCCGTTCCTGTACGTATTCGCGGGATCGCTGGCCACGGAGCTGGAGATCACCACCCGTCCGTTCTTCCTGTGGCCACGCGAGATCACGACGGCGGCCTATGAGTCGATCCTGACGTCCAGCGTGTTCGTGCGTGCGTTTGTGACCACGGTGGTGGTCACGTTGGTCGGCACTATGATCCAGTTGGCGCTGACCGCCCTGATGGCCTACCCGTTGGCGAAGGTGGATCTGCCCGGCCGGCGGACCATCATGGCGCTGGTGGTGTTCACGATGGTGTTCAGCGCGGGGATGATCCCCACTTTCCTCATCGTCAAGGAACTCGGCCTGCTGGACAGTTACTGGGCGCTGATCCTGCCGATGGCGATCAACCCGTTCAGTTTGATCATCATCAAGAACTTCTTCCAGGAGCTGCCGAAGGAGCTGGAGGAGTCCGCCCGGATCGACGGTGCGAACGAGTTGCGCATCCTGAGCAGTGTGGTGCTGCCGCTCTCGAAGCCGGTGCTGGCGACGTTCGCGTTGTTCTACGCGGTGGGGATCTGGAACGACTACATGTCACCGCTGCTCTACCTGAACGACCAGAACAAATGGACGCTGCAGATGATCCTGCGGCAGGTGACGGCTTCGGCCTCCCTCTCGCCGGATGACCTGAACACGGAGGTGCCGCCACCGGCGCAGGGGATCAAGTTTGCTGTGGTGATGGTGGCGACCATCCCGGTGTTGCTGGCGTACCCGTTCCTGCAGAAGCACTTCGCCAAGGGAATGCTGATCGGGAGTGTGAAGGGCTGATGACGATCCATCTGGCGGGTGACTCCACTGTCGCACCGGGACCGCTCGACGGGTCTGGGGTGATCGGGTGGGGCGGGGTCTTCCACGAGTTCACGCAGGAGCCGGTGGTCAACCGCGCCATCGGCGGGGCGACCACTGATTCGTTCGTGGCGGAGGGGCGCTGGCAGGCAACGCTCGATGCGATCGAGGCGGGGGACGTCGTCGTGCTCGGGTTCGGACATAACGACCAGAAACTCGAGGAGCTGGCAGCGCAGGGGCGTTACACCGAGAATCTCGCGCGGTTCGTGGCGCAGGTGCGGGAGCGCGGCGGGTTGCCGGTGCTGACCACCAGTGTGGAGCGGCTGTTGCATGATGCAGGCGGTGCCCTGCGGGTCTCCCACGGCGGGTATCCCCGGGCGGTGCGCCGACTCGGGCATCGGGTGGATGTACCGGTGATCGAGCTGACCGCGTTCACCCGGTGGCTGTATGAGTGGCTCGGAGAGGAGGCCGGGCCCGTGCTGTTCCCGCACGGTAAGCCGGACCAGGCGCCTGAAGACGCGCGCGATACGACGCACTTCGGGCTCGCCGGAGCGCGCGCGGTGGCCTCTTTCGTGGCGCAGAACCTGCGGGCGATCCGCGGGCAGGATGATCACCACGAACCGCTGGGGAGATGGGTGATGCAGCCGTGACCTCGGTGAGCTATACCAACCCGCTGGCTTCGGCATCGGATCTGGCGGGGTGGGTGGCCGAGGGCCCGGTGGGCACTCGCGTGACCAACGATGGCGTGGAGTTGTTCAGCACCGCCGACGAGCCAGCCCTGGTGGCCGACGGCCGCGGCGACCACGCGCATTTCACCTACTGGTGCCCGCAGGTGTTCGGGCCGGACTTGGAGATCTCCTGGGACTTCCGGCCGGTCAGCGGGGATGGGCTGGCGATGGTGTTCTTCGCCGCCACCGGCGCGCGCGGCGAGGATCTGTTCGATCCGGCGTTGACCGAGCGCACCGGGTTCTACCCGCAGTACCACTCGGGGGACATCGCCACGCTGCACATCTCGTATCTGCGGCGGAAGTGGGCGTCCGAGAAGCGGTTCCGCACCTGCAATCTGCGCAAGAGCCCCGGCTTCCACCTGGTGGCCCAGGGGGCAGACCCGCTGCCCGGGCCGGAGGACGCTGACGGGTTTTATCGGATCCGGGTGACCAAGCAGGGCGCCGGTGTGGTGTTCGCGATCGACGACCTGGAACTCTTCACGTGGACCGACGACGGCGCAGTGGGCCCTCCGCTCGGGTCCGGCCGGATCGGCTTCCGGCAGATGGCCCCCCTGACCGCCCGCTACCGCAATCTCGAGGTCCGCCCCCTCTGACCCACCCGCTCCCTCACTCGCCCCGCCCCCCCTTTCCCGCCCTCCCTCTATACCTACCCCCCTCACACGCCCTACCCCCTCACCCGCCCCCACCCCCTGCCGCGAGTACGGCCGATTTCGCTCACTTGTTGAGATTTAGCCGAGAAGTCGAGCACTCGGCGCACACCGAGTGCCCTCTCACCCATTGGAGTGTTGATGTCCGAGACCGCCGAGACAGCCGAGACCACTAAGACCGCCGGGACCGTTGAGGCGACCATGAGCGATCGAGGCCGCCACGGGCGCAGCAGCCATGTAGACGTGCCGATCCGGTGGATCGACGACGCCACGCCCCAGCGCTTGCCGGCCGGCGCTACCTTCGGGGCCCCGGTCCCGCGTGGTGCGGTGGCCTCGCCTGAGGGACTCGCCCTGACCGACGAGGCCGGGGCGCCGGTGCCGGCACAGATCTGGCCACTAGCCACCTGGCCCGACGGGTCGGTGAAATGGGCGGGTATCGGCCTCGGGGTGCACCCGGAGCCCAGCCCGTCCTACCGGTTGGTCGCCGCAGCTTCGTCGGGGGCGGTGGAGGAGAGCGGGGCGGGCAGGAACACAGGGGGCGGGAACGTCGCCGTGGTCGTCGCTCAGGACCCCGACGGCGTCACGATCGAGACGGGAGCGCTCACCGCCCGCATCCCCGCCCGGGGCGGGGTTCTGGTCGATTCGCTGGCGATCGCCGGCCAGGAAGTCGCCCGGGGCGGAGTGCTGGTCTCCAGTGTGCAGGGCACGCCGGAACCGAATCATGCCGGGCGGGACCACGGCATCGGGCAGGTCGAGTCGGTGGAGGTGGAGCAGTCCGGTCCGGTGCGCGCGGTGGTGCGCATCGAAGGAAGGCACCGCACCGAGTCCGGCCGCGAGTGGCTGCCGTTCACCGTGCGCCTGGTGGCCGTCGCTGGATCGACCCACCTGCGTCTGGTGCACTCCTTCATCTGGGACGGCGATTCCGGCTCCGACTTCCTCAGCTCGCTCGGGATCCGGTTCGATGTGCCGTTGCGGGCCGAGCCGCACGACCGGCACGTGCGCCTCGCCGGGGCCGACGGCGGCCTGTTGCGTGAGGCCGTCCGTGGCCTGACCGGTCTACGCCGTGACCCGGGTGAGGCGGTACGCAACGCCCAGATGGCGGGCGAGCCGACGCCGTCGGCGGATACCTGGGATCAGGACGTGGCGCGGCTAGCGGCATGGATCCCCACCTGGGACGACTGGAATCTGCGCCAGCACAATGCCAACGGGTACACGATCCGCAAGCGCACGAAGCCTGGGCACGCCTGGATCGGGGTGGCCGAGGGAACCCGTTCCGACGGGTTCGGCTACCTCGGGGACACCGGCGGTGGCCTCGGCGTGGGGCTCACCGGGTTCTGGCAGTCCCACCCCACCGGGATCGACATCAGCGGGGCAGCCACGGCCGCGGGGTCGATCACGATGTGGCTGTGGTCTCCGGACGCCGAACCGATGGACCTGCGGTTCTACCACGATGGCCTCGGACAGGACACCTACGCCGACCAGCTCGATGCCCTCGACATCACCTACGAGGACTACGAACCAGGCTTCGGGGACGCCGATGGCATCGCCCGCACCCACGAGCTCGATGTGGTCGCCTATGCGGCCACCCCGAGCGTGGAGGAGCTGGCCACGGATGTGGCACACACCGTGGAAGGCCCCCGACTCGCCCCCACCCCTGAGGCACTGCACGCTGCCGGGGTGTTCGGCGACTGGGACCTGCCCGACCGCAGCACCCCCGGCCGGGCCCGTCTGGAGGACCGGCTCGAGGCGCTGCTGGACTTCTACGTAGGGCAGGTCGACCAGCGATCCTGGTATGGATTCTGGAACTACGGCGACCTCATGCACGCCTACGACGCCGACCGGCACACCTGGCGTTACGACGTGGGCGGATACGCGTGGGACAACTCCGAGCTCTCCCCGGACCTGTGGTTGTGGACGGCGTTCTGCCGCACCGGGCGAGCCGATGTGTTCCGCCTCGCGG